>JAQIBT010000085.1 GCA_027858915.1 Salinisphaera sp.
GTGATCTTTCTGGGCGGTACGCTTTCGATGGGCGGCATGGTCGGCTTCGTGACGGTATTCGGGATCACCTTGCGCAACTCCATCATGCTGATCGCCCATTACGAGTATCTGGTGCGCGAAGAGAACCTGCCATGGGGAAAGCAGGTCGCCACCCGCGGCGCTCAGGAGCGCCTGGCGCCGATCCTGATGACCGCGCTGGTTACGGCGCTGGGCCTGTTGCCGCTGGCACTGGCCAGCAATGCGCCCGGCAACGCCATCGAAGGCCCCATGGCCATGGTCATATTAGGCGGCTTGGCCACATCGACCTTGTTGAACCTGCTGGTCATGCCGGCGTTAGCGCTGCGCTATGGGCGCTTTGCCGGAGTTCGGAAATATTACGGAACTTCATCGTGACAGCCTTCAGTCATGCATTGCCGACATTGGAAGATAAGACGTCACATCCGGATATCTGTTGGATCAGTCCACACAGGATAGGCTATGGGGCGCTGCGCGACGAAACGCCGGACGGTCAAGGGCTTCTCGGCCAGATCCATGCCAACAACCGTGAGATCGCGGTCGGTGAGCCATTCTAAACCAGAGCAACTTCGTTTTCACGCCATTAAACCGGCGCGAACAGCGCTGTGCGCCAAAAATATCGGTAGCAAAAACGCCGATTGGCTCGAGGTTGGTCGAAAATCGACCAGAACCCGATCGAGTCACCTTCGACATTGGCTTAAAACTCGAATTAAACAATCGACGACGCTGGTTTATGCAACATGTCGGCTAGGATAAACGCGAGTGCTGGGCTTGGTTATTCGGCTGCGGCTTTGGGCTTGGTGAACCGAAGTGTCATGTTGTCGCCCTCGCCGATAGCCTGGTACTTGGCACGGTTTTTATCGCCTTGGCGCAATGACGGCGGTAGGTTCCACACAGGCATCTTGCGGCTGTCCCTGGGGTTGGCGTTGACCTCGGTGGCCGCCGTCAACTCGAAGCCCGCTTTTTGTGCCTCGTTAACCACATAGGCCTGCGGCAAGCGCCCCAGCTTGTAGCTCTCGGAAACCGGCATCCCGGGGTTGGAGCGGTGAGCGACGATGCCCAGCGTGCCGCCCGGCTTTAGGACTTGGTAAGCGTTGTGCAGAAAGCGCTGCAGGAGAGCGTCGGTAACTTCGCCGTGCACATTGGCGAAGATCAGATCGTGCAGGTTACGGAAGGTCAACACGCTATCCGCCGAGCCGGGGGCGCCCAGTGCCATGTAGTCCGGCGGCGCAAACGGTTCCAATTCGATATGGCCGTAGACCGCTGGATTCGACGCCAGCTTATGCTTGTATTTAGCCGCTACTTTGCGAAAGAAGGGGCTGTCGCTGATGCTGGGAAAGCTGGCTTCGATAAGTTGTCCTTGATCGTGCAGAAACGGGGCCAGAATCTCGGTATACCAACCGCTGCCGGGGATCACTTCGATCACTCGCATATCCGGGCGCAGGCCAAAAAATTCCAGCGTTTGCAAAGGGTGCCGGTATTGGTCGCGTTGCTTGTGCGCCGCACTGCGTTGGGGGCCGGAAACAGCGGATTGGAGTTGGGTTCGCACCGTTGGCGGTGTGGCCGCAAATGCCGGCGACACCAGCAAAAGCAGTGTTAATAATGCTGAATAACGAAACAAGCGTTTAGACATAGTCATTCCTACTTTGATGGGTATCCCGCGCTTGTGCCAAGACTGTGATTCTGACCACAGTAGTGGCTCTTTTGCGGATCATCGCTGTGCTTTCAGTAAAGTACCGGCGAGGAGAGTCTCCAGCTAGCGTCCGTCGGGTAGCGTCTGGGTGAATTGCAGCACTGGTAGTCCCTATTCACCGGTCCGACGGGGATTAAAGATCAGTCTTATAACCTCGTGGCCGGCGAGCCAGTGGAGTAGAGCAATGCCTACGTGGGCTAGCCAATAAACCCAGACGAACGCCGATATGAAGGCATGCAAATCCAATAATGTGATCATGGCCGGCCACTGAAAACCTTCGGGTCCCAAAAGGAAAAAAATAATAGAGCCGGTCACTGCCATCGCCGAAACGCACAACAGGCCCAGGCCGTGAATCAATCCGGCCAACCCCGGCTCTCCGTGATCGCGCAGCGGCAAACGGATCCGGCGCAAAACCATCAGGTCCTCGATTACATTCTGCCGCCCGCGTGCGCCCCAGGGGAATAATGCTCGCAGGCTGCCGCCATCGACGCTATCGGCCACACTCCACAACCAGTGAAGTATCACAATGGCCGTAGCGATCAACCCGACCCATTCATGTATCTCGAGCAGGTTACCTTGCAGGCTGGTGATGACCGCCGGAACGCCGGCTGACAACTTCCCACACAGCACTCTTGCATATATTGTCCAAGGGTACCAAGCGTCAGATTCTTACGTCTCACGGGCAGGCCCTAACTGCGTGAAACATCCGGCAACCACAGACGAGGGGGAAATGCGCTATGCCCCACATTGGTGAAACCGCACGGCAAACCGGACTTGCTGTCGATACCCTGCGGTACTACGTGCCGGCTGCGTACAAATTGTCCAAAACGTACTCGAACAACAGGCCGGTGTGAAAGGCTGTTCGGTATCGCTGGACCCGCAGCAGGCGCGTATTGCCCACGACGCAGACCGCGTCTCGGCCCAGGCACTGGTCGAGGCCGTTCAGGACGCCGGCTATACGGCGACACTCGCCTCTGGTTAAGACATGGAGCTGGCGCAAACGCTGGTTCTGGCCGCCGGGCTGGGCCTGCTGGGATTCGTGGAACCGTGCTCGGTGGGAAGCCACTTGGTATTTCTGAAATTTCTGGATCGGTTATCCGAGTCGCAACGCGCCTGGCAGACGCTGGTTTTCACTGCGGTACGCGCTGGGCTGATGGCTAGCCTCGGCGTGCTGGCAGCCCTGATCGGCGCGCGTTTTCTGGGACTCCAACATGAGCTCTGGGCCGTTCTGGGCAGCGTGTATATCGTGCTCGGGCTGGTCTATATCGGCGGCGGTGCGCGCTGGATGATTCGCCAGACCGATCGTTTGCTGCCTCGTATCTCCACTACCTCTGGCGGCGTCACGCTGGGGGCGGTATTCGGTTTGAATGTGCCGGCCTGTGCGGCGCCGTTGCTGGCCGTGTTGCTGGGCAGCGCGGCCGCCCAGGCGGCAGCGGGGGATGGCCTGTTTTATGGCGCCTCGGCGCTATTCGTCTTTGGCCTGGCGCTGTCCAGCCCACTGGTGCTTGCCGTGTTCACCCAGCGCGGACGTCGATTGTTGAACGCCATTGCCCGGTTGGCATCGCGGATGCCGCGCTGGACGGGCGTTGTGCTCGTCGGTCTGGGCCTGTGGTCGATCTGGGAAGCATTCTAAAGGATCTTGGAGCCCACAATGAGTCAAACCACAGCCGACTAGAACATATTCCAACCCTGGAGCGAAGAGGCGACCGGCGTGCCGGATATCCGTCGCGTACGGGCTCATATCGGCGGCATGCAGTGCTCGCTGTGCACCGGCACCATCGAACGCGCGCTGGGCGCCAAACCCGGTGTCCAGCGGGTGGCGGTCAGCCTGACCCACGAGCAGGCCCTGGTCGAATACGACAGCCGCGAGAACAACGCGGCTGCTCTCATGGGCATCCTGCAGCAGATCGGCTATAGCTTAAGCGATCCGCGCAAGGTCGAGCCCTTCGAACGTCAGGAACAAGCGCTGGCGGTCGAGCGCAACCGCTTTGCAGTGGCCCTGGCCATGAGCCTGGCCGCGGTGGGGTTGATTGTGGATATCGCCCACGCCTGGACCCTGGGCCTGTCGGCGCTGGTCTATGTCAGCCTGGTGGGTTTCGGCTATGCAGTACTGCGCGGCCGCGGGCCGGTCGTTGCGCTGGGCGGCGCCGCCGCGCTGGCAGCCAGCGGGTTGCTGCTTTTGGCGCTGCGACTGGGCGGCATCCTTGGCGGCAGCGGCCTTGTCTGGCTGACCGGCGCGCTGGCGCTCGCCATGATGTTCGGGCTGGCGCGGCATATGCTGGTGATGGCCGTGCAAGCCCTACGCCGCGGTGTTCTCAATCAGCATGTGCTGGTCGAGATCGGCGCGTTCGCCGGCCTGGCCGGGGGTGCGATTGGGCTCGTGCTACAGCCCGCGGGCTATCCCACGGCGGCTTTCTTTGCCGTGTCGGTGATGGTGCTGACTTATCATCTGTTTTCCGAGTGGCTGTCGCTGATCGTCAAGACACACAGCGCGCAATCGGTCAAACGCCTGCTGGATCTGCAGCCGGATACTGCGGATGTGCTCATCGACGACAACGAACAGGACCTGCCGGTCGAGCAGATCACCGCCGACATGCAGGTCCGGGTACGCCCCGGCGAGCGGATCCCGGTCGACGGCGAGATCGTCGGCGGCGGCTCGGCGGTGGCTCGGCGGTGGATGAGGCGCTGATTACCGGTGAGCCGCTACCAGTGGAAAAGACCGTGGGCGATGCGGTGGTCGGCGGCGCTATCAACGGTAACGGCCGTTTGTTGATCACGGTCACCGCGGTGGGCGACGAAAGCTTTCTGCACCAGGTGATCAGCAGCCTCGAAGACGCGCGTGCGCTCAAGCCGGCCTGTTGCATATCGTGGATCGCGTGCTGCAGGTCTACACGCCGGCTGTGCTCACGATCTCGGTGCTGGCGTTCCTGGGCTGGATTGTCGGGCCGCTGCTGTTCGGGGTTGCCCCGGATTTCCAGCGCGCGGTCTTTGCTGCGTTGACGGTGCTGGTGATGGGCTATCCCTGCGCGGTTGGCATATCGGCGCCGTTGTCGATTGTGCGCGGCGCCGGCGAAGCCGCCGACAAGGGCGTATTGATGCGCACCGGCGAAGCTTTTCAGGCCCTGCGCAAGATTACGACCGTGGTGTTCGACAAGACCGGCACCCTCACCGAAGGTCGACCGGCGGTACGCGATATCCAGACCACAGACGCCAGCGACAACAGCGCAGACAGCCTGCTCGCGATCGCGGCCGCCGTAGAGGCGGCTTCCGAGCATCCGCTGGGGCGCGCCGTGGTCGAAGCGGCCCTGGCGCGCGGCCTGGATTTTCCCGAAATCGATGATTTTCAGGCCGATACGGTGGATACCGTAGCCCGGCTGCATGAACGGGGTATCCGCACTGCCATGTTCACCGGTGACAACGAACGCACCGCCCGTCATATCGTCCGGCAGGCCGGGATTGACGATGTCTATGCCGGCGTTCTGCCGGATCAGAAAGCCGAACAGCTGCGCAGGATGCAGCGGGGCGCCCGGATTGCCATGGTCGGCGACGGGATCAACGACGCCCCGGCGCTGATGCAGGCCGATGTCGGCATCGCCATGGGCAGCGGTACGGACATTGCCATTGACGCCGCCGACATCATTATTCTCAACGGCCAGGTCGGGGCGGTGATTACGGCCTGGGAGATCAGCCGTTGGGGCTATCGCAAGATGCTGCAGAACGTGAGTCTGGCGTTCGCCTTCAACGGCATCGGCATCCCGCTGGCTGCCACTGGGCTCATCTACCCGGTGTGGGCGATGGTCGCCATGGCCGCCAGCGTGACCGCCATCGTCGTCAATTCCCTGTGGCAGCGTCCGGCGATGTTCTTCGATGCGGTGGCCAGCGTGAAAACGTCGTGACGATGGCCGAAGTGGTCTTTGATCGAATAAACCACCGGCTTGCCTGCTTGCGTGTCAGTCCTGGGCCGGCTCACCCGGCCGAGATGACGCGAACCGGCCACAGGCTGGGTCGTACGTGTCATTGCTGCGGTATGTCATCAAGACAAAAGGCCTTTTCAAATCGTAGTCTAAGCTGGGCTTATTTATTCGAAGCCGCGATCAAGATAATGCAGTGCCTGTGTTCCGACTCTTGAATTGCGCCCTGAAGCCTATTAGAGTCCTGTAATGCGCGTATTTGTTATTGCCATACTTCTAATGCAGGCACTGGCCGCCCAAGCCGGCGTGCCAGGCATGAGGCGCACGCATGCGCCGGTTCAGTCTCCCATGCATGATTCAGCGGTCGCTTCTGGCCAGCTAGCCATTGACCGCACGCCAGCAATTTCTGATGCCGCTCGACCGGGGTCAACGCCGCTCCATCATAACCACTGTTGTTGCGACGTTATCGGTCACTGCTCTGCGACTGCCGTCAGTTCCGATATGTCGATGCTTTCGCCTGGCTATGTAGCGGCGCGTATCGTAGGCCACCTGCCGCCTGCTACGACAGTTGGCTACATATTTACGCCTTACCGTCCTCCCCGCTTCGCCGTCGTATAGCTGAATCCTCTCGACGCCAGGTGTGCGTCGCACTTTCAGTTTCAACGGCTTCCCGCAAGCGCTTCCCGAAAAGAGTTGGTTTCGACTCGGACCCGAGTCAATCGTCACGGCTCTGAACGCGCAGCGTGTCGCCGTGACGCGGAAACGAACTCATGAAGACCCTCAAGACCGTGGTGGCGACGTTAGTCGTCAGCGCGCCGGTTGCCGGCGCTGCCCATTTCAGCAAGCTGTGCACCGGCTGTGACATACCGCCAGGCGGGCAGGTGCCTGAGGCCGCCGAAGGCATGGCTCCGCAGCCGTCCGATCTCGTCGAATCCGGCCCGGAAATGCTGCCACAGCAGATTTTCTGGGTGCTGCAACACGGCCATGGTCGCCGTGATGGCCACAGTGACGAACACGCCATGGATTCTTATCGTTACGATACGGCCATGCAGGCCGAAGAGGGCCATGCATGAACCATCGATCCCCAGACACCCAGCGTCGCCGTATTCTGCAGGCCATGGCCGCCGGCGGCATGCTTGCCGGTCTTGACATGTTCCTGCCCGGCGTCTCATATGCCCAGGCGATGCGTACCGCCGGGGAAGCCGCTCGAGTCAAGGGCGGTACGGCGCGTTCGGTCACGCGCGATTTCCATATCCGCTCGGAACGCATTGCGATCGCGGCCGGCCACGCCACGGCCAACACGGTTGACCATGGTGTACCCGGCCCGCTGCTGGAACTCTGGCAGGGCCACAATGCACGCCTGCGCGTGCACAATCATCTGAGCAGCGACATCACTTCACTCCACTGGCACGGCATTCTGCTACCGTTCGAGCTGGACGGCGTGCCCGGCGTGTCCTTCCCGGGCGTAGCCGCGGGCGATACCTTTCAGGCCTATTTTCCGGTGCGCCAGTCCGGCACCTACTGGTATCATAGCCACGCCGGTTTCCAGGAGCAGATCGGCCAGATCGGGCCGATCGTGATCCACCCGTCAGAGCCCCAGTCCAATCCGGCCGATCGCGAATATGTCGTCGTGCTGACCGACTGGACGTTCGAGGCTCCGGCGCGGCTGTTCGCCAAGCTCAAGGAATCCAGCGACTACTACAATTTCAATCAGCGCACGCTGGTTGATCTGGTCGACGAGGTCGAAAAGCAAGGGCTGACGAAAACCCTTCAGACCCGCATGGCATGGAACCAGATGCGCATGAGTCCGCGCGATATCGCCGATGTGACCGCTTCGACCTATACCTATCTGATGAACGGACAGCACCCGGCGGCTAACTGGACCGGGCTGTTCAAACCCGGCGAACGCATCAAACTGCGGGTAATCAACGCCTCGTCGATGACGTATTTCAACGTCCGTATTCCCGGTCTGCCAATGACCGTGGTCGCCGCCGACGGCCAGAACATCGATCCGGTCGACACCGACGAGTTTCAGATCGCGGTGGCCGAAACCTATGACGTGATCGTCAAACCGGATGCCGACACCGCCTATACGATCATGGCCGAATCGATGGACCGGTCGGGTTATACCCGCGGCACGCTTGCGCCGAGGTCCGGAATGGCCGCCGCGGTGCCGGCCCTGCGTCCGCCGCCGACCCGCACCATGATCGATATGGGCATGCCAATGAAGAGCATGGCGATGGGCAACGATAAATCCGACCAGAGCATGGCGATGGCTGGTCGCCATTCGTCTGCATCCGACAGCGATAATAAAACGACGACGACAATGGGCGGCATGGCTGGCATGCCCGCCCACGGCATGCCCGGCCCCGGCAAGGCCGCTGGCGGTTCGAGCTCGGCCATGGCCGATATGGGCATGGACAATTCTGGCCCGGTGATCGCCCATCACGCCCCGAACAATTACGGCGTTGGCAATATCAACGTCGCCGAGGCCGAACGGTATCGGCTGGCCGACCGCCCGACCGGGCTGGCCGATGTCGAGCATCGTGTACTGACCTACAGCCAGCTGCGCAATGTCGTGGTGCCGCCGGATACGCGCAAGCCGTCGAAGACTGTCGAAGTCCATCTCACCGGCAACATGGACCGCTATATGTGGTCGTTCAACGGCCGCGAGTATTCGCAGGCCAAGCCAATCGAGTTCCCCTACGGCGATCGCATTCGGTTGATTCTGGTCAACGACACCATGATGGAGCATCCGATTCATCTCCACGGCATGTTCATGGAACTGGAAAACCATCAGGGTGACCACCGGCCTTACAAGCACACCATCAGCGTGTTGCCAGGTTCACGGGTATCGCTGTTGGTGACCGCAGACGAACCGGGCCGCTGGGCCTTCCACTGCCATCTGCTCTACCACATGGAAGCCGGCATGTTCCGTGTAGTGCGCGTCGCTCCGGCCTCGGAGATTGAGCATGCCTGAGCTGATGCAGCGAACAAGGATGGGGATTGCACTTGTGCTGGCCAGCGTCGCGTTGCCGGCAGCAGCTGCCAATCCGCCTGGCAAAGCGAATCCGAACAGTGTCGTACCAGGCGGAGCGGCAAACCCGTCCAGCGGCGCGCCGGCGAACTGGACTCCGCCGATTCACGATGACGCCATCCATCAATACACCAGCATCAACCGGCTGGAGTACGGCACCGGCAACGCTCCCAGTAGTTACCTTTGGGAAGGCCAGGGCTGGGTCGGCGGCGATATCAATCGCTTCTGGTGGAAGACCGAAGGCGAAGGCGCGAACGCGGGCGGCTCGCCGGACTCGACCTCGTTCGAAGCCGACTACGGACGCGCGATCACGCCGTTCTGGAACGCACTGATCGGGGGACGCTACGACCTTTATCCCAGCAGTAATCGTGCGTTCGGCATGCTCAAGCTGCAGGGTCTGACCCCGCTGTATCTCGACACCGAACTCTCGGTGTACGTCAGCCAGGACGGCGTGCCCAGCTTCCGCGGCGAATTCCAATACGAGCCATTAATCAGCCAGCGACTGCGCCTGGCACCGCGAGCCGAAATCAATATCGGCGCGCGCGATGCCGGTTATGGCTTGGGTGGTGGCCTCCAGAACACTCAACTAGGCCTTCGCTTGAAATATCAGGTCCGGCGAGAGCTCGTGCCTTACATCGGCGTACGTTGGGAACAAAAATACGGCGATACCGCCGACATTGCCCGAGCCGAAGGCCAGAACACTTCGTCGACCGCGTTCGTCGTCGGACTGAGCGCTTGGTATTAGAACAACGAGAAACTGGACTTCAGGGATTGCGGTTTGGGTATTCGCTATTTCTGATAAATCTCATGCAACAGAGGTGCCCACTCTCGGATTTTTGAACCAGGTCTCGATTTTCTCTTTTTCAAGGTGTTTTCATGGACGTATTAATCACCATTTCCTGGATATTCATCATTCTCGGTCTGCTCACCGGTCTGGCGATTCTCATTGACGTCATACGTCACCCACAGCCGATGTCGGTGATGAATGTCACTTGGCCAATCAACGGCCTGTACACCCCTGTTTTTGGCTGGTGGATATACAAGAAGCTGGGCCAGCCCGATGCCCTGGCCGGTGGCCATACCGACAAGCCCCAGTGGCAGAGCGTGGCAGTCTCGGTGACCCATTGCTCCGGTGGCTGTGTGCTGGGCGATTCGATTGCTGCCCCTATCGTGTCGGCTATTGGTTTTACCGTGTTCGGCATGCTGCTGCTCGGCCATTTCGTGGGCGAGTTCATCGCCGCCTATATGTTTGGCATTCTGTTCCAGATTCTGCCGATCATGAGCATGGGCGAAAATAATCTGTTCAAGGCGCTGGTCGCTGCTATCAAGGCCGATACGCTGTCGCTGATCTCATTTGAGATCGGCATGTTTGGCTGGATCGCCTTCTCGTTTCTGGTCCTGATGCCACAAGAGCCGGATGTCGCCTCGCCGGTGTTCTGGTTCTTGATGCAAATTGCGATGATCATCGGCGTTCTCACCGCTTACCCGGCAAACTGGTATCTGGTGAAAGCCGGAATCAAGCACGGCATGTAATGCACACGGGATGTAACGAACGTAGTGTGACTGCCCGTCTGGCGCCCGATGGTAGCCGATGGCTAGACGCTCGCGGTCCGCTACCGGCTACGGTTTCGCGTCAATTTCAGATTCCTGAAACATCAAATCAAAACTGAAGGCCTGCCATGTCAAAAATCACCCAAGCTGTCTATCGCTGGCTGGATTTCGATCTCCGGCCGCCGCGTGATATCCCGGCCAACACCACTGCGCCGCAGAAAGTCACTTTCCACGCGCTACGTATTTTGTTTGGACTGATCTGGCTGTTCAATAGTTGGACGGCCTCGGCCAGTGCTAACAAGCATGACATTGCGCAGTTCATCGGCCTGCCCTTCGAATCGTGGCCCGTGCGAGTGATCGGCAACGGTGTTTTGCTGCTCGATTTGATCATTGCGATCGCACTGCTCTCGGGGCGCGGCATGCGCGCCGCACTCTGGCTGGGCGTGGTCTATTTGCTCATCATGTGGTTGGGTGTCTCGCATACCGGCGGTTTCAATACAGCAGTCGGGCAAACGGATCCGGGAATTGCACCGCCATACCTGATTATGCTGATCGTCACGTTCGCCTGTTGGCGCATCACCCAGCCCGCGACGCCCGGCAACGCGGCCGCTGACGAGCATGCACGGCTCTCGATCTATGCGATGCGACTGGCGTTTGGCTTTTTGTGGGCCTGGGATGCATTGTTCAAGTGGCATCCCTACTATCTGACCCATCTGATGGGTTATCTGACCGCATCCCAGCAGGGTGAGCCGGCCTGGCTGGTCGCCTACACCCAAGTCTGGATCGATATCATCAACTTGTTCGGACCCGTGCTGTTCGCGGTGCTGGCATCGTTGCTGGAAGCCATCCTGGCCTGGAGTCTGATTAGCGGGCGTTTCCTGCGCTTGTTCTTGCCGGTCGGGTTTGTCTATTCGCTGGTCATCTGGTCAACTGCCGAGGGCTTTGGCGGACCGTACACCGCCATGGGGCACACTGGCATGACTGGCAACATGCTCGGCAACGCGGTGATTTATGCGTTGATATTCGTAGGTTTCATGGCAGCTTATCGCTGGCCGAAACCGATCGAAGCGAGGGCGTAGCGCCAAGCCGAGCATTGCGTTTTGTGGGGCAGGTGCGTTGCCTGCTCAAGAAAACAAAGATGGTCAGGCGGTCGGATCAAGCTATCAGGTGCCAAACCCCTGCAATGCAACAGTGCCGTGCTCTTCGGGTTCACCCCGAACTCGCCACAGCTGACCCCCGTGGTTTGACTCGAATATGAGTTTTATTGATCGGAAGTGTGGTTAATCCGCTGTACAGCCGTGGCCGTTACTATCAATTGAATACTGCGTTTGAGTCTGGCGCCATGCAAAACGGATTTGCAATCCTGCGGACATGGCAGGGTTGGGAATTCGGCTGCAATGAAAGGACAGTATCGTTGCAAAATACACAACATGCGTTTTGCGAGCATGATAAAGAACTGCGGCGCTTGGGTTGGTCGGAATGAGAATCGGTTTATCTACGTTATATAGCTGGATTAAAGGAATTTACGTTATGCGCTCGAGTAAAAATATGAGAATCAAGACGGCTTACGCGTTGCTATGTTCAGGTGCGCTTTTATTGGGTGGAACTCAAATGGCCGTCGCTAGTAGCGATGGTAACGGAAGCCACCAGGGCATGAACCCTGACAATCGAATGGGTATGTCGGTCGATAGTGGAAAGGTTTCGGGGGCGAAGGACACCGACAGAGACAACCGCATGTCGGCTGAACAAGGTGAATCCGATAGCGCCAAGCCGCACGCCCATAACAGTACGCAAGGCATGAGTCCCAACCAGCATGGCATGCAAATGTCTACCGACAGTGCAGCTATGTCCAAGGATCAAAGGAAATCGGAGAAGTAAACGAAACGACGGCAGGAAAATTGAATATATTGTAGTTGGAAGGGCAACGTGTGTTGCCCTTTTTTGTTGTTGCTCCGAGCATGCCAAACTCTTGCAACGGCCTGTTGATTACGACGAGCGAACTGAAATGCGTTGCGGCATCAACCCCAATCCCGATCGGCGCGTCGCGGTGCTGGGTATTCAAGGGTTGGCACCGTCCGGTTCGTAAGCGAAGACGGCGATGTGACTTTCGCTATGAAATTCGACGCGAGTGTGCGCCTTGCATCGGTGTGCGATGGAAACAGAAATACGGTGGTACAGAGGATATCGCACAGGCCTAAGGAGAGGCGACCTCATCGACCGCCTTCGTGTCAGGCGTTCGCGCCTGGTTCTGACTGGCGGCTGACTCGTACTGGTATCAAGGAGATGATGTAGGCAAGGCGCGCCGAAACCGCCGGCCTCGAGTACGCCGACCGGTAACCGCTGGGGTACGAAAACCGCACGCGGTGGCGCCCAGCCGCCGATAGAACCGGTATTCTTTAGTCCTTTCGTCGTGTGCGCTGACACATCGAACGAGAGCGTAGCGGGTGGCCTGCCGCCTTTTCGGCTCAGACCAAATGACAGAAGAGACGGTGCACCGATCATGACGGGGCTGATTGTCGAGCCTCGTTTTTCGTTGACAGCGTTTTAACGGTCTTATATACGTATGCAGTCGGGCACAATAGGAGATCGCCTTAAACTGCGGCAACGTGCTGTTGGCACAGGGTCTTGATCTACGCTGATGGCGACCGGGGCAGCGTTAGTAATGGGCCATCGTGGTTGTATCGAATAGGAATTGCTCGACGATCGGGGATCGGACTTGACTCGTCCGGTGTGAACAATCTCAGGGAGAGGGACTTCGAACATGAAAACACCATCACGCAATACGTGGGTGGTCTGCGCTCTGATCGCTGCATCAGGGCCGATGATCGTCCAGTCGGCACAAGGCTGCCGAATTCAAGGTATCAGGCCAGGTCGACCGAGCGGTCGTGGGTGCCGACAACGGCAAACAAACCGACTACGGCTTCGTTGACAGCAACGGATCGGATACTCGATTTCGTTTCACTGGAGACCAGACCATGCCCAACGGGCTCAAGGTCGGATTTTCTTATGAGCTCGCGATTCTCAGCAATCTGTCAACGGATTTTGACATCAACAAATCGGGCGGAAGCAAGAATAATTATTTGAATACCCGTCTTGCCGATGTCTATCTGCAAGGTAACTTTGGCAAGCTGAGCTTTGGCAAGGGAGACGGCGCGGCGAACGGCACGTCGGAAGTCGATTTGTCCGGTACGCAATATCTGGGTGGCGGTTCGGCCCACTACTACGCCAGCGGGATATCCTTTATTGGTCCGGGCAATCAAGTGCTGAAAAGTAATATCGGCAATGCTGCGTACAATAACTTTGATGCCTTGAGCCGCACCAATCGCGTGCGCTATGACTCGCCTTCGTTCGGTGGCGTAGTGTTATCGGCGAGCCTGGACAACGGCCATGCCTACGAAACGGCTGCCCGATACAGTACGAAATTTGCGGGCGGCACCAAATTCGAGGCAGCTGTTGACTGGTTGGATAGCGAAAGTCTTGGCGCGGAAATCAATCCCAACGGTGTTCGGGTCACCAATAGTCGCTTTCAGGAGTATGGCGGCTCGGCGTCGCTGCTGTTGCCATCAGGGCTGAACTTCACCGGCATGTACAAGAAGCGTAATCGGATCGGCGGTAACAGCAAAGGTAATCAAGGCCAGAGTTTCTTTACCGGCGTCGGCTACATTCTGGGCCGTAATCATTTTCAGGTTGGCTGGGGCGGCACCCGCGACTATGCCAACAATAACAGCCGCGGCAATTCATATCAGGCTGCCTATGTATTCGACTGGACGAATAGCGTAGAGCTGTACGGCAGCTATCACCTGATCACGCTGGATCATGTCTACGATTCGCAAGCAGGAAGAGACGTGAACGCCAAAAACATCAACTATCTCTTTCTTGGTACTCGGATAAAATTCCTCTAGCCGTGATTGGGCCTTTCTGATGTGACCCGAGGGCGTGGTTTGGTAATTAGTCTCTAGCAAGCGTTTAGTGACCGGCGCATTCACGCTACGGACGAATCACCGCCTTGCCCTCGGGGCATTAATTTTTAATTTTTAACACCAAGGAAGCCTGTTTGGGCGGTCGTGATGGCGCTTGACGCTCCCTGGCTTGAGCATCTTGTATTATGCGAATAGAACGTAAAACGATCCGTTCGGCCGGCATCTGTGTGGGTTTGCTGGTGGCGGCCTTGTTGTCTGGGTGCGCAGGCGTGCTGGGCCCCGGAAATTCAGATTATAGTGATTTGCCGGGCTCGGGCGATCATATGGCGAAAGGGCCCGGTGTATTTCATGCCGGGCAAGACCAGAACTATGAAGGCGGATACCGTGTCTTCTCCACGAATCCGTCGAAGAAGGCGTTGGTTAATTCATCCACCCAGCGGCAAACGGGCTCGGAAGCCATGGCTACGAATAGCACCGTACCGCAGGACAAGCCGGTTGGCTCGCTGACGCCGAGCAAGAAGGCGCAATTCCGCCAGTTCCAGGAGTATCAGCAATTCAAGCATTTCCAGCAGATGCCTCACAATACGGCGGATTATCAGAAATTTCGTGATTGGCAGGAGTGGAAGCAATACGAACAGTGGAAAAATAGCGGCAGTAGTCCTCAGCAGCAGTGATTCGGACGGGCTCCTGGTCCTGGATCTAATCCGCCTTGCCGCTGCACTGAATCGTCGGTGCGCGCTGCCTGCAGTTCCACGGCACACTCTGCAGCGTGCGCAGTGCGCGCCTGAGCCAGGTGGCCTGATTGTTATCGATGCCTGACCTCATTGCGTTGACCCGCGAAGGGCTCTATTGTTCGGTTGGCGATTTTCATATCGATCCGTGGCGGCCCGTAGGCCGGGCGCTCATTACGCACGCGCATGCCGATCATGCGCGCGCTGGCCACGGCCACTACTGGGCGGTCGATCACGGCGCGTCCTTGCTGCGCAAACGCCTTGGCACACATATTCAGTTAACCGAGGTCGCTTACGGGCAAGCATTGACTTTCGGCAATGCCCAGGTGTCTTTTCACCCGGCCGGCCACGTGCTTGGATCGGCTCAGATCCGGGTAGAGGTCGACGGCGAGGTGTGGGTTGCCTCTGGCGACTACAAACGCGATGTGGATCCGACGTGCGCGAATTTTGAGGTCGTGCCTTGCGACACGTTCATAACCGAAGCGACGTTTGCACTGCCGGTTTATCGCTGGGCGTCGAGTGCGTCGATCGCCGCCGATGTGCTGCGCTGGTGGCAGGGCAACGCCGTGACAGGACGCACCAGCGTCCTGTTCTGCTATTCGCTGGGCAAGGCACAGCGGCTGTTGGCTGAACTTTCCAATCTTACGAGCGCGACCGCTTATCTGCATGGTGCGTTGGTGCCGTTGACCCAGATCTATCGAGAGGCCGGTATCGATATGCTGCCCACCGAGCCGGTCAGTGCGCCGGATAACCGGTATGATTTTTCCGGTGATCTGGTCATGGCGCCGCCGTCCGCGGCTGGGTCGCGATGGATGCGTCGGTTTCCGCACCACGAAACCGGTTTTGCTTCTGGCTGGATGCGTATCCGGGGTAATCGCCGCCGCCGAGGCTATGATCGCGGCTTTGTACTGTCGGATCACGCCGACTGGCCGGGGCTTATTGATACCATCGAGGCCACGGGGGCGACGCGAGTACTGGCCACGCATGGCCGTTCAGACGTGCTGGTCCGCTATCTGCGTGATCGACGCATCAATGCGGCACCCCTGGCCACAGAATATGCAGACAGTGTGGAAACCGAGTCCGATTAGGCTGCAGGCTCGACCGCGACCGCAGTGCTTCATTTTCACGCCAGCGGGCCGATTCAGTGGCGAGGTGCGCGATTGGATGAATCGCCACGATGCCGGCTGGACGCGCTTACGGCCTGCGGGTTGGCCGGCCATCACTCTTGCCTGCCGTGCGGTGCTATGGCCTACCGGCTGTGGCCCGTTTTTCCGTGTTCGGGAATTGTATTCATGATGCCTTGTTCCGCTCGTCGTCTTCCATGACAGAGAGCGACTCTCCGATCGAACCACTCAACCGGGCTGGCGACGAACGCTCGCGTCTGGCACTGCAGCGCATGGAACGGGCGTTGGTGCGCGCCTGGCTAGCTGCCTCCGATCAATTGCCGGACGCCGATTATCAGACCCTGCGCTATGCAATCGGCCTGGCGCGCCTGCATGAATTTGCGCCTGCTAATCAGCCTGACGCCGCCGACGTGCGTATCGATCCGCAGACAGTATTGCCGCTGCGCGACTGGCTGCTGACTCATCTGCACGACCTCTTGCGCTCGCCGACTTCGGCGGTCGAGAAGCTGACTGCCTGCCGCGAGGCGATTCATCACTGTCGCGGTCTGGCGATCACAGTACGCCGGCAACTCCTGGATACCCATGTCGATGCGTTCGACGCCGAGGCGCTGGATCGCGAGGCAGGTCAACGTGCGCTCGTGGTGGTGGCCGGTGGTGGCGGTGGCGCCGGCTATGTGTATTCCGGCGCGTTTGCGCGGCTCGACGACGCGGGCCTGATCCCTGATTACATCGTGGGAAATTCGATTGGGGCTATTCTCGGTTTGTTCCGCGCCCAGCGTCGCCATGGCGATCAACGAGAGTACATCGAATTCGCCAGCACCTTGAAAAAACGCGACATATTCACGCCGTCGCGCCGCCGCCGCGAATTCTGCCTTGGCGGTCTGCTGCATCTGCACCTCAGAGCCCTGCATCGACGCATGTCCGTGGGCCCGCTGCGTCGGCCGCTGCGGCTCGACGAGATGGAGATTCCGTTGGATATCGTGGTCGCCGGCCTGCGCCGGCGTCCGTATGAAAAACTCGGCGCCGACATGCGCGAGCCGAATCGCGGGCCGCAGCGGTTTCTGCCGATGCCGTTGCGGGTGGCCGCTCGCCTGACACGGCTGCTGCAGTTCTTTCGCAGCGACATGGTCGAGCCGATCGTGCTGGGACGCGATACCACCACGCGGGCCGTACATGCCGTCGATGCGGTGGGCTTTTCCGCAGCGGTGCCCACTATCCTGCAATATGAGCCGGGGCCGACCGCCGGTGTGACGCGTGAGATATTTGCCGAGCTGATGTATCGGCACGAACTGACAGCGATCGTCGATGGTGGTGTCGCCGACAACGTGCCCGCGCGTGCGGCCTGGCGTGGTATCGCCGCTGGTCGGGCGCGAACCCGCAATGCTTATTATCTGGCGTTCGATTGCTTTGTGCCGCGTTTGGACCCGAAGAATCTATGGCTCTGGCCCATCATGCAGACCGTGCAGATGCAGATGCGCGTCAATCGGGTCTATGCCGATACCATGGTCCGGTTCCATCGCACGCTCTCACCGATGAATATCGTGCCGCAGGCGGACGCCCTGCAAATGGCAATGGGTTGGGGCTATGAACAAATGGACACTCAACTGGCGGAGGTTCAAGAAATGATGCGCCCGGTTCGGCTCGACGGGGCAGCCGACGTCCCGGTTCGTCGGGCATGAACTCGAGCCGCCCGGCATGAATACGCAGCGTCGTCGTCCGCCGAGCCCGCTGGACGTGGTCAGCTCGGAGAAAACACTCTCCGAGCGGCTGTACCTGCTTTGGGATCTGTCGATTGTGGCGGTGGTTTCGGTCAACCTCACCTTGATCGTGATTGATGCCCTGTATTCAGTCGGATTCGTCCAACAGATGCTCGCCGCCGCGTCACCGGCGGCTCACGACTGGTATGCCGGTGCCATCCACCAGCATTTCATGCAGATCGATCTGGCATTCGTCGCGGTCCTGGTGGCCGACGTACTGGCCGGCTGGGCGCTGGCGATCGTTCAACGACGCTATTACCGCTGGTATTTCTATCCGTTTGTGCGCTGGTACGACGTGCTTGGCTGCGTGCCGATCGCGGCCTTCCGTTTTTTGCGCGTACTGCGTGTGATCTCCATCGTCATGCGCCTGCAGCGGCTCGGCGTCATCGATATCCGGCACTGGTGGCTATGGCGCAATGCGGCGGTCTATTACGACATCGTGGTCGAGGAAATTTCCGATCATGTGGTTATCAAGGTGCTTTCCGGCGCCCAGGACGAGCTCAAGAGTGGTGGCCAGCAGCTGTCGCGGCAGATCGTCGAGGAGGTCATCGCGCCGCGCCAGCAGCGTCTCACGCGGGCGGCCAGTGCGCAGATTGAAAACGCCGTGGTTTCGGCCTATCAGAGCAATCGCGATCAGATCCAGGCTTACGTCGCCAATATTGTGGGCCGGGCGGTTGATGAGAATATGGCACTGAAGAACGTCGAACGCGTACCCATGCTGGGGAGTTTTGTCAGCCGAGCGCTGGACGCGGCCATCCGGGATACCGTCAATCACGTACTCGACGAAGCAGTGAACGGTCTGTCGTCCGAAGAATTCGATGAACTGTTAGCCAATATCGTCGAAAGCGCGATCCAGCGGCTGTTGTCCGAGGATATCGGCCAGGCTTCGGGCGAGGTCCGGGATGCCACCGTGGAAGTATTGGAACTGGTCAAGGAACAGGTGGCCGTACAGCGCTGGCGCGAGCATTTCGAGGAGTCGGCCCACCGAGGATGAATTCAGATGCGTTAGCTTATCAAGTGGCTTAGGATTTCAACCTGGGGCAGACCAAAAGTGCATTGACATCAAACCGCAATGTGTCGAACTTAGGCTCGCGTTTGGCGATAGAATCACAAAGAATGACCGGGAGGCGCTTGTGGGATTTCTGACACGTTTTGGCAGGACGTTTTGTCTGATGGCTCTGGCCGTATGGCTGACGACAGCGCAGGCGGGCGACGGCCCGATAAAGATCACCTGGTGGCATGCAATGGCCGGCGCCAACGCCAAAGAACTGAATCATCTGGTGGATGAGTTCAATCAGTCACAGTCGAAATATCAGATCGATGCGGTCTACAAGGGTGACTACACACAGACTCTGACCAGCGCGATCGCTGCCTTTCGTGCGCATCGCCAGCCGGACATCCTGCAGGTGTTCGAGGTCGGCACTGGCACCATGATCAACGCGAAGAACGCGATCGTACCGGTCTATAAGCTGATGGCCGATCACCATGTCGGCTTCGACCCGAACGGCTTCATCCCGGCGATCAAGGGCTACTACACCGATACCGACGGCCAGATGCTGTCTATGCCCTTCAACAGCTCGACGCCGGTGCTCTACTACAACCGCGACGAGTTCAAGAAGGCCGGGCTCGATCCGGACAAACCGCCGCAGACCTGGAAGGAAATGGGCACAGACGCCAAGAAACTGCGTGACGCCGGAGTAAACTGCGGTTTCACCACGGGTTGGCAGTCCTGGATTCAGATCGAGAACTTTGCCGCCTGGCATAATCTGCCACTGGCGACCGAGCAGGACGGCTTCGGCGGCACCGGTGCACGCTTGCTGATCAACAAGAAGCCGTTCGTCGAGCACATAGCGCAGGTGGCGCAGTGGTCGAAGAACCACGAATTCCGCTATGGCGGCCGCAAGGATAATCCGGCGTCTCTGTTCTACAGCGGCGAGTGTGCCATGCTGTTCGAATCCACCGGCCTGTATGGCAGCGTCAAGGCCAACGCGCAGAACTTCAAGTTTGGCGTTGGCCGGTTGCCGCTGGACACCCGAATTGCCAGGCATCCGCAGAACACCATCATCGGTGGTGCCTCGCTGTGGGTGCTCAAGGGCAAGCCGGATAGCCACTACAAGGGCATTGCCGAATTCTTCAAATTTCTGTCGCAGCCCAGGCAACAGGCCGAGTGGAGTCGGGCGACCGGTTATCTGCCGGTGACCAACGCCGCCTACCAACGGCTCAAGAAGGCAGGATTCTATGCGGAGAATCCTGGTGCCGAGGTAGCAATCAAGGAGCTGACACTGCACAAGCCCACCGCCAACTCCAAGGGCCTGCGCATGGGCAATTACAGTCAGATTCGCGACATCATCAACGAAGAACTGGAAGCCGTCTGGTCAGGCAAGAAGGATGCCCAGCAGGCGCTGGATGCAGCGGTCAAGCGTGGCAATAAGCAGCTGGAGAAATTCCAAGCGGCCCAGTCGTGATCCGAAGCGCTTGCTGAAAGCTGCCTGATGAGCTCAAAGGGCTGGGGCGCGCCGCCTTGATCGAGCGGCGCGCGGTCTTTTCGCATCGTTGGCTGCCGATCGCGCTGGTCGCGCCGCAGCTGGCCGTCACTGCGGTATTCTTCTTGTGGCCGGCGTACGAAACGGTCGTGTCCGCGTTCTATGTGCAAGGAGCGTTCGGGGGCTCTGAGCATTTTGTGGGTCTCCACAATTTCACGGCGCTCTGGGACAACGCGTCCTATCTGCATTCGTTCGGAATCACGCTGATTTTCAGCGCCGCGACTACACTGCTGGCGCTGAGTGTGTCACTGCTGCTGGCGGTCAATGCCAATCGCGCCTTGCGCGGCGCAAAGGTTTACCAAGCGCTGCTGGCCTGGCCGTACGCGGTCGCTCCGGCGATCGCCGGCGTGCTCTGGCTGTTCATGCTCAATCCCAGCGTGGGACTGCTGGCACGAGCGTTGGACGGCCTGGGTGTACCTTGGGATTTTCGTGTAAACGGCACGCAGGCCATGGTACTCGTGGTGATGGCCTCGGCCTGGCGCCAGATCGCCTACAACTTTCTGTTCTTCCTGGCTGCACTGCAGAGCGTGCCGTCGTCGCTGATCGAGGCGGCGGCCATCGATGGTGCCGGGCCGATCCGTCGTTTCTGGACAATCGTATTTCCCCTGTTGTCGCCGACGACCTTTTTTCTTCTGGTGATCGACCTCGTCTATAGTTTCTTCGAGACCTTCGGTGTGATCGATACGGTTACCCAGGGCGGGCCAGCCAACGCGACCAATATCCTGGTCTACCAAGTATTCGAGACCGGCTTCGTCGGTCTGGATCTGGGGGGCTCAGCAGCGCAGTCGGTGGTACTCATGTTGTTCATCATCGGCCTCACCGTGCTGCAGTTCCGCTTCATCGAAGGCCGGGTGCGGTACTAGTGGTCGAACGTCGCGGCCTGTCGCGGGTGATCCCGCATATCGTGCTGCTGGCAGGGCTGCTGCTGGTCGGTTTTCCGATCGCCATCGCGTTGATTGCTTCCAGCCATACCGCAGCCGATCTGGTAGGCCATTTTCCGGCCACCTTCGGCTCGCATCTGATCGACAACTATCGCCATGTGCTGCTGGCCGGCAGCACCAACAAAGGTGCGCCGGTGGCCACCATGCTGTGGAACAGCCTGGTGATGGCACTGGGCATCAGCATCGGCAAGATCGTGATTTCGATCGCCTCGGCCTATGCCATCGTCTATTTCCGCTTTCCATTGCGCGGACTGTGCTTCTGGCTGATCTTCGTCACCCTCATGCTGCCGGTACAGGTGCGTATTCTGCCGACTTATCAGGTGGTGGCAGATCTGCATATGCTCGACAGCTACAGCGGGCTGATCGTGCCGTTGATTGCCTCGGCGACTGCGACCTTCCTGTTCCGCCAGTTCTTCTTCACGCTGCCGGACGAACTGCTGGAGGCCGCACGCATCGACGGTGCCGGCCCACTGCGCTTCTTCTGGGACATGGTGCTACCGCTGTCGCGCACCACCATCGCCGCGCTGTTCGTGGTCGAGTTCATCTACGGCTGGAATCTGTATCTGTGGCCGTTGATCGTGACCACGCGCGAGAACATGAGCACGATCGTCATGGGTATCCAGCACATGGTGGTGGTGGCCGATCAGACGCCGTCCTGGAACTGGATCATGGCGACCGCCGTGCTCGCGATCCTGCCGCCGCTGCTGGTCGTGATCTTCATGCAGCGCCAGTTCGTCAAGAGTTTCGTGGAACCGGAGAAGTAGTCACTGATGGCCGCAATCGAATTCGAGAAGGTGAAGAAGGCCTACGGCAGCGATGCGGTGCTGCACGGCATCGATCTCGCCGTTGACAAAGGCGAATTCCTGATCGTCGTAGGACCAAGTGGCTGCGGCAAGTCGACGCTGTTGCGGATGCTGGCGGGTCTCGAGGAGATCAGCGACGGCACCATTAGCATCGGTGGTCGTGTGGTCAACAAACTGGAGCCGCGCGAGCGAGACATCGCCATGGTGTTCCAGAACTACGCGCTGTACCCGCACATGAGCGTGTACAACAACATGGCCTACGGTCTGAAGATCCGGCGCATGCCCAAGGCCGAGATCAAGGCGCGTATCGACAAGGCCGTCGAGATATTGCAGCTTGATCCGGCCATGCTCCAGCGTCGGCCGCGCCAACTATCCGGCGGTCAGCGCCAACGTGTGGCCATGGGGCGGGCGATCGTGCGCGAGCCCAGCGTATTTCTGTTTGACGAACCGTTGTCCAATCTCGATGCCAAACTGCGCGTGCAGATGCGTATCGAGATCAAGCGGCTGCATCAATTGCTGGGCATCACCACGCTATACGTCACTCACGATCAGGTAGAAGCCATGACGCTGGGCGAGCGGCTGGTGGTGATGAACGGTGGCCACATCGAACAGGTCGGCCCACCAAGCGAAGTGTACGACTGGCCGGCGACGCGATTTGTGGCGGGCTTCATCGGTTCGCCGGCGATGAACTTCATGGCCGGCACGATAGACGATTCGGGTGAATACGTCATCCTCGAAGGCGGTGAGCGCCTGGCGCTGCCTGCAGGCGCCGCTTATGCTGCAGGGCGCGCGGTCGATGTCGGTATCCGTCCCGAGCATCTGACGGCTGTAGCCGATGGCCCGTTCTCACTGAGCGTTGAACTGGTCGAGAATCTGGGCGCCGATAGCCTGTTGCACGCATACAATGAGCAGGGTGCCATGATCTGCCGGCTGCCGGGCCATTCGTCCTTGTTGCCGGGCCAGCGCGTGACGCTGGACGTCATGCGCGATGCCCCGATCCATCTGTTCGACAGCGAAACCCAGCGCCGCCTGCATAGTGGTTCGGGTAGATCGAACGGCTGAGACCATCGAGCCCGGTCAGAATCAGGTCAATCCATGTCAGGAGGCTGTCAACAACGACAACGGGACAATGTACACATGGCTGTCCTGGCTCGGTACCACCAGATCGTTGCCGACCAGGATCGGACCGGCCGGCGCCAGTGGCTTGTCACCCAGCCTGCGTTCGGTGATCAGTTTTCCGGTCGTGGCGTTCACGACCAGTAGCCGGGCTTTCGTGGTGGTCGCATAGACCCGGCCGTGAGCGATGACCGGTGGCGCTTTGATGGGGCCGGTCTCGAGCTGCCATTGACGTTTTCCTGTGGTCAGTGAAAAAGCGCTCAGCGTATTGCTGGTCGGGCTGCCGACCACGACCTGATCGGCATGAATGACGGGCGCGCCGCTGCGATTGTTCTTCACCGGCCCGCCGATGCCCAGCGAGGCCTGCCACAGTCGCTGTCCGGTGCTGGCATTCAGGGCAAAAAGCCGATGTTCGAAACGGCCTTTGGTAGCGGTTGGGAATACACCGCTGGTGACCACTATCTCCTGCTCTGCCGCATGGCCTACCGCCGGGGGCACATCGTCGACGCCGCCGATCATGTCGGGGAAATCGGCATGCCAGAGCGGCTGATTGTTCCCGGTATTGATGGCGAACAGGCGATACGGGTCGCCGCCGCCCACGAACAGACGCCCGCTGTCGTCTAGAGCGGGGGAGGACATGCTGACGAACGAACCCAGACGAATCAGATCGCGCTGGTGACCGTCGGCCAGTGACAGCACGTGGATTGCACGGTCGCCGCCGGCGACATAGACCGAATCACCGACGATGACCGGCGTCGGCATGACTTCGCCAAGCGTTCGATATTGCCAGCGGATAGCGCCCGTGGCCGGATTGGTCGCCAGTACGCCGCCGGGGCCGGTACCACGCGCATAATTGGGAACGGCCGGATCCTCATCAGAGGTAAAGAATCGATTGCCGTAGCCGGTGACTGCCGTATGCCCCGACCAGATGGTCTCGGAATGTACCCAGTTGGGCGCGTGGATCTGCCATAGCGTCTTGCCTGTCGCCGGATCGATGCGTTGGATCTCGCCACTTTCGTTATTGCCGATCAGCAGATCGTGACCGATCACGGTGGGTGTGGCGCGCACCCCGTTGGGCGTGTCGAGCACGGTCACGCGGTCGTTCGGCACTTGCAGATCGCCGGCAACCACCGCATTGCGATCGGCACCGTGCCGGTATTGCAGCCAGTCGGCGTGCGCACCGGTGCTGGTCAGCAGACTCAGCAGCAGGGCGCGAACCAGTATGCGAGAGGAACCGGTCAACATCACGGGAAAGCCATAGTCGAACAGATGACAGGCCTAGACTACCAGCGCACAGGCGCGCCGCGCATATCCATATCGCACGGGGCCGCTCAGCCAGCGTTTTCGATCTCGACCATCGGCCGGATACGGCGCAGGCGCTCCTGTGGATCGTTGGTGCCCAGCAGGTCGTTCTTGGTCGATGCGTCAAAGGGAAGCAACTCGGTGAGCCTCGCCGACAGCCAGCTGGCTGAATCATAGTCGGCGCTGCGTTCTTCATAGGGCAGTCCGGTCTGCTCGATCAGGGCGGCCACTATCTGCTTGAGTGCAGCAAACTCGGTCGGACAAGGGCCGTCCGACTCTTCGTCGAGGAACGTCGCTTCGCCCCACCACAGGCCGTTGTCGCTCTGTCGGGTCTGGCCCACCTCGAATCGACGCCGGCCTTCGACCGTAATGCCCAGCTGGCCGTCGTCCAGACGATCGAAATCCACGATCTCGACCAGCGTGCCGACCGTATGTGGCGCCGAGAAACGCCCGTGTGCCGCCGGGCGGGCCGCACAGATCCCGAACCCGGTGCCGCTGCGCATGCAATGCGCCACCATGTCCAGATACCGCGGCTCGAACACGCGCAGCGGCATGATGCCGCCGGGGAACACGACGGTCGACAAGGGAAACAGGGCGTATTCGGAATGATCCATAAGGTATGTGGTTGTGTAGTGGTCGATCGCTGGCCCCGCTGGCTGCACCGTTTAGCTCCGAGGTCTGTTTTAGTCTACGCAATCGAGGCCGGTCGCGTTGCCAGGCGAGATCCGAGTGACAGCAGGGCCTCGTCTGTCTATCGTATCGACAATGCACGAGCCTTTAGACAAGACCGAACCCGCCACGCGCGCCAGGATCGCAGCAGCGTTCAATGGCGGCATCCCACATAATCAGGCCATCGGGTTGGAAGTCGTGGATGTCAGCGGCGACTGGGTGCATACCCGACTGGCTTATCGCGAGGCTTTTCTGGGTGATCCGGTGGCCAGGCTGTGGCACACGTCTGTCGGCACCACGGCTGCTGATTCTTCCTGTGGCCTCGCGGTTTTTCTGGCGCTGCCGACGCTGGAGGCCATTGCTACACTGGATCTGCGCATGGATTATCTGCGCCCCGCCGTGGCCGGCAAGCCCCTGCAGGTGCGCGCGAGCTGTCATCACATCACACGCTATGTCGCGTTCGTGCGCGCCATGCTCTACCAGAACGATATCGATCGGCCGACCGCCCACTGCACGGCGGTCTTCATGCGGACCGGCCGGCAGATGTTGCCATGAGCGCGACACTGGAAGATATACATGCGGCCGTTGCGGCCGGTGACTATGCACGGCTGGTCGCGGCGATTCCCTACGCCGAGTTTCTGGGTCTGCGCGTGGAAATCGATGCCGCGGATGCCCGTGCCAGCGAGCGGATCTATGTCATGGCCTATCGCGACGAACTGGTGGGCAACGCACAGCTGCCGGCCTTGCACGGCGGCACGGTGGCCGGCCTGCTGGAAATGGCGATGCAGCTGGAAGTGCTGATCGCCGAATCCGAGCAGCGCCTGCCCTATCCGGTGGATTTCACGATCGATTACTGGCGCTCGGCCGGGCCAGCCGATTGTCGGGTGGCCTGCCGGTTGATCCGGTCGGGTCGGCATATTGCCCAGGTGCAGGCAGAATGCTGGCAGGCCGACCGCGAACGCCCGATCGCTTTTGCACGCGCGGATTTTCTGCTGCGTAGCCCGGATTAACGCCTTGGCCATGATGATGTCTGGCCGCAGAATGACTGCGGCCGGCACTCCGCGCCCTGGTAAATTTTTCAGAGGGGCGCAACGCGGCGTCGCATGAAACGGCAACACGCCCTAAACTGAGGCCTTGCCCGAACCCGAATTCTTTCATGCCTGAATCTGCTGAAGCCATTGTCGCCGATCTGCTCGAACAGCTCGATCTGGAAGTGCTGGAACAACGTCTTTTCCGCGGCAGCTCACGCGATCTGGGCGGCAAGAGCGTCTTTGGCGGCCAGGTAGCGGGACAGGCATTGGTGGCGGCCACGCGTACGGTCGATACCTCGCAGCTTGCGCACTCGCTACACGGCTATTTTCTGCGGCCGGGCGATATGGCGGCACCGATTGTGTACGAGGTCGACAATATCCGCGACGGCCGCAGCTTTGCGACCCGGCGCGTTCAGGCCATCCAGCACGGGCGGCCGATCTTTTCGATGCTGGCCTCGTTTCATATCGCGGAATCCGGCTATACGCATCAGGTCGCCATGCCCGACGTACCGGGCCCGGAAGGGCTGGCCAGCCACGATGAGCTGCGCCACGAATGGGTCGACGCGCTGAATCGGGTACCGGAATCGCTGCGCGAGGCCGTCGGGCGCAATATCGCCATCGACATGCGGCCGGTAAAACCCTGGAACCAGCTGGCTCCCGACAAGCGCGAGGCGGTTCAACACGTCTGGTTCAAGGCCAAGGCGCCGATCCCGGACGACCAGGCGCTGCACCGCGCCGTCTTGACCTATGCCAGCGACTTCAATCTGCTGACCACGTCCCAGATGCCCCACGGCGTCTCGTTTTTCACCCGAGGCATGCAGATGGCGAGCATCGATCATGCGCTGTGGTTCCATCGCGACCTTAAAATCGACGACTGGTTGCTCTACTGCATGGACAGCCCGGGCGCTCAGGATTCGCGCGGCCTGTCGCGCGGCCTGATCTTTGCCCGCAACGGCGACCTGGTGGCCTCGGTGGCCCAGGAAGGGCTGATTCGTCAGCGTGAGCAGTCTTGAACAATGGATGTCGGAGGCGGCCGTGTTGCTGCTCAGGCGCCACGTCGGAGGCTGCTCAGGATGCTCTGGATGATCACCGCGATCAGCAGCCCGTCGACCAGCCCGACCAGCGCGCCGAACACACAACCCAGGATCGAGATGCGCCCGCCGGACAGCGGATTGCCGCCGATCACGGCGGCCGCGATGGCGTCCGGCTCGAACAGCACGCCGATATAGTTCGGATCGGCGGCCCCGGTGCGCGCCGAGGCGAATACACCCGCTACGCCGGCGAGCAGCCCGCTCAGGCCATAGACCATCAGCAGGGCCAGGCCGGAAGATCAGCGGGTCGACGCGGAAGAAGGTCACCATCGAGCCGTTGAACAGACCCACCAGTATGGCCGCGCCAATCGCAAGCGCAATCGCGCCGGGTTGGCCGCTAGCGATGCCTACGGCAATCATGGCAGACGACAAGGCCATGACCGAGCCCACCGACAGATCGATGCCGCGCGTGCCGATCGCCAGGCTCTGACCCAGCGCGATCAGGATCAAGGGGGCGGCTTCGAACAGCAGCTGTCGCAGCGCATAGATGTTGTCGAAGCCGGGTGTGACGATGAGATTGAAGATCACCAGCGCCGCAAACGCGATATAAACGCTGTTAGCCCGCATCCATTGTCCGGTGCTCCGCCAGGTATTGCGCTGCGGCGCGTTGATGCTCTGCGTCGTGGCAGTGCTATCCGACTGACTGGTAGCTAATCAGCCAGCCTCGGCAAGACACAAGGGCCTGTTGCCGTTTCATACGCGGTGTCGTACGAAACGGCAACAGGCCCTACACTAAAGCCACGGTTTATCATCAGTCGCGCTCATGCCTGCCACCCCGCCGATTATCATTGCGCACCGCGGTGCTTGCGGTTATCTGCCGGAGCACACGCTGGCGGCCTATGCGGTCGCCTATGCCATGGGCGCCGATTTCCTGGAGCCGGACCTGATCGCAACGCGTGACGGTGAACTGATCTGTTGTCACGATATCCATCTGGATCGCACAACCGACGTGGCACAGTGCTTTCCTGATCGCGCACGATCCGATGGGCGATGGTACGCGGCCGACTTTACGCTTGCTGAAATTCGCACCCTCCAGGCCTGCGAGCGGTTTGGCGACGACGGCGCGCGGGTGTTTCCTGGCCGTTTCGCTGCCGGCGCAAGCGGCTTTGCCGTGCCTACCTTCGAGGAACTGCTGCGGCTTGTGGCTTCGCTGAATCGCCAGTCGGGACGGCGGGTCGGTGTCTATCCAGAAACCAAGGACCCGGCGTTTCACATCGATCAAGGCCTGGCGATCGAGCCGCCGTTGCTCGCGTTACTGGCCCGCTATGGCTATCAGGGCCGTGCTGCACCTGTCTTCATCCAGAGCTTCTCCGTCGATAATCTACAGATGATGCGCTTCGAGATGGGCTGCACCCTGCCCATGATCCAACTCATCGAGGCCGGAGAGGAGCACGATCATCGGGTCACTGATGCCGGCCTGGACGCGATCGCCCGCTATGCCGACGGCATCGGTCCAGACAAGCAACGAATTACCGAAACCCAGGGCGCGTTGGTTGTAGGCGCCCATGCTCGCGGTCTGCAGGTCCACCCCTGGACCTTCCGAGCCGACGCACTCGGTCCGGGGTTTTCGTCGCTTGCCGACGAAATCCGCGCGTTCGCGGACCATGGCGTGGACGGAGTTTTTACCGACTTTGCGGACGCGGCTGTTGCCATTGTGCGGCCGGACAGCCGACAGCCGTTGATATCATCCGGCTAGCCGAAGAGCAAGACGTTGCCTCCAGTCTTCCATGAGCCCCGGATATTCGGTCAGGAACGCCAGCTGCGCGCGCTGTTTCTCGTTGGGAGCAGGCGCATTGTGACAGGCCCAGAGGGCTGCAATAGAGATGCCGTGGTCGGCGGTTTCGATGCGTCTGATCTGATCCCCGGTTCGTGCGTAACCCGGCTCGATCACGCGATAGAGCCAGCCAGCACGTGCAGTGGCGATTAACTCGCCCGCGAGCGGCTTATAACCCAGATGCGCACCGAGCTTCCAGCAGGGCCGGCGCGGCTGCGTGATCTGAACCGTGGCCTCGCCAATAGCGAAAATATCGCCCACGTGCACGTCGTTCTCGGTGAGACCACGAGTCGAGATGTTCTCACCGAATGCGCCGGCCCTCAGCCCGGGTATGTCGATTTCTGTTCCGGACAGCGTCTGTGCCAGGAAGGCGTAGTGCTCCACCGGATAATGAAGAAGCGCCCGGTTCAGCCCGCCGTGACACTGCTGATCGGCCTGCTCATCTCCTTCTACGCCGTGCTGGCCTACCCAGCGCGCATTATCGACTGCGCGTTTGGAAACCGCGCTTCTTCTTCCATCCATCAAGTTTTGCGTGCTGCCGACATAAAGCCCGTCGATTATTATTGTCATTTTGCGTCCGGATAATTTTTTATAGGCTAGCAGGCACGATTACTGATCGTCACAACATGCACCAACCCAGGTCTTTGATACGGCTTTGACTTGCCGACGGCGTGATTTTGGCATGCAATTATTAAAATAATTCCAGTTATTCGAAAAAATGTTATAAGCGCATGAAAATTATTGATATTAAAGTTATTTATTGAACCTATGGTGAGCCTGGCCAAATGTTTTGAGCGCTTTGTATCCGCTGGCATCGATCGGTACGGTGCGGATAGACCTGCCGACAATCAAGATTGTCACCCGCCATTGAGAGCGGCATCCCGTCTTTTTCATGGCACACTGCGCGCCATTGTGTTCCTGGGCGCCCGTTGTCGATGTCTGCGCAGATTTCTGCCCGCAAGTTCGGTCTGGCCGGCGGCGTTTGTACGCTGCTGGGTATTGGTCTTGCCCGTTTTGCCTATACGCCGCTGATTCCAGCGCTGGTGGATGCCGGTTGGTTTTCCACCCATGCGGCCGACTATCTGGGCGCGATGAACCTCCTCGGCTACCTGATAGGCGCTGCGTTGGCGCACCGAGCGACGCTTCGTTTTGGCACGCGAACCACCTTGATGATCTGTCTGATCATGACCGTCGCCAGTTTCTACGGCTGTGCGCTGGATTGGGGGGTGGCGTGGTACGGCTTCTGGCGGCTGATCTGTGGGGTCACTGGAGCGGCGTTGGTCGTGATCGGCGCGCCTGCCGCGTTGGCGCGAATTGCGCCGCATGAGCGAGCCGGCACCAGCGCGCTGGTGTTCAGCGGCATCGGCCTGGGCATCATGGCCAGCGGTACACTCGTGCCGTGGCTGGTGCATCAGGGGATTGCGATCACCTGGCTGGCCATGGCCCTGCTGGCAAGCGCGATCGCGGCCTGGAGTTGGTTGGCCGTCTGGCGCCATCTGGCGCCGCTGCCCAATGTCAGAACCGGCCTGCGTGGGTCGGCAGGCTTGCCGGTTCTGGCGATCACGCTCGTGATCATTGCCTACGGTCTGGATGCCGTGGGCTTCGTGCCGCATACGCTGTTCTGGGTCGATTATATTGCGCGCGAGCTTGGCCGCGGTATTCAACAGGGCAGCATTTACTGGATATTGTTTGGTGCGGGCGCGACGATCGGGCCGTTGGTCGGCGGCATGCTGGCGTCGCGAATGGGTTTTCGGGCCGCGCTCGCGCTGGTTCTGGGGATCAAGGCCTGTGCGGTGGCGCTGCCGTTGCTCGCATCGTCGCCGGCTGTGCTCGGCATCTCGTCGGTTGTTGTGGGCATGATGGTGCCGGCGGCGGTGACCCTGACTTCGGGCGCGATGGCGTCGCTGTCAACGCCTGCGCGCATGCAACAGCTGTGGGGCTGGGCCACCTTGTCGTTTGCGCTGGCGCAGGCCGTGGCTGCCTATGGTATGACCTGGGGTTACCAGCAGATGGGCACTTATCTTCCGCTGTTTGGCATTTCGGCTGGGGCACTCGTCGTCGGCACAGTGGCGGCTCTGATCGCGAGCCTTAGCCGGGTCGACTGACCGCCCCGATCAAAGCGCTGGCGAATGCGTTTTAGGCACGATCAGTCACCATCGGTGATCGAGCCCCGATTCGCACTCTGGACACACGGTTCTGTATTCCCTTCCTCCAGTTCATCGAGGGCGTCGGCCAGGTATTGCAACAGGTTCTGCATGCTCGGCAACGTCTTGCGACAGGCGATCAGGCCGAATTCCAGCGAGTCTCGATAGCTTGTCAGGCTGATATTGAGCGCCTGGCCGTCCAGTACGATCGACACCGGATACATGCCCAGCATCTCGGCATCGCCGAAATAACGCGCCTCGCTCGGCCCCGGCACATTGGAGATCACCACGTTGAACGACTGGTATCGTGGCGCCAGACCCGTCAGCAGATTGAGTCCGGCGGGTGCGGACATGGCGGCTACCACGGCCATGATCTGCTCGGCCGATAGATGCCGATAGCGACGTTTCCAGTAGTCCACGGAGCGCTGAATAGCGGCCAGCCGATCGGCGGGGTCGGCCATATCCGTTGCCAGATTAGCGTAGATCACGCCTATTCGATTGCCGGCCTGTTCGTTGTCGGGGTCGTGCAGCGACAGCGGCAACATGGCGATCAGCGGCTCGCGCGGCAAGGCCTCCTGCTCGATCAGATAACGTCGCAGGGCACTCGAACACATGGCCAGTACGACGTCATTGATGGTGGCATCGAACGCCTGGGCGGTGCGCCGGATCCTTGCGAGTGAGTAACTCTGAGCGGCAAAGCGGCGCGAACCGCTTACCCGTCGGTTCAGGATCGACTGCGGCGCCTGGGCCGGGCCAGTGAAATCCGGGTCGGAACCTGCATCGCGCCAGGCCTGGTAAAGCACCGTCGCCGCGACCGGCAGGGCCGAGGTGTGTTTCCAGCCCCGACGGACAGCCTGCCAGCCAACGCCGAGCGGGGACGCTGCCTGTCGATCCCCGTGCTCGGGCAATTGCCAGGGCACGTGAAACGACTCGCTGTCCGCCGACAGGTTCAGAAAGCGGCGTATCACGCGCATGGCGCTCATCCCGTCCATGAGCGCGTGGTGAAACTTGGTATACACCGCAAATCGGTTGTCGGTGACGCCTTCGATGACCGTCATTTCCCACATCGGCCGGGCACGATCAAGCAGGGCGCCGTGCTGCATCGAGACTAGCGCCAGCAGGTCGCGGATCGCGCCTGGCGCCGGCAATGCTAGGTGGCGGACGTGATATTCCATATCGAACTGCTCGTCGGTCACCCAGAACGGCTGTCCAAAGCGGTATTTCAGACACTGATCGAATGGCGCCTGCACGGCATCAAGACGCCGCGCTCTCTCGACCAGCTGGCGTATGTAGTCGGGGCCGGCGTCGTCTGGCAGCGCGAACAGCTGCAACCCGCCCACATGCATCGGCTGATTGCGGCCTTCCAGACGTAGGAAAAGCTGATCGATCGGATTGACTAGGCGCATGAGCACGGCCGTGGCGACGCGGGTGGCGTAGTCCTCAGCTTAGCCCAGGACCTGTCATCAGGACAGATCGATGGCGTGTGCCTTGAGGTCGGCCAGCGATAGCAGCTCCAGCGCCGCTTCGTGGGTGGCCGTGAGGGCAATCTTCGGCGCGATTCCGGCCTCCAGCGCTTCTGCCCAGCGCCCAGCGCATAGGCACCAGCGATCTCCGGCAACCAGACCGGGAAAGCCAAACTCCGGCCTCGGCGTCGACAGATCGTTGCCCTGTTCGGCCGAGTAACGCAGAAACTCGTCGGTCACGACCGCACACACCACGTGACGACCCATGTCGGCGTTGCCGGTATGGCAGAAACCGTCGCGATAGAAACCGGTGATCGGCGCGTTGCAACATCCAGCCAGCGGTTCACCCAGGACATTGAGTGCACCGCGTGGACTGGTAGTCATTGGACTCATGGCTGCTGCATCTCGGTCTGGCGCATCGGCATCTGGTCGATCGCATTGAACAAAGCCTGCAGATCCAGGCCCCCCAGCTGGTTGGTCTTGATACGGCCGTCCTTGCCGAGCAGCACCACCTCGAAGGCGTCGATGTCATGCAGTTTTTCAAGCTGGGCGCGGCTCGGCTTGTCCTTGATGTTTGACGCGACATCCCTGGGCCCGATCACAAACCAGGCGATATCGCGATCCTTGATGCCGCCGGCGCTGCTCTTGAGTGTGTCGAGACTGCTGCTGGCGCGCTTGGCACTATGGGCAAACACCGCGATCACCCGATAGCTGCCTTGCAGTGCGGGCAGCGCGGCGGCGTCGCCGGAACAGCCGCTCAGAGAGGTCGCCGCCAGCAGTGATGCCAAGAGCAGATTACGCATCCGAGGGCGCCTTTCGCACATGAACCGCAGGCCGGCGGGCCGAGCGGGTGCCGGCTATCGGCGCGTTGTCGGCGCCAAAATAGCTGGTCACCACGGATAGCTTGCGCTCGTCGGTGGTATTGGCACCGGCGGCATGAAAGGTGCCAGCGTCGAAGAACAGCACGTCGCCGGGAGCGAGTTTCGCATCCACGGCGCTGTCGATCAGGGGCTTGTTGTCCGGATGGTTCGGGAGCAGAAACTGGGCGTCGTCCAGAGCATCCTCAGAGAGCATCGCATGCTGCGAACCCGGCAATAGATGCATACAGCCGTTGGCCGTGTTTTCGTCCCCCAGCGCCAACCAGGCGTTGACCAGCCGGGGCGTCTGGAACGACCAGTAGCGCAGGTCGCGGTGCCAGGCCGTTGCGGTGGAAAAATACGGCTGCTTGGTCATGACACAGTTATGATGATTGAGCGTCAGCCAGACATCGAACGAGTCGAGCAACTGCGCCGCGATAGCCGTCAGCCTCTTGTCCGCGGCCCACTCTGCGAGCAACGGGTCGCGATCATAGGCCTGCAACAGGCGGCGTGCAGTGTCTCCGCCCTCGGCTTGTCGACTGGCAGGCGCGCCCGGATAGGCGACGTCGGCCTCGTACTCAATCGGCTCCAAGCGTTTTTCTATGTGATCGAGCACCATGGAACGCATGGCTGCGATGCGCTCGACGCTGGCCAGCTGGCGCATGATCAGAAAGCCGTCCTCGGCGAACACGGCGAGCTGGGCGGGCGTCAGGCCCGGTTGGAGAGTTGCGCCGATGGCGTCTTCAAGCCTGTTCATACGGTCATTGTAAACCTGGCCTTCGGCGTTGCCTAACCATCACTGGGTCTTTGGCTCGGCGCCGACCGGTTTTTCCAGCAAGTTCTGATGCACGTGCTCAGCGCTTTGGCTGATGCGATGCCAGGTCTGGGTTTTCCCGAGCAGACTGAAGCCGATATAGCCTCGGGCGTCGAGCGTGTCCGGCCCGTCGAGCGTGGCTTTGGCCTTGTAGGTCTTGCCATTCGACGGATCGTATATGTGGCCGTCGCCGTAGCTGCCGTCGCCCTCGGCGTGCAGGCCCTTCAATATGACAACCCCCAGCAGGCGCCGGCCGCGCTTTGATTTGTCCGGGTTATTCGTATCCACGCGCGGCTTGCCACTGACCGAGCCGACGACCTTGCCGTTGTAAACGCTGCCGTCCTTGTAAATCTGCAGATAGCCGCCGCTCTTGGTCCGCCAGACCCCGGTGATGTCGTCAGGCTGGTAACTGGCGGCGACAGCGGCCGAGGCAGCGACGGCCAGCAGGCCAGAAATCAGGATTTTGCGAATCATCGATGTCCTCCTTGGAACGCGCGGGTTATTGTTTCCACGCGACATGAATATCGGCAGCAGACGAGGAGTTCAGCAGGGGCCAAGGCCAGGTGCCAGGTGAAGCAGCAAAGCGCCCTGGTCGGGGGCAAAAAAAACCGGCGCGGCACGAAAGTGCCACGCCGGTTTCAAGCGTCGGGAAGACGCAACCCGGCTTATTTCGACATCGAATTGTTCTGCGACGCGCTGTTGTCTGACATCGAGTTATCCGACATGGAATTGTTCGACATACCGTTATCGGACATACCGTTGCCAGACATGCTGTTACTCGACATCGAGTTGTCGGCCATGCCGTTGCTGGACATGCTGTTATCCGACGCCGAGTTCGACGACATCGAGTTGTCGGAGGCGCTGTTGTCGCTCGCGGTGTTGTCTGCGCTCTTGTTGCCGCAGGCAGACAGGCCCAGGGCAAGCACGGCAGCGGCGGTGATAATCATCAATTTTTTCATGAATCTACCCTTTATGAAGTAATCAGTGGATGGACAGTAGGTCTTATCCCTCGTGCATGTCTATCCGATCAACCACAGCCTGGGCCGACAGCGAAGGCGTCTGGCCGAACAGGCTGGCGTAGTGCATCTGCATCCAGCGCCCCAGCTCGTCGTTGCCAGTTTTGTTCAGCAGTATGGCCAGGGCTCGGATATCCTCGCCGCCGCCAGCGGCTGCCTGGCGTCTCAGCAGCGCCCGTTGAGAGCGCACAAACGCTGTGGCATCGGCATACCGGGGTACGTTCGGTCGAGTAATCGAGGCATTGCCGGTGGCTTTGCTGACGTAGGTCACACCGTGGCTGATGGCCACGGTGGCGCTGCCGGCCTGGCGCGTCGTGCTGGACAACGCGGTACAGCCGCTGGCCAATACAACCGTCAACGACAAAGCGAGTGTCGACCTGACCTTCTGATACAACGGACTACCTGCCTCGGTCTGTGGTGATCGAATCATTGTTCCTGGTCATAGACTAGCGCGTGGCGAGGAGATGTGCGAGCGGCGTTCGTTCAGCTGCGATCAACCATGTATAGGCGCGATGCCGGACCGCGCCGGCCTCGGTCAGCGCGTGTCGATGGCCTGATACAGGGCGCGATACTGCGCTGCTGCCCGGCTCCGGGGCGCGAACAGGCGTACGGGCTGGCGATATACGCCCATCTGCTCTATGTGGGTGGCGTAATCCACGAATACCCCAGGCGCATCCGCCATCGAAGGCGGTGGCGTTGCCAGCAGATCGCGATGCAGCCGACGGCGACGGTCGGCCATGGAAAAGAACGGGCAGACCTGTGTTTGCCCCACTTTCTTGTTGTTGATGTGGGCCCGAACCTCGTCCAGCGCTCGCAGCGACAGCGGCGTGGGAACTACTGGTACCAGCACTCGATCAGCGGCGCGCAGAATAGCAGTGGCCAGCGCGCCAATGCCCGGTGGACAATCCATGATTGTCAGGGAATAGGCTTCTGCGAACGGTGCGACCAGCTCTTGCAGCACCTTGCGTGGCTGTCTGGCCGCGTGGATCACCGCGTCCCAGTGTCGATAGCCGTGATTGCCCGGTAGCACCGACAAGCGGGGATACTCTGTGTTTTGGACCGCCCGGCCAAGTGGCGTCTTGCCAGCCAGAACTTTCGTGATCGACAGCTCGGGTTGAGTATCGACGCCCAGGTACCAGCTGGCTGCTGCCTGCGGGTCCAGATCCCACAGCAAGACGTGACGCCCGGCAAGCGCGGCTTCATAGGCAAGATTCACCGCCGCCGCTGTCTTGCCGACACCGCCTTTCAGGTTGTAAATCGCCCACGTTTCCATGCAGCGAAGCATAACCGGCCACCGTGAAAGTTACATGACCTATTTAATCGTCGGCAGATTTCAGGGCCTGAGGAATATTGTCCTCATCAGAAGACTGCCGGACTCAAGACCAATCTGATCGGCGTGATAATGGCGCGAAAAAACCGCTTTCTTCGTCAAATAGAGCTACTATTTTTCTCAAAAATCGGCTTTTTCGCGCTCATTCTCCCGCCTTGCTTGCGACGATCGCTTCAGTCCGGCAGCGCCCTAGCCGTAACGAACCACCTTCTGCGGAATAACTACCGGTTGGTGCAGTTTAGGCCGTCTTTGCATACGAGATGCCGCGATGTCGTGCTTGACCAGTTCGCACAGATCAAACTCGGTGCCACTGACTCGGCGACGAATATCATCGACCGCGCCATAGCAGGGTTGCCGCCGCCCGTGATATTCGATCACACCGCCAATCGGCGTGAAGCTGATCCCGAAGCGCGAGAGCAGGCGTAGCAGCGAGGGTTCCATGACGGCAAGCCAGTGCGTAATGCCGTGCAACTGGCTCAGGCGCATCAACGCCACGAACAGGCCGAACGTGACCAGTGGATACCGCCGCCCGTTGAAGCGCCAACCAGAGCCGGTCACGCTCTGGCTGATGCCAGCATCAGGCAGACTGCGCATGCGCTGCTGGCAGTCCTTGGATATGGCGAAGCGCGAAATTTCACCCGTGCTGGCGCGTGGCAAGACCTTGTCGGTAATGCCGTGGCTCAGCAACAGATCGGGATGCGATTGCTCCAGAGGAAAGTCAACGACGCTGTCGTCGGGTGTCGGCCGCACCAGCCGCACCGTTGCCATGGTGGTGTCGGTATCCCGATGCCTGACGATGCCGTGCAGGGAATGATGATCGTACTCGTCCTGTTCTCTTCTATCGATGCACGTTTCGTGCTTTTCGAATCCTTTTTCCAGACAGTAGACCTGGTAACGAAGCCTGAATGCTTCATCCAGGATTTCCTGTTCCGGATCAGTAACAACCTGTAGATGACGGTTGAAGAAAAACGAAAAATCTATCATTGGGCTCATCCGCTTGTTCGTGATTCACGAGTGCGGCCGCCACCACTGCGTATCTGCCTAAATGTCCCCGAAAACGACAACGGTCGTGCGACTTGGCACAGCCTTTTATATGTCGAATACAACAATCCTTGCTCAGATCGCTGTCGATCTGTCTGATTCCTCAACTTGCGTGAGAACCAGAAGTATCGGCTGCGCCCTTCCTCCGGACCGCGGCGAGTATAAACATCGTTCTGCCCTGATCGGCAAACCCTTTTTGCCTGATCGGCGATCGTCGTCTACGTATTTTCCCTGTCTATCCTTTTCCCGAAAAGCGTTTTCAGCAATCTGAAAAGTCTTGGTGTCTGAATTTGATTGCATTGCGGCCAGCGTTTTTTCTGCGCCCATGCGCGCCATTGGCGCATCCGTGGCAATCCACGATCGTCGCGCTAGGCCCTGCAACCAGGGCCTGTGGCCGTATGAAACAGCCACCCGTTCTGGCGCTATACCAAGGGTTGGGCGGCGAGATCCCGACGAGTCAGTCATTGGCGGGTGTCGGGTTTTCTTACGGGCTATCGGGCGGTGAGTCCGGGCGTTCCGCAGCGGGTCGTTGCCAAGGGCGTCGGCAGGCAGAGCTAGGGGAGCAGGCAATGCGAGCAAGCAAACTGCCGGCTCTGCGGCAACGGGTTCAGACAGATGGCCCATGAGATGCGACGCATCCCTTGCCGTGGAATACAGGGAGCCAGCTTCCGAGTGTCTGAACGTCGGCAGGACAGGCGTTGCCATGGGCACGTCGCGAACCCAAGCGATTTTTGTCCGGACGGCTTCAGGCCAAGCGAGCAATACGACGATGCTGCCAGATGGGTGTCGGATTCTCTTACAACGCGAGGGTTTGCTTGCGCTTGGCAATCCGGGAGGCGTCTAAAATAATAAGTTTTTTATCAATAAAATCAGTTGATTAAAAATTTTATTGTCGCCGAAGCACAGTCTGGAACGAATGTTGAATGATATCTCCCGTGACATTGAAACTGACAACTGCCTTGACCGGCTAGGGGATATAAATGAAAAACCTGACAAGCAAATCTTTGATCGTTGGCGCTGGCATGCTGCTGGCGGCCAGCCCTGCGTTTGCCACCGTCGTCGAGAACATCAATTTCCCGGTCACCTCCGGGGAACATGGTTTAGCCGGCGACTTCAACGAAAACGTTGTGACCAATAAAGGCGACGTGTTGACCGGCGGCGGCAATATCTATTCCATCGATGGCCATACCGTCGGAAGCCTTTGTACGTCGGGGACTTGCACACTGAGTTATAAGTTCGGCGGCTATACGCTAGCAGCCGACGTCAACGGCACTAACGCCAACTTCAACGGCGGCTTCGTAGATTTCTACGCCAACGGTTCCAGCACTCCCTTCCTGAATACAGTAGCTGCTCCCGAGCCGGGTTCTAGTTACACCCTGGAGGGTGCGCTCGGAGCGGGTGGCACCCAGAATACCGCCATTGGCCTGCTGAATGTTGTTGGTACGCCGTCTGCCGCTGCGTCGTCGGTTTTCGACACCAACAGCTACGCGAATGGCCTGGGCGGCCTTAGCGACCTTCGCTTCAACATCAGTGCTTCGCCGCAGGGCGATGGCTCGACGTTCTTCGGTTCGGCTGATGCGCATTATACCGCGGTGCCGGAGCCGAGTGAGTTGGCCATGCTGGGCCTTGGCCTGGTGCTGGTTGGCTTTGGTGCGACCTACCGTCGTCGCAACCGCGGCTGAATGACTGTGATCTGACTGCCTTCGGGCAGTCGAGAAAAAGCCGCCCAAACGGGGCGGCTTTTTTTTGGCTCGGAATAACAGTGCGGGCCAGAGCCGGATGATCTGATGGCTATGAAGCGACGACGGACTCTAAGCTTTCGAGCCGAGCTCTGCCAACAGGAAGGCAAAGATCAAGGCGGTCTCTTCGAGCGCGGCAAACCGCCCCGGCAGACCGCCATGTCCGGCGGCCATGTGGGTCTTGAGCAATAGCGGCCTATGGTCGGTCTTGCTGGCGCGCAGTCTGGCGACCCATTTTGCCGGCTCCCAATAAGTCACCCGGGGATCGGAAACGCCGGCAATCACCAGCATGGCCGGATAATTCTGGGCGGTGACGTTCTGATACGGACAGTAGCTGTGAATAGTCGCGAATGCCGCCGCGTCGGCCAGCGGATTACCCCACTCCGGCCATTCGGGCGGCGTCAACGGCAGGGTTTCGTCCATCATGGTGTTGAGCACGTCCACGAACGGCACGTCGGCAATCGCTGCCCCGAACAGCTCGGGCCGCTGGTTGACCACTGCACCCACCAGCATGCCGCCAGCGCTGCCGCCGTGTGCGGCTATACGCCCGGCAGCGGTGTACTGCTGGGCGATCAGGTACTCGGCGACGGTGATGAAGTCCTTGAATGTATTGGGCTTGTTCTCGAGTTTTCCGTCGTTGTACCAGCGATAGCCGCGCTCTTGCCCGCCCCGGATATGGGCCACGGCATAAATGAAGCCGCGGTCGATCAATGAGAAACGAGACGCCGAAAACGCTGCGGGCTCGGAGATTCCATAGGCGCCATAGCCGTGCAGGAAGCAGGGCGCGCTGCCGTCGATCGGCGTATCGATATGATGCAGCACGGTGACTGGAACCTGCTCACCGTCGTCGGTGGCGGCGGAAAACCGACGGACTACGTAGTCATCGGGATTGAAGCCACTGGGCACGGCGCGTTGCTTGCGCAGCGTGCGTCGGCGCTCGCTCATATCGTAGTCGTAGGTCTCGTCCGGCGTATCTGGCGCGCTGTAGAGAAAACGCAGCTGCGCGGTGTGGTATTCGTAGCCGGCCGACATCCCCAGGCTGTAGGCCTCGGCCTTGAAGGCGATCGGGTGGTCGCTGCCGTCGCGCTTGTCGGTAATGACGATTCGCGGCAGCGCATCGGCACGTTCCATACGGACGCGAAAATCTGCGAATTCGACATGATCGAGTATCAGACGCCCGGGAACGTGCGGCACGATATCCTGCCAGTGCGCGAAATCCGGTGTGGCGACCGGCGTGCGCACCAGTTTGAAATCCTCGGCCTCGTCGGCGTTGGTCAGCAACACGAAGTGATCGCCGTTGTCGTCGTCTACCGAATACTCGCGCCCGGGTCGGCGTTCGGCAATCAGCCGCGGTTCGGCCCACGGTGTGTCCGCCGGTATGAACCGGGTCTCGCTGGTGGCGTGGTCGTGGGCATGGATGAGAATGAACCGAGCGCTCTGGGTTTCACTCAGGCTGACGAAAAAGCCAGGGTCGGTTTCGGTATAGACGAGGGCAGCGTCGGCGCTATCGGCCCCCAGCGGCAGCCGCCAGACCTGACAGGGGCGGTGGTTGTCGTCGAGCGTGGTGTAGAACAGCGTGGCGCTGTCGGCCGACCACAGCAGATTGCCCGTGGTGTTGGCGATAGGCGGCTGGATTTCTTCGCCGCTGGCGATATCGCGGACGTGGATCGTATAGGCCTCGGATCCCCGTTCGTCGAGCGAAAAGGCCAGTTTGGCGTGATCGGGACTGTGGTCGGCCGCGCCGAGCGAGAAATACGTTCGGCCTTCGGCTTCGGCGTCGCCGTCGAGCAGGATCTGTTCGCCGGCCAGCGGCTCGCCTGGTTCGGCGCTGCCGTCGGCATCGCGTGCCGCGCGACAGAAGATCGGATGCTGGCCGTCGTCGCGAAACCGCAGGTAGTAGACATACTCGCCGTCTGGCGTTGGCACGCTGGCGTCACGCTCGGCCATGCGGGCACGCATTTCGGCGACGAGCTGCTGGCGCAACTCGGTCGATCCGGCCATCTGGCGATCGGTATAAGCGTTCTCGGCGTCGAGATAAGCACGGATCTCGGCGCTCAACTGATCTGGGTCGTGCATGGCCTCACGCCAGTTCGGATCGCGCAGCCAGGCGTAGTCGTCGTACAGCGTGACGCCGTGAATCTCGGTCTGCGTGGGTCTGCGCTCGGCGAGCGGTGGCGTGAGGGCGGGATCGAACTCGGACATGCACGGGCACTCGGCTAGTGGGAGATAGAAAGCGGTTTTTACAGCAGCACAGTCGCTGCGGGTGGCTGACGCGGATTCAAGCGCTCGTCAGGCAGAACCTATCTGCGGCGTGCGCTCGTGGGCGGCCAGTTGGCGACAGGCGCGCAGATACGCGTGGGTGATCGCTTGTCTGTCGCGCTGACTAGTCATTGCCTTCAAGGCCGCTTCCTGCAGGGCGCCGGCCTGATCGAGCATGAACTGTCGCTGTTCGACACGATGAATGAACTCGCCGGTTTCGCCGATACATTGCAGCATATGCAGCGAGGCGTTGTAATCGGTAGCGAAATAAGCACGCAGCTGGTCGAAGATCGCGCTGCCCAGCGTCTGGAAGTCCAGATCGACCGCCCACAGGCGCAGTTGACCATGCTTGTCGAACCGATTCATTGACAGCGTCCGGCGCCTTGCCAGTCGATGCAGGGCCGCCGTCAGCCAGTCCAGACTGCTCATGGCGGTATAGGGATCGTTGATTCCCGACGATAAGGCGCGAGCGGCGATCTCTACCAGTTCGTTGACCAGGAACAGCAGGTCCTGAGACTCGGTGCGCTGACGACCCAGGGCATAGACATTACGCAGGCCCTTGGCGACCTCGTCGCTGACGCGCTCCGCTGGCCAGGCCCATAGAAGGACCTGTTCGCGACCGACAAAATCGCCCGGTGCGCGTTCGATACGCAACACCAGATCGTGCCGTACCGCTTGATTCACGAGACTGGTATACAACAGGTTCTGGATATAGCCTTCGTTGTCTGCGCGTATGCCGACAGCGGTTTCGCTGAAGTCAGCCGGTAGCCAGGCAACGGGTTGGTTGTCTTTCTCCCGCGAGCGTTGATCGCATAGCTCGATAGCCTGGGCCAGATCGCAGCCCACATCGCCTACTACGTTCGAGACATGCAGCGATTCGGTGATGTGGTGAATGAAATAGATCAGCACCGCCAGGCTCGCGACTGCGAACAGTACGGCAACGAGTATGCCCAGATGCGGCACGAATGCACCGACCGTTTCGTGACTTGTACGGATCGTTCGCAGCAACAACAGACAGTAGACGAACGTCGATACAAAAGTGCCGAGCGTGATCTGATTGCCGGTATCGTTCATGAACTTGGTCAGCAGGCGCGGGCCGAGCGTGGATGTGGTATAAGCCAGCGCAGCGATGGTGATCGAGAACGTCACACCGGCGACACCGATCATCGACCCGGCAACCGTAGTGAGCAACCCGCGCGCACCTTCTGCCTGAACCTGGTAGACCAAGGGCACATTCTTGACCCATTGCTCGCCGATGGTGTTGTCGACCGTCGATAGCACGAGCGCCAGTACGGCCGATATCAGCGACATAACGGTTGGGATAAACCAGTAGCTGCCGCTCAGGTGGTTCCACAGTTTGACGAGTTGGGCCATGCAAGCCGCCGGGCTTGGACCGGCGCTCGTATCGAGGGACAATGAGCCGACTCTAGCAGTATGGAGAGCCGCCCATGCAGCGCGAAATCGATCATCTGATACTGGAATGCATCAAGGGCGACATCACCGACCAGCCCGATATCGCGGTGATCGTCAACGCGGCCAGTCAAACCATGGTCGACAGGCTCCTGAAGCCGACTGAGCGGCCCGGCGTAGCCCAAGGTCGCATGGGCTCGCGGCTCGGCGACTGGCACATTGACTCAAATAATGTGTCTGGAAGAGCCGCATGGTTACGCAGTCAAGGGAAAGCGGCGGATACGCTCGGCAATTTGCGCATGCACGGGATGAACCGGCGGTCTTCTGGGCCGAACAGGCCGAACACATCCGGTGGACCCGCAAGCCGTCGATCATGCTCGACGATCGCGACGCCCCCATGTATCGGTGGTTCGCGGACGGCGAGCTCAACACCTGCGACAACTGCCTGGACCGCCACGTCGAGGCGGGCCGCGGTGATCGTCTGGCGCTGATTCACGACAGCCCGGTCACCCAGAGCGTGAAGCGCTATACCTATCGCGAACTGCGCGACATGGTCGCCCGTTTTGCCGGCGTGATTCGAGCCCAGGGCGTGGCGGCCGGTGATCGGGTGATCATCTATATGCCGATGATCCCGGAAGCCGTGGTCGCCATGCTGGCCTGTGCCCGTATTGGTGCCGTGCATTCGGTGGTGTTCGGCGGTTTCAGCGGTGCCGAACTGGCCAAGCGTATCGACGATGCCAAGCCGACCCTCGTGCTGTCGGCGTCCTGCGGGATCGAGCCGTCTCGGATCGTGGAATACAAGCCGCTGCTCAATCAGGCACTGGAGCTGGCCGAACACAAGGTCCCGCGCTGCGTCATCTTCCAGCGCCCCACGCGTCGCTGCGAGCTGTTACCTGGGCGCGACATCGATTGGCAGGCCGTGCTGGCAGAGGCCGAACCGGCCGATTGCGTGCCGGTGGCGGCTACCGATCCGCTGTATATTCTCTATACGTCAGGTACCACCGGACGCCCGAAGGGCGTGGTCCGCGACAACGGCGGCCATGCCGTCGCCATGCACTATTCGGCCGGCGCGGTCTACGGGCTGGAACCCGACGATGTGTTCTGGACTGCCTCCGACGTGGGCTGGGTGGTCGGCCATTCCTACTGCGTCTACGCCCCGCTGCTGCTGGGTTGCACGTCGGTGATCTACGAGGGCAAGCCGGTGGGTACGCCCGATGCCGGTGCCTTCTGGCGCGTGATCGCCGAGCACCGGGTCAACGTGTTCTTCACCGCGCCGACTGCATTTCGGGCCATCAAGAAAGTCGATCCAAAAGCGGAAATGGCGGCTGGATACGATGTCTCCAGTCTGCGGGCGCTGTTTCTCGCCGGCGAACACTGTGATCCGGATACGGCTGCCTGGGCCGGCCACGAACTGGGCGTGCCGGTGGTCGATCATTGGTGGCAGACAGAAACGGCCTGGGCGATCACGGCCAACCCGCTCGGGATCGAGGATCTCACTTCACCTATTGGCTCGGCCGGGCGGCCGATGCCTGGCTTCGACGTCCGCGTGCTGGGCGCTGATGGGCACGAGGTTGATGACGGCGAGATGGGGGATATCTGTATCAACCTGCCGTTGCCGCCGGGCTGTCTGTCGACTCTCTGGCAGAACGACGCGGGTTTTTGCGATGCCTATCTGTCGGCGTTTCCGGGGTATTACCGCTCGGGCGATGCCGGCCATTTCGACAAGCAGCGCAATTTGTGGGTGATGGGTCGGATCGACGATATCATCAACGTCGCCGGCCATCGCCTGTCGACCGGCCTGATCGAGGAAGTGATTTCAGCGCATCCTGATGTCGCCGAGGCGGCGGTCGTCGGCGCGCGCGATCCCGACAAGGGCCAGCTGCCGGTCGCCATGGTCGTGCTCAAGAGCGGTGGCAATCGCCGGCCTGGCGATGTGGCAGCCGAGATTGTTGCGCGCGTGCGCGAGGAAATCGGTCCGGTGGCGGCCTTTCGCAGCGTGGCCGTGGTCGACCGCCTGCCCAAGACCCGCTCCGGCAAGATCGTGCGCGCCACGCTGCGCGATATTGCCGACGGCGCGCCGTGGCAGGCGCCGGCTACCATCGACGATTCATCGATTCTCGACGATATCGAGCGCCAGCTGGAGGCCATCGGCTATGCCTGCAAGCGCGACATGGCGTCCAGCGACGCGGACATCAGATAATCGTCCATGACATAGCCGTGGCCGATGTCCTTGATATCAGCTCGTGCGATCACCAGGCCCATCCGCTGATAAGCGCCGATTGAGCCCGCGTTGTGGCGATTGACCCGCAGCCAGAGCTGTTCAGCGCCCAGCGATCGCGCCTGGTCACAAGCGTGCCAGAGCAACGCGCGCGCCACGCCGCGGCCACGTGCGTCGGCATGGACATAGAGCTTGTCGAGCCAGGCGTTGGCCGGGTCTGATGCGTCGGGCGACAGGCTGGCATAGCCGATGTCGATCGCCCCATCGACGGCCAGCGTGAACTGCGCGCCGGCGCGGTGGGCGTGGATCAGTGCCGCTACGCTGTAGCCGTCGGCGAGCATGTATTCCACCTGAGCGCTGCCGATGATCGGTAGGTAATGCTCGTGCCAGATCACATGCGCCAGCTCAGAGAGTCGAGCCAGTGCTGCCGCGTCGGCGGCGGCTTGTAGTCGAAAACTGCTCATCGGTTGTTTCCTCCGGCCAACCGCGCGCGTATGCGGTCGAATTCGCCGTGCTCGGAAGGCGTGTCGTTATGGGCGCCGCATAAAACGGCAACAGGCCCAAGACTCATACGGGTAGACTACATCGCCGTCCTCCGATGCCGATACATCCAGTCTGCGTCGCTTATCGCAGGACGAATCAATCAGGTACGAGGATCAGGCATGGCAGATTTTCTGGCGCCGGCGCTGGACGGCGCGGACAGCGTGGATCGCGTGGAAGCCAACGGACTGGAATTGGTCTATGAGCAGTTCGGATGCGACAGCGATCCGGCGCTGCTGCTCATCATGGGCCTGGGTACCCAGTTGACGGGCTGGCCTGATGCGTTCTGCCGTGCGCTGGCCGATCACGGCCTGCGGGTGATTCGCTTCGATAACCGCGATGTCGGGCTGTCGACGAAACTCCGCGAGCACACCGGCTACGACAAGGTTCACAAGGCATTCGTGAAATCGTTGCTGGGCCGCGACATCAATATCGCCTACCGCCTGGAGGACATGGTCGACGACACGATTGGTCTCATGGATGCTTTGGGGATCGATCGGGCTCATCTGGTTGGCGCGTCCATGGGCGGCATGATCGCCCAGCTGGTGGCCGGGCTGCATCCGCAGCGGGTCGCGACCCTGACCTCGATCATGTCGTCGTCCGGTGCGCGTCGACTGCCGCGCGGAAAGCTCAAGGTTCTGCTGCGGCTGGCCAGCGCGCCGAAGAACAGCGATCCGGAAACCGTGGTGGCTCATATGGCCAAGACCATGCGCATGATCGGGAGCCCGAACATCGGGCGTAGTCATGCAGGGTGGCAGGCCGAGCTGCTGCGCAACGTCAAGCGCAGCTATTATCCGGCTGGCACCGGCCGTCAGGTGCTGGCGGTCTTATCGGCAGGCTCGCGGGTGGAGCTGTTGAAGCAGATCGCACAGCCGGCGCTGGTGATTCACGGCGCGGCCGATCCATTGCTGCCGGTCAAGCACGGGCGCGACACGGCCAGTCATCTGCCCAACGCGCGCTACGAGGAATTCGACGGCATGGGCCACGATCTGCCGCCGCCGTTGCTGGCCCGTATCGTACAGCTGATCCACGAATTGACCGACCAGGTGCCGATCTGAGCGCACAGGCCATGCGCAAGATACAAGAGAATTAACCGCACCATCTGCGTCAATCGGCGGACCAACCGGCCCTGGCCTGTTTGCGGCATGCGCCAGCCATCGGGGGGTTACATCATCTGGCGCTGGCGCAATACTTCGGTGAGTGCAAAGCCCGCGATCAGCCAGAAGCCGCCAACCAGCAGGCCGGCCGCAATATCGCTGGCAAAATGCACCGACAGTACGGCCCGGCTGAAAGCGATCAGAGCAATCAGCACGCCTGTCCAATAACCCAGTTCGAAGCGCAGGCGTCGACTGGGCAGTTCGCGCGCGATGGCGTAGGCAATGAATCCATAGACCGCAATGGCGCCGGTCGCATGGCCGCTGGGAAAAGACGGCGTGGTAGCGCTGGCGAAGGTCAGGAAATCCGGACGCGCACGATCGATGGCGTACTTGCCGATATAAGTCAGCGTCTGGGAACCGGCTACGGTCAACACCAGCCCCGGTATAAAGCGCGAGCGGCGATCGGCCCACAGAAACGCGGCCGAAACCAGCGTGACGGCGATCAGGGTCTCGAGATTGGCCAGATGCGTGAATCCAGCAAAGAGATCCAGGAAGTGCGGATCGCGGAGCACCGACAGCGCAGAATTCACATGATGGTCGAAGCGCACAACCTCTTCTCGCTCGATCACGCCTTCTGCGAGATGCGTGCCTAGCGCTATCAGATACGCGCCGAGAATCACGCACAACGTCAACGGCAGGCCGGTGAACTGGCTTGCGCTGACCCGCGCCTTGATGAAATCCGAGGTGCGCGGGAAACGCTGGGCAAAGCGCGCGGTAAACGTCTGCCGGCCCATCAAAATGCCGACGCCGCGAGAAAGCGGTGCGCCGCCGCGGCTCGCAAGTCGCCAGATCAGTTCGGCGATCAGGCGCCCGAGCAAGATCAGGCAGACCAGACCGGCCGCGAGCCAGCCGAATGAGAAGGTGGTCTCCATGGCCCTAATACATACCAGAGTAACGGCAGTTCAGTATACGGACGAAGCGTTCGCATAACGTCTGACTGGAATTCAGACGGCGCGCACCGCTACAGAATGAACATGGCATCGCCGTAGCTCAGGAACCGGTAGCCGGCGGCGACTGCATGGGCATAGCCAGCGAGTACGGATTCGCGGCCGGCAAACGCACAGATCAGCATCAGCAGGCTGGACTGGGGCTCATGGAAATTAGTGACAATGCCATCGACGACGTAAAATTCGTCGCCGGGCTTGATGAACAGCCGGGTCTCGGCAGCGACCGGCGCCATGGCTCCATGGCCGGCGCGGGCTGCGGTTTCCAGGCTGCGTACTGCGGTGGTGCCGACCGCGATCACGCGTCCCCCGGCAGCCTGCGTCTCGGCGACCTGGTCGCAGAGTCGCTGGCTCACATGCACCCGTTCGGCATGCAATTGTTGCTCGCGAATATCGCCCTCGCGCAGCCGCTGGTACGTACCCGAGCCCACATGCAGCGTGACATAACCGACGTTGACGCCGACCGCGCTCAGCGCATCCAACAGCGCGCGGTCGAAGTGCAACCCGGCCGTCGGCGCGGCCACCGCGCCGTCGTGACGCGCCCACACCGTCTGATATCGCGACCGATCAGCCGTCTCGTCCGGTCGTCGGATATACGGCGGCAAGGGAATATGACCGTGGGCGTCCAACAGTGCATGAATCGCGCCGTGGTCCAGCGTCAGGGTATACAGCTCGCCTTCCCGAGTGCTCACTTGCAGTCGGAAATCGCCGACAAGAATCACCGTCCCCGGCTTCGGCGGCTTGTTAGCGCGGATTTTGGCGCTGATCCGCGAGCTGTCGAGAATACGCTCGAGCATTACCTCAACCGCGCCGCCGCTGCTCTTGTGGCCAAACATCCGCGCGGCCAGCACGCGCGTGTCGTTGAAGACCAGTAGATCATTCGGCCTGAGCAATGCAGGCAGATCGACGATCTGGCGATCGTCGAGCCCTCCGTGGCGTCGATCGAGCGTCAGCAGACGCGAGGCATGCCGGCTCGCCAGCGGCTGCTGCGCGATACGCTCCTCCGGCAGGATATAGTCAAAGTCTTGCTTGTCCATGTATCTAGAGCCGCAATGGGTAGATCGGGCCGGCCGGTGCCGGCGGCCGTGATTGTGGCCAGCAGGCGCTTCGGCCGCAAGACATAGCAGATAGCGGTATCGTGCCGGCCAATTGCGCGTTCGGGCGCAGAATCGGGCGTGAGCAGCCGATATGGCGATGCGCCGTGTTAATTTTTACCGATGTGGCGGATGGATCGGCGAGGTTATCGGCAGCTGCAGGATGCGGCGTCTTAAAATATTGTTAAATAACAAATTATCCGTATTCGCCTCGCGGCGAAATGGCCCAGAAATACGCTTTGCATCAGGCTGTTGGCACTATTTCAATGGCTGAAACGCGGTGTGTGTTCGTGCTTTGGCGTTGTAAGCGGTATACTGCCCATGCAGTAGAAACTGCATCAATCAACACGGTTATAACCGAGAGTAAAGCATGGCAAAAGGTACAGTGAAGTGGTTCAGTTCGGAGAAAGGCTTCGGCTTTATCGCTCCTGAAGACGGCAGCAAAGATCTCTTCGTCCATCATTCCGAAATCAAGATGGGCGGCGGTTTCGCCACGCTCAACGACGGTCAGGCCGTCGAGTTTGAAGTCGGCGAAGGCAAGAAAGGCCCCTGCGCCAACAACGTAATCCCGCTTTAAGGCGGAAAGAATTTTGTCGGACGGGTCAGCAATGGCCTGTTCGCTGAGATCGCGAAAGCCGGATCGGGCAACCGATCCGGCTTTTGTTTGTCTGTGATATGGGCCAGCGCGTGAGAGCTTGCTAAAGTTGAGCATGTCATTCATGTCAACTGGGGTGAGCCATGAGCACAATCTGGATTGTTATCATCGTCGCCGTCGTCGTGCTGATTATCGCCGTGCTCTTCTTCTGGTATCAGAACCTCCGGGCCAGAGAGTCGTTTCGTCATATCGACTACAGCAAGCTGAAGGATCTGGATAAGGACGGTTGGGACGACGATGATCGTTGACCGCGGATGCCACAGGCCCTAGTGCACGGTGGGCGGCGACGCGTCCGGATCCGCTATCAGCGCTTCCACGTCTGCCGGCGTGAACACGTAGAACGTGTTGCAGAAGTGACACTGCGTCTCGATCTGGCCCTGTTCGGCGAGCACGCTGCGCAGTTCCTCGGGCCCAAGTTGGTGCAGCGCCCTGCCGAATCGCTCGCGCGAGCAGGTGCAGGCGAACATCACGGGGGCCGGCTCGAACAGACGCGCCTGCTCTTCGTGGAACAGCCGGTACAGCACGCTTTTCGCGTCCAGCTTGGTGAGTTCGGCGCCGGTGATGGTATCCGCCAGGTGGTTGATCCGTTCCCAGGCGTTGGGGTCCTTCGGATTGGCTTCCTGTGGAAGCTTCTGGATCAACAGGCCCGCGGCACGCTGTGCGTCGGAGGCCAGCCACAGCCGCGTCGGTAATTGCTCGGAGCGCTCGAAGTAGTCCTCAAGGCAGCCTGCAATCGTCGGCTTGTCGAGCGCCACAATGCCTTGATAGCGCTGGCCCCCATGCGGTTCGAGCGTGATCATGACGCGACCTTCCCCCGTCAGGGACACCAGTGACAGATCGTCAAGCGCTGCCAAGGCCTCGTCGTCATAGCGCGCAATGCCCCGCAGCCTTTGTGATTTCTCACCGATACCCGGGTTCGACTCGGCCATGAGCAACGACAGTGGACCCTGACCGCGCAGCTCGATGCTGAGCGTGCCGTGCAGCTTGATCGTTGCGGTCAGCAGTGCGCAAGCCGCCAGCAGTTCACCCAGCAGTCGCTGGATAGGTTCGGGGTAGTCGTGTCGTACCAGCACGTCCTGATAGGTCGTTTCGAGCTGAGCTATCTCGCCGCGTACCTGGGTATCGTCGAAAAGAAATCGTTGCAGTCGGTCTTTGGACATCGGCTTCCTGGCAGGCATGCGGTTATGGCGGATTATCTATGCATCGCGGACGCGCTATTCAACACGGCCGGGTTCCGGAGTGCCACTCCGGTGACAGTATTCGACGCTATAGTCCCAGAGCCATTGGGCGTTTTCCATATCGCTTGCCGCCGTTGCAGTGGGCGCGACCTTGCGTTTGATGAAGTATTCGCCCGATCGTGCTCGGGCGTCGTCGGCACTCGCCAGCCAGATGCCCGTGTCCGCGCCTTGTTCGGGCGTAATCAATACGCGATTGATCATTGGCTGAAGGAGTCTGGGCGCCTCGGCCCAGATGCCCGTGGCGACTGCGCCCGGATGGAAGCAATTGGCGGTGACCGCTGTGTCTGCCAGCCGGCGTGCCAGTTCGCGGGTGAACAGGATATTGGCAAGCTTGGCCTGAGCATACGCCTGCACAGCCAACCTATGGCCGCGCGGATTCTTGAACGTCTTTTCCCGAATACGGCCAAAGCGATGGACCATGGATGCGGTAACGATAATACGGCCGGCGTCGGCGGTCTTGACCGCGTCCAGCAATCGTTGCGTCAGCCGAAAATGCCCGAAATGCATGATGCCGATCATGGCCTCCAGCCCGTTGTCCAGCGAGCGCGTGGGCTGGGTATAGAGCCCGGCATTGAGGATCAGCACATCGATGATCGGCATGCGGCCAAGCAGCTCCTGGGCAAAACGATCGATATCGTCGACGCGCGCCAGATCCAGCGCCATAGCTTCGATGTGCGCGCCTGGGTGTGCTGCCTGAATATCGGCGGCGACGGCCTGCGAGCGGGCCAGATCGCGCGAGGCGATCACCACATGATCGCCCTGGGCTGCCAGCGTCTGCGCCATCACCTTGCCGATGCCACTGTTGCCGCCGGTGATCAGAATGTTTCTTGCCATGCGCCGTGCTCCTCGACATACGTCGGATGGGTGATCCACATCAAATCTTCTAGCGGATATCTTTAAATTCTATCTGTCGCAGGATGCAGCCTGCGCCTGACCGGCCATCGTACTCAAGTATCAAGCGGCCAGAGACAGCCAGGCGCTCTGCACTGTGGCGTGTGAGTGCGTTGTCTATTCACGCGTTCGGGACGGTAGTGGGACAATCCGTGGCTTTAACTACCGCTGCCCGATATGACGGACAACGCCAGCCAGAACGACGCGGATGCGAATCCATCGCCCGTCAATCTTCGCCGTATCCTCTCGCTGGCGGTTCCAGCGCTTGGCGTGCTCGCCGCCGAGCCGCTGTATGTCTTGATCGACACGGCGGTGGTTGGGCATCTGGGCGCATTGCCGTTGGCCGGTCTGGCGCTTGGCGGGACGCTGCTGACCGTGATGACCAGTCAGCTGACGTTTCTCTCCTATGGCACCACGGCCCGTGCAGCGCGCCTGTACGGCGCGAATCGTCGTGACGAAGCAATCGCCGAGGGTGGGCAGGCCACCTGGCTGGCGATCTTCGTCGGCCTTGTCGTTTTCGTGCTCGGTGAAGCCTTTGTCTACAAGCTGACTTTTCTTCTGGCCGGCGATGTGCGGTTGGCCACGACCGCTGCGCTCTGGCTGCGGATTGCGCTGCTTGGGGCGCCGGCGATCCTGATCACGCTGGCCGGTAACGGCTGGATGCGGGGCGTGCAGGATACGATGCGGCCGCTACGCTATGTGCTGGCCGGCAATGTGTTATCAGCGATTGCCTGCCCGCTGCTGGTCTATCCGCTGGGTTTCGGGCTGGAAGGTTCGGCGATCGCCAACGTGCTGTGTCAATACCTGGCGGCGATGCTGTTTCTGCGGGCCGTGCTGGCGGAAAACGCCATGATGCGACCGGACTGGCGGGTGATGCGCGCACAGATGGTGCTCGGACGCGATCTGATTTTGCGCAGCCTGTCTTTTCAGATTTGTTTTCTGTCGGCTGCGGCGGTCGCGGCGCGCAGCTCCGCCGCGGCCGTGGGCGCGCATCAGATCGTCTATCAGCTGTGGGTTTTACTCTCGCTGGTGCTGGATTCGCTGGCGATAGCGGCCCAGGCCTTGATCGGGGCCGAGCTGGGCGCCGGTCGTATCGAGCGTGCCAGGCGGGTGGCATGGCAGATCACCGGCTACTCGTTCGCGCTGGGTAGCGTGCTGTGCGGCGTGTTCGCCTTGTTGTCGAATACCTTGCCCCGCCTGTTCACCGGCGACGCCGCAGTATTGGCCCAGATCCCGCACGCCTGGTGGCTGTTCGTGATCCAGCAGCCGATAGCGGGCATCGTGTTTGCGCTGGACGGGGTGTTGTTGGGCGCCGGAGACACCGCGTTTCTGCGCACTACCACGTTGGGCAGTGCGCTGGGTGGTTTTCTGCCGTTGATCTGGTTGTCGTGGTGGTTCGGCTGGGGGCTCACCGGTATCTGGAGTGGACTGACCGTATTCCTGCTTGCCCGCATGGTCGCTGTTCTATGGCGCACGTGGTCCGGTCGCTGGGCGGTGGCAGGCGCCTGACAGCGCCGCCGTCGCGAGTATGGCGATGCGCAACTGTCCCGATCTGCCAGGACGCTGATCTCATGAAGAGCACAGCAGTGCGCCGGAGTTCGGCGTCCGCGAGTTGCAGGCCGCCGATTCACGATAGCCAGAATAATCCTTTAGTGGAAGACACGGCAGGTGGTGCGCTCCGTGATCAGACCGTTGCCGCGTACCGGAGGTCGGCTGAGAGATCAGCCGCTGCATTGGGGAAGACGTTCTATCACGGGGCAAAAGTGTCGACACTTGATCCGGTGGCTGTGTTCAGCGTGCCATATCACTCAATCGGCCACGAGAAAAGCCGTAACCGATAGCTGACGAGTTGTTAGGCCTCGCTGTTGCGCCCTATCAATCGATCTTGTAGCGTCAGTGACAACGATATTGTCAACAAATTGTCGACAATTGCAATGCAACAGTGCTGTCAGTCCAGGTAAGGCAATAGCCCTGCAGACGATTTAGGAGATCGAAAAATGACCTACTCATCCGGCGCCCACGCGATTCGTGGCTGTATCGCGCATTGTCTGCATGACCCGGGCGAGGGCGACGATCCGAATGCTCTGGAGGTCTATGAAGACGGTCTCATGATCATCGAGCGCGGGCATGTAGTGCGCGTGGGACCGGCCGAGGATCTGTTGCCTACGCTGGGCGATAACATCCCGGTGGAAGATCAGAGCGGCCGTCTGATCGTGCCGGGTTTCATCGATACTCATATCCATTACGCACAGACCGACATGATCGCCAGCTACGGCGAGCAGCTGCTCACCTGGCTCGAGCGCTATACCTTCCCCACCGAAGGCCGGTTCGCCGATCGTGCAGTGGCCGACGAGACGGCTGCTTTCTTTGTCGAGGAGTTGTTGCGTAACGGCACCACGTCGGCGCTGGTATTGGGCACCGTGCATCCGGAATCGGTCGATGCGGTATTCGAACAGGCCCAGGCACGCGGCCTGCGCATGGCGGCCGGCAAGGTGCTGATGGATCGCAACGCGCCGGATTACCTGCTGGATACGCCGGATACCGGTTATCGCGAGTCGCTTGAACTGATCGAGCGCTGGCACGGCGTGGATCGGCTCAGTTACGCGATCACGCCACGTTTTGCACCGTCGTCCAGCGACGCCCAGCTGGCCCGCGCCGGTGAGTTGGCACGCCGTTATCCCGACACTTATATTCATAGTCATCTGGCAGAGAATCGCGACGAAGTGGCCTGGGTTGCAGAACTGTTTCCGTGGAGCCGCAGTTATCTCGACGTCTATGACCATTTTGGTCTGCTGCGCGAGCGCAGTGTTTATGGCCACAGTATCTATCTCGACGCGGCGGATCGTCGCCGAATGGCCGAGACCGGCGCGGTGGCCGTATTCTGCCCGACCTCGAATCTGTTTCTGGGTAGCGGCCTGTTCGACTACGAGCAGACTCGCCGCGACGGCGTCATGACGTCGCTGGCTACGGATGTCGGTGGCGGCACCAGTTTCAGCATGCTCCGCACGGCGGCCGAGGCCTACAAGGTCTCGCAACTGACTGGCAGCGCGCTATCGTCGGCGCGCATGCTCTATCTGGCGACACTGGCCGGGGCCGAAGCGCTGGATGTGGCCGATCGCGTGGGCAGTTTCCGGGAAGGGCGCGAGGCAGACTTCGTCGTGCTCGATCCACAGGCGACGCCCTTGATGGCCCGCCGTAATGCTCGCGCCGAGAGTGCTGCCGACACACTGTTCGCGCTGTTCATCCTGGGGGATGATCGCAGCGTGCACTCCACCTGGGTACAGGGCGTATGCCAACATCAGCGCAACAACATGGGTCAGCACCGCAGCGCAGGCGCTGTGGTCGATGGCGACCGGCGGCAGAATCTTTCGGCGACCTGCTGCTAGCCGTGTCCTACGACGCCGCGTTGCGATCTGAAAGCACGCTATCCGGCGTTGCCATAGGGGTGTTCATGTGGCGCTGGTTCATTCTGCTGGACATCGGCATGCGTCATGCATGGAAATGTCGATACGTTTTATTCGAACACAAGACAACGATCATACGATGCTCTTGCGGCATATAACTGCATGTTGTCGTGTTGGGCGGGTTGACGACAGCGGCCGGGCAGGGAAGCCCCCCACGGAGGCCGACCTATGCAGACTAATAATATCGATCAGAGGAGACAGCCATGGCTGACAGTACGAGCGAGCTGAATGCTAAAACACGAGGCGGCAATGGCGACGCCGTCGCCCGTTTTTTTGAGTTCGAACAGGAAGGCACCAACTATCGCCGGGAAATCATTGGCGGTATGACCACGTTTCTGGCCATGGCCTACATCATGTTCGTCAATCCGACGATATTGAGTGCGGCCGGGATGGATGCCAACGCGTTGTTCACCGCCACCGCGCTATCGGCGATCGTCGGCTGTCTGCTGATGGCGTTCGTGGCCCGGTATCCGGTAGCGATCGCGCCCAGCATGGGGCTGAATGCCTTCTTCGCCTACTCGGTCGTGCTCGGCATGGGCGTGTCCTGGCAGACCGCACTGGTGGGCGTGCTGATTTCCGGCATCCTGTTCGTGCTGATCACGGTGCTCAAGCTGCGCGAGATGATCCTGGATGCGATCCCGAAGGATCTGAAGATGGCATCGGCCTGTGGTATCGGCTTGTTCATTGCCTTCATCGGATTCAAGGATTCCGGCATGGTGGTCGCCAACAAGGCCACGCTTGTTACCTTGGGTAATCTGACCACGCCAGGCACGCTGTTGACTATTTTCGGACTCGTGGCGTCGGTCGTGTTCATGCAGCGGCGGCTGCCCGGGGCGATCTTCTTCGGCATGATTCTGACTTCGATCGCGGGCATCGTGACCGGATACATCCCCACGCCGGACCATATCGTCAGTGCCATCCCCAGCGTGGCCCCGCTGTTCGGTGTGGCTATTACACATCTGTTTTCCGACCCCGGCGATGTCTTCACGCTGAATCTGCTGGTGGTTGTGCTGACCTTCCTGTTCGTCGAGTTCTTCGACACCGCCGGCACCCTGATGGCAGTAGCCAGCAAGGCCGGCCTGATCGAGGGCAACAAGATCAAGCGTGCCGGCCCGGCGCTGCTGGCCGATTCCTCCTCGATCGTGGCGGCGGCCATCATAGGCACATCGCCGACCACGTCGTTCATTGAATCCACCGCCGGCGTGGCCTCGGGTGCGCGCACCGGCTTCGCCTCGGTGATCACTGCACTGTTCTTCGTACTCGCGCTGTTCTTTTCGCCTCTGCTGCATGTGGTGACGGCCAACGTAACCGCACCGGCGCTGATCATCGTGGGCGTGCTGATGGTGTCATCGCTCGACGAGATTCAGTGGAAACGCTTCGAAATCGCGGTGCCGGCGTTCCTGATGATGATCGCGATGCCCTTGACCTACAGCATCGCCAACGGCATCGCGCTGGGGCTGGCGCTGTATCCGTTGACGATGACGGTCGCAGGGCGCGGTCGTGAGCTGCATCCGATTCTGTATATCCAGGCCGTCGTCTTCGTGCTGTATTTCGCGTTTCTGACCTGATCGGCTGTTGGACGAGAGATTCAAGAACAGGGATTTATCCGCCAATGAAGGCGAATGACAAAAAATCTTTATCCGCAGATGACGCAGATTCAAGACAAGAACGCTTGATGTTCGGTGAGTGCGGATGATGCGTTCGGGCCTTGCATGCGTTCGCAGCGGTCGCTGCGAACGCCGTTTCGGCGTAATCTGCGGATCAATGCCGTTTGTATTATTGGCGTTCAGCAGCTTGCTGCGTTCGCGCTGATTCGCGGACAAAACGTCTGCCGGAATTGGCTCTCAGCAATGATCGATAGCGTCGAGAATTTCGGCGCGCCGCGCGTCCGTCACAAACGCCGCGTTGACGGCGTTTCGGGCCAGTCCGCGGAAAATATTCTCGTCCCAGCCGAACGCCTCATGACAGGCCAGGAAGTTGTTCTGCATGCCGCCGCCGAAGTAGGCAGGGTCGTCGGAGTTCAGCGAGACGTTCAGCCCGGCGTCGAGCATGGCCGGCAGCGGATGATCGACGAGCCGGTCCACGACTTTCAGATAGACGTTGGACAGCGGGCAGACCGTTAGCGGCATCTGGCTCTCGCGCAGGTGCGCGACCAGATCGGGATCCTCGAGACAGCGCACGCCGTGATCGATGCGACAGGCATCCAACGCATCGAGCGCGCCGCGGATATAGGCTGCCGGGCCTTCTTCGCCGGCGTGGGCCACGCGCCGGATACCCAGCGCCCGCGCGCGCTCGAACACGGCCGTGAATTTCTCCGGCGGATTGTTCTGTTCGGCGCTGTCCAGGCCGACGGCGGCGATGACGTCGTGCCACGGACGCGCTTGCTCCAGGACTTCAGCGGCTTCGGCAGCCTCGCGATCGCGCAGAAAGCTCATGATCAGGGCGCTCGTCATGCCAATGGTTTGCTCGGCTTGCTGCATGGCACGGGTCAGGCCGTCGAAGGGCGTGGCCAGATCGAGGCCGCGTGTCAAATGGGCCTGCGGATCGAACGAAATATCGGCGTGTACCACGCCATCAGCGTGCGCGCGCTGGAAATAGGCCATCGCCAGCTCGAAGAAATCGTTCTCGGTATGGAGGACGTTCATGCCCTGGTAGTAGAGGTCGAGAAACGATTGCAGATCGTCGAACTTGTAGGCAGCGCGTACGGCGCCGACATCGACAAAAGGCAGCTGAACGCCGTTGCGTGCGGCCAGCTCGAACATCTGCTCGGGTTCCAGCGTGCCCTCGATGTGCAGATGCAGTTCGGCCTTCGGAAGTTGGCGAAGCCAGTCTTTCATGTGGGTATTCCAATCGGAGGGGGCTATTTGCGCTCGCTGTCAGGTCTTCTGTTGAGTAGCGCCAGGGCGCGGGGCAAGCTGAAACTGCAACAGGCCCGAGTGTTATTGCCGAACTGCGTTAGCTATTCAGAATAGAGGACAGATCCACCTCGGCGTCGTTACGCGCATGCGTCAGACGTTGTTCGAGATAGTCAAGATGCTCGCAGGCACGTTGTGCTGCGCGTTCGCCGTCGCCGTCGAAAATGGCATCGGCGATGCCACGATGATCTTCGGCGCGATAACAGGCCGCCATGCCGGGGACTTTGTACAGCGCCACCGTGATCGAGGTACGCAGGATCAACTCCTGCAGGATCTGGGCCAGCACTTGGTTGGGGCAGGCGTCGGCCAGCCGCTCGTGAAAATGCAACGACAGATGGATTCGGTCGTCGTGGTGGCCTTCGTCGTGGGTCTGGTGCTCGGCCGCCACCATGCTTTCGATCTCTGCGCGCGCGCTGGCGCTGAGTTGCCCGGCCGTCTTGCGCATCACTTGCGCTTCCACATGACGCCGTGCGTCGAATAACTGTGCGGTTTCTTCGCGCGTCGGATGCGCGACTACGGCACTCTGATTGCGACGCATGAGAATGATGTGATCGCCGCTCAGGCGCACCAGCGCACGGCGCACGACCGAACGATTGACGCCGTATATCTCGCTCAAGGTGAGCTCCGGAAGCCGGGCACCAGAGGGCAGTTTCTGGGTTAGCACAGCGTGACGAATTGAATCGTAGATCTGGTTTTCTGTCTGCGTTGTGCGCTTTGTTTTACTGGCTCTAGAGGTTGTTTGCGCCATGGGCTTATCCGATCGGCTCACGTGGAGTAGGGGCTGTGTGCCGCCACTTTAATAACGTTTTTCACTGACGTCATCTATCGGGTGTCGACTTTTGCATGGAAAAATGTTGACAATATTATAACTATATTGGTAACACTTGTGAAGGCGGGTCACTGTGCGTGTCTACAGGCATGCAAGCCACCGCCGCCAAAAACAGCAGGGTGAAGGCGATAGCTTCCCATGCGTACAGCCCGTGACTCGAGAGTCGAAATCGGCCACGACTGTCGACAATAATAGATAACGACAACATGGGAGGAGAGGCGATGACACAGGCGGTGAGATTTCTTCTGGGCGATCAGCCGATCGAGTTGCACGATGTTGACCCGACCCAGACGGTCCTGCAGTGGCTGCGCAACGACGCAGGCCGGCGCGGCTCCAAGGAAGGCTGTGCCGAAGGCGACTGCGGAGCCTGCACCGTGGTGCTCGGACGGGTCGATGACAACGACCGCATGGTCTACCGCGCAGTCAATGCCTGCATTCTGTTCATGCCCACGCTCGACGGCTGCCAGTTGCTCACGGTCGAGCACCTCAAGACCGCCGACGGCCGCTTGCACCCAGCGCAACAGGCGATGGTGGATTGCCATGGCTCGCAATGTGGCTTTTGTACACCGGGTTTCGTGATGTCGTTGTTCGCGCTCTATCTGAGTGAGGACCGGCCTTCGCGCCAGCGTATCAACGACGTGCTGGCCGGCAATCTATGCCGCTGTACCGGCTATCATCCGATCGTCAACGCGGCCAGCTTGATGTACGACTACGACTGGCAGGATCCGACGCTTGCGAAGGCGAGCGAAACCGTTGCCTGCTTGGTCTCGATGCGCCGCAGCGACACGTTGGCGCTGACCCATGGCGCTCGGCGTTATTTCGCCCCGGTCGATATCGCAGGCCTTGCCACCGCCATGGCCGACTACCCGGAGGCAACCCTGCTCGCCGGCGGGACCGATGTCGGGCTCTGGGTGACCAAGCGCCATATGACTCTTGACACAGTGATCTATGTGGGCGACGTGGCTGAGTTGCACGGCATCAAGGAGACCGATGGGGCCATCGAGATCGGCGCGGCGGTGACTCACAGCGACGCGATAGGCGTATTGGCGCGTCATTTCCCGGACTTCGGCGAATTGCTGCGCCGCTTTGCATCGACGCTGATCCGTAATTCGAGCACGGTCGGCGGCAATATCGCCAACGGCTCACCAATCGGTGATTCCATGCCGGTGCTGATCGCACTCGGTGCGCGTTTGACCCTGCGCGGGCCGGACGGCGCGCGTGAGATGCCGATCGAGGATTACTACATCGATTACGGCAAGCAGGATCGGCGCCCCGGCGAATTTGTCGAGCGTATCCGGGTGCCGGTGCTCGCGACCGACGAGCATTTTCGTTGCTACAAGATTTCCAAGCGTTTCGACCAGGATATTTCTGCGGTGTGCGCGGCATTCAAGATACGCGTCGAGGATGGCCGGGTCGCGGCTATTCGCACCGGTTTCGGCGGCGTGGCGGCGACCCCCAAGCGTGCCGTCAGCACCGAGGCGGCGCTCCAGGGACAGCCCTGGAATGAAGCCACCGCGACTGCCGCCGAAGCGGTGCTGGCCAAGGAGTTCAGCCCGCTGACCGACATGCGTGCCAGCGAACAGTACCGCCGGCTGGTGACCAGCCGGCTGTTGCGCAAGTTCTATATCGAGACCACGCAACCCGAGGCCAGAACCCGGGTGCTGGAAGACGAGACAGAGGCATGAACGAACCCACACCGAAATCCAACCCCAGTGTTCGTGTCGCCAAACCCCACGACAGTGCTCGCAGGCACGTCAGCGGCGAGGCGCGCTACGGCGACGATATCCCCGAGCCGCGCGGCATTCTGCATGTCTATGCGCGCCCGGCCGAGCGCGCGCATGCCCGCGTCACAAAGATGAATCTGGACGCCGTACGCAGCGCGCCCAACGTGGCGGCGGTGATGTCGGCGGCGGATCTGGACCAGACCACCAATGATATCGGACCGGTTTTTCCCGGTGACAAGGTGTTTGCCGACAAGCAAGTCATGTTCCACGGTCAGGCATTGTTTGCAGTAGCCGCCGACAGCATCGAAAATGCTCGTCGTGCGGCCATGCGAGCAGATATCGGCTACGAGGATCTGCCGGCGATCCTCACCATCGAGGAAGCGCTCGAGCACAACGCCAAAGTCGCGCCTACCAGGCACTCGCCGCGCGGTGACTCGGGCGCCGCATCTCCGGTGGCCGCCGACAACATCGAAGGTGCCCGTAGTGCCGCCATGCGCGCCGATATTGGCTACGAGGATCTGCCGGCCATCTTCAACGTGGACGCGCTCGAGGATAGCGCTGTGGTCGTGCCTTCCAAGCGCTGGCAGCGCGGCGATTCAGCGGCTGCCATTGCCGCATCGCCGCATCGCCTGTCGGGACGTACGAAGATGGGCGGCCAGGAGCATTTCTATCTCGAAGGCCAGGTCGCCATGGCTATTCCGCAGGAAGACGGCGACATGCTGGTGCACAGTTCTACCCAGCATCCCTCCGAGGTGCAGCATCTGGTCGCCAAGGTGCTGGGCGTGCCGGACCACGCCGTAACGGTCGAGAACCGGCGCATGGGCGGCGCTTTCGGTGGCAAGGAGACCCAGGGCGCCCAGTTTGCCGTGATCGCGGCCCTGCTGGCCCGCCAGACCGGGCGCGCGGTCAAGTTCCGGCCCGACCGCGACGACGACATGATCATGACCGGCAAGCGCCATCCGTTCCTGATCGACTATGACGTCGGCTTCGACGACACCGGGCGCATCAGCGGCATCGAGGTCATGCAGGCGGTGGACTGCGGCTATTCGCCGGATCTGTCACATTCGATCGCCGATCGCGGCATGTATCACGCCGATAACGCGTATTTTCTGGAAAACGTGACCATCACCTCGCATCGCTGTCGTACCAACAAGGTATCGAATACCGCCTTCCGTGGTTTCGGCGGCCCACAGGGCATGGTCGGCATGGAACACGTGATCGAGGAGATTGCCCGTCATCTGGGCCGCGATCCACTGGAGATCCGTAAGCGCAATCTCTACGGCGTAACCGAGCGCAACGTCACGCCCTACGGCATGACCGTCGAGGACAATGTGCTGCATGACCTTCTGCCCGAGCTCGAGGCGAGTTCCGACTATGCCCGGCGACGTGAGGCAATCCGTGCCTGGAACGCCGACAGCCCGTGGCTGAAGAAAGGCATGGCCCTGACTCCGGTCAAGTTTGGTATCTCGTTCACCGCCAAGCATCTCAACCAGGCCGGCGCGCTGGTACTGGTCTATCAGGACGGTAGCGTGCAGCTCAACCACGGCGGCACCGAGATGGGCCAGGGCCTGCATACCAAGGTCGCCCAGGTGGTCGCCGAGGTGTTCGGTATCGATCTCGACCGGGTGCGCATCACTGCCACCAATACCGGCAAGGTGCCCAATACATCGGCCACCGCGGCCTCAGCTGGCTCCGATCTCAACGGCGCGGCAGCCTACAACGCGGCCAACAAGATCCTCGACCGCCTGCTGCCGCTTATCCGCGATCATTTCGACGTGGCATCGCAAGACAAGATCGAGTTCCGCGACAATGCCGTGTTCGCCGGCGAACGACGGCTGGCGGGCTTCGCCGAAGTCGTGAAGCTGGCCTACATGAATCGGATCCAGCTATCGGCCGCCGGCTTCTATGCCACGCCCAAGCTTGAGGTCAACGCTGACGGCACCGGCCGGCCGTTCTACTACTTCGCCTATGGAGCAGCCTGTACAGAAGTGCTGATCGATACGCTGACCGGCGAATACCGCATGACCCGGGTGGATATCCTCCACGATGTCGGCCGTTCACTGAACCCGGCCATCGACATGGGCCAGATCGAAGGCGGCTTCATTCAAGGCGCTGGCTGGCTGACCACCGAGGAACTGTGTTGGGACGACGCCGGGCGGATCCAGACCCATGCGCCGTCTACCTACAAGATTCCCGTGTGCAGCGACGTGCCCGAACAGTTCAACGTCAAGATCTATGAGCGCGGCGAGAACATCGAGCAAGCCGTTTATCGCTCCAAGGCCGTGGGTGAGCCGCCGTTGATGCTCAGCCTGTCGGTGTTGCACGCGATCAAGGACGCGCTGGCCGCGGTCAACGGCTATCGCTATGCCGCGCCGTTGCATGCCCCGGCCACGCCAGAAGCGGTGTTGCTCGCGATCGAGGCGATGCGCGCCCCGGCGCCCCAGCCGCGCCAGCGGCGCGTCGCCGAAGAGGCCGAATAAATGATGGCGGCGAGCGCACAGGCGCGCGGACTTGAGCCTTCGGGTGCGGGACGCCGGCAGTGACCGTGCTGGCTTTCTGGCGCGCAGTGGACGAGCGTCTGGCGACCGGTGAGCCGGTCTTCGTGGTGCTGGTGGTGGCCAACACCCGCGGCTCGCCCGGCACGCTTGGCGCCCGCGCGCTGGTCGATGCGCGCGGCGACATGCAAGGCACGATCGGCGGCGGCATCATGGAGGCCAATGTGCTGGCCCAGGCCCACGAAGCCTTGGCGCAGAGCGCGTATCCGCCGCGTATCCAGCGCCTCGTGCATCGACGGACCGGCGATGCCGACGCCTCTGGGCTGATCTGTGCCGGCGAGCAGACCAATCTGTCGGCGGTGCTGGTTGGCGCGCAGGACGCCGACAGCGTCGCGCACTTCGTCGCCGCCCTCGAGCGCGAAGACGAGTCGGCGGCCACGCTCGTCATCGACGCCGACGGCCTGCGCGTCAGTGACGCAGCACCGGATTTCGCCCAGCCGTCGCTGCGCCTGACTAACGCGCAAGGCAGCTGGCAATACGCCGAGGAGAACATCAGTCGCCGTCGGCTGGCCATCGTCGGCGCCGGCCACTGTGGCCGGGCGCTGGCGCGCCTAGCCGCGAACGTCGGCTACCGGGTCGATGTCTTCGATACCCGCGCCGATGTGATGGCCGACGGCGACTGGCCGCCCGATGTGCGCTGCCAGTCGCCGGGCGACTACGCCGAGTTGGCCATGGGTCTCGGGTACGCAGGCCTGACCCGCGTCGTGGTCATGACCACCGCCGTCACCGACGATATCGAGGCGCTGGCAACGCTGGCTACCATGAACTGTCGCTGGCTCGGCGTGATGGGCAGCCGCAACAAGATCCGTGTGATCCACCAGGCGCTGCAAGAACGCGGCATCACCAGGGCAGCCCTGGATCGCGTGCAGGGCCCGATCGGTCTGGCCATGAAAAGCGATACGCCGGCGGAGATAGCGGTCAGCATCATGGGCGAGCTGCTAGCACATGAGCATGAAATGACGGCACGCCCGGTCGATCGCGCCACCACGGCCGTATACTGATCCGGTAACGCGGCCGCGGCGCGCTGTGACTTGGTCAAACGGGGCGTAGACTGGTGGCAAGCAGTGTGCTTGCCGGCTAAAGCTGCGCTTCCGTACTCCACAGGGATCATCGTGTTGCAATCAACCACTGGCCATCTCGTCGCGATCGGCGGTGCGGAAGACAAGCAATCTGAGCCGGCGGTGCTGTCGAAGGTCGTTTCGCTGGCACCGGAGGGCAATAACGACGTGGCGGTGATTGCGACCGCCAGCGGTATTCCCGACGACATCCTGCCTGCCTATGAAAAAGTCTTCACCCGTCTGGGGGCTGGCCGCGTGCATCTGTTGCCGGCGCAATCGCGCGACGCGGCAGACAGCCCGGAAAATGTGCGGGCGGTCGAATCCAGTGGCATCGTCTTCTTCACCGGCGGTGACCAACTGCGCCTGACCAGCGTGCTGGGCGGGTCGGCGTTGCTGACCGCGATCCGTGCGCGCTTCGCAGCCGGCGCGGTGATCGCCGGCACCAGCGCGGGCGCGGCGGCGCTTTGCGCCACCATGATCTACAACGGCAAGGCAGCCGATGCCCTGCACAAGGGCGAGGTGAACATGAGCGCCGGGCTGGGGTTCGTCGACGGGTTGATCATCGATACCCATTTTCTCGAGCGCGGTCGGTTCACGCGCCTGATGGAAGTCGGTGCCACCAATCCCGAAATTCTTGGCGTAGGCATCGGCGAGGACGCGGGCGTGATCATCCACCCGGACCGGATGCTCGAGGCGATCGGTCCAGGCCACGTCATTCTGGTCGACAGCCGGGATCTGGCGCGTTCGAATGTCGCCGAGCTGTCGATGGGCGGGGCCGTCGCCATCGAACACGTCATCATGCATGCGCTCGTCAGTGGCCACGGCTTTGATATCGACGCGCGCACTTATCTTGAACCAGACGAGGTCAAGGCGCGAAGGCCAGCTTCGGAATCGCCATGAACATACTCGAACATCGTGCATTGCGCGGTCCCAACTACTACAGCCGCTATCCGGCGATTCTGATGCGTCTGGATATCGGCGAGCTCGAGACGCGGCCGAGCGACACGGTGCCGGGTATTGGCGACCGGCTGGCCGCGCTGATACCAAGCCTGGCCGAACACCGTTGTTCAGTCGGCCGACCGGGCGGTTTTTTCGAACGGCTGGCGCGCGGCACCTGGGCCGGGCATATCGTCGAGCACGTAGCGATCGAATTGCAGAATCTGATTGGCTTCTCGGTTGGCTACGGCAAGACCGTGGATTCCTATGAAACCGGTATCTACAACGTGGTCTATCGCTACCGCGACGAGGCCAGCGGGCTGGCCGCCGGGGTAGCAGCCGTTGAACTCGTGACGCAGTTGTTCAGCGACGACGACATCGATCTGGATCCGGTGATCGCCCGCCTCAAGGAGGTGCGCGATGCGCATATGCTCGGGCCGTCCACGGCCGCGATTGTCGACGCTGCAGCGCGCCGAGGTATTCCAGCCACCCGCCTCGACGACAACAGCAGCTATGTGCAACTCGGCCACGGCCATCATCTGCAGCGTATCCAGGCGGCGGTTACCGGCCGCACCAGCCTGATCGGCTATGGCATGGCCGACGACAAGAACTGGACCAAGCAGGTGCTCGGCGATGCCGGCATCCCGGTGCCTGCGGGCCACGTCTGCGACTCGCTCGAGCAGGCGCTGGCGGCAGCACGGACGCTGGGCTATCCGGTGGTAGTCAAGCCATTGGTTGGCAACCACGGCCGCGGCGTGAGTATCGACGTAGGCGACGACAACGCCTTGATAGAGGCCTATGCGGCCGCCTATCTGCGCCACGCGTCGGTGGTGGTCGAGCAATATATTCACGGCGAGGATCATCGCCTGCTGGTGATCGACGGCCAGCTGGTGGCCGCGGCCCGGCGCCGGCCAGCGCATGTGACCGGCGACGGCCAATCGACGCTGCAGGCGCTGGTGGACGCCGAGAATAGCGACCCGCGCCGCGGCATAGGCCACGAAAACCTGCTGACCCAGATCGAGCTCGACGAGCAGTCGGACCGGTTGACCAGCCAGCAAGGGCTCACCCGGGACAGCGTGATCGCCGCTGGCGATATCGTCTGGCTCAAAGCCACTGCGAACCTGAGCACCGGTGGCACGGCCACCGACGTCACTGACCATGTGCATCCGGAAGTCCGGTTTGCCGCCGAGCGCATCGCCCGGCTGATCGGGCTGGATATCATCGGCATCGATCTGCTCGCCGAAACGCTGACCCGGCCGTTGGAGGACCAGTCCGCGGCGGTGGTCGAGGTCAACGCGGGGCCGGGATTGCGCATGCATCTGTCGCCTACCCACGGCGAAGGTCGCGATATCGGCAAACACATCATCGATATGCTGTTCGGCCCAAACCACGACCCGACGCAGGCCAACGGCCGGATTCCGATCACCGCAATCACCGGCACCAACGGCAAGACCACGACCACGCGCCTGATCGCGCATCTGTTGCGCCAGGCCGGGCGCCGGGTTGGCATGGCCACCACTGGCACGATCGAGATCGATAATCACGTGGTCATGCGCGGCGACTACAGCGGCCCGCAGGCAGCGGCCACCGTGCTGCGCGAGCCGACAGTCGAACACGCGATACTAGAGGTCGCGCGCGGCGGCATCATGCGCCGCGGGCTGGGCTTCGACGAGTGTGAAGTCGGGGTGCTGCTCAATATCGCGAGCGATCATCTCGGCGAAAACGATATTCATACGCTGGACGAGCTGGCCCGCTGCAAGACCGTGGTGATCGATGCGGTGCGCGAAGGCGGCACCGCGGTGCTCAACGCCGACGACGCGCGGGTGTACGAAAGCCGGCGCTGGGCGCGCGGGCCAATCATTTTCTTCACCCTGAACCCGGATTCCGAAGCGGTGGCTGCGCATGTGCGCGAGCATGGCGTTGCCTTCACCGTGCGTGACGAGCGGGTGGTAATGCGCCAGGGCCAGGTAGAGGCCGACATCATTGCGCTGGCCGATATGCCGATCAGCTTTGGTGGCCATGCCCGTTTCAACGTCGCCAACGCGCTGGCTGCGGCGGCCGCGGCGCATGCGCTCGGCTTGACCGTAGCTGATATCCACATGGGCCTGCAGACCTTCCATCCGACCCTCGGCCAGAACCGCGGCCGTACCAACCTGATCGATATCGACGGCGTACGGGTGCTGATCGACTACGCGCATAACGTACCGGCCCTGCAGGCGCTGCACGAACTGGTCAATAGCCTGCCCGCCAACCGGCGGATTTACGTCGCGAGCTCGCCCGGCAACCGTCGCGACGACGATATCCGTGCCCTGGGCGCGCAGCTGGCGCATATGCACGACGCCCTGTTTGTCTGCGAGCCCTATCCGCGCGGCCGCCCGCCCGGCGAGGTCGCCGGCCTGGTGAAACAGGGCGCCCTATCTCAGGACGAGGCCCAGGGCGAGAAGGACCAGCGCAGCGGCCCGGTAGAGGTCGTACTGGACGAGCACGAGGCCGTAGCGCAGGCCTTGGATATGGCCCACGAGGGCGATCTGCTGGTATTGCTGGTCGAATATATCGATGAAGCCATCGCGCAGATCCGCGGCCGCAGCCTGCCCACTGCGCCTACCATCAGCTTGTAACCGGCTGCGTTCGATGACACATGATCAGAACAGCGATGCCCCGCTCATAACCGTGTTACGCGTCGGCCGTATTTTCGCACCGGAGCCACTGGATGCCACCGATATCCTGATCGCGAACGGCCGGATCGCGGCGCTCGGGCGGCATCTTTCGGTGCCGGCGGATTGGCCGGTGGCGACAATCGATGCGCCCGATCTCACTGCTGTTCCTGCCTTCATCGACCAGCATGTACACGTCACCGGCGGCGGCGGCGAGGGCGGCTGCGGCAGCCGTTGCCCGGAAATTGCGGCCGCCGACATCGCAGCCCGTGGTATTGGCACGGTGGTTGGCGTACTTGGCACCGACAGCATCAGCCGTACCCCGGCGGACGTGCTGGCCAAGGTGCGCAGCCTGCGCGCCGACGGTATCGCGGCTTATATGTATACCGGCGCCTACCGCGTGCCGCCGCCGACCCTGACCGGCGATATCCAGCGCGATCTGGCCTGGATACCCGAGGTGATCGGCGTTGGCGAAATAGCGATATCCGACCACCGCTCCAGCCAGCCCAGCGACCACGAGATTGCGCGTCTGGTTGCAGAGACGCGCGTCGGCGCGATGCTGGCTGGCAAGCGCGGTATCTGTCATTTCCATGTCGGCGACGGCACGCGCGGGCTCGAACCGCTGCGGCGTCTGCTGCGCGAGACCGAGATACCCGCCGATCAGGTGATTCCCACCCACGTCAATCGCCGCCACTCGCTGCTCCAGGAGGCCGCTGAATTCGCGCTCGAATTCGGCGCGACGGTAGACGTCACCGCGTTCGACGATTGCCCCGGCGAACACGAGTTTTCGGCCTTCAACGCTGTCTCGCGTCTGCTCGCGCTTGGCGTGCCGGTCGAACAGATCACCATGAGCTCGGATTGCAACGGCAGCCTGCCGGCGTTCGACGCGCGTGGCGACTATGCCGGTATGCGGGTAGCCGGCAACGGCGCGCTGCTCGGCGACTGGCAGCTGTTGATCCGAGAAGCCGTACTGCCGCTCGATCAGGCGCTCGGACTGATATCAGGGCATGTAGCGCGTGTGCTTGGGCTGCAGGCACGCAAGGGGCGTCTGGCCGTGGGCTACGACGGCGATATCGCCCTGCTGGACGCCGATCTGGCTCCACAGCAGACCTTGGTCGCGGGCCGTGTTGTTTATAAGCGCTGAAAGCGCAACAGAACCGCGCGGCAGCTGTCAGAATGCGGTCAACCAAGGGAAACGTTAGCAGGAGTGCAGATATGCAGCGGCGGAACGTATTCGTACTGGGTTTGGACCATTTCAATCGGCGCAAGCTTGAGCGCACTCGGGCCGGCGCCGAGTGCCATTTCATTGGCCTGATCGATCCGAGTGAAATTCTGGAAGCCGATTATTTCCCGATTGAGGACATGCTCGCCCGCGCGGAGGCCCAGGTCGAAGCCTTCGAGGCTCCACCGGACGCGATTATCGGCTATGTGGATTTCCCGGTCAGCACCATGCTGCCGATTCTGGCGCGGCGCTTTAACCTGCGCGCGCCCAGCCTCGAATCGTTGTTGCGCTGCGAGCACAAGTACTGGAGCCGGCTGGTGCAGCGCGAGGTCGTGCCCGAGCATATCCCGCGCTTCGAACTGGTCGATCCGTTCGGCGACGATCCGGTCGGCGCGCTGACGCTTGACTATCCGTTCTGGATCAAGCCGGTGAAGTCTTCCGGGTCTTATCTGGGTTTTCGCGTCGGCAACGCGGCCGAGTTTGCCGTAGCACTCGCCGAAATACGGGCCCATATCGGTATTTTCGCCGAGCCGTTCGACCATATCCTCGAATACGCCGATCTGCCGGCCGAAGTCGCCGACGTCGGCGGTCATTACTGCATCGCCGAATCGCTGATTGGCGGCCGGCAATGCACGCTGGAAGGCTATGTATTCGACGGCGAGGTATGTTTTCATGGCGTGATCGACTCGATTCGGGCGCGCAACCGCTCGACGTTTCTGCGCTATCAATACCCGTCGCGGTTGCCGCGGCGTGCCATCCGGCGCATGCAGGAGATCGCGACGCGCGTGCTCGAGCATATCGGCTTCGACCAGTCAGCATTCAATATCGAGTTTTTCTGGGATGCGGCGGCCGATAACGTCTGGCTGCTGGAGATCAATACCCGGATCGCCCAGCACCACAGCGACCTGTTCGAAAAAGTCGACGGCGTTTCCAATCACGACGTGGTCGTCGATGTAGCGCTGGGCCAGAAACCGCGATTCGCACACGGCGGCGGCGAGTTTGCCTATGCGGCCTGCTGTTTTCTGCGCCACTACCACGACGGCGTGGTGGGGCAGGTGCCGGACAAATCAGAAGTCGAAGCGCTCGCGGCCGACGTACCGGGTATGATCTTCGAACCCCACGTCACGGCCGGCACCCGCCTGTCGGACCTCACCCATCAGGAAACCTACAGCTACGCGCTGGCACTGCTCTATCTGGGCGCCGACGACGTACCGAGCCTGCGCGAGCGCTATCAACGATGCCGCAAGCGCCTGCGTTTCGATATCCGGCCCGACTGACAACAAACGAGAACAAACATGCGACGGCTACGGATATTCCCCAACGAAATACAGGAACTCGACGGCGTCTGGATCACCATGGCCGACGGCGTGCGGCTGGCTGCCCGGATCTGGATGCCGGAAGACGCTGGCGACAATCCGGTGCCGGCGATCCTTGAATACATCCCGTACCGCAAGTCCGATCACACCCGCCCGCGCGACGACCTCAATCATCCCTACTTCGCCGGTCACGGCTATGCCTCGGTGCGCGTGGATATCCGTGGCAGCGGCGATTCCGAAGGCATGCTCGTCGATGAGTACACCGAGCAAGAGCTGGCTGACGGCGTCGCGATCATCGAGTGGCTGGCCAGCCAGCCGTGGTGCGACGGCAACGTCGGCATGATCGGCATCTCCTGGGGCGGCTTCAACGGCTTGCAGATCGCTGCCTTGCAGCCGCCGGCACTCAAGGCCGTGATCACCGTCTGCTCGACCGACGATCGCTATGCCGACGACGTGCACTATATGGGCGGCTGCATGCTGCTGGACAATTTGTCCTGGGCCTCGATTATGTTTGCCGGCAACTCCTGCCCGCCCGATCCGGCCGTGGTCGGCGACAATTGGCGCAGTATGTGGCTGGATCGGCTCAAGGGTTCCGGCCTGTGGCTGGATCAGTGGACGCGGCATCAGCATCGTGACGGGTTCTGGAAGCACGGATCCGTGTGCCAGGACTTCTCGGCTATCCGCTGCCCGATCTATGCGGTCAGCGGTTGGGCCGACGGGTATTCCAACGCGGTATTTCGCCTGTTGGCTAATCTCGACGCGCCGACCAAGGGCCTGGTAGGGCCGTGGAGCCATCGCTATCCGCATCTCGGCGAGGCCGGGCCGGCGATCGGCTTTCTGCAGGAATCGCTGCGCTGGTGGGATTACTGGCTCAAGGGCGAGGAGACCGGCGTTATGGACGAGCCACCGCTGCGCGCCTGGATGCTGGATTCTGCGCCGCCGCAGCGGCGCTACGAAGTCCGCCCAGGGCGCTGGGTGGGCGAACCCGGCTGGCCGTCGGCCAATATCGAGGAGCGCCGGCTGCATCTGGGCGCCGGCACGATGGGCGCCGAGCCTGCCGACGAAAAGACGCCGGCCCGTCGTATCCGTTCGCCCCTGAGTATCGGCCTGCAGGGCGGCAAATGGTGCTCTTATGCCGACGGCCCGGACCTGGCCGGCGACCAGCGCGCCGACGATGCCGGCTCGATGGTATTCGAGACTGCGCCGCTCGATGCAGCGGTCGAGATCCTTGGCGCACCGGTGATCGATCTGGGGCTGGCGGTGGACCAGCCAACGGCAATGATCGCCGCGCGGCTCAACGACGTGCGGCCTGACGGCAGCGTGACGCGGGTAACTTATACCGTGCTCAATCTCAACCATCGGGACAGCCACGAAAACCCGGAGACGCTCGAGCCCGGTGAGCGTTATCGCGTACGCCTCCAGCTCAACGACATTGCCCAGCGTTTCCCGGCCGGGCATCGGATTCGGCTGTCATTGTCGACCTCGTACTGGCCGCTGACCTGGCCGTCGCCGGAGCCGGTGACGCTCACCGTGTTTCCCTCGGACAGCGTGCTGACGCTACCGGTACGCGCCACGCGCGAAGAAGACGCCGCCTTGCCTGCACTCGCGCCGCCGGCGGGTTCGATGCTCGCTGAAAACACGGTCATCGAGCCGGCTGTCAACGACTGGCAGATCATTCACGATCTGGAAACCGGCCGTTTCTCGCTGGACATCACCGATGCCGAAGGCGTCTATCGGCTCGAGGATACTGGCACCCAGATCGAGAAACGCGGCCACGAACGTTACACAGCGGTCGTCAACGATCTACACTCGGCCGAAGCTGAAGCCGAATGGACACTAGGCTTCAAGCGTGACGGCTGGGACGTGCGCACGCATACCAGGACGCGTATGTACGCCGACGCCGGTAATTTCTATATCCATGCCACGTTGGCGGCGTTCGAGGCGGGCGAGCCAGTCTATGAAGACGAATGGCAGGTGACGGTGCCGCGAGATCAGGTGTGAAAAATCTAAGACTTGGCGCAATCAACCGATCCGGGATTTTGTCCGCGAAAGAACGCGGGTAATCAAGTAAAGGCATTTTATCCGCAGATGAACGCAGATTAAAAAACGCACTGACTATCTGCTTTTCGTTTTTTGTCTTTATTTACGTCTATCTGCGGACAAATATGAAGAAAAGGAGAATGCCCATGCCCGAACGCGCTGACTTGATTGACGGTGACCGGCTGCGGGAGCGGCTGGTTGATCTGGTGCGGATACCCTCGGTGACCGGCGACGAGGAAGCTGCGATTCGGCGCATCGCTGATTGGCTGTCCGAGGCCGGTGCGGAAGTCGACTACTGGTATGACGGTATCGGCAAGCTGGTAACGGATCCGGATTATCCGGGGCACGAGGTAGAACGCGCCTGGGTGCCGGTGGTGTCCGGCCAGATCCGGGGCACGCGGCCAGGGCCGACGATTCTGCTCACCGGCCATGTCGACGTGGTACCGCCCGGCGATTACAGCCATTGGACGCATGAACCCTATGCCGGCGTGGTCGAGGGCGACACGCTCTACGGTCGCGGTGCGGCCGATATGAAATCGGGTGTGATTGCGGCGCTCGAAGCGTTCGAGACATTCATCCGCGGCCCGCGAGATTTTCCTGGCCGGGTATTGTTCGTCGCCGTGCCGGCAGAGGAGGACAGCGGCCTGGGCACGCTGGCGGCTATCCGGCGCGGCTGCGTGGCAGACGCGGCGATTGTGACCGAGCCGACCGAAAAGAACGGCCAGCCGGAACTGATCATCGCGCACGCCGGTGCCATGTCCTGTCGGATCGAAATCAACGGCTTGTCGGCCCACGCCAGCCGGCGTCTGATGGGCCAGAATGCACTGGATCATTATCTGGCGGTTCACGAGGTACTGCGCGAAGGCGAGCGGGTACTCAACGAGAGCGAACGTCATCCGCTGATGCAGAGCCTCAGGCTGCCCTACGCCACCAGCGTGGGCACCATTCACGGCGGCCAGTGGTCGTCCAGCGTCATGGATCGGCTGGAGATCGAAGTACGCATCGGCGTGGCGCTGGACGAAACCACGCACGAGGCCAAGACCCGGTTCGAGCGTACCCTGGCGCAAGGGCTGCGCAGCAACGCCTGGCTGAGCGAGCATCCGCCGCAGGTTCACTGGCGCGCGGCCGGCTTTGGCTCGGCCCAGACCCGATCAGATCATCCGTTGATCAGCGCGCTCTGCGAGGCCGGCGAGAGCGTATTCGGCGCGCCGCCCACGGTAGCGGCAGCCCCCTATGGCTGCGACATGTCGGCCTGGGTACGCGTCGGCAACGTGCCTACCGTGGTGTACGGCCCCGGCGATATCGAACAGGCCCACGCGCCCAATGAATATGTGTCGCTGAAGAACACCGAACGGGTCGCGCGCACGCTTGCCAAGGCCACCGAGCGCCTGTTGGAAGCCGATCCCACCACGTTTGGCCTGTCCAGCTGAAGGGTCTCGGACCTGTCCGGCGCTCCTTGGCTCGACGATCAGCAACCGGAGGCGCGTATTCTTGATGATCAGACCGGCTCCAGGTCGAACGCCAGAATCTCTACTGCCTGCTCAAAGCGTTTGACCAGCTTGCCCGGTGAGGCCGCACCGATCCAGAGCAGCGCCAGGGTATAGCTGTAGCTGTCCTGATCCATCATCTCGGACAAGCGCTGTCCAGGTTGCGGCAGGATACTTACGACGGTATCCGGTATCAGCCGCTCGATGTCGGCGAGTTGTTCGGGCCCGGGCACGCCCTTGACGAGCGCATCGTGATAAGCACGGATGAAGAACTTGCCCGCATAGGCGAACTCGCCGTCGCGATAGGGCAAACGCGGCCGGGCACCCAAGGACAGATCAACCGCGATCTCGTGATGAGAGGCGCCGTCGACCTTGCGGAACAGGTCGGCGTGCGATTCGGATATGCGCGCGTTGACTTCCAGGAGCCAGATACGGTCGGTGTTGGCGTCCCAGAAGAACTCGACGTTGAACGGTGCGTTGTCGTAGCCGATATGGGCCAGAAATATCTCGATGATCTCGGTCATGCGCTTGCGAACGCGTGCCGGCAAACGTGAAGGGTACTGATAGCTCGCAAACGATGAGCCATTGGGTTCGCGCAGCGAGTCCACGGTGCCGTAGACTCGCATCTTGCCCTTGTGGACAAAGCCTTCCTGAGTACACATACGGCCGCCGATGATCGCTTCGGCAATACAGTCGCCACCGCCGATACCGGCCACTTCGGACGGCATCTCTACCCGTTCCAGCAGATTGTCGAACGGGCCCTCGAAGCGTCCGATGTGCGCACGGATCTCGGTGATCGCTCTGGCCCAGTCCTGGGCGTTGTCGATACGAAAACCGAGATAAGACGAGAACGATTTGATCGGCTTGACCCAGAAAGGAAAATCCAGACCAAGCGTGTCCAGTGCGTCGTCGTCAAAGGGATTGAAGGCCGCAAACTTCGGAATGTGGTCAGGGATGCACTGACGCTGTTCGTAGCGGCTCCAGAACTTGTGTTCGCACTTAAGCACGGCTTCCAGCGAGGCTGAAGGTAGATCGAATTCACGACATAGAATAGGCACGGTCGTGCTTACCGGGAAATCGATATAGTGGATCAGCCCGTCGACTGCGCCAGGATACTGTTCGAGCTGGGCACGGGCCTTGGTGAGGATGTGATCGATATCGTAGTGCTCTTGTTCGAGCACGTCCGAGGCATCCAGCAGCTTGAGAAAGTCATAGTTCTCGGCGTTGCGGATCGAGCGCAGGCGGCCCAGGTTGAACTCGTTGAGATTGACCACGAACACGTTCTTCTTGCGCAGCGCAGGGCGTGCTTCCGGGGTCAGCGGATAACCACCGTGCGAATCCAGTGTTTCGTGGCCGGCGAGTGCCGGCGTCAGCGCACAGATCAGGCGCAACTCGGTGGTGGCGTGCAGACGCACGCGATCGCCGCGTGCCAATGTATAGATCGTGCCTGGCGTGACCGGATAGCGATCTCCGCTGCCGATATGCTCAAGCTCGCCCTCGCCCTCGATACAATAGGCCGATTCCAGATGATGTGGATAATCGAGCAGCGTCTCGCTGCCGGCACTCATCGTCGTGTCGTGCAGCGAATAATCGACGCCGTCCCGGGCCAGCAGCAACCTTCGGCTTTGCCAGCCGTCGGCGTCTATCGTCGCATCGGACTCGGGCAGGTCAGCGGGCTGACGGACGATCATCGAACCACCTATCTCGTTGAATCCGCGCCGACCAGCCAGACGATCAATTGCCATCGCTCGCGGTCGTTGTATTGTTATACACCGGAATCTGGGTGGCGAAAAGAGCGGGATAATACGTAGCCACGCCCCTGCTGATATTGCCTATCGGTGGTTAACGGGGGCGTGACTCAGCGACTACGAACTTGCATGCCCGTATCAAGTGGCTGAACGCCGATACCAGGCGTGGTCTTCAATCACGCCCAGGTCTTCCGGCTAACGTTCTGGCTCATATCCGAGGTTCGGCCCGATCCAGCGCTCGGCGGTCTTGATATCCCAGCCTTTTCGCTCGGCATAGTCTTCGACCTGGTCCTTGGCGACCCGACCGAGCACAAAATAGCGCGACTCGGGATGGCTGAAGTACCAGCCTGAAACAGCGGCGCCTGGCCACATGGCCTTGGACTCGGTGAGCTCGATGCGCGCGTTTTGTTCCACGTGGAGCAATTCCCAGAGCGTGTCCTTGCCGGTATGTTCGGGGCAGGCAGGGTAACCAGGGGCCGGGCGGATACCGGCATATTTCTCGCCGATCAGATCGCCGCTGGTCAGCGCTTCGCTCTTCGAATAGCCCCAGATTTCGGTGCGCACATAGCGATGCAGCCATTCGGCGAAGGATTCGGCCAGTCGATCGGCCAGCGATTCGAGCATGATGGCGTTGTAATCATCGTGCTCGGCCTTGAAGGCCATGACGCGGCCGATGGCACCCAGACCGGCCGTGACCGCAAACGCGCCCAGCCAGTCGGGCTTGCCTGAATCCTCGGGCGCTACGAAATCGGCCAGGCTGCGGTTGGGCACGCCCTTGCGGTGTTCTGATTGCTGGCGCAGCTGATGTACCACCGACACCACTTCGCTTCGGTCGTCAGACAGCACCTCGATATCGTCACCGGACGTCTGTGCCGGCATGATCCCAACCACGCCGTTGGCGGTCAGCCAGTGTTCGTCGACGATCTTTTGCAACATTGCCTGGGCATCCGCAAACAGTTTCTTGGCTTCTGGCCCCCTGGTCGGGTCGTTAAGAATATCGGGATAACGCCCGCGCATTTCCCAGGATTGGAAGAACGGCGTCCAGTCGATGGTGTCAACCAGGTCGGCGATCGGGAAATCCTCGAATACATAGAGGCCGGACTGTGGCTCGCCGCTGGTCGTTGCACCGTTGGCATAGGGCAGCGGCTGGCGTTTTGCGTAGGGCGTGGATTCCGGCAGCGCGGGCCGCGGCGGCTCGTAGCTATTCCAATCCAGCTGCACCCGGTTGGCGCGGGCGTCGGCGAGCGTCAGGAATTTTTCCTTGCGCTTGTTGGCATGGCGCTCGCGAACCTGATCATATTCTTCCTTGAGCTCGGCCTTGAGCTTCTCGCGACCGGTCTTGCTGACCATCCTGGCGGCTACCGGCACCGACCGGCTGGCATCTTTCACCCACATGATCGCGCCGTCGTACATCGGGTCGATCTTGACTGCGGTATGCGCCCGCGAGGTCGTCGCACCACCGATCAGCAACGGCGTATCCATGCCGCGTCGTTGCATCTCGACCGCGACGCTCACCATCTCGTCCAGCGAGGGCGTGATCAGTCCGGACAGGCCGATGACGTCGGCATTGTGCTTTTCGGCGGCATCCAGGATATCGGCCATCGGCACCATCACGCCCAGGTCGATCACTTCGAAGTTGTTGCACTGGAGCACCACGCCGACGATGTTCTTGCCGATATCGTGGACGTCGCCCTTGACCGTCGCCATGATGATGACGCCGTTGGACTGGCCCTTGTCGGCGTCATCCTTCTCGTCCTCGATGAAGGGTAGCAGATGAGCCACGGCCTTTTTCATCACGCGCGCGGATTTCACCACCTGCGGCAGGAACATCTTGCCAGCGCCGAACAGATCGCCGACGACGTTCATGCCGTCCATCAGCGGGCCTTCGATCACATCCAGCGGCTTGTCCGCCTCCAGGCGTGCTTCTTCGGTGTCGGCGACGGCATAGGTATCGATGCCCTTGACCAGCCCGTGTTCGAGACGCTTGATCACCGGCAGCTCGCGCCAGGCCAGATCTTCCTTGGATTCTTTTTTCTTGCCGCCGCCTCGGTATTCCTCTGCCAGTTCCAGCAGACGCTCGGTCGCATCGGGATCCCGGTTGAGGATCACATCCTCGCAGGCGCGGCGCAGCTTGTCGGGAATATCGTCATAGACCTCGAGCTGGCCTGCGTTGACGATCGCCATGTCCAGCCCGGCCGGAATCGCGTGATAGAGAAACACCGTATGCATGGCCTGGCGTACCGGCTCGTTGCCACGGAACGAGAACGACACGTTCGACAGGCCGCCCGAGAAATGGGCGTGCGGACAGGTCTTGCGCAGTCGCTTGGTCGCGTTGATGAAATCGACCGCGTAGTTGTTGTGTTCTTCGATGCCGGTCGCGATGGCAAAGATATTGAGATCGAAGATGATGTCTTCAGGCGGGAAATCGAGCTTGTCGAGGAGCATGTGGTAAGCGCGCTCGGCAATCGCAACCTTGCGGTCCTCGGTGTCGGCCTGGCCGTCTTCATCAAACGCCATCACCACCACGGCTGCGCCGTAGTCCAGGCAGGCCTGGGCCTGGGCAAGAAACTTCTCCTCGCCTTCCTTGAGCGAGATGGAATTCACCATCCCCTTGCCCTGGATACACTGCAGGCCGGCTTCGATGATCTCCCACTTGGACGAGTCGATCATGATCGGCACGCGTGAGATATCCGGCTCGCCGGCGATTAAATTCAGAAATCGACGCATGGCAAACTCGGAGTCGAGCATGCCTTCGTCCATGTTGATATCGATGATCTGGGCGCCGTTCTCGACCTGATCGCGGGCCACGGCAAGGGCCGCGTCGTAATTCTCTTCCTTGATCAGCTTGCGAAAGCGTGCGCTACCGGTGACGTTGGTGCGCTCGCCGATGTTGATGAAGTTTGCGATTGAAGTCATAACCATGGATCCGGAAGAGGGCGCCAATATCGCGTTGGCAGCGCGGCCTACGAAAAAAGATCAGAGTGGCTGCCGGTACGTACCAGCGCCAACTCTGTCTCTGTTGTTTGATAAATGAGCAGCCAGTCAGCCTGGACGTGGCACTCGCGACAATCGCCGAAGTTACCGACCAATGCATGGTCACGTCTAAGCGGCGACAGCGGCTCGCCTTTGCTTAATGGCTGGATGATGGCCTTCAGCCGCTTCATATCGCGGCCTTGTCTTGCGACTCGCTTGAAATCCTTCTCAAACGTTTTCGTGGTTCGCAATGACCGCACGCATTAATCCTTGCTCAGCGTGTCGAACATTTCGTCCACGCTCTCGTATGTCTGTCCATCGCCCCGGTCGAGTTCCTTCAGTGCCGTAACGGTTTGCCGATTGGGGGTCTTGATCTCGAACGGCAGCGACTGAGTCTCGGCAACATCATTAAGAAACAGGCGTATTGCCTGGCTGACCGTCAATCCCATGCTCGCCAGCGTGTCGCTGGCGCGCTGTTTTTCTTCGGCACCGATACGGGCGCGTACATCTACCGTCTTGTTCATGACAGTCTCCATAGTTTGTGGCCACATTGTAGCTACAAAACCGAGCGATGACCATACCAGCGTCATTCAAGCCGATGCCGTGAACGGCTCCAGCCCTGCCAATCTCATGGCTCGCGGACGATCCGGGATCTGGCGCGGGGCCTTGCCGGCCACGGCCTGGGCGATGGCGCCGATATGTTCGGGCGTGGAGCCGCAACAGCCGCCGGCCATATTGAGCAGACCGGATTCGGCCCATTCGCCAATATGGGCGGCCATCTCGTCGGCGGTGAGGTCGTACTCGCCGAATTCGTTGGGCAGGCCGGCGTTGGGATAAGCGTGGGTATAGCAGGTCGCAATCCGCGACATCTCGGCCACGTACTGGCGCAGCGCATCCGGGCCTAGCGCGCAGTTCAGGCCCATGGTCAGCGGCCGGGCATGGCACACCGAGTTATAGAACGCTTCCGTGGTCTGGCCAGACAGCGTACGCCCCGAGGCGTCGGTAATCGTGCCCGAGATCATCAACGGTATATCCACGCCTTGTTCGCGCATCAGCTTGCGTACCGCATAGATCGCGGCCTTGGCGTTGAGGGTGTCGAAGATGGTTTCCATCAGGATGATATCGACGCCGCCTTCGAGCAGGGCCTTGGCCGCATCGCCGTAGGCCTTGGCCAGTTCTGCGAAGCTGGTATTGCGCTTGGCCGGGTCATTGACGTCCGGCGAGATCGAGGCCGTGCGGTTGGTGGGCCCGATCACGCCGGCGACATAACGCGGTTCGTCTGCGGATTGATACTCGTCGGCGACCTGGCGGGCCAGCGCGGCGGCTGCTGTGTTCAGCTCGTAAGCCAAGTCTTCCATATGGTAATCGGCTTGGGCAATGGTAGTGGCCGAGAACGTATTAGTGGTGATGATATGCGCGCCGGCTGCCGCGTACTGGCGGTGGATATCCAGAATCAGGTCCGGATATGACAACGTCAGCAGGTCGTTGTTGCCCTGCACGTCGGATTGCCAGTCGGCGAAACGCTCGCCGCGGTATTCGGCTTCGGTCGGGCCATGATTCTGGATCATGGTGCCCATCGCACCGTCGATCACGAGAATACGGTTTTCCAGTGCGGTCTTCAGTTCCATCACGAATACGGGGCTTCAGCGAGATCAGCCAGCTAGTTTATCCGCTTATCCGGATAGACAGAAAAGCCAGGCGGCCGCGCATCGGTTGATCGTTGCCCGCCGTTGTGATGTGTTCGGCGCAAGCCTTGTCATGCCGGGCTTTGCGATGATTAGCAAAACGGTTGACGACAACGGCGGGCGTATCTAGGCTGCGCGCTGAACAGGTGTCATGCGCGCTCGTGGTGCGCATGATTAAACGGGAAGCCGGTGCGTCGGATCATCCGACAACGCCGGCGCTGCCCCCGCAACGGTAGGCGAGACAGGTTTCTGCAGGAGAGTCACTGGGCGCAAGTCTGGGAAGACGCAGACGCTGGGCGTAGATCTTGGGTTACGCCGCTCGTGAGTCCGGAGACCGGCCTGTTCAAGGGGGTTTGGCATCGCGGCGGGCGATGATCGACCGGTGGGGAGACTGCTTGTCGAATCCCGAGTGCGCACTCGCCGCGTGCTCGCCTGCCGGGTTGTTCATGGATCGTGCGCTGTCGGCCGACAGTCGCCTGATGCGCGGGTGCGCGCGTCTTTCATCATGAGAACAACCCATGCAATCCTTATTCAGGCCGCGCTATGCGACTTATCTGACGCTCGCGCTCTGCGGTTCGTCGGGCGCCGCGCAGGCTGCGGCCGGCGGCGCGCTGGCGCTTGCCGGCGCGCCGACCCGATTGGACAACGTCGTGGTCACGGCGACCCGCACGCCGCAGCTGCAGGCTCGGACGCTGGCCGCGACGACTGTCATTACCCGGGCGGACATCGAACGCCTGCAGGCGCGCAGCGTCGGCGAACTGCTGGCTGATACGCCCAGCGTGACGGTTGCCAATCAGGGCGGGCCGGGCAAGCTCGATTCCATTTTCATGCGCGGCACCAATTCCGATCAGGTGTTGGTGCTGGTCGACGGCCAGCGTTTTGGCTCGGCAACCAGCGGCCTGGCGGCCATCCAGGATCTGCCGGTCTCCCAGATTCAGCGCATCGAGATTGTGCGCGGACCGCGCTCGTCGTTGTACGGCTCGGATGCCATCGGCGGCGTGATCCAGATATTCACCCGCAACGGCAAAGGGCTGAACAATAAGAGCGCCGTCACACCGTACTTCTCGATCGGCGGCGGCACTTATGGCAGCTATCGGGGTCAGGCCGGCATATCGGGCCATACAGAGCGCGCCCACTACAACGTGAGCGTGTCCGGCCAGCAGACAAACGGTTTCAACGCCTGCAACGGGCGGCCGTTCGGCGCCCCGGGCGGCGGCGCAGGTTGTTTTGCCAACCAGCCGGATCACGACGGTTACTCGCGCCTGGACGGCTCTTTCAACGGCGGCTATACGTTCGATAATGGTTGGTCGGTCGACGGCAACTACCTGCGCGCCAACGGCGACAACCAATACGACGGCACCACAGCCAACCAGTCGGACACCCACCAGGAAGTCTACGGACTGTCGCTGGCCGCTCCGCTCACTGACATCTGGAAGTCCACGCTTTCTCTTGGGCGCAGCAGCGATAGCTCCGACGATCATCTAGTAAGCGACGGCGGTCGAACCGTCGCTTTTGCCAGCCGGTTCGAGACACAGACCGATACGGTTACCTGGCAGAACGATCTCGCTATCAACAAGGATAATCTGGTGACGCTGGGGCTGGATTATCGCCAGGATGAGGTTACGAGTTCGGTCGCCTATGCACGCCGCAAGCGCGACAACAAGGCCGTGTTCGGCGAATACCAGGGCCGTTTCGGCGCCAATGAGATCGACCTGGCCGCCCGCGGCGACGACAATCAGCAATTCGGCCAGCACGCCACCGGCTCGCTGACCTACGGCCTGCATATCAATGACGTCTACACGGCAACTGTTTCCTACGGCAACGCGTTCCACGCGCCGACCTTCAACGATCTCTATTATCCCAGCTTTGCCGGCTTTCCGCCGTCGTCGAATCCTGATCTCAAACCGGAAAAATCCCAGACCGCCGAACTGGGATTCAAGGCCGCACCGCGCTGGGGTTCCTGGGCGATCCATGCCTATCAGACAAAGATCCGCGATCTGATCACTCTGGATCAGAACTTCACGCCGCAGAACCTGGATCAGGCACGTATCCGCGGCATCGAGGGCGAGATGAAGGCGTATCTGGGCGCCTGGCGGCTGGCGGGCAATGCCAACTGGCTGGCGGCGCGCAACCAGACCCAGGGCAGCAACGGTAGCGACAACTATGGCAACCATCTGCCGCGTCGGCCGGATTATTCGTTGCAATTCGATGTCGATCGCGACCTGTTTACGCGGTTTTCGTTGGGCGCAACAGCCCGCTACAACGGCTCCCGCTACGACGATGCGGCCAATCAGCACAAGCTCGGTGGTTATGCCCTGTTCGATCTGCGCGGCGAAGTACGGCTGGATGACGCCTGGAAGCTGCAGGCCAAGCTGGCCAACCTGTTCGACCGCAAGTATCAGACAGTCGCGTTCTACAATCAGCCGGGCCGAACCGTATTCTTCACGTTCAGTTATACGCCGGATGGCACCTGACACAGACCGACGAGCTGCTTATGACACACCCCGAAGATCCAAAGGCCAACAAGCACAAGGCCGCGATGGAAAAACAAAAAGCCCAGGTCGATGCGTCCATCGAGGCCGCCGCCACCGAGCGCGGCGTGATGATCCTGCTCACCGGCGACGGCAAGGGCAAGACCACGTCTGCCTTCGGCATGGTCATGCGGGCCCTGGGTTATGGCCACAAGGCGGGCGTGGTGCAGTTCATCAAGGGCGAACAGCTGTCCGGCGAAGAGCTTTACCTGCGTGATCACTGCCCGCAGGTCGAATTCCACCAGATGGGCACGGGTTTCACCTGGGATACCCAGGATCGATCCGGCGATATCGCCGCGGCCAAGGCTACCTGGGCCTGCTGCGAGGCCATGCTCGCTGATCCGTCGTTCGACCTGGTGGTGCTGGACGAGCTGACTTATATGCTCGGTTTCGATTATCTGGACGCCGATCGCGTGCTCAAGGTCATCACGGAGCGGCCGAGCAGTCAGTCGGTAGTGGTCACGGGACGTGGCGGCGGGCGCGGTCTGCGCGAGATTGCCGATACCGTGTCCGAGGTCAAGGATATCAAGCATGCGTTTGCCTCGGGGATTATGGCGCGTCGTGGTGTTGATTACTGACTCGATGTTAATTCTGGAATGAAACCGGGCGTGCTGTTCGGCCTGCTCGGCGCAGTGCTGGTGGTCAGCCTGCTTGCGGCTGTTCGGTTTGGCGCCGTATCGCTGTCGCTGCACCAGGTTCTGACGGCGCTGTCCGGATCGCCGGCTGCGGGCACCGGCACCGATCTCATTGTTTGGCAGATCCGATTGCCGCGGGCGCTGCTCACGGCCTTGGTCGGTGCGTTGCTGGCGGTCGGCGGGGCGGCGATGCAGGGACTGTTTCGTAATCCGCTGGCCGACCCGTCGCTGATCGGCGTAACCGCCGGCGCTTCGGCCGGGGCCAGCCTGGCGATCGTATTCGGTGGCGGCACCATTGCCGGCGTGCTGGGCCTGTCGCTGGTCTCGCTGGCGGCGTTTGCCGGCGGCATGCTGGCAACGGCCGTGGTCTACCGCCTTGCCACGCGCGCCACCGGGACTTCGGTGGCCACTATGTTGCTGGCCGGCATCGCCATCAGCGCGCTGGCCGGCAGCCTCACCTCGCTGCTCGAGTTCTATGGCTCCAACGAGATGCTGCGCCGGATCAGCCTGTGGCAGATGGGCGGGCTGGAAGGCGCGAACTGGACGCGCGTGGCGATTCTCGCTGCGGTGGCTACCATCGTGCTCGGGGGTCTGCCATTACAGGCACGTGCCCTGAATGCGTTATTGCTGGGCGAGTCCGAGGCGCGCCACCTGGGCTTCGGCGTCGACCGGATCAAGCGTTGGCTGATCGTACTCGTGGCGGCCGGCGTGGGCGTCTCGGTGGCATTGGCAGGGGCCATTGCCTTCGTGGGCCTGGTCGTGCCGCATATCGTGCGTCTTCTGATCGGGCCGGATCATCGTGCGCTACTGCCCGCCTCGGCACTGGCCGGCGCTATCCTGCTGCTCTGGGCTGACACGCTGGCTCGTATCGTGGTGGCGCCGACCGAGCTGCCGGTCGGGTTGATCACCGCGCTGCTCGGCGCGCCGCTGTTCATCGGTCTGCTGCGCTCCACGCGTGCCTATGATTTGTAGACGGTTTTTCGTCGATCAGTAGGACACACAGCAGACAAATGCCGGTCCGCAAATGGATGCGAATGAGCGCCAATACAATACAAGCCATTGAAGTGAAGAACTGTGAGGCTCTCCGCTTTTTGCGTGTATTTCTGGACTATTTCTCTTTGAACCAACCCAGCAACATGCAGAGAGTTCCTTGAATTGCTGATCGTCGACAACATTCGAGTGACGCGCGACCATCGCTGCCTGCTCGACGGCGTGAGTTTGCGACTGGCGGCCGGTGAACTGATGGCGGTGATCGGCCCCAACGGCGCCGGCAAATCCAGTCTGCTGCACGCAATTGTTGGCGACCTGGCGCTAGATTCCGGCCGGATCGATTTTGCCGGTCAGCCACTGGCAGAGTTGGCGATACGCGAGCGCGCCTGTCGTATCGCATTGCTCGCGCAGGCCAGCTTGCTGGCCTTCCCGTTCCGGGTACGCGAAGTCGTGACCATTGGCCGCAGCCCGCACGCGTCGGGCCGACAGATCGACGGCGATATCGTGGCAGCGGCCTGTGCGGCCGCCGATATTGGCCACCTGGTGAAGCGTCCGTATACACATCTGTCCGGCGGCGAGAAACAGCGCGTACAGCTGGCGCGCGTGCTGGCACAGGTATGGCGCGGTGAGGATGCCGGCGACCGGTTGTTGTTGCTCGACGAGCCGGTGGCCGCGCTGGACCTGGGCCATCAACAGCAGATCATGCGTGAGATCGGTGCGTTCGCTCGCCGCGGCGTGGCCGTGATGATGGTGCTGCACGACGTCAGCCTGGCTGCGCGTCATGCCGATCGCCTGCTGGCGCTGCGCGACGGCGCGGTGATCGCGCAGGGCACGCCGGCGGCCGTGGTCACCGCCGATACGATGACGCGGCTGTTCGATATTCAGACCCATATCATCCAGCATCCCGAGAGCGGCACCCCCGTTGTGCTGCACAGCTGACCACAGCCATGCCTCTGTTCTATGGGTGTCAGCATATATGTCTTCGCAATCCGATGACACGCGCGGAAGACAAGAACCGGCCCGCCAATACAAGCGAACGCAGCAAGCTGCTGAGCGCAAATAAGACAAACAGAAAGCTTTCATTTGCGGCTTTTGCGTGTATTTCCAGATAATTTCTTGCTGGCCAGCCCGCTAATGCGAGCTGAGCCTCTGCTGTTTCAGGCGCCGACACGTATGCTTGCTGCCGCGCCATATCCTCAATCCAATCAGACCCCATGCCTATGAACGAAACCACCATCATCGATCTGATCCGACACGGCGAATGCGAAGGCGGTGAAATATTCCGCGGTTCGACCGACGTCGCCTTGTCCGACACCGGCTGGCAGCGCATGCAACGGGTCACCGAGTCGGTTGACGGGTGGGATCACATCGTGGCGTCGCCGTTGCAGCGCTGCCGACGATTTGCCGAATGGCTGGCCGGTGAGCGTGGACTGGCACTGGATATCGACAAGCGGTTTCACGAGATGCGGCTGGGTGACTGGGAAGGCGTGGCACGCGACGAGATCGCGGCGGACAAGCCGGCTGAACTCTCCGGTTGGCGAGCCGATCCGGTGGCTTTTGCGATACCCGGTGCCGAGTCGATTGCCGAGGTGCGTGCCCGCGTGGCGGCCGCGCTTGTGGACTGGGCCGGCGCCCATCCTGGCTCGCGGTTGCTGGTGGTCTGCCACGGCGGCGTAATCCGCAATGCGCTCGCCCATGCGCTGGATATGGCGCCGTCGGCCACCAACCGGATACATGTGCCGTATGCCTGTCGCAGCCGGCTGAGTGTGGCGGGCGATGCCAGCATGCGGCTGCTCGGGCACAATCTGGACGATGCCTGAGCGGACCCGTCATCTCGCGGTCTGCGTTCTGGCGCTGATTGTGGCCTTCGCCGGGCTGCCAGCGTTGGCACACGGCGTCTCGGTCACGGATTTTCAAGACCACCGGATCACGCTGGCCCATCCAGCGCAGCGGATCGTCGCACTCGCACCGCATCTGGTCGAAAACCTCTATTCGGCCGGCGCCGGCAAGCGGATTGTCGGCGCCGAGGCCGACAGCGATTATCCCCCGGCCGCTCGCGCAATCCCGAGCATCGGCGGCTACCACAGCATGAGTGTCGAGGCGATTGTGGCGCAGCGCCCCGACCTGGTCGTGGCCTGGGCATCGGGCGGCACTGCTGATCTGGTGGCGCGCCTGCGCGGCCTGGGTATTCCGGTCTACGTCGACGCGCCCCGGCATCTCGACGATATAGCCCGGGCAATCGAGGATTTTGGCCAGCTGGCTGGCACCAGCCAGCTGGCAGATCGCGCGGCGTCTGTTTTTCGGCAGCACATCGCCAAGCTGCGCGCGCAATATGCCAGCCGTCGGCCGGTCAGCCTGTTCTTTGAGGTCTGGCATCAGCCGCTGCAGACGCTGAGCGATCACGGCCTGATCGGCGATGTCATCCGGATCTGCGGTGGCCGCAATATCTTTGCCGATGCGCCGGGGCTGGCACCGCGGGTGAGCATGGAGTCGGTGCTGGCACGCAATCCGGAAGCTATCGTCGCAAGCAGCACGACCGTCGATGCCGACAGGCGCGCGCAGGCATGGAGTCAGTGGCCGGGTCTGCGGGCGGTACGCCAGCATCATCTGTTGTCGGTTCCGGCTGATCTGATCAGCCGCCCGACGGTACGCATCGAACAGGGCGCGGCTGATCTCTGTCACCAACTGAATATGGTTCGCAAGGCGGATGACAGAATTCGTCCGAAAATTAACGTAAATGAACGCGAATAAAGCAGGATTATATGCAGATCAAGTGTTACGGCTCGCGTTGCTTTTTCCTACTTGCGCTGGTTTGATAGCGCGAGATACACCGCGCCAAGAGAGCACTTCTGCTGTCGATCGGCCGAGCAGTATTACGGGATGCGGGCGGTGGATGTCGACCCAAAGCGGTCGTCCAGCCGAATGCTATCGCCCTAAAGAACCCCGAGATCCGCTAGTCGTGGCTGCCACAACGGCTACTCAGGAGTTCATTCAGCGCCCGGTGATCAATGTCGCCGCCCGGCAGTACATATTCCCGAATTTGCTCAGCCGGAAATCATCCACCGATTTCTCATCTTTTCATCCATGTAATAAAACGAAATTCTGACCACCCGGGTGTCGCTCTCGACAAACGATAAAAAATGGCCGCTATCGAATTTGCGCATGCGACAGAGGCCGAAATCCCAGGCGTGGGCGAGGTGGAGTTCACCACTGGGTTGAATTGTCGACCTTTTACCCTTTTAATCCACACACAGAGCCGGTAGCCAGCGGCTATTCCAATAAAAGCATTAGGGGAATGCAGTGCTCATTTTTACCCGTTTCAATCGATTGTTTCCGGTCTGGGCCGTACTGCTTGCGGTAATCGCGGCTTTTCTGCCGCAGCTTTTTACCGGCATGGCAGGTTATATCAAGACGCTGCTGGCCATCATCATGTTTGCCATGGGCCTGACGCTTTCCAAGGAGGATTTCGCGCAGGTCGTGAAATCGCCTTGGCCCATTGCTGATTGCTGCAGGCGTGCTCCTGCAATTTCTGATCATGCCGTTGGCTGCACTTCTGGTATCCAACGTACTGGGACTTTCCAGGGAACTGACCGTTGGTATGGTGCTGGTGGGCTCCACCGCTGGCGGCACCTCGTCTAACGTCATGACCTGGCTGGCAGGTGGACGCGTGGCGTTGTCGATTTCCATGACCATGGCGTCGACGTTGATATCGGTTGTCGCAACGCCGCTGTTGACCTTTTTGCTCGTCGGCCAGACAATCGATGTGCCAGTGATCGGCATGCTGACGAGCATCGCGCAACTGGTCGTAGCGCCCGTTATCATCGGCGTGGCGGTTCATCATTTCTGCGGCCCACAGCTCAAAAAGGCCGAACCGGCGCTGGCCAGCCTGGCGATGGTCTCTATTGTGTTGATCATCGCTATCGTTGTGGCGCTGAATGCCGGTCGTCTGGTCACCCTGGGGCCGATCGTCGCACTGGCGGTAATCGCGCATAACAGCATCGGTCTGGCCTGCGGTTACTGGCTGGCTCGCGCCTTGGGCTTCGATATCCGCACGGCACGCACCATTTCCTTCGAGGTCGGCCTGCAGAACTCCGGTCTCGCGGTGGCACTGGCTCATCAGTTCTTCTCGGCCACGGCCGCACTGCCCGGCGCCCTGTTCTCCATCTGGCACAACGTGTCGGGATCGATACTGGCGGGCTACTGGAAGCGCCGGCCCATTAGTGACGACAGGCCGGGGCGAGAGTCGAGCACGGCGCCCGCCCGGTAACGACATTACCTATCGACCGGCTTCCGGAACTGCCTGCTTTTGCTCTTTTTATCTGCGCGTATCCAGCTCGTTCCCCCCTACGCCCGCGATCACGCTGCGGCGGGTGTAGAGAGCCGAGCTCGGGCGGTAGCCACGTGTAGAGCAACTCCGTGCTTTAGTGCCGCGTCGTTGAAATCGAAGTTCGGGCTATGTAGCGGAGCCGATTCTTCTCCGTTTCCGATAAAGCTGAAACACCCCGGTGCGTAGTCCAGAAAACGTGCAAAGTCCTCGGATGCGCTAATAGGCGCTGCGGCTGGGTCCACCGAAAGAGCCACTGTTGCCGCGGCAGCAGCGACCGCATCTACCAACCGCGCGTCGTTGACAAGCGATACGAACTCACGGCTGTAATGCACTTTGGCTTCAAGGCCGCCTAGTTGTGCCACGCCTTCAGCAATGCGCCGAATTTCGGCTTCAATCGTCTTGGAGACTTCGGTTCTAAAGCTACGAGCGTCGCCGGAAATCCGCGCCGTACCGGGCAGGATGTTGCGGCCACCGTCCGTCTCTAGCTCGGTCACGGAAACGACTGCGATATCAGTCGGATCTACGCGGCGAGAGACGATCGTCTGCAGGCTCGTGACAAGAGAACAGGCAGGCACCATGACTTCGCGCGTCATATGAGGCTGCGATGCGTGTCCGCTCTCGCCCCGCAACTCGATCTCGAACAAGTCTTCGGCCGACATGATGGGCCCGGGCCGCGTTGCGACGTGCCCTACCGGCAAACCAGGGAGGTTGTGTAGCCCGTATATCTCATCGAAAGGAAAACGCTTGACGAGTCCGTCTTCGATCATAGCGAGCGCGCCGCGGCCCCATTCCTCGGCGGGCTGAAATATGAAATGTATCGTGCCGTCGATGGCGTCGTCGCTTGCAAGAATTCGAGCGGCTCCAAGGAGTATTGCAGTATGGCCATCGTGCCCGCAGGCATGCATTACCCCTGGTTGGCGTGAGGCCCACTCCGCTCCGGTCGTCTCCTTAATGCGAAGTGCGTCCATGTCGGCCCTCAGGGCAATCCGGCGTTTCGAGATGCCACGACTCAACGTACCGATCACACCCGTACCCCCGACGCCTTCGGTGACATCGAGACCAAAACTGCGCAGCGTTCTGGCAACCATAGCGGCAGTTCTGTGTTCCTCGAATCCGAATTCTGGATCTGCATGCAACGCGTGGCGCCATCCGATCATGGTCTGCTCGAAGTCACCGGTTTCGTTGCGTTTGTTCATGAGTTGCAGCTTTCCATTACCGCCTGCGCACTACGTCCGACAATTGCTTCGTAGAGTTGAGGATCGGTTGCGCCTTCGGTGTTAATGATCAGCACTCGTGCGTCTGGGTCCAGACCGATACGTTCTGCGAACTCGTCGTCTTCGATCGCTGACATGAGCCCGGCCAGCCCAACCGCTCCCGACTCACCACTCACGATCGCAGAATCGCCCGGCAAGGGGGCAGCCAGACGGCGCATAGCAGCTTTCGCCGCTTCGTCATCAACCGTCATGAATACATCGGCGACGCGCGAGAGCACGCGAAACGCGACCATCGACGGCTCGTAGCACTCGAGCATTGCCATTACCGTCGATCGCCCGTGATCTAGCTTGACTGGCCGCCCCGCGCGAGCGCTTGCCAAGAGACAGGCAGCATTTTCCGGGTCGACCACCGTTACGTGCGGTCGGTTTTCGCCGAGCACTACGTTCATGTGCCCGGCTATAGCCGCAGCAAAACCGCCGACGCCTGCCTGCAGAAAGACGTGTGTCGGCGGCGCATCCAAGGTCGCCAGACTTTCGCGAACTATCGCGGTATAGCCCTGCATCACTAGACTCGGAATGTGCTCATATCCCTCCCACGACATGTCGGATAGGATTGTCCAGCCGTTCTGCTCAGCAACGCGCGAGGCTTCAACGATGGAATCGTCATAGTTTCCCTTTACGCGAACGATGCGTGCCCCGAAAGATTCGATAGCGTCGGCTCTCGCCTGACTCACTCCGGAATGAATAAAAATCACTGACGCCGCGCCCATAACGCTTGCCCCCTGTGCCACTGAGCGACCGTGATTGCCATCGGTCGCACAGGCGAAGGTCATCCCACCTGCAATCGAAAGAACTTCTTCCGAGAACAATTCTTCGATAGGGACCTCGCGCTCCAGTTGACGGGAAGCCTCTTCCAGCACGAGCCTAATCAGCGCGTACGCGCCTCCGAGCGCTTTGAAGCTTCCGAGCCCTAACCGCCGTCCTTCATCCTTGACATGCAGGGAGCCGATATGAAGCTTTTTCGCCAAGCTCGGCAGCGCAAGCAAGGCTGTTGGCTCAGCATTCTCGCGGAAGCTTAGCGCGCGGCTGACCTGATCCGCGCCACGCAGGCTGAGTGTATCGGCGTCGCGTGGGTCGAGCGCATTTAAATACTGGGGTAATTCGTTGAACGCATACATGGCAAGATCTCCTTAGAGATCTAGCCTATAAGGTTCGCTATGAATTGTGCGTTGAATTTAGTCAGCGCGAATGCAACAATTTTTCATATGCACGCTCTAGACCCGTTCGATTTGGCGATCCTCCGGATCCTCCAGCAGGACAACACCACGCCACAGCGCAAAATTGGTGCATCAGTCCATTTATCGGCTCCGACGGTGCAACGACGGATACGACGCATGGAAGCCGAAGGTGTAATCGCCGCAAACGTCGCCCAAATCAACCCAGAACACGTGGGGTTACCGCTCACGATTTTCGTTCAGGTCGAACTGGTGAGTGAGACCGAGAAAGACGTCGATCTATTTAAATCCCGGTTCCAGGAGTCGCCTGAAGTACAGCAGTGCTATTACGTTACCGGCGAGGCTGATTTTATCTTGGTTGTAATCGTCGAAAGCATGGCTGCATACGAAGAGTTCACCAGGCGCGTTATTTTCAGCGGTGGCCACGTCAAAAAGTTTCGCACTTGCGTGTCCATGGACCCGGTAAAGATCGGATGTACGCTCAATATCTGATCGAGATATAGCAACGGTCAGTGCCTGCTGGGTCCAGAGCCGTGTCGTGGCGGCAGCTCACACCAGCCGCGGCCAGTATCGAGCGCAGGTCATTGGCCGGCGGCGCCGCCGCGAATCGCTTGCCTAAAGACGATCGCTCCTGGCGGCGACATAGCTAGCCCAGGCCTAAAACGACCCGGTGCGGACGTTTATTGCCGATGAGACTATTCAATCGGGCGATCCGCCATATTCTGCGTCCGTGACTTTTGCCAGCCAATCGACCGGGCTGCCGTCTTTTTTCTCCTGGATTGCGATATGCGTCATCGCGGTATCCAGACCGGCTCCGTGCCAATGCTTTTCACCGGGTTCGAACCAGACGACGTCGCCGGGATGGATGATCTGGATCGGCTCGCCTTCGCGCTGGATCCGGCCGCAGCCGGCCGCCACGATCAGCGTCTGGCCGTAAGGATGGGTATGCCAGGCCGTGCGCGCTCCTGGCTCGAACGTCACGTTCGCGCCCGCCGTGCGTGCCGGCTCTGGCGTGTCGAACAGAGGGTCGACGCGCACGGTGCCAGTGAAATAGTCCTCTGGGCCGGGCACTGATGCCCTGGTCCCATTTTTGCTGATTTTCATGTCGATACTCCGATAGATAGTGGGTGTAGATGCAGGCCGGCTCTTGATCAAGAGGTCAGTTTCCCGTAATTGCCGCGTTGTTTGTGGCGACGCAGGTTTAGTGATAGCCATCGATATGATATGGGTGGACTAGGTTATCAGTGAAATAGCATGGGTTGAGGCCGGCCTGCAAGGTAGCAGCGATGATCGCACGATGGACATTACGACGAATTTTCGAGCGTCTCGGCGCGACATCACAAGAGACGGCGCTCCGCATCGAGTTTTCAGACGGTTCCGTCTGTCAGACTTACCCCAGCGACAAACAAAGCGAAGTGCTTGTCAGGTTCAAAACCAGCCGGGCGGAGAGGAATAGCCTCTTGTTCTTCTACGAGGGCCTGTTCGAAGGCTTTGTGAGTGGCGACGTCGATCTGGAAGGTGAGCGACCGATCGCGACTCTTGCCCGATTGGGGCACGACGCCGGGCTCAATTCAGGCAAGTCCTGGTTTCGTTTGTTGCGCAATCCGTTGATCGAACTCCGTCAGCGGGCGCAGGAATTCCGGCAGAACGGTAGCGGTCACCAGCAGGCCGTCCGCAATGCGGATTTCCACTACGCGCTGAATCCTGCGCTGTTCGAAGCCATGCTAGGCGAGACGGTCGGCTATTCCGAGGGCCTTTGGACACCTGACACCAGGACGCTCAACCAGGCGAAATACAACAACTATGAATATGTCTGCCAAAAGCTTCGTCTGGAGCCCGGCATGACGGTTCTGGAGGTCGGGTCCGGCTGGGGCTACATGCCGATCTACATGGCGAAGCGGTACGGCGTGGATGTGACAGTTTACAATCCCGTGCGGCGTCAAAACGACTATATGCGCGAGCGCTTCCACCGGCATGGAGTGGGCGACCAGATTCGACTGGTCGAGGGCGACCACCGCGACATCGTGCAGGAGAGTGGGCGCTTCGACCGTTTCGTTTCCATCGGCGTGCACGAGCATGCCGGCTACAGCCTGAAGCAATATCGCCTGTGGGCGGAAGCCATCGCGGCCGCGCTGAAGGATGGTGGCTTTGGCGTGGTCTCAACCACGAGTTGGATGGTCCGGCAAATGACCGGTCTGCTGACCCTGAAGTATGTTTTCCCGGGCGGGCACGTGCCGAGCCTGCCCGACACGCTCGCCGCCTTCGAACGCGCCGGGCTGATGCTCGTCGACGTCGAGAGCCTCTGGCCGCACTACCAGCGTACGATGAACGAATGGCGTAAGAACTTCGCCGAAGCCTGGCCGGAGATTCAGAAATCCGACCCGCGCGTCTTCACGGAAACGTTCCGGCGTCAATGGACCCTGTATCTTGAGGGCTCGGGGGAGTCATTCGGTGACTCGCTCGACCTCTCCCATATTGTCTTCGCCAAGGGACGCCTCGCCGACCATTTCCCACCCTGGCCCGGCTCACCCCGCGTGGACGCCGACTTGATCGGCGGAGATCAGGAGCCCGAGTGTTTCAGGTGATAGCCCATGATCTTTCAAAAACTCACTGCCTCAATACACATTTTCGGTAAAGGTCGGAGAGTCGGCTATTGGGGTCGTATTTGGCCTTGAGCTCGTCATAGGCCGGCTTGTTGTACAGTTCCCAGAACTCCGCCGCCGTGAAGTAGGAATCCGAGTAGAGCGACTTGATGCCGCCAAGCTCAGCGAGCTTGCGCTCGATCAGGCGATTGAAGTGACCCTCCGGGAACGACGCCTGGGAGAACTTCGAGTCCCAGAATCCGAAGTTGATATAAAGAGCATCAGGATCGGTTGGGAATAACGGGAAGCGATGCTCTCGGTCAAAAGCCCTGAATGGGCAGACCCACACCGGGGTCAGACCGATCTCACGCTGAAAAAAGTCGAGAAAAGTGTGCGCATGCTCGACTGGCACATCGACGTCCTGAACGATCGATTCGTGATGAACTCCGAATAGCTTCCTCCGGATTTGGCGGAGTCGAACGCCCGGTTCCCAATCAATAACCTTCTTATAGAAGGTCGAGTTAAGACGCTTGCGTCCCAGTAGCCGGCGGATAACCGGATTTTGCGCGTACAACAGTCGCGAACACCAGAACCAGTCGGTATCCCAGCGCCAAACGTAGTCGAGTGTGGTGAGGTAGTCGCGCTGATGCTCGCGGATCGACTGATAATAGATATTCTCAAATGTGTAATCGCTGACGTAGGGCGCCTCGTCGACAAACCGGCCAATGTTGATGTATTGCGCGCTGGGGCCGAAAACCACACCGTCGACGAAATCCGCGTCCGGGCGCCCGCACCAAGCTTCCAGATCGCGAAAAAAAATGCCGGCGTCTTCATAGCGGAGATGTTCCACCTCCACGAATTTCTTTACCGGGATCGCCTTTGCTTTAACTCTCAAAGCATAGCCAAGCGTGCCGAATGAGTTCGGCAAGCCGAAGAACAGGTCGCTATAGGCATTGGTGGGTGTGCAAACCACGATGTCGCCATCAGCTAGGACGACCTCGATTTCTTCAACCGTTTCGTGAGTGAGCCCGTACCGGAACGAGGAAGCCTCGATGCCGAGTCCCGCGCAGGCGCCGCCGATGGTGATGGACTTGAGCTGAGGAACGACCCCCGGCAGCAGGCCATGCGCAAAGGCTGCCTCCGCCAGCTTCGCATAGGACGTCATGCCCTCGACGTCCACTGTCCCCGCGGCCTCGTCGACTTCCAAAACTTCATTGAAGGTCCGCATGTCGAGCTTCGCAGACGGCGGTTGAAAGCGGCTGCGGAATAGATGTGAGAGGTCCTTTTTTAGCCGCACCTCACCCGAGGAAGCCCGCAGGGCTTCGCTCAGAGTCCGCTTTTTCTCGTCGAAGTTCGGCATCGGCGGGCACTCGGGTCGCCTCGATATCGTACTATAACCAGCTGCGTGTCCGGCGCAATCATCCATGGCTGCGGATTCCGAGGAAATCGCAGGCCCCGCTTCACCTGCCCGCACCGATCCGATTGTGTCGGCAACAGATAGTTCCGAATGCCGTCGATGCAGGCGCATCACCTCGACTGAACGCCCCATAAGGTTGAAGCGTGCAAAATTGTTGAGACTCACAAAATAGAGTGACACGACATCGGCGCGGCTGGAGCGCGGCGTTCATGCCGCTTCAACTTGGAAACCGAAAGCGGGCTGGTTATTTTATGCCCGTCGTGCCACTAAACGCTGAAGCTCGCGCTCCGTCACCGTATTGCGCGAGCCTCAATAGGGGGCGTTTCGGTGGGTTGCGAGTGCCTCCTTGTTTACCGTCGGAAATAATATCGGCTCGGCGTCGAAAGCTTTGCGCACGCGCACCAGCCGCTGCTCAAACCGGATCCGATCATGCGGGGATTCGATGGTTCGGGCGGCCATTTCAGCGATCTGCTCCATTTGTTCCCGCAACGCCCGTCGCCGGCCAGTGCTGGCGGTGAGGCCGGTGATGACTTCAATCGCGTCCAGCAGACGCAACATGACGGCGATGTTGCCTTCGGCGCTGAGGCGAATCTGGTCGAACGATGCGGCGGTCAGGTCAGCAAAGGTCGGCCCGATGGTGATCACCCGCAGTTCCCCGTCTTCTTGCCAGCACGAGGAAGGGATGGAGCGGACGGCCAGTCGCGCCAGAATTGGCGTCAGATAATCCACACACATCACCGCCGTCGTGGTGTCGTTGATGCCGGGCGAGAGAGCGCGCAACGCGATGTCCACGATCTGGCGGATGCCGAAGGCGGCATCTTGCTCCACGGAGCGAAGGCGGTGGATGCTGTAGGCCGCCTGCACCCCGGTGGTCAGTTCGGGTTCCGGCGGCACCTCCAACGCCAGTGAGGCGAGCGTGGTGTTTTGCACCACAAACTCGCCGATGCCGCGTTCCATCCGCACGATGGTCCGATGCGCCCGCGCCAGGCGCAGGAGCGTTGCGTTGTCGACGCTTTGGATGTAGCCATTGGCCGGGGCCGGGATGGCCTGCCACTTCCGCTCCGGCAGCGGGTGTGGTGGTTGATCCTCATCGTCGTCCACCGGCGCTTGTCCAAGTGGCTGCGGGAACAGCCGGTCAATGGCCGCCAGAGTTTCATCAGCCACCGAGGCAATGATGCTCGATGCCTGGATCGAAGTGGCGATGTGGTGAATGAAGAAAATGAGCGCGCCGATGCCGCTGATCGCCAGCACGACGCCGAAAGTTACGGCCAGGCTCGGAATAGATCCTGCCGCTTCCCCGCCGCGAATGGTGCGCAGCACGATCAGACAATAGGTGAAAATGCCGGCGAAGATGCCGAGCACAACCTGTGTGACGCGGTCGCGCATGAAGTTCCGCAGGATGCGGGAGGTGTATTGGCTGGAGGCCAGCGCCAGCGTCACCAGCACCATCGAAAACGTGACGCCCACGACGGTCATCATCGAGCCGGCGATCGTGGACAACACCCCGCGTGCGCCCGCTGCGCTGGCACCAAACAGACGCGGCCAGCGGGACATCCACTGTTGGCCAGCAACGGCGTCCGCGTGAATCAAGGCCACCGCGACCGCCACGCTGCCCGCCACAATCAACGAAGGCAAAAACCAAAAACTGCTCCGCAGGTTGCTCCAGAGCTGTTTGAGCTTGTTCATGAATTAGCTTTCATCGTTCCTCGCCAGTTAAAGCGCGAAGTGCATCACCTGAACCGCCCCGGTTTTGCCGGAGGCTCGTGGGTTTAAGTCACGCTGCCTAGGCAGACTCTGTGAGTGTGTCATAGAAATTGGCCTCAGCTTCGGCTGGCCGGATATCGCCGATCGGTCCGAGTAGCCGCTGCTGATTGAACCAGTCGAGCCGGGCCAGCGCAGCCCTAGATCACCCAACAAGATCCCGTTTGTCCTGGCCGGATCGACAATGGCCGGTCGCAAGCCGTGTATGGACGCCTCCTCGTTTGCAGGCACAATGTTCAATAACGGCAGGGTACGACTGCCTACGTGTATCCGGTCTCGCGAATGATGCCGTTTCCATGCGGGCATCGGACCCTGGTGGGCTATGCGCACGTCGACTCCCAATCGCATCAACGAGCTCTCCGGCTCTTCGGCTTGTAAGGGGTTGGCCGACGTCGGTGCGACCTTTTCGCCATCCAGCAATGTGCTTTGCAATCGTGGTGGACACCTCTCAAGCAATCATGGCGGCGGGCGCCTGTTTTTGACTACGTGATTGATCAATTATCCGGCCGCGAGCGCCGGGTCATAGTCGATCCTATGGCGCGCCATCGCCCAGCCGATGCGCGCCGTCTTGTTCGTCAACGCCACGTTGACGATGTTGGGATACTTGCGCTGACACAGCGTATTCAGCCATTGGCTGAGTCCATCGTTACGCCCTGGCGCATGCCGCAGCACCGCGCGTGCCCCATGGACGAGCAACTTGCGCAGAGCAGATAGGGATCGCCGCGTTTACTGATGCCCAGCGGTCGCGCCTTCCCGCCCGTACGGTGCTGGCGCGGCGTGAGCCCGAGCGAGGCGGCGAAGTCGCGCCCTTGGGCGAAGGCCTGGCCATCGCCTAGGGCGCCGACCAACGCACGGGCGGTGAGCGGGCCTACACCTCGCAGGGTCAGCAAGCGCCGCGCGACCGGATCGTCGCGCACCATCTGCGCGATTCGCTCATCCAGCTGGGCTACGCGATCGTCCAGCGCGCGCAGATCGTCCGCCAAGCCGGCCAACAGCGCACGGAACGCGTTGGTTAGTCCATTCTCGGCGTCTTCCAGCCATTCAGGCACGGCGCGCCGTAACGCCGGGATGCCGATCGGGGGCGATGAGCCCATATTCGCCCACCAAGCCGCGGATCTGATTGGCCTTGGCCGTGCGGTGTCCGACCAGCGATTCACGGGTGCGATGGGCGGCCTGCATGTCCTGCTGGGCCATGCTCTTGACCGGTACGCTGCGCATAGTCGGCCAGCTCATGGCTTCGCAGATCGCCTCGGCGTCAACGCAATCATTCTTGTTGCTTTTCACATAGGGTTTGACGAACTGGGCTGGCAGCAGCTTCACGCGATAGCCCCGGCGTTCCAGTTCACGGCCCCAGTGATGAGACGCCCCACAGGCTTCCATGCCGATTTCCGGACCAGCCGGCACGCGCTCCAGCGCCATCCTCGCAGCGCGCCCGCTGTGACTTAAGGCGTGATCAAGCCATTCGTCGTCAGCAGGTCGTCAGCTCAAAGTTCATGCCTATGTACGCCATCGCACCGAATTGGCCCCCGGTGCGGCGTAAAAAATGATGTAGAGAACCAGATTTGGTGAAATCCCTTAATTCGAAGGAGAGGGGCAAATGCTACGCAGCATGGAGACTCTGGAGGACTGCGCCATCCGCGCGACCGACGGCATCATTGGCCAAGTGAAGGACTTCTATTTCGACGACGAAGCGTGGGCCATCCGCTATCTCGTCGTCGACACCGGCAGCTGGCTTTCGAGTCGAAAGGTGCTGATCTCGCCGATCGCGCTCGGCCAGCCGGACTGGGCGAAGAAGGTGCTGCCCGTGTCCATCACGAGAGAGCAGGTCAAGAACAGCCCGGCCATCGACACCGAGAAGCCGGTCTCGCGCCAGCACGAGATCCGCTACCTCGGGTATTACGGTTATCCCTAAACACTATGGGCGTCCCGGCTATTGGGTGGGCGAAGAGGAGAAGGGCGAAGCAGTAATTTCACATCATTAGGTCCGCGTCGGAAGTCATACAGGCCATCCGGTCTACTCGGGTCACAACGCAAAAAGGAGACAACACCATGAAACGCCACCAGGAAACGGGAACCATGGCACGCGCGGCGCTTACCGCTTCGCTTACCGCGTGCTTTTGCCTCGGCTTTGCCGCCCCATTGCTCGCGGCTGAGTCGCCGAAAACCGCTGCGGCGCCCAAAACGTCTAGCGAGGCGAAGGCCACCTCTAACAGGCAGCCTGCGAAGAAATGCCTGAGCGATCTGCGTGCTTTCGACGGCCGGATGCAGAAAGGCGGCTACTGGCTACGTGGATCTCAGTACGGCCTTGGCTATCCGATGTACGATTACGTCGAGCGCGGAATGCTGGGCCCCAATGGCGGCGCCGTCGGCGCTCCTCCGTCCAAGGGTACTGTCGCTGCCCCGCATAACGCCTTAAGTCAAACCAAGGGCGGCGCCGTCGGTGCCCCGGAGGAGACCCACTACTTGCGGGCACGGCCAGGCTACGAGATCCGGACTCTCATCGCCGCCGCCAACATTCTCGCGCAGCACGGCGAACAGCGGGCGTGCGAGGCAGTGCTCTCCAAGACCCGACCTCTCTACATTGCCTACGCGGCGACTCTGCGCAAGGGTGGTGTGGCGAGGGCGGACGTGTCGGGCTGGCGGCAGCAGGAGATCGCCGCCGCTCAGCCGGTCACCGGTAGCACCGCCTCCTTCCGCTCCGATCAGTTGGTCGGCACCGACGTGATCAACCCGCAGGGCGAGGGTCTTGGCAGCGTCGACGACATCGTTCTGAGGCCGCAGACCGGCAGGATCGCTTACCTGGTGATCGGCCGCGGGGGCGTGTTCGGAATCGGCGAGAAATACGTCCCGGTGCCGTGGCAGGACTTCAAGGCAACCCCTGCCACTAAGCTGCTGGTGCTCGACGTCACCAAGGCCAGCATGGACGCCGCCCCGCGGGTGGAGGAAGGCCAGTTCTCCGCGAAAGGCGCCTTCGGCAAGCAGAGTGCAAAGGTGGATGATTACTGGAAGGCGCACATGTCGTCGAAGTGAAGCCACGTTACGCGGCATGAGAAGCCGCAATATCGCGCCACCGGGGCTGCGTCCGAAGCGGCCGCCAGGGGTCCCGGTGGCGTTTGATGCTCTGAATTCCGGCTTTGATCGATCCTGTGGAGGCTGCGAGTGAAACCCCTTACCACGTTGGCAATCATCGTTTTTACGCTCGCCGCGTTGCTGCAATTGCTGCGCGTGCCGCTGCAGTGGAAGGTCGCGGTCAACGGCATCTTAATTCCACTTTACTGCTCATCATGTGGGTAGGTATATCGCATACCGGCGGCTTCGATACGGCGGCCGGGCAAACCGATCCGGGAATCGCACCGCCCTACCTGATCATGCTGATCATCACGTTCGTCTGTTGGCGCATCACCCACCCTACGGCGGCCGGCAATGCCGCAGCCGACGAGCATCCACAACTCTGGATCTATGCGATGCGGCTGGCGTTCGGCTTTTTGTGGGCGTGGGATGCACTGTTCAAGTGGCACCCCTACTATCTGACCCATCTGGTCGGTTATCTGACTGCATCCCAGCAGGGTGAGCCGGCCTGGTTGGCGACCTATACGCAAGCCTGGATTGACATCATCACCGCGATGAATCCCGTCTTTATCGCTGTTCTGGCCGCGTTGCTGGAGGCTATTCTGGCCTGGAGTCTAATCACCGGGCGCTTTCTACGTGTGCTCATGCCTACCGGGTTCGTCTATTCTCTGGTCATCTGGTCGACCGCCGAAGGTTTTGGTGGCCCATACAGCGCGATGGGTCAGACTGGTATGACAGGCAACATGCTCGGCAATGCCGTGATTTACGCCCTGATTTTCTTGGGCCTGATGGCAGCCTATCGCTGGCCGAAACCGCTCCAAGCGCGTGGGTAGATTTGTGTTTGACCGAACAGGGCCGGATATCGCCAGTGCCCCAGTTCGGTATGAATCGCCGCGGTCTTCCCGGCGGCTCGTGGGTTTGCCTAACGCCGCCCGGGCAGACTCGGTGGGTGTGTCGTAGAAATTGGCTTCAGCCTCGGCCGGCGGGACATCGCCGATCAGCCCGAGCAGGCGCTGGTGATTGAGCCGGTCGGCCCAATCGACTGTTACGAATTCGACGTGCTTGATGCCGCGCCGACCTTCTCCCGAATAACCGAGCATCCAGACTTGGAAAATCAGCATGGCCGCTATTGGTTAGGCCCGAAACTCAGCCAGCCCGAGCCGCTGCTCGGTCCAAGGAGCGGTTGTGGCTGCAGCGCGCAGCAGGCGAGGCAGGATAGAACGCAGGTTGTAGCGCCGATTGAAGCGATACTGGAAGTCGACCAGATAACGCGGTGCATACTTCGCGAACTTGAAGGCGTGATAGGTGCCGTTGGTGGCCGTCTGTTTTTCAAATGGATCAAACAACACCTGCGGATCAAATCGTTCTTCGGCACCTCCGAAAACGCCGTCAAATCCCAGATATGGATCGCCATCTCGGTCCACGTCTTGGTGGCGATCATCCGAAAGCGCCTCGATCTCAAGGCCGATCTCTACACTATTCTGCAAATTTTGAGCCTGACGTTGTTCGAGAAAACGCATTTAGATCAATTGCTTAGAAATGGCGATATCATAATGCAACATCCCGATACTCCTAACCAGATGAGTCTATGCCGTCCGGATCCTGCAGGTTGAGTGTCTCAGTCTGGGTAGTGAGTTGGTTCCGAACACTCGCATTACCCTGCAGCACGGACGTGATATTCAACGTCGAACCCGTGGTTGGGAGCGAGGCGCTGATCAGAGCCGGCTTGGTGTTGGGGTCGTTGGGCGGGGCAGACGCGGTAATGAATGCCCGGCCGTTGGTGAATGCCACATCGTCATAGCCGCCGCCATGCGGATTGGGGATAGAAAAAGGTCTTGATTGCGTCAGGTTCGCCGGATTGATCAGTACCAGGTTCGGATTCGCATCCTCGTTCTGCAACGACCAGATATTCCCGGTATAGCGCAGCCCGTCGTTGTGGCCGACGACGCGCGTCGAGCCGATCAAAACGCCCGAGCGATTGTATTTGACGATTGTGCTGGATTTGCCGTCGGCGCCAGTTGGCAGATTGTTATTGCCGAAACCGACAAAGATGTTGCCTCCAGCAACGGTAACGGAATCAGCAGCGGTAGCTCCGGCAGGTGCGCTGGTCAAACGTTTGAGCGAATAACCGGCTGCGGCAATCGGAGTAGCCAGCGCGGTGCCTGCTAATACGGTGTTTACCTGAAGTCCGGCTGCGACAAGGGTCAGTCGGTCGCTGATGGCTCGAGGGGGGCGTTTTTGTTAAAAGCATGAGCGATGCCCTTGTTATCGAAACGTAATAAAAGAAAACACTTGCCGGCTTAGATACGGCAGGAGATGCCAAAGTCATGGTATTTTGAGAAATTTATTAAACACGAAGCATGCCAAAATTTTAAGTAATTGATAATTGTTAAATTAAAATATTTTCCCGGTATTAAATATTTTTATGTAAGAAATTTCGACGTGTTGTAATTAAATTTGTAATAAAAATACATATATGATAATAATCAGCTGTTTATAATTGTAATTATTACGAAATATTTAAAGAAATAAATAGAATCACACGCGCTTTTGGCTTGTACTGTCGGTTTAATTAACACCGGTGGCGATGGGGGCCTTCGGGCGCAGCGTATCGTGGCGCTTGCGCCGCATCCGATCGAAAACCTGTATTGGGTCGGTGCTGGCAACCGGGTTGTCGGCGCCGAGGCCCGCAGCAAATGTCCCCCGCCAGCACGCGCGATCCCCAGCATCAGCGGCCACCACCGCTTTCCGAGATCAGGTCGCCTGCTGCGCGTCCGTTACACCAGTCGCGCGGGTCAGCCTGTTTAGGAAGTCTGGCACCCGCTGCTGCAGACATTGAGCGAATATGGACTGGTTGGCGATGTCATCCGAATCTCCGGCTCCGGCAATACTCTTGCTCATGCGCCAGTAGTGGCGACGGGGATGATCATGGACCGGATCACAGGGACAGCATGGCGGTCTCTTTGCTTTGAAATCTGCAGCCGTAAGGAGATGAATAAGCTGTGCTCCGAATCAACGAAGCGGTCGTTGCGCGTCTAGGCTTCGACTACGCCCTTGGGATAGCCGTGGCTGACCAAACGTGCTGCGGTCGCGATCGGCGTCCCTTGGGGTTGCGGCCCCCATAGTCGATAAAAGATGGCCCGCCATCCGGCGTTGCAGAGCTTGACCGCAGAGGGCGGCGGCTGGTGCTCGGCGCCTTGTTTGACGCGGCAAGGTAAATATTTCCAGGGGGCACAACGCGGTGCCGTATGAAACGGCAAAATGCGCGTAACAGGACGTTAGTCTAACGCCAGCCAGATACCAACGCCGATAATCAGGGTGCCGGCGATTCGATTGAGCACACGGACGTTGCTGCGTTTGGCCAGCAGAGACCGCGCGGCGCTCCCGCCGGTGGCGTATAGCATCAGGCAGGTGAGCTCCATAGTCAGGATCATGCTCAACAACAGCGTCAACTGCGGCGCCAGGGGCGCATCGAAATTCAGAAACGGCGGCAGCAGGGCGATGAAGAACGCCCACCCCTTGGGGTTGGCAATCGCCGTGATCAGGCCCTGACCGGCGAGTTGACCGCGTGGCGGTGGGGGCGCGTCCTCGTCCTCGTTGATCTCTGGAATTGCCAGATTACCTTTGGACCGCCACATCTCGATGCCGAGCCAGATCAGATACGCGCCGCCGACGACCTTGAAGGCCGTGAAGATGTCCGGGTAGCGCAGCAGGATGGTTGCTACGCCTACCACCGACAACACCGCTACCGTGGCCACGCCAACCAGCTCGCCGGCCATCATCCATGCAGCACGACGTACGCCGACCGTCATACCGAGGCTCAGCGAGAGGGTCATGCACAATCCGGGCGTCAGCGATACCAGGAAGAAGGTGGGAATGAAGACAGACAGCGTCGACAGGCTCATGATCGAATAGCAGATCGCGTAAACGGGCTGTCACTATAAGCGCCCGTTTCGGGTGATTAAACTGCCCAGGTATCGGCCGTGTGAGCGTGCGCCCGCCAATGTACGCGAAAGTGCCTCAATATGAGAGCCAGAGCATTTAGCCATAACGCGTTGTCTGGGCCTTTGCTCCGGACGCACCCGCAACGGCTCATCGATCGACGTTGTCACCCTCAAGCCTGAATACGACGCCGTGATCGGCGAGTCGGGGCCGAGCCGATTAGCGAGTCATATGTACCTGCCTCAGCCAGCATCGGCCATCGTAGATCACACGACCCCTTGAAGTTATTAAGTTCGTCGCACATAAAGTAGCGTGACCCATTCAGCAGGTCGGCGGGCTTTTGCCTGCGACGGCTGCTGCTACATACCAATTGGAGGCCGATATGGCCCAGACGCATCAGACCATCAATCCCGCGACCGGCGAGGTCATTGCGAACTACGAGTTGGCGACCGACGAACAGGCGCTGCAGACGCTCAAGGAATCGCACGAGGCGTTCGGCGAATGGCGCAAGACGAGCTTCGAGGAGCGCGGCAATATTCTGCGTGAGATCGCCAAGCGGCTGCGTGCCCACAAGGATGATTACGTGGCGCTGATGACGCGCGAGATGGGCAAGCCGATCTCGCAGGGCGGCGACGAAATCGAGCTGTGTGCGGCGATCTGTGAATACACTGCCGATACCGCAGCCGACGAACTGGCCGACGAGGAACGCGATCTGAGCGGCGGCCGGGCGTTGATCAGCTATCAGCCGATTGGCGTGATTCTGGGCATCCAGCCCTGGAATTTCCCGTTCTATCAAGTGATCCGCTATAGCATTGCCAACATCATGGCGGGCAATACCGTGTTGTTGAAGCACGCGCCCAACGTCTGGGGCGCAGCGGTAGAGATCGAGAAGGTCTTCGTGGAAGCCGGCTTGCCGAAGAACGTCTTCCGCACGCTGTTGATTGACGCCGATCAGGTCAATCAGCTAATCGAGCACGAATACGTGCGCGGTGTGACGTTGACCGGCAGCCCGCGGGCCGGCAGTGCAGTTGGTGCCAAGGCCGGCGAATGCCTGAAGAAATCGGTGCTGGAACTGGGCAGCAACGACGCCTTCGTGGTGCTCGAGGATGCAGATATCGATCGCGCGGTCGAGGCCTGCACGAACGGACGGATCTATAACAACGGCCAGACCTGTGTCGCGGCCAAGCGCTTCATCGTGGTGGACGCGGTCTACGACGCCTTCCGCGAAAAGTTCGTCGAGAAGATGCGCCAGATCGAATACGGCGACCCGACCGACCCGAATACCGTGCTGGGACCGATCGCCCGCGCGGATCTGCGCGATACGCTGCACGACCTGGTCAAGCGCTCGGTCGACGCCGGGGCGACCTGTGTGTTCGGCGGCGAGATTCCAGACGGCCCTGGGTGTTTCTATCCGAGCACCGTACTGGAAGACGTCAAGCCCGGCATGCCGGCCTATGACGAAGAGTTGTTTGGGCCGGTGGCATCGTTGATCCGCGTGGCCGACGAGGACGAGGCTATTCGCGTGGCTAACGATTCACGCTATGGCCTGGGCGGCGGTATTTTCTCGAAGAACCAGAAGCACGCCATCGATATCGCCCGCAACCTGTTCGATACCGGCATGGTTAACATCAACGGCTATAACATCGCACAGCCGCATCTGCCGTTCGGCGGGGTCAAGGACAGCGGCTACGGTCGTGAGCACGGCGGCTTTGGCATGAAGGAATTTGTGAATGCCAAGTCGGTGATGATTGTCGACTGATCGGCCCTCGCCTAGCGCGTAGAAAGCAATGCCTGCCTCCGTCTTGGGGGCGGGCATTTTTATGCGCCGACTTCTCGCTACGTACCGGTATCAACCGTGGCGTGGTTGAGCTGACTTGTCTGGCGTCGACGAAATGCGGACAGCATTGCTGCTCCGTTAGACCATACGGACGATGAGCGCCCGATTTGCCGCTGTCACTCGAACGTCTGGGCACCAGCCCGCTAGGCGGGCTGGCTAGGCTGGCCGGTTGACGCGATCGGCCAGATGGCCCACGAGCTCGGTTTCGGCCATGTCCAGATAGTCGCGCATCATCTTGGCTGCCTCATGTCGCTGGTCATCGCGCAGCAGGACGACCAGCGCGATGTTGCGTTCTACGTAGTGGCTGTGGAAATCAGGGATGGCGGACATGGCATGGAACACCAATCGCATCTCGGCCAGCACCCGCTCCATGACATGCTCGAGCGTGCGG
>JAQIBT010000109.1 GCA_027858915.1 Salinisphaera sp.
GATATTTATTGAGCCAATCGTCGTGCCGATACCGCTGATCTGAAGCGCCCACAGCCAGTAGTCGACGCCCACGCCGGGGCTGTAGGCCATCTCGGTCAGCGGGGTCAGACCCACCCAGCCGGCGTGGGTGAATTCGCCTACGAACAGAGAAATCATCATCAGCCCGGCGCCGGCCCCGGTGAGCATCAGCGCCAGCGAGTTCATATACGGATAGGCCATATCGCGCGCGCCGATCTGCAGTGGCACGATGATATTCATCAGCCCGACCAGCAGCGGAGTGACCGCAAACACGATCATGATCGTGCCGTGACTGCCATAGAGCTGATCGAAGTGAAACGGCGGTAGGAAGCCGTGGACGGCGCCGAGATAACCGGCCGAATGTGGCCCGACGGCCATTGCCTGCTGGGTGCGCATCATGGCGGCTTCGACGAAGCCGCGGAACAACATGACCGCTCCGATGATCATGTACATCAACCCGATTTTCTTGTGATCGAGCGACGTCAGCCATTCATACCAGATCACGCCGATCAGGCGGTAACGCACCACCATCGTGAGAACCAGAATTCCCATCGAGACTGCGAACACAAACGCGCCGAGCACGATCGGGTTCTGGTAGGGGATCCAGGACAGCGACAGGCGGCCGAGATACCAGGTATAGCTGCCATCGAGATGAACGGGCATCGAGGGTTACCTTTCTGGTCGGTGCAAGACGACGAGACCGTCGCGATCAGCTGGCATTGTCTTCTCCAGCTTTCAGTTGTGTCGGATAGACCTTGCCGTGTTTGACCTGCTTGATGACGTAACGAAAAAGTCCGGGTTTAACATCGGCGAAATATTCGGGGGAGGTATTGCGGTCGATTTTCGGCTGCGCGAGTTTCTCGAACTCCGCCTGGCCGAGATGTTGCGGCGAACGCTGCGCCTTATGGATCCACTGCTCGAACTGCGCACGGGAGACAACGCGCGTCTTGAACCGCATATACGAAAACCCGGCTCCGCTCTGATTGGCGGAGAACCCGGTATAGGTCCCCTTATGACTGGCCAGCAGCACAAGTCGCGTGCGCATGCCGGGCATGACGTAGATCTGTCCAGCGAGCTGTGGAATGAAAAACGAGTTGGTGACGGTCGAAGAGGTCAGCTTGAAATGCACCGGCGTGTCAACCGGCAGAGCGATCTCGTGAAATGACGCAACATGCTGCTTTGGATAGACAAACAGCCAGCGCCAATCCAGAGCGATGACATCGATATCAATGGCGGATTGGCCGTGCGCTTTTGCGTCTGAGTTCGAATGGCTGGCGGTAATGATATCCGGACTGTACGGATCGGTGGCCATTGTGCCGGTGACCACAAAGTAGGCAAGAACGCCGACGACGATCACTGGGATGCCCCAGATGCCGATTTCGATTGGTATAGAGCGGGACCACTTCGGTTCGTAGCGGGATTGGGTGTTCGATGCGCGATATCGCCAAAGAAAATAAGCGGCCGTTCCAATGGTCGGAACGACGGTTGCTGCGATGACGACCACGTCAATGATGAGCAGCCGCAACTGGGCTTTGGCAACCGGCCCTTCGGGCGACAGGACCCAGAACACCGAGCTTGCCGATGCCGGCAGGCTGGCGCCGGCTAAAAGGAAAAAGAATAGCGCCTTGCGCATGCAACGAACCTCGATGTTGCCCGTTAAACCGTGGGCAAGTGATCTGGGTGACTATTGTCGGTAGACCAGTTGTGCAAATGAATGTAGACGGTTGCATCATGCAATTAAATAAGAGAAATTACTTACGACTTAGGTCGCAAAGTCCGGCATTGAAGAGGCCGCAACGGTTCGGCCTTGCATGGTGGCGCGCGGGGCCGCTCATGGCGTGTACGAACCGGCTTTGGAAGTCGTCGATGCGCCCGCATGCGATGTCATTGAGGCAAAATGACCGCGAGCCGTAATGCGCTGGTTGCCACAGTCGGTCTGCCGGGCCATGAAGGCATGACACGGCGCAAGCCCATGCTGCCGACGCTGTAGTATTGTCTGTCGTCCGGCATCATCGGCAAGATCGCCATATATGCGCTGGCCATTGGCGATCCGCTGCTGGGGCCGGGCCGATCCGCCTTTACTTGTAACCACTCTTATCAGACAGGACCAATCATGCAGAACAAATCCGTGCTGGGCCTTGCCGAGGCCAATCTTATTCTCGATGCTGCCCAGAAAGAAGCCGAAACAAACGGCTGGAAGGTGGTGATTGCGGTGGTGGATGACGGCGGCCACCTGCTTGCCCTGCGTCGTATGGACGACGCTGCGCCAATGGGCAGTTATGTCGCCAGCGAGAAAGCGCGTACGGCGGCACTGGGCCGCAAGGAAAGCCAGGTCTTTGAGGAAATGATCAACGGCGGTCGCACGGCGTTCCTGTCGGTACCGGTGCTGCAGGGCACGATGACCGGCGGCGTGCCGGTCATCGTCGACGGGAACGTCGTCGGCGCCGTCGGTGTCTCAGGCGTCAAGCCCGATCAGGACGCGCAGACCGCCAAGGCGGGCGTGGCGGCCATTCGCTGAGGGTTATTCGCATCCGGGCAATCGACGCCGCCGCCTGCGGGCGACGTTGGTTGTTCTGATGGGAGATTAGCTCGCCGTGCCCAATTGTCCGGCAGCGTAGCCGAAGCGTTCGGCTACCGGACCGGCGATTTCCCGTATCTGCTCGATCTCGATTTCGGCAAAGGCTGGCTTGTAGTAGCCAGGCAACCGCAGGTGTTCGGCCGCGCTGGCCAGCGTGGCATCGTCGACGGCCAGGCCACAGTGCTCGTAAAAGCCAGAGAGGGTGGCTTGCGACTCGGCGCACAGCGCCTCGTAGCGAACGATCAGGCTTGAGTCGCGAATGGCGGCATCACGGTCCAACTGATCGGCGATCGTGCTGTAGATCATTGCCCAGTAATGAGCCCAGCCGGCGACTTCCTCGCCGTCGGCCCACAGTGTGCGCACCCGCGCGATGGCGGCGTCGTTGCCGGTATGGATCGGGCGACGATCCAGGCCAAATTCGAAATGGCCGACTCGGCGTAGATGATCGACGGCCCGGGGATGAGCGCGTTCGCCGGCCTCGAACAATGTCTGCTGTTTCATCAGCGATGCGATATGCCAGACCGGATCGCGTATTGGCAGGACGAATCGTGCATCGGTGAACTGTTTTTGCAGATAAGCCAACCGCATGAGGTTGTAGTTGCCCTTGGCGACGTAGCGCTTGCCGCCCCGGATCGCCAGCACCTTGCGGATATGCGCGGCGTAGAATGTCTCGAACGCCTCGTGACTGGTCTCTCGTGTCAGAACGCTGGATCTTTGCGGGTCGTGGATCTGGTCGAAGAAGGCCATCCAGAGGACTTCCTCGAAGGCCTCGGGGCTGTGAGACGTGACCGCAATGCCGTCGCCGTGGGCGCGCTCGGTGGCATATTCCTTTTTTTCCGGCACACGAGCCAGCCAGCGATCCCACAACCACGGCGTGAACAGCGGCGGAAAGTCCCGGTATTGATGCGTTGCCGTATCCGGATGGGCCGCCAGCAGCTCGAGCAGGATGGTGGTGCCGGAACGCGCCAGACCGGCGATATAGATCGGTCGGTCGATGCCGATATCGGCGATCGCGTCCGATGCCATGCGGGTATCGAAGTTGCCAAGCCGGATCGCGCCTTGCCGATGGCGTTCCTGCCAGCCAGCTACGCGATGCATCCACGTCGGCACGGCAAAACTGGCTACCGCAGCATCTGACGGCGCGGATCGCGGGGTGCGCGGCTCAACCGCCGGCGTCGTGTCGTCGCTGTTGTGATTATCGCTCATTCGATCCTGGCCCATTTGAACATCAGCAGTGACACGATGAACATCACCGGCATGAATATGCCGAGCCAGCCGCGAATCCAGCCGGGACCGACCGGAATGAATTCACGTTCGGGCAGTGCGATGTGTACCGCGTCGATCGGACTGTCGTCGGGCAGATAGCCCAACGGATTCCCGACTATCCAGTTCCAGAATGATGCTTTTGTAATCACCGTGACTGGTTCTGTCAGCTTGTAGATGTTGTGGTCGCCGTTTTTCGAGGTGGTGGTCAGCGCTGGCGGATGACCGGCCTGCCAGCCGATACCCGCGTCCGACGGATTGGCGGGCTCGGTGCTGATCGCCGGCGGTTGCTCATTGGCCGGCAGGCGATAATCGAAATGATTGTCTGCCCACACCAGGAAACACAGCAGCGGCAGGATAGCGATGATGGTGCCCGGCACAACCAGGCCGATGTGCCGGAAAGCGGTGACAAACTGATTCCGGATCAGCGGTCCGGCGTCGGCGAACTCGCCGTCGAAGGTGTTGAGTTTGCGGCGGGCTTCGCGGGCGTCACGTTTAGCCACGCCGATCTTTGCCTGTGGCGACAGCACCTTGTAGAGCAGCATGGTGCCGACGGCCAGCACAGCGGCCCAGACCATGAGCCGTATCGTCGCCGGCAGAACGAAGGCCATCGTTTCGTCCACGATGCTGAACACCGGAGAAAGCAGGTCTAGCGCGCCCATTCAGAATTCCAGACGGCGTGTGGCAGGCATGGGTGCTGCAGGAATACGAGGATAGTAGCCATCAGCTCTGGTTGTGGTGCTCATGGTCTGCCGACTCATCGGCTTTACGTGCCGCTGGGGTGGCCTCGTGGCGTGCCTTGTCGGCTTCGCGCTTCTTGCGACGGATGCGGCGGATTGGCCACATGATCAGAAACAGGAAGGCCGCGCCGATGGCAGCCAGCAGGCCCCACAGCGCACTCAACAGGCTCAGACCGGCGCCCGGACCGACATAGGCTTCGGCGGCCAGCGGCAGGATGGCACAGGCCACAAACAGGATGATTCGCTCGGAGCGGCCGAAACGACCGCTATTGGCAATAGAACGCATAACGAGACTCCTACTGAGTTGTCAACTCGCGGCGAAACGCCGGATCGAGCTGGTCGGGCTGGATACGCTGGCCCCAGGAAAGGATGGGGATGTACTGGTCGTGGTCGCCGCCACGCCTCGGGTTGATGAACTCCCAGACAATATCGCCGTCGGGCGCCACTTCAAAGATTCGCCCGCCGTCGGTCTCGGTCGCCAGCCGGTCGCCATTGGCCAGCGTATAGAGCGAGCCGCGCAGCAGATTGGAAAAGGGATTTTGCTTGCTCCCTTCGTATTGCCAGACGATCTTATCGTTGGTCGGATCGACCTCCAGCAGGCGACTCATGTTATGGGTCTGATAGTTGCCGTAATTGTCGAACACGTCCAGATGGCCGTTGGGCAGCACGCTCATGGAGTGCTGTCCGTGCCAGGAACCCTGTAGCGCCCAAGTGACCTTGCCGCTGTCCAGATCGAGCAGGATCGCCGCCCCTGCATGCCGGGTCGACAGCAGCACCTGGTTGGCGTGGCCGTGCGCCGGGGCAAAGTGTCTGGCCAGTTCCGGCCCGAGATACTGCACGCTGTTGGTATGCAGCGGGTCGTCCATTGCAAAGCTCGGCACCGCGCCGACTATGCTTTGATACGGCGAGTTCCAGAACGCATCGAATACCGAGATTTTCTTCAGCACCTTGCCGGTCCGGCCGTCCAGTTCGACGACGAAATCATCCAGCCAGGGCGTCTTCAGATTGCGAAAACCCGGCACTGGATTATTGTTGTACTGGTGCGTGAGCACGAACACTCTGTTGTCTTTCGACAGATACAGATCGTGATGCGTAGCCCCGTGGTATTTCCAGATCACATGGGAATCGGCATCGAGCTTGACCAGGCCATAACCCCATGGCGTGTCGCCAGCCGCAATGAAAATAGCCAGCAGATCGCCATTTGGGTACATCACGGCCTTGCGGAAATACATCAGCTTGTCCGGCTGGGCCTCGCGTCCGTCGGGCGTGGTGTGCCACAAACGGCTGTAATCCATATGCCATTTATGAACAAGCTTGCCCTGCATATCGATAAGATAGGCCGACGTATCGCCGCCCTGGGTATATAGGGTATAGCCGTTGTCGGCGCGGGCATGATTGTTGATGGTCACGCCTCGCTGGTCGGTACGCGCCTTTCGCCATTGATCGGTCTGGGTATAGGGATCGTCGATCGTCTGTTTCTGGGCGACCAGTGCCCATCCAGCGCGGTAGGCATTGTCCAGAAACTTGTAAGGCCAGATTTGAGCAAGGACGATGAACGAGCCGGCAAGAAAAGCGAGAAAAAGCCAGGCAGCCACGAAGGCCGCGAAGCCGATCCGGTCCATTTTATCCATAGAATCGAACTCTGTATGCGCCACTCAGGCAATCGGCCATCGACGATTGCCGTTTCAGCCCGCACTGTAATTCACTAAGATACGAGCGGACGCTGAACGGTCGGTGAAGGCATCGACGCGCTGACGAGCGGTATAGGCGAGTTATCGAGAGCTGCAGATTCATATTGTATTTGGTAATAAGAATTAGTATCATTTACCTTGTCAAATACGAGGTCCGCTCCATGAAGCCTGCACGTCGCGCTCTGCTTGCAACCGGTTTGTTTATTGTCGCGTTGCTGATCAGTACCAACGCCGCCGCTAGCAGCCAGTATGAGATCTCGGTTGTATCGAACGCATTCGAACCAGCGCAACTCACGATTCCCGCAGGGAAACGGGTTGAAGTGATGGTGCATAACAAAACGGCAATGCCGGCCGAATTCGAAAGTTACGACTTTACGGCCGAAAAAGTGGTCCCCGGCGGCACTTCGATTCCGGTCTATATCGGCCCCCTGAAGCCGGGTACTTACGAATTTTTCAACGATTTCGCGCGTGGCGTCAAAGGCCATCTCTCGGTCAAGTAACAGCCGTCGTTATCGATCCCTGCTGGAGTAGCTCATGCTTGCCACCGCTATCATTGTGTTTCGCGAAGTGCTCGAAGCGGCGCTCGTGGTGTCGATCGTGCTGGCTGCCGCCAAGGGTGTCGCTGGGCGCGGGCGTGCGGTCGGTTTCGGCGTGCTGCTGGGTATCGCAGGCGCGTGTCTGGTGGCGGCATTTGCCGGGGCTATCGCCAGCGCGCTCGAAGGTCGTGGCCAAGAGTTTCTCAACGCCGGTATCCTGTTGATCGCGGTGGTCATGCTGGGTTGGCACAACATCTGGATGAGCCAGCACGGCAAGCAGCTGGCCAGCGAGATGTTGGCCGCGGGCCGCGACGTAGCCAGTGGCGTCAAACCGCTGTCGATGCTGACGATCGTTGTGTTGGTAGCGGTGCTCCGTGAAGGCTCGGAAACCGTGCTGTTTACCTACGGCATCTACGCCAGCGGCGCTGGCGCCAGTTCCATGCTGGCCGGCGGTGGGCTCGGCGTGGGCGGCGGCGTGCTGGCGGGCGCATTGCTCTACAACGGCCTGCTGCGTATTCCGGTTCGCCATCTGTTTACCGTGACCGGCTGGATGATTCTCCTGTTGGCTGCCGGTATGGCGGCCGAAGCGGCGGGTTTCCTGACCCAGGCCGGCGTGTTGCCGGTGCTGACCAGTTCGGTCTGGGATACGTCCTGGTTGCTGACCGAGCACTCGATCATTGGCCGTCTGCTGCATATTCTTGTCGGCTACACCCAGCGACCGTCGGGCATGCAGCTGCTGTTCTATGTAACTACTCTGGTCGGAATTGGCGGCGCCATGTGGCAGGCCAACCGGCGCAAATCGGTATCCGCCAGTGGCGCACGTCGCGCTGCAGCCTGACGACAAAACAGGGACTCTATCAACCGTGCCTCACGCATCGGATCGCCTGCAGCAGATCGGTATTCGGGTCGAAGGACGGGCCGGTAGCCGACAACAGCGTCATCAAGGGCCTTGGGCGCGTCGTGTCGAAGCGGCCGTGGTCCGTCACCGGGATCTGCTGAGCATGATCCACGTGGCCATGTTCGTAGGCTTTCTGGCTTTGATGGTCGTGCCGTTATTCCTGCCCCTGCCGCATCAGGGCGCGACGTTCTACAACAACGTGACCGAGTTCGCCAACTTCGTTATCTGGGGGCTGTGGTTCCCGCTGGTGTTTGTATCGGTGATATTCAGCGGACGCAGCTGGTGCGGTGTGCTGTGTCCGTTGGGTGCATGTTCGGAGTGGGCTAATCGCGTAGGCCTCAAACGCGCTGTGCCGGCCTGGGTGCGCTGGCAGGGCACACCGATTGTCAGCTTCGTCGTCATCACGGTCCTGGCGCAGACGGTGGGAGCGCGCGATCATGCCGCGGGTATTGCCGAGGTGTTCGGGCTGACTTTTCTGTGTGCGATCGCGCTCGGATTCGTCTATGGCCGCGGCACGAGCAAGCGTGCCTGGTGTCGGCATATGTGCCCGATCGGCCTGATGCTGGGTGTCTTCTCGCGTATCGGCGCGGTCCAGTTCGTGCCGAAACTTCCGCGCGGCGACAATGACGCCTATGCGGAGAAAGGCGTCTGCCCCACCATGATCGATATCAACCGCAAGACTGAGTCGCGCCATTGCATCGAGTGTTTTCGCTGCGTGAATCCGCGGGCTCGTGGCGGCTTGATGATGCTCTTCCGGCGCCCGGGTACCGAAGTCGAGCAGATTCGGCGGCATAACCCGAACGCGGCCGAAATCTGGTTTCTGTTCCTGGCGACTGGGTTATCGCTCGGCGGTTTTTTATGGCTGGTATTGCCGCAGTATCAGATCCTGAGGCAGATGGTCGGTGCCTGGGCGATCAACCACGGCTGGTATTGGATCGGTACCTCCGGGCCGGCTTGGTTGATGTCGGTCCATCCGGCCGATCATGAAGTCTTCAGCTGGCTCGACTTCTTCATGATCGTCGGCTTCATGGGCGGCTGTGCGATCGCTCTGGCAGCGGCGCTGACCGTGATTACCGCCGTGTCCAGCTGGCTGGCCGGCCGCCTGGGCGGGGACCTGGATATGCGCTCTCGGCTGATTGAGCTGGCCTACGCCTATATGCCGGTCGCCATGCTGTCGCTGGTCATAGGGCTCGGCGGCAAACTGTTCGATGCGTTCGCGCTGTTCGGCGTGCCCCCGATGATCGTTGCCGGGGTCAAGGTCTTGCTGTTCGCGTTGAGTGTCCTGTGGAGTCTGCAGCTGGGTTATCGGCTGCTGGGCGTCCAGAGCCTTTCCGGGCTGCGTCGACTGGTCGCATTGGTGCCCATGCTGGTAGGGATTGCGCTGATCGGCGCGGCCTGGAGCCCGGCGCTGTTCAGGGCCTGACAGCCGATCAGACCGTCGGCTTTTTTTCCAGGAGAGTGATAATGAATCCCATTCAAAAAAGGAGGGCATATGAAATCATGGAATTCCGCCTGTCTCGCGCTCGCTACGTTGGTCGTGACCGCGGCCGGTACCTTGCCCGCCATGGCCGCCGAACAGTCGCTCGGCAAGCCGCTGGTCACCGATGGACTGATCATCAATCCCGTGTATCTGCAGGCAGTGGACATGGCGCCCGTACTGCCAGGACTGAACAGCAGCAAGGCAAATATTCACCTTGAAGCCGATATTCATGCCGACAAGGGAGAAAAACACGGCTTTGATCCCGGCGCGTGGGTACCGTACCTGACTGTCAGCTATGAGTTGACCAAGAAAGACTCGGACTGGTCGACCAACGGCGTGCTAATGCCCATGGTCGCCAACGACGGGCCACATTACGGCGCCAACGTCAAGCTTGATGGACCGGGTAAATACACGGCCCATCTCAAGATTCTGCCGCCACCCTACCAGGGGTTTTTCCGCCATACGACCAAGGATACTGGCGTGCCGGCCTGGTGGAATCCGATCGAGCACGCCTGGTCGTTCACCTATGTGGGTGTCGGCAAGAAGGGAGGCTACTAGGGCCAGTTGCCGTTTCGTGCGCGCGCCGCGTTGGAGTCCTCAAATGGTCTCAGGCAAGGCGCGAGTCGCCGGTCGTGGCTGGCCACGATCAAGACTTGCAACGCCGTCTGAGGC
>JAQIBT010000113.1 GCA_027858915.1 Salinisphaera sp.
CAACCCTTCGGGACAAGGGCTGTTTTGCGGCAATACAGCGTTGCAGCGCGCTGGCGTAGAATGACTACGCGGCACTTGCTGGCGCCTCGTCTTGCCGAAAAACAGCCCTTGGCGCGGTCGCGCACGAAACGGCGACGGGCCCTAGAATACTTCGAACAATCCGGCGGCGCCGATGCCACCGCCAACGCACATGGTCACCACCACATACTTGACCCCGCGGCGCCGGCCCTCAATCAGGGCGTGACCGGTCATCCGGGCACCGGACATGCCGTAGGGATGGCCGATGGCGATGGAACCGCCGTCGACGTTGTAGCGCTCCGGGTCGATGCCCAGCGTATCGCGGCAATACAGGCACTGGCTGGCAAACGCTTCGTTGAGTTCCCAGAGCCCGATATCGTCGACCGACAGGTTGAATTGCTTGAGCAGTTTCGGCACCGCGAACACCGGGCCGATGCCCATTTCTTCCGGATCGCAGCCGGCGACCGCCATGCCCAGATACGCACCGAGCGGGGCCAGGCCTCGGCGTTCGGCCTCGCCGGCTTCCATGAGCACGCAGGCCGAGGCACCGTCCGACAGCTGCGAGGCATTGCCGGCGGTGATAAACCGACCTTCGGCGATCTCCTGCCCATTCTTGAATACTGGCTTGAGTCCGGCGAGTCCCTCCCGCGTGGTTTCCGGACGATTGCCTTCGTCCTGCGCGAGGCTGACCTCAATCTGGCTGACCTCGCCGCTGTCCTTGTCCTGTACCGTCTTGATGGTCGTCAGAGGCACGATTTCATCGTCGAAGCGGCCGGCTGCCTGGGCTGCGGCGGTGCGCTGCTGCGACTGGTAGGCATAGTCGTCCTGGGCCTCACGCGACACGTGATAGCGCGAAGCCACAATCTCGGCGGTCTCGAGCATCGACATATAAATCGCCGGCTGATGCTCGACCAGCCAGGGGTCTCTCGCGCGGAACGTATTCTGATGTCCGTTCTGGACCAGCGAGATCGACTCCAGGCCGCCGCCGACGGCGATCGTCTGGCCGTCGTGAACGATCTGCTTGGCGGCTGTGGCGATGCCCATTAGCCCGGATGCGCATTGCCGGTCGACGGTCATGCCGGGCACCGACGTCGGCAGGCCGGCGCGCAGGGCACATTGGCGAGCGACGTTCTGCGCCGTGGCGCCCTGTTGCATGGCCGCGCCCAGGATTACATCGTCGACTGCCGCCGGCTCCACGCCGGCGCGTTGCAATGCCTGAGCGATCACATGACCGCCCAGCGTCTGCGGCTGGGTGTTGTTGAAGGCCCCGCGGTAGGCCTTGCCGATAGGCGTGCGGGCGGTGGATACGATCACGGCTTGGCGCATGGTAGCTCCTTGTGGAATTTCGTTTCAGGCGGTAGCTGGGCCGGCCGGCGTTCGCCAATCGGTTGCCAATGGCCTGTTTGGATACGGTGGAGTATGGTTACGTCCTGAAAAGGCGTCAAGCGTCACTCCACGCCGCTATGAATCCGCCCATCGGCCACGCTCGCATGGGGTTTTTCCGAGCGGGTTACTTGGCTGTTAAAAAAGGAAAAATCATGTCTCTGGCCGCTGATTTGAATGCCCAGATGCGTTTGCCCGTCATTGGCGCGCCGATGTTCATTCTGTCGAATCCCGAGCTGGTGATCGCGCAGTGTCGGGCTGGCATCGTCGGTTCGTTTCCAGCGCTCAATGCGCGCCCCAAGAGCGCGCTGGCCGACTGGCTGGCCCGTATTACCGAAACGCTGGCCGCCGAGCGCAGCGCCGATCCTCAGCGTCGGGTGGCGCCGTTTGCGGTCAACCAGATCGTGCATCAGTCCAACGACCGCCTCGAACATGATCTGGCCGCCTGTGCCGACTACCGGGTGCCGCTGCTGATCACCAGTCTGCGGGCGCCCGAAGAGGCCGTGGCCGCCGCCCACGAATATGGTGGCAAGGTCTTTCACGACGTGATCAGCGTGCGCCACGCCGAAAAAGCCATCGAGGCCGGTGTGGATGGTCTGATCGCGGTCTGCGCCGGCGCCGGTGGCCACGCCGGCACCCTGAGTCCTTTCGCGCTGGTGTCCGAGATCCGCAGGTTCTGGGACGGCCCGCTGGCTGTGTCGGGGGCAATCACGCGCGGCGAGCACGTACTGGCCGCGCAGGCCATGGGCGCCGATTTCGCCTATATGGGCACGCGTTTCATTGCCAGCCACGAGGCCGGGGCCGCGCAGGCATACAAGACCATGGTTACCGCATCCAGCGCCAAGGACGTCGTCTACAGCAGCCTGTTTACCGGCGTGCACGGCAACTACCTGCGCGGCTCGATCGAGAACGCCGGCTTCGATGCAGACAACCTGCCCAGCGCCGACAAGGCTTCGATGAGTTTTGGCAGCGAACGCGAGAAGAAAAAGGCATGGAAAGATATCTGGGGCGCCGGGCAGGGCGTGGGCAATATCGACCAGGTCGCGCCGGTCGCCGATATCGTCGACCGCCTGCTTGGCGAATACGACAGCGCGCGGGCCCGGCTTTCACTATGAGCCGTGGGACGCCACACGGGGGCTTGACGGCTACTTTCCGCGCTTGAGAAAGCGCTGCATGATCCGCTGCACTTCCTCGCTGGCCAGGCGCTCGCCAAAAAGCTGTGCCTCGCGCTCCATCTGGGCCTCGACGACCGCGCGGCCCACGCCTTCGCGCATCAGTTGCTTGCTGTAGCACAGCGCAGCCCGCGACTTGTCAGCCAACCGTCTGGCCAGCTCGTCGGCAGTCTGGGCGAGCTGGTTGCGTGGCACGCGGTAGGCTATTAGCCCCATGCGTTCGGCCTCGGCGGCGTCGAAGGTGTCGCCGGCCAGTAGCAGACGGGCCGCGTTCTGGCGGCCGATCAGCGCGGGCAGCAGCAGGCTCGAGCCGGCTTCCGGTACCAATCCGAGATCGATGAAGGCCGTGAAGAAACGCGCGTCGTCGGCAGCCACCACCAGGTCGGTGTGCAGCAGCAGGGTAGTGCCGATGCCGGTTGCCTGACCCTGGACCGCCACCACGACCGGTTTGTCGCAGTGGGCCAGGTCCCGAATGAAGCTCAGCGCGGGGCCGGCGGTGCCTTCGTCGCTGGCGTGCGAGTCCCGGCTGGCAAAGTCGTTGATATCGTTTCCGGCGCAGAACATGTCGCCCGCAGCGTCGATGAGCACAACGTATATGTCGTCTGCTTCGGCGGCGTATTGCACCGCGTGCTGCAGATCCTTGTACATCGCGCCGGTCAGCGCATTACGCTTGTCGGCGCGATCGAGCGTAAGACGCAGGACGCGCGATTGCTGGTTGAGGCGAATATATCCGCTCTGCATTTCGGGTGTTGTCATAAAAACCTCGGTCAAAGAATATAAAGCGTCAGCGTGTCGGCCACGGCGGCCGGCTTGTCACCATTTTCGATTTCTACAACGACCCGGTTGCGCAGCAGATAACGCTGCGCGCCACGCGGGCTCACGTCGGCCAACGTCACATCGGCACGGATGCGTGCGCCGGCGGCCACCGGGGTAATGAAGCGCAGCGAATCCAGCCCGTAGTTGATACGGGTGGAGACATGGGCCACGTCGAATACCTCCTGCATCATGGCCGGCAGCAGCGACAGAGTGAGAAAGCCGTGGGCCACAGGCCCGCCCAGCGGCGACTCGTGGGTGGCGCGCTCGACGTCGACATGAATCCACTGATGGTCGTCGGTGGCCTCGGAAAAACGCGCGATACGGGTCTGGTCGATAGTGCGCCAGGCACTGGTACCCAGATGCTGGCCGCTACAGTCGGCCAGCGCATCAATGCTTTCGAAATAGCGCATCACATCACATCATGTCATGGCGTTGTGATGTGCCCGGCGTTGTCTCATTGCGAGAACAGACCGGCCTTGATTAGCTGCGAGGCAACGACTTTGGCGAACTGCGTGCTGCCGGCCTCCAGGCCGTTGGGATTGTGGGTGATGGAGGTGGCCGACCAGACGATAGCCTGCTGCTTGATGTCCCAGAAGTTGATCTTGGTGATATAGGTGGTTTCGTTTAGCGAGAAATCGGGGCCTAGTGGATCCGGACTCATGGTCAGACCGGCGGCCGGCGGGGCCGGTGCCGACGGGCCGCCTGCGACCTGCAGATTCTCGATCTTCTTGTGCAAAAGATGGATACCGATGGCGCTGTCGAAGCCTTGTGCGTGCAGGCGCCGGGCCAGATAGGCCCGTGACTTGCCCTTGGTGCCCTTGGTACCGAAGATTGGCATGGCCGCACGCGCATTCACTCCATCAGCGCGCAGCTGTGCCACGATCGCGTTCTCCAGTGCAGCGCGGTCTGGCGTATCGACGAGCACGCCAACCACCGGCGTCTTATAGGGCGGCTGTGCCTGGGCTTCCAGATTGGGCTGCACGTCGATCAGGCGAGTGTTGCGATAAGGCGAGTTTGCGCAGGCCGTGAGCAGTGCGGCGGCCACGAGTGCCAGAACCAGCGTCATTCTTTTCATGATTATGTTTCCCTTTAAGGTTCCTAGAAGTCGTAGCTGGTGCTCAGGGCCACGTAGTCGCGGTCCTGGACGGTGCTATACGCCGTGGTGCTGTAGTTGGTATACGACAGATTCGCGCCAAAGTGCTTGTAGTCGAGGCCGAGGCCCAGTGTGATCGTGCGCTGGTGCTCTTGCAGCGAGTTGTCGCTGGAGAAGCCCTTCACGCCGTCGCGCATGGTGAGGCTCGGACTCAGCCCGACCGCACCAATCACATTCTTGTAGGTCGATTCCAGCGATAGCTGGTAGCCCCAGCTGAAATCGGTCACATAGCCCGCGGCACCCGGACTGCCGACGCCAAAGTTGGTGTGGCGACCAAAGCGCATCTGGCGCGAACTCGGCAGCCCTGGAATATTCTCGAACGCGGCCTCGGCTGATACCACCGTCTTGTCGGCTCCCAGCAGGTCGGGGATGATCGTCGTGAAGGTCAGCTCGGCGCGTTCTACGCCGTAGTTCTTCTCGCCGTTGATATTTCCGCCCAGGGGCACGCCGTTGACATAGCGCTGGGTGCCGGGCGGGATGTTCGGATTGCCCGGCTGTCCGAGTGCCGACGAAGCGGCCTGATTGGTGATGTCCGGTGCATTGAGCTGCAGCGGCATGTTCTGCACGTAGCTGAGATTCAGCGCGAGATTGCCGATGCTCTGGAACGTCTTGTCGGCGGTCAGGCCGTAGACCTTGATGTGGCTCGGATATGCGTAGTGGACGGTGATGGAGTTGAAGGCCGCAGGTGCCGCCGCCGTTGGCCGCGGATCCGCGTTCTTATGCAGTGAATACGTGGGTAGGCGTGCGTTGTAATTGAAAAAGTAGGCGCCGACATGCGCATTGGCCTGGGTGAAGCTGTACTGGAACTTAGCGCCGTACTGCCCGCCATTACTCGCATCGTGGTCGCGGGTGCGGCGGAAATACAGGCCTTCGGCCAGTGAGGTACCGTCGGGTTGGACCACCAGATTCGAAAAGGTCGCGTTACAACCGGGGGCCACGTTGTCGTAGGTATCGTAGAAGGTGCCGCAGCCATCGGTCACCGAGTGGCGCCATTCGAACTGGTAGAACGCTTTTACGTTGAAGTTCTTGGTCAGATCGAAGTCGGCGGTGAGCATGCCGGCCGGAATCAGATACTGCTGGTAGTCGGAGCCGGGCCGGTGGAACGCTGGCAGATCGATGGCGTTGAGCGAACTGAATGAGCCTTTGTTGTAGATGCTGCGGCCCCAAAGCAAGAGTTGACGACCGACCTTCAGGGTCAGGGCATGGCCCTTGACGTCGAACTTGCCGAACGCATAAATCTCCTGGAAGGTTGCGCCGTTGAACTTGGCGCGGCGATCGAAGCCGTGATCGCTGAGCGGCGTGTTCGGAACATAGCCGTTGGGGGAATTTCCGTGCGGCACATTCGCGTTGTCTTCGACGTAGTCCTCCCAGCCCATGCCGCTGACAAACACTCCGTAGCTTTTATACGACAGTTTCACGCTGCCATAGATCTGTGCGCCGCCTTTGACAAAATCGCCTTTCTTGTAATTGAGATCGCCGTCATCGGAGACGGCATCGTCCGAACGGCCACCGGGAGAGTTGCCGGCAAACAGAATGTCGTTGCTCGGCGACTGCGTGCGGATTGCGGCACCGGCGATCCCCTTGAGGGTCCAGTCGGCGCTGACCCCGTTGCCCAGATCGAACGTACCGCCTGCCATCGCCGGGCCAGCTGCGAGCAGCAGACCGAAGGCGCCGGCCACATGGCCCTTGAATCGGTGATCCATCGCTTTCTCCTCTTGCAGGCTGCAGATCGCCGATGGACGGCCTGGGTTATCGCCTGTCTGTTGTGTTTTGTTGTGTCTTCGAGGATCAGCGCGCGGGAATCCCGGATCAGCGATCTGCAACGAAGCCGCCGTTGACCCTGCGGCTTGCGTTGCTTGTGCATGCAGAGAAATGAAAAGACGATCGCGCTAGGCTTTTCAACCGCTGGTGACCCCGACTCACACTCTCCCTCGAATATCGTTCGACGCCTCTCCTGGGCGTCTGCCCGCGTCTCTGCGCGATTTATTGAAACAATATTTCGAAAAACAGATTGGGCGCCATGTTACTTTTGTCGCACACCGCGCAGCCGGGCCCTGAACCACACAAGTAAAACAGCGCGTCAGCCTCACGAGCCGACGCAGCCCGACCCTGGCGATCAAGCGCACGCACTCTCGGCAATGCGCTAAGCTTCGCGTAATCCGCCGCGGCCGCGCCGGCGTCATGCCGGTGCGGTCAGTGTCGCTGGCCATTGCTGTCCGGTATCCAGCAATCATGACAACGAGCAAACGCAGGACATACCAAGAGGGGCAGGAATCGATGCGTCGAGCAAAGGCGGGGCCGGAGCAGGCCGACGACAAGAAGGATTACAATTACGTCACCGCGCTGGCACGCGGGCTGGAACTTTTGCGCTGTTTTGGTGATGCGGCGGAATATCTCGGCAACGCCGAACTGGCCAGCCGGACCGGCATACCGCGACCGACTGTCTCGCGGCTGACGGCCACGCTGACCCATCTCGGTTATCTGATCTACGTTGGCCATCTGGAGCGTTATCGGCTCGGCCCGCGGGTGCTGGATCTGGGCTATCGCTATCTGGCCAGCGAAGGCACGGCCACCATTGCGCGCCCGTTCATGCAGGAACTGGCGGATGCCACGGACTGTTTCATCGCGCTCGGGGTGGCTGACGGCACCCAGATGACCTACGCCACGACTTGTCAGGGACAGGGCCCGCTGATTCTTCGCATGGGCACCGGCTCGCGCGTCGGCATGGCCCAGACGGCTATCGGCCGCGCCTATCTCTCAGCGTTGCCGGCCAGGGCGCGTGAGGTTTGTCACGAACTCTTGCGCCAGGAAAATCCCGATGACTGGCCGCGCTTCGAACAGGGGCTCGAGCGCGCCTACGCCCAGTATCGCGAGTACGGCTTCTGCGTCAGCGAAGGTGAATGGAACCGTGATATCAGTGCGGTGGGCGTGCCCCTGGTGCTGGAAAACGGGCAGCGCGTGGTTTCGTTCAACTGCAGTGGCTCGTCGCTGCGCTTGACCGGGCGGATTCTTACCGAGAATCTTGGTCCGCGTCTGCACGATATGGTCGAGCAGGTCAAGCAGCTGCTAGTGCCAGCGTCGTGAGTGACCGACTACGCGCCGCGCATAGATTGAAAAATGAAAGGCCGTTTCGAAATTGACGCATTGACGCCGCTGTGTCAGCTTCTCAGCACATGACAACAGGCCCTGGCGGGGTGCAGAGGGCACCGTGCGCTGAGCGGCCCAGAGAGGACAACACCATGCGACCGCTTTCCGACCGCGCCGATTTGCTGCGCTCTGCGTTGCTTGCCTTCATGGACGAGCATGTCTATCCGGCCGAAGCGGTGCACGAGCGCCAGCTCGAAACAGGCGACCGCTGGGCCGAGCCGGCGGTGATCGCCGATCTCAAGGCCAACGCGCAGAATCAGGGCCTGTGGAATCTGTTCTTGCCGGATTCCAGCCACGGCGCCGGGCTGTCGAACTACGACTACGCACATCTGTGCGAAATCATGGGTCGGAGCCCGATCGCGCCCATCGTATTCAACTGCAACGCGCCGGACACCGGCAACATGGAGGTGCTGGCGCGCTACGGCAGCGCCGAGCAACAGGCACAGTGGCTGCAACCGCTTCTGGCCGGCGAGATCCGTTCCTGTTTTTCCATGACCGAGCCGGATGTGGCCTCGGCAGATGCCACCAACATTGCCACCGAAATCCGGCGTGACGGCGACGATTATGTTGTCAACGGGCGAAAGTGGTGGTCTTCTGGCGCCATGGCGCGTGACTGCAAGATCGCCATCGTCATGGGCAAGACCGATCGCAGCGCTGAGAAACACCGCCAGCAGTCGATGATCCTGGTGCCGCTGGATACGACCGGGGTCGTGATTGAGCGTGCCATGCATGTGTTTGGCTATGACGACGCGCCCGAAGGCCACGCAGAAATCCTTTACGACAACGTCCGAGTGCCGGCGGCCAACCTGATCCTGGGCGAAGGAAGGGGGTTCGAGATCGCCCAGGGACGGCTGGGGCCGGGTCGTATCCATCATTGTATGCGCACCATCGGCGTCGCCGAGCGCGCGCTGGAGGCGATGTGCGCACGGGTCGAGGAGCGCCAGGCGTTTGGCCGCAAGCTGGCCGACTTCGATTCCATTGGCAAGCAGATTGCGCGTTCGCGCATCGAGATCGACCAGGCGCGCCTCCTGACGCTGCATGCCGCCGAGCGCATGGACGCAGTCGGCAACAAGGAAGCCCGTCAGGAGATTGCTATGATCAAGGTGGTGGCACCGGAAATGGCGCTGCGCGTGATCGATCGTGCGATCCAGGCCCACGGCGCCATGGGCGTGTCACAGGACCGTTTTCTGGCCCGGGCCTGGGCCCATATCCGTACTTTGCGGCTGGCCGACGGCCCAGACGAGGTACATCTGGACACCGTGGCCAAGCTCGAACGTCGCCGTCAGGGGCGTGCTACGCCAGTTTCTGCTCCAGGTCGCGAATGATTTCGAACAGATCGCCGACGAGGCCGATATCAGCCACCTCGAAGATCGGCGCATCGGCGTCCTTGTTGATCGCCACGATGGTGCCGGCATCCTTGATGCCTGCCAGATGCTGGATAGCCCCCGAGATGCCGAAGCAGATATACAGATCGGGGGAGATGATCTTGCCGGTCTGGCCGACCTGCATGTCGTTGGGCACATAGCCGGCATCAACCGCAGCGCGCGATGCACCTACGCCGGCGCCGATGGCGTCAGCGAAATCGTAGATGACCTTGAAGTTCTCCTGGCTGCCGACCCCGCGGCCGCCGGAGACAACGGTGGACGCGGTCTGCAGATCGGGGCGGTCGCTGGTGTGCTGTTCCAGATCGATAAAACGGGTATGCGTGGGCAGGCTGACGTCCAGGTCCAGCGCCTCGATCGGCGCCTCGCCGCCAGCAGCGGCTTCTGCATACGAGGCACAGCGCACGGATCCGACAACCACCTGATCGGCCGAGGCCTTGAGCGTCACCACGGCGTTACCGGCATAGATCGGCCGGTCGAATTCATGGGGTCCGTGGACCGCCATGATGTCGGTTACCATGGCGACGTCGAGCAGCGCGGCCACGCGCGGCATCAGATCCTTGCCAAACGTGGTGTTCGGGCCCAGCACATGGCTGTAACCGCCGGCCTTGACCGCGGCGGCGATCTGTGGTGCCAGGATGGCGGCCACCGGATGTGTGTTGGCCTCATGGTCGGCGTGCAGGGCGCGGCTCACGCCCTCGATGCGCGCGGCCTCGCCGGCAAGTGCTGCGCCGTCGGCCGCGAGGACCAGCACGTCGACTGCCTCGGCTTCGAGATCCTGCGCACAGGTCACCGCCCGGGCGGTCGATGCATTGAGGGTGTTGTTCAGATGGTCGGCGATGACCAGAACGTTCAGGGGATTCGGACTCATAGCAGGCCTTTTTCCTTGAGTTTCGCAACCAGTTCGTCGGTGGATTCCACCATGGTGCCCGCCTGGCGGGCCGGCGGTGGCGCGGTCCTGACCGCTTCCAGTGCCGGCGCTGGCGTCACATTCAGCTCTTCCAGCGTGCGCACATCGATGGTCTTTTTCTTGGCCTTCATGATGTCCGGCAGCTTCAGATAGCGCGGCTCGTTCAAGCGCAGATCAACCGTGATCACTGCTGGCAGATCGACCTCGAGAGTTTCCAGCCCAGCATCGATCTCGCGCGTGACCCGGGCGCTGCCGTTGCCCAGCGTGACCGCCGAGGCAAAGGTCGCCTGCGCCCAGTCCAGCAGGGCTGCGGTCATCTGACCGGTCTGGTTGGCGTCGTCATCGATTGCCTGCTTGCCCATCAGAAAGATCTGCGGAGCTTCGGCTTCGGCAATGGCCTTGAACAGGCGGGCCGCGGTCAGCGGCTGCACCGGGGCGTCGGTGACCACATGGATGGCGCGGTCACAGCCGAAGGCAAGCGCGCTGCGCAACTGTTCCTTGGCGGCTTCCGGGCCGATCGTCACCGCGACCACCTCTTCGGCGTCGCCGGATTCCTTCCAGCGGATCGCCTGTTCGAGGGCAATCTCGTCGAACGGGTTGATGCTGTGCTTGACGCCGTCGGTGACCACGCCCGAGCCGTCGGGCTTGATCTGGATACGAACGTTGTAGTCGATCGCGCGTTTGATGCTGACCAGTACTTTCATGAATGACCTTGCTGCAATGGCTCAGAGATTGTAATAGTTCGGGCCGGCGCCGCCTTCCGGCGTCACCCAGTTGATGATCTGATAGGGGTCCTTGATGTCGCAGGTCTTGCAGTGCACGCAGTTGGCGGCATTGATCTTGAGTTCGGCCTCGCCTGACGCATTCTCGACCATTTCGTAGACATTGGCCGGGCAGAAACGCGTACAGGGATTGCCGTATTCGGCGGTACAGCGGCTGGTGCAGATATCCGGTTCCAGAATCTGCAGATGCACAGGCTGGTCCTCGTCGTGTTCGGTCTGGGCAAAATACACCGAGGCCAGCCGGTCACGCGGCGGCAGGTCGCGCGGGCGATAATCCTGGGCCTGGTCCGGCGGCGGGCCGGCCACCTGATCAAGCCGTTGGGTGGCACGCCAGTCGGCATGGTTGTGCAACGTCCAGGGCGAGGCGCCGGCCACGGCTGTCTCCCAGACCGCGTTCGCCAGGCCTGCCCATTTGCCCTTGTTGAAGCCGGGGCGGATGTTGCGGACCTTCCTCAGTTCCTTGGCGACGTCCGAGCTTCGCAGCCGCGCGTCGAAGCCGTCGGCCTTGCCGGTCGCAATGACGTGCTCGGCGGCAAGCATGCCGCTTTGCATCGCGGTGTGGATGCCCTTGATCTTGGGGACGTTAAGGGTGCCGGCGCCGTCGCCGACGATCACGGCCCCTGGCATCTCCACCCTGGGCAGCGACTGCCAGCCGCCCTCGACCAGCGCGCGGGCACCGGCGGAGACAATCTCGCCGCCTTCGAGCAGGGGCTTGATCTTGGGATGATGCTTGAGCTGCTGGAACGCTTCGAACGGCTGGAAGCGTGGGTCGGCGTAGTCGAGGCCGACCACGAAACCGATGGCAATACGGTCGTGGTCCAGGTGGTAGATGAAACTGCCGCCGTAGGTGGCATTGTCCAGCGGCCAGCCGATGGTGTGCTGGATCAGGCCTGGCTTTACCCGACCGGCCGGCACTTTCCACAGCTCCTTGAGGCCGATGCCGTAGGTCTGCGGGTCGCAATCCTTGTTCAGTTCGAAACGCTTGATCAGCTGCTTGGTACAGTTGCCACGGCAGCCTTCGGCGAAGATCGTCACCGGCGCGTGGATCTCGATGCCGGGCGTGAAGCTGTCCTTGCGCTGGCCGGCCCGGTCCAGCCCCATGTCCGGCGTACGCACGCCCTTGACCGCGCCGGTTTCATCGTAGACCGGATCGGCCGCGGAAAAGCCGGGATAGATCTCCACCCCGAGTGCCTCGGCCTGCGGCGCCAGCCAGCTCATGAAATTGGCGATCGAGATGATGACGTTGCCGTGGTTGTTCTGCTGCGGTGGCGTCGGCAGTTTGCGTGCACGCTCTTTGTCGAGCATCCAGAATTCGTCGGCGACAGCGTCGATGCAGATCGACGGCGGATTATCCCGCCAGTCGGGTAGGAGCGTATCCAGCGGACCGGTCTCAATCACGGCACCGGCCAGGTTATGGGCGCCGACTTCAGAGGCTTTTTCCAGCACGCAGACATTCAGCTCCGCGTTCTTCTGTTTGAGCCGCATGGCTGCCGCCAGACCGGCGGGGCCTGCGCCCACCACGACCACGTCATACTCCATTACATCGCGTTCGGGCTGTTGTTCGGACATCTCGAATACTGCCTTGAATATCAACCAGTGGCCGGTACGTCGGCCGGTTACTCTGCCATCCTAGCCTAGACTTTCATGCCGGGCATGTTCAGCGAGCCGCTGTTGCCGCCATCGACTGGCAACGCCTGCGCAGTAATGTAGCTGGCATCGTCGCTGGCCAGAAACGTCACAGCGGCAGCGATCTCTTCGGGCCTGCCGTAGCGCCGTAGCTCGCAGCGTGCGCCCAGTTTGTGTTCCTTGTCATGGGCGGCGGCATAGTCGAATACCGGTCGCGTCATGCCGGTACGGATCAGACCGGGGCATACGGCGTTGACGCGGATACCGTCGGCGCCAAGGTCGCAGGCGCTGGTCTGGGTCAGGTTGATCACCGCCGCCTTCGAGGCGCTGTAGGCATTGCCGCCCGCGCCCGAACGCAGACCGGCCACCGAGGCGGTATTGATGATCGCGCCGCCGCGTTGGGCGCGCATTATGCGCGCTACCGCGCGTGTGCAAAAAAGCGTGCCCAACAGGTTGATATCGAGGATATCGCGCCAGTTGGCGGTGTCGTTATCGTCTACCGTGGAATAGTCGGCGCCGGCAACGCCGGCATTGTTGCAGAGCACATCGATCCGTCCGGGGTCGCGGGCGAGGCTCGCAAAGCATTGATCCACGGAGGCTTCATCGCTGATGTCCAGCCCATGGGTAGACAGGGGCGCATCTGCCGCGAAATCGCGAAACGCATCAGCCAGTGCCGACTCATCACGATCCAGCGCCACGACGCGGGCGCCTTCGGCCAGAAACCGCTGGACGCAGGCGTGCCCAATGCCGCTGGCCGCACCGGTAACCAGAACTACGCGTTGTTCGAATCGTTGCATGAAGCACCCTGTGGCCGAGCCGTATCCGTGCGCCGGATTCTACCGCTGCCATCGAGCAGGTCAAATAAAATGAAACAGTGTTTTGAAAGATAGCCGCCGGCGCGCCACCGTATGCGGCGGCCACAGGCCTTTATCAGCTCACAAAACGTCTGCGCCCACTTCGGCCACGAAACGATCGGCCTCGCCGTGCCAGCGCAGCTGTCCGGTTTCCAATAGATAGATGCGGCGTGAATGCTTGACTGCGAACGTGAGGTTCTGTTCGGCCAGCAGAATAGCCAGGCCGGTGTCCTGCTGCAGTTGCTCGAGTGCATCGGAGATATGTTCGATGATCAACGGTGCGAGGCCCAGGGTTGGCTCGTCGAGCAGAAGCAGCCGCGGTCGGGCCATGAGTGCGCGCCCGATGGTCAGCATCTGTTGTTCGCCGCCGCTTAGCGTATAGGCGCTCTGGCTGGCGCGCTCGGCTAGCACCGGGAACAACTTCAGGATTTGATCCCGCTGCTCGACGCGCGCCTGCCGGTTCAGAGCATGGCCGCCGAGATCGAGATTCTCGCGCACCGACATGTGCAAAAACAGGGCCCGCGTTTCGGGGCACAGCGCGATGCCGGCGCTGGCTCTTGCGGCCGGTTTGACGCCGTCCAGCGAATTACCGCGCCATTGGATATCGCCGCGGTAGCCGACAAAACCGAGAATGCTGTCGAACAGCGTCGTCTTGCCGGCGCCGTTGAGTCCGACCACGGATACGAATTCGCCTTCGTCGACGTGCAGTTCGACACCGCGCAGTGCTTCGGCCTGCCCGTAGTGAACTGACTCGATGCGGGTTTCGAGCAGCCGCCTGCCATCATGCTCAGTGCGTGCTGTCGGCGCCTGGGGGGTCGTATCCAGCGATTTCCCGAAATAGACTTCGCGCACATGGGCATTGCCCGTGACTTGTTCCGGCGTGCCTTCGGCGATCTTGCGGCCTGCGTGCATCGCTGCAATGCGATCCACCAGCCCGGCGACTGCCTTGACGTTGTGATCGACCAGCACGACGGCGCAGCCGGCGCCGCGCAGGGACACCACCAGATCTGAGAATTCCCGGGTCTCGCGGGGCGCCAGCCCGGCAAACGGTTCGTCCAGCAGCAACACCGCCGGGTCCGCGGCCAAGGCCTTGGCCAACTCCAACCGGCGCAGGAAAGCGAACGGCAGCGCATCGGGGTGCTGGTGGAGAACCGCCGTCAGACCGACGCGATCGGCTACCTCGCGCGCTCGCTGCACGAGTTGTTTTGCGCGACACAGCTGAAATATCGTGTCCGGCAGCAGTGCGAGCTGGATGTTTTCGAGTACGGTCTGGCGGTGTAGCGGCCGCGAGTGCTGGAACACCATGGCCATGCCGCGCTTGGCGATAGCATGGGTGGGCTGGCCTGCGATTTCGATATCGCGCAGCTGCACCGAGCCGCTGTCGGGCCGGACCACGCCCATGAGCAATGACAGCGTGGTGGACTTGCCCGAGCCGTTGGGGCCGATCAGTCCCAGTACCTCACCGCTTTCGACCGCAAACGAGACCTCGTCCACGGCCTGCAGGCCGCCAAAGCGCTTGCACAGGCCAGCCACTTCGAGAATCGCCATCAGCGCGCTCCTCGCCGGCCGAATACGCTGATGAACCCATTGGGCGCGAAGACCAGCACCAGCAGGGCGAGGATCGATACCGCGGTCGTACTCAACTCTCCGAGTGGGCGCAGGAACTCGCCGGCCACCACCAGGAACACGGCGCCGAGAATTGATCCGATGATCGAGCGTCGGCCGCCAATGATAGTAGCGATGATGATCTGCACCGTCACCGCCACTACCACCACGGTCCCCGGTGAAGCGGTGCCGAAATAGAACACCGTCATGGCGCCGGCCAGCCCCGAGAACAACGCGCTCAGCATGAACGCCAGCACCTTGAACTTGATCACCGAGAAACCCAGTGCTTCGGTGGCGACCGAATCCTGGCCGCTGGCTTCGAGGATCAGCCCCAGCGGCGAGCGCACGACGATGCGCAGCACCACCGCCGTGATCGCCATCAGCCCGAGCGCGTAATAGAAATTGCCGGTGCTGCTGAGGGTGAGAATATCGCGCAGGGCCAGCCCGATCTCGCCGCCGGTATAGCCCGAGAATATGGTGATGGCATGCCCTAGCAGCAGCACCGCGACCAGGGTGACGAGGCCGAAGTAGGGGCCTTTCAGGCGCAGAGCGGGTCCGACCAGCGCCAGCCCGCCGAGCATGGCGGCCGCCGTGCCGATCGGTATGCAAACCCACACCGGCCAGCCGAGAAACGTATTGCACAGGCCGGCGGCATAGGCGCTGAGCCCGATCAGGAAGGTCGGGCCAAAGTTGACTTCGCCGGCATAGCCGAACAGCAGGTCCCAGGACATCGCATAAACCGCTAGATAGAACGCCGTGGTCAGCACGCCGAGCAGGTAGTAGCTGGAGGTCACGGCCGGCAGGCAGGCGGTGACGATCAGGGCCAGCAGGGCCAGGCCGGTCCTCCAGTATGCGTAGGCGATGTTCATGGATGGGGGTTCCTCAGTGTCGCCCGAACAGGCCCTGGGGGCGCAGGTAGAGAATGATGATGAGAAGACACAGCCCAGGAATCTCACGCAGCGAAGGCGCGATGAGAAAAGCAGTCAGGGTCCCCAGAAATCCCAGGATATAAGCAGCAGCCAGTGAGCCAAGCACGTTGCCCAGGCCACCCAGGATGACGATGGTGAACGCGGTCGCCGTGAGGTTGATCGCCACCCCGCTGGATGCGCCGATGAAAGAGGCCAGCAGCACGCCGGCGATCCCGGCGAGCAGGCCGTACAGGCCCCAGACCAGCAGATGGATACGGCCGATGTCATAGCCGATGATGGCCAGCCCGCGCGGGCTCATGGAGGCTGCCAGCATCGCCTTGCCCAGGCGCGTGAACGAAATGAACAGCCACAGGCCTCCAAGCACCATCCAGGCCACCACACCGATCAGCACGCTGTTCAGCGGCACCGTGTTGCCCCCGATATGGATTACGCCGTCGATCAGCGCCGGCGTGGCAACGGGCGTAGAGCCGAAAAACCACTCGAGCAGCCCCTGCAGGATCAGCGCGAAAAGCAGGGTCGCCACGAACAGAAAGACCGGTAGTTCGTCAGCCGCCATCTGCCGGGAACGGCTCAGTGGGAGCACGACCAGCGCGTAGAGCACATACGTGGTGACCACGGCAGCGGCGACGCCGGCCAGGCCGCCCCAGTAGATGCCCATATGCAGCTGCAGCGCGCAGTACCAGGCCACCAGCGCGGCCAGAACCACGATGGCGCCGTGCGCCAGGTTGAGAATGCCCGAGACGCCAAAGATTATCGTCAGGCCGGCAGCGCCCAGCGCGTAGATGGCGCCAATAATGAATCCGCTGATGAGGATCTGCAGCAGGAGTTCCATGATCGATTCCTGTTCAGGTCGCTAGCGCGCCGGCAGCGGCCGTATCGCGGGCGACGGGCAGCGGTCGTCGCCGCATGGCCGTCGTCGCGGCGGCCTGTCTCGTAGCGCGGGCGACCGCGCTGACGAGCGTCACCAGGGCATGCGATTTAATGACCGGCAGCCACGAAAGAAGGGACCACGACGTGGCCGGTCGCCAGCTTCGGCGGCCAGATGATCACCTGCTTGCCATGCTGCCACTGGAATCCGACAAAGGATTGACCCTTCTTTGGATCCTCGTTGAAGACCACCTCGTGGGCGTCCTTGTCGTTCAGGCCATGAAAGGCCACTCGGCCCAGCACGCCCGTGATGTCAGTCTGTTCCAGCGCCTTGACCAGGGCGTCGCCGCTGGTATTGGGGGCTTTTCCGAGCGCGTCCTCGAGCGCCGACATGGCATCAAACGTGGTGTAGGCGTCGTAGGCGGGCTCATCGACGTGGAAGCGCTTCTTGTAGGCAGCGTAGAAGGCCGCGGACTTGTCGGTGAGCGGGGCGCCAGCCAGTCCTGGAGTGCCCGTGATCACGCCCTCGGTGGCGCCATTGGTGGCATCCCAGAACTTCGAAGACCCGGCCTGGCCGTTGATGCCGCTGAACAGAGCGGGAATCTGCTGCTGATGCCACTGCACCACCGGCTTTACCCCGACATGGGCGATCGCTGCCATGATCACGTTGGCGTGATCGTTTTTGATTCGACTGTATATCGGGGTGAAATCGCTGGTATCGGGCGCAAAGCGGATATGGTCCACGACTTTCATGCCGGCCTTGGGCAGGCACTTCTGATAAGCCGCGTCTACCGGCTTGGTCCACGCCGCATCCTCACTGAAGATCACCGCGCGGTCATATTTCTTCAGACGCGGATTGTTCGTGAAGACGTCATGCGCAACGATGCAGCCCTGGCGGGCGAGGATCGCTGAATTCACATAGCCGTGAAAGACATACTTGAAGCGTTCGGGCTGGGCATGAACACGTTCGGGAATCTGGCTCGAGGCCGCGCCGGTGATGATCAGCGGTGTCTTCAGGCGCGACGACCAGGGCATTAGTGACAGTGCCACTTCGCTGGTGAAAACGCCGACCATGGCGACCACACCGTCGCTTTGCACCGCGCGCTGAAACGCACGCGCCGAGTCTGCTGCAGAGAAATTGGTGTTGTATTCTTGCAGTTCGATCTTGCGCCCGTTCACGCCGCCTCGGGCGTTGAATTGAGCAACCGACAATTCGGCGGCGTGGAAAATGGCCTGACCCAGAATATGGCTCTTCGGGGCAATCACGCCTACCGCGATCGCATCGGCCGCACGGGCATCCGGTAGCGCGCCTGCGACGCAATAGACACCGGTAGCCAGCGCTGCGGCGGCAAGCAGCGGACGGTTCAACTTTGATGAACGCATGATCTCGTCTCCTCGTGGGCGCCAGTGGCCGACGCCGTATTTTTGTTGTGTGTCGCGGCAAATTGTGGCGCGAGGCGTTTTTAATACGCCGTGGCTCGACGCGACGGCTGCAAGCGCTTTTCGCAATTATGAAACGCAATTTCAATTGTTGTTTTACAGAAAAAAAGCGTAATTGCAAGAACGAATAGTCTGCGGATTGACTGTCGAATGGCGTCTGTGCCATTGATGCTGCCGCCGGGGCCGTTCTTTGTCTGAGCGCGCCGGCCTGACCGGCCTGATAGGAATCCAGCCACTCAAGCAAAATGAATCTGACGGACCAGGAGCGAGACATGCCCAATTTATTCGATCTGACCGACCAGGTCGCGGTGATCACCGGCTCCAGCCGCGGTATCGGTAAGGCGATTGCCTGGCAGATGGCCGCGCACGGGGCGAAGATCGTGGTGTCCAGCCGCAAGCAGGATGCCTGTGACGCGGTGGCGGCAGAACTCGTTGCCGCTGGTCATGAGGCGATTGCCGTAGCCTGTCACGTCGGCAAGAAAGACCAGCTCCAGAATCTGGTGGATCGCAGTCGGCAAGCCTTTGGTCGGATCGATGTGCTGGTCTGCAACGCGGCCACCAACCCGGTATACGGTCCCACCACAGAGATCAGCGACGAGGCCTGGGACAAGATCCTGGAAACCAACGTTCGTGGCACCTTCTGGCTGTGCAACATGGTATTGCCTGGCATGGCTGAGGCAGGCGGTGGCAGCGTCATAGTGCTGTCGTCGATCGCCGGGCTGCGCGGCAATACGGTGATCGGTACCTACGGCGTCTCCAAGGCCGCCGAAGCGGCGCTGGCGCGCAATCTGGCGGTGGAGTGGGGGCCACGGAATATCCGGGTCAACGCAATCGCGCCCGGCCTGGTGCGTACCGACTTTGCCAAGGCGTTGCTGGAGGATCCCAAACGGCTGGAACAGGCCGAACAGCGAACCCCGGTGCGCCGGATCGGCGAGCCGGATGACATTGCCGGGGTAGCCGTGTTTCTGGCCAGCCGGGCCGGCGCCTATGTGACCGGTCAGACGCTGGTCGCCGACGGCGGCGAGACCATCGCATGAGCATGTCAACAGAAGGCGTCAGCGGCGCGCCCGAGATTATCGACGTACGTGAGGGCCATCGCTTCGATATATCGGCGCTTGGCGAATATCTGGCCGCGCAGGGTCTGCTGGAAGGCACGCCCCAGGTGAAGCAGTTCCAGGGTGGGCAGTCCAACCCTACGTTCCTGCTGGAAATAGACAACGACGAGGAGGCGAAGCGCCAATACGTGCTGCGCAAGCAGCCGCCGGGCGATATTCTGCCGTCAGCCCATCGAATCGATCGCGAGTACCGGGTGATGGCGGCACTGGCCGATGTGCCGGGCGTGCCGGTGCCGGCCATGCAGCTCTATTGCGAGGACGCGGATATTATCGGTACGCCGTTCTATGTCATGGACTACGTGCCCGGCCGCGTGTTCGGCGATCCGGCGTTGCCCGAGCTCGCGGCCGGCGAGCGCAGCGGCGTCTACCACGCGCTGATCGATACGCTGGCCGCATTGCACGCGCTCGACGCCTACGCGCTCGGATTGGCCGATTTCGGTCGGCCAGAGGGCTATGTCGAGCGTCAGATCAAGCGCTGGCGTGGCCAGTACGAGGCCTCGGTCGAGCAGGTCGATCCGGCCATGGCGTCACTCGGCCAATGGCTGGCCGAGCATGTCCCGGCCGCCGGGCCGCCCGCTATTGCCCACGGCGATTATCGGATCGGCAATCTGCTGCTGGCGCCAAATACGATCGACGTGGTGGCCGTGCTCGACTGGGAACTGGCGACCCTGGGCGACCCGTTGGCCGATCTGGCCTATGCCTGCATGCCGTATTACCTGCCCCATGGTGTGCCCGACGTGCGTGGTCTGGACGGTCTGGATCTGGAAGCACAGGGCATCCCGACGCTCAAGGACCAACTGGTACGGTATTGCCAGCGCCGAGCTATCGATCACATCGACGACTGGCCGGTCTACGTGGCTTTTTCCATGTTCCGCACCGCGGCTATTCTGCAGGGCGTGCATGCGCGGGCGTTGCAAGGCAATGCCAGCAGCGCCGACGCGTTGCAGGTCGGCGCACAGGCCGGGCTGATCGCCGAGCGCGGCTGGGCGGTGGCGCGTGCGCATGATTAACTGAGCGGCCAGGAGGCTGTCGGACTCAAGGCCAATCCACTGCGCAGGCGCGATAATGGCGCAAAAATCCGCTTTTCTCGTCAAATAGAACCACTATTATTCTCAAAAATCGGCTTTTTCGCGCTCATTCTCTCGCCTTGCTCGCTACGGTCGCTTGAGTCCGAAAGCCTCCTAGCCACGCCTCAAGGACTTGCCCATGAAACTCAAACGCGTGCTCGTCACCAACGACGACGGCATCGACGCGCCCGGTCTGAAGATTGCCGAAACCATCGCCGCGGCGATGGCCGACGAGGTATGGACGGTCGCGCCGCTGGCCGATCAGAGCGGCGTTGGTCAGGGTATTTCCATGCATCATCCGCTGCGCCTGAGCCATCACGGCGACCGTCGTTTTGCGGTCGATGGCACGCCGGCAGACTGCGTGATGTATGCGATGGCTGCATTCCTCGCCGAGACGCCGCCCGATCTGGTGTTGTCCGGGGTCAACTGGGGCGCGAATCTGTCCGACTCGGTGATGTATTCCGGCACCGTTGGCGCGGTGCTGGCGGCCGATCATCTCGGCCTGCCGGCCATCGCCCTGAGCCAGGCGTTCCATGATCGCCTTGCGCTTGATTTCGCCGTGACCGAGGCCCACGCGCTGGCGGTGATCGCCGATCTATGGGATCAGCGCGATGACCACAGCTGTTGCTGGAACATCAATTTTCCAATGATGACGTCAACCGATATACGTGGTGTGCGCTTGACCCGTCAGGTTGGCGGAGCGATCAGCGCGCCGCGTCTGATCGAGGGCATCGACGGCCGCGGGTTGACTTATCACTGGCTGAGCTTCGAGCGCAATACCGCAGCCGTGCGGGCCGCTGATGCCGACGTCGGGGCATTGCGTGATGGCTTCATATCGGCGATGCCGCTGCGCGGTACGCGCTGCGACGACGCACTGCTCGAACGCGCGGGCGCTGGCAGCGAACGACAGCTAAAACCGCAGGCCACCGGCACCGGCTGAGCCGTGCTTTCTCTCATCCGCAGAGCTGTCGACAATAGGCTTTGCAACGTTTGATTCACAAGGCCTGAAGATAGCCAGCACGCCGCCTGCAAGAACCGCTTGACCTGTCAGGACTGACGTCGAGCGTCTCAGCCATTAAGCTAATATTCGAAACAGCGTTTCAAAAAATATACTCTGGCATTCTGAACGACCGCCCGATCCTGTTGACGCGCTGTAATGCGCTGCCGGCGCGGGTGGCCATAAACGGAGGAGAGTACCGCCATGTTCGACCGGCACCACGCCGTCTGGCCCGCCGACCTGCCGCACCATCTGGGACTGCCCCAGACCAGCGTGTACAGCAATCTCGCCGTCTCGGCGCTGCGCTATCCCGATCGCCCAGCGCTGATCTATTACGACAGTCCGCTGAGTTATCGCCGGCTCGACGACGAAGTACAGGCGCTGGCGGGTTATCTGCAGCACCACGGCGTGGCTCGCGGCGATCGCGTCCTGTTGTTCATGCAAAACGCGCCGCAGTTCGTGATCGCCTATTACGCGATCCTGCGCGCCAATGCCGTGGTGGTGCCGGTCAATCCCATGAACCAGGCTGCGGAGCTGGCGCACTACGTCGAGGACACCGACGCCACGATCTGTATCTGTGGCCAGGAGCGTCTTGATGCGGTGGCGCCGCTGCTGGCCGACGGCCGGCTGGCGCAGGTCATCGTGGCCGCCTACGGCGAGTATGTGCAGCAAGCCACCGATCTCGATCTGCCGGCAGAGGTTGCCGCGGCACCGCAGCCGATGGACGGCGAAAACATCGTGGCCTGGGCGACCGCGCTGGCAGCCGGCCACTGGCCCGGCGAGCTGACGGTTGGGCCCGACGATCTGGCGGTCTTTCCCTACAGCTCCGGTACCACTGGCGCGCCCAAGGGCTGCATGCATACCCACCGCGGCGTCATGGCCACCGCCGTGCACGGTGTTTACTGGAGCCGCAGCACCTCCGAGGGCAGCACGCTGTCGACCCTGCCGTATTTTCATGTCACCGGCATGCAGAACGGGATGAATGCGCCGATCTTCATCGGCAGCACCATCGTGCTGATGACGCGCTGGGACCGTCGCACCGCAGCCCGTCTGATCGAGCGCTATCGCGTCACCCGCTGGACCAATATCGTGACCATGGCAATCGATATGCTCTCCGACCCGGAGATCGAGTCCTTCGATCTGTCGAGTCTGGAAAATATCGGCGGCGGCGGGGCGGCCATGCCCGAGGCAGTCTCCGAGAAACTGCTGCAGCTCACCGGCCTGCGCTATATGGAAGGCTATGGCCTGTCCGAAACCATGGCGGCTACGCATATCAACCCACTGGGCGCGCCGCGCGCCCAGTGTCTGGGTATTCCGGTATTCGACGTCGATTCACGGGTAATCGATACCGAGACCGGCGCCCAGCTGGGCCCTGACGAGGTGGGCGAGATCGTCTCGCGCGGGCCGCAGATATTTGTTGGCTACTGGCGCCGACCCGAGGCGACCGAGGCGGCCTTCATCGAAATCGACGGCGAACGCTTCTTCCGTACCGGTGATATCGGCTATTACAACGAATTGGGCTATTTCTTCATCGTCGATCGTGTCAAGCGCATGATCAATGCTGCCGGCTACAAGGTCTGGCCGGCCGAGGTAGAAAGCCTCATGTATGCCCACCCCGAGATCCGCGAGGCCTGTGTGGTTTCGACCCCGCACGAACGCCGCGGCGAGGGAGTCAAGGCCTGTGTCGTGCTGGTCGAGGGGGCGAGCGCCGGCGCCGGAGAGATTCAGGCCTGGTGCCGCGACAACATGGCGGCCTACAAGGTGCCGGGGCAGATCGATATCCGCGAGTCTCTGCCGCGCTCACCGACCGGCAAGGTGATGTGGCGCGCTCTGCAGGAGCTGGAATGGGCCGCAGCCCAAGCTGACTGAGTGGCCACCGTTCGTGAAGTCTAGTATTTCAAAACAGTGTTTCAAAATATTTGATTTTCGTGCTTCGTTTCGTTTAGTTTGACGCCATCGAACTGCTTGCGCGGCCCGCTCAATGGGGCCACGTTCACCCTGAGCTCCAAGGAGTCGCCATGAGCGATGTGGTTTCCTATGAACGCGACGGCAACGTCGGCGTCATCACTATCGATAATCCGCCGGTCAATGCGCTGGGCCAGGCGGTGCGCCAGGGACTGTTGGACGCGCTGGACCAGGGGCTGGCCGATGCCGAGGCCGCCGCATTGGTCATTATCGGTGCCGGGCGGACATTTCC
>JAQIBT010000077.1 GCA_027858915.1 Salinisphaera sp.
AAGCATTATTGTCTGGCTGAAGTAGCCGCGCGTAGCACGCATGGCTCAGGCCGCACAAAGCCAAGAAAGAACGGAGATACTGGCGTCGACAGCTGAATCCCCGTATGACCCAACAGGTATCATCGCCGATGACGCAGATTCGAAGCAGCTAGAATTGATGCGCGTCGGCCGATTATCCTTTTCGCGAGTCGGTATCAGTCCGGTGGGCTGAGAATGAAGTCGGAAGGAAGCCGTACAAGTGTGGCGCCCCAGGACAGACCGACCCCGAAACCCACGAGCAATACCAGTGCGCCAGGCTTGATTTGGCCAGATAGGACAGCCCGTTTGAGGGCAATCGGTATGCTGCAGGATACGGTGTTGCCGATATCCTCCATGCAGACGATGAACTTCTCCGACGGCAGGCCGAGGCGTTCGCGAATACCCTTGAGTACCATCGCGCTGGCCTGATGCGGAACCACGGCGTCTACATCGTCCAGTGAAATGCCGGCTTTCTCACAGGTCTGGCGCACAGCCTGTGGCACTTCGCGCAGCGTGAACTCGACCACGGCCCGGCCGTTCATGAAGATATTGCGGTCGGAGCGAACGTTGCCGTGGCGATCGGTATATTCCTCGACCTCGGTATTGGCGGGGCGATTGCGCATGCCGCTGGTCGGCACGATCAGGTCCTTGCCACCTCGGCCATCGGTGCCGTACACAAAGGGCCCGATCGTAGGTTGGCCGTCGGCATCGCGATCGGTGAGCAGGGTGGCGGCCGCGGCATCGCCAAACAAGGCGCGTACGCTCTTGTCGCCCGGATGGACGAACTTGCTGTAGGTATCGGCGGTGATCAGCAGCAGCTTGCGTGCCTGGCCGGAATCAATCAGCGCCTTGGCTAGCCCCAGCGCATAGATATATCCAGAGCAGCCCAGGTTGATATCCAGCGCACCGACATGAGTTCCCAAACCCAGCCGTTCCTGCACCAGGCAGGCAGTAGTGGGTGCCAGATAATCCGGCGTCTGCGTACAGAAGATCAGGAAGTCGATGTCCTGTCGCGACGTGCCGGTCTTTTCGATCAGTCGGTTGGCGGCGATCACGCCGAAATCAGACGCACACTCGTCTTCGCTGGCGACGTGCCGCGCGCGGATGCCGGTTTTCTCGGCAATACGTTCCAACGGCCAGTTGGGGAACCGCGCGGCGATTTCTTCGATCGATTCGGTGCGCGCGGGCAGCATGTATTCGATGGCGTCTATGACAGCAGGCATCGGGCCTCGTTATCCAGCAGAGAGTGTGGTCAGAATCCATCCGGTCGAAGTCGATCCGGGCGGCTTGTGGCATCAACACAGCACAATATCGGCGCCAGCAAGGATTGCGTCAATGTCGAGATGTCGTTTGCCTCGTATGATGCGCTGCGATTATTCGGTCGGATAGCCGGCCGCGCGCCAATCCTCGAAGCCAGCGGCCATGGCACGGACGTTATGATAACCGCTGGCGCTGAGCAATTCAGCCGCGCGTTCGGCGCGCGCGCCCGCCTTGCAGTAGGTGACGATCGGTGTGTCCGTCGACAGGCCGATATCGGAGTCGCTGGCGATAGCGGTCACCGGGTGCAGCACAGCGCCAGCCGCGTGACCGGCCTGCCATTCATCCAGCTCTCGAACGTCGACGAGAGTGGCTCCATCCTGTTGCGCCTGACGTGCTTGATGATGGTCGATCATCGTCGGTTCCTCCGATAGATACGAGGTGGTCGTGGTGGTTTTATTCTTGCCGCCGGGAAGCCGTCGGCGCAGACGATCAAACAAGGCCATGGGGTCTCCGGTCGGACGCTACCCGAACGCGCTGGTTTCAATACCGCGATCACGCCCGACGATACAGAATATCCCGTCGTAGATGAGGATTAATCCAGACGACACAAGGCGTAACCGAGTCGACTCTCGACAGCCGTGCGGAGAGGCATCGATAAATCTGACAAGAGCGCTTGTCAGAAGTAGCGGCAATTGCTATTTTCCACCGACGATTCTGCCAGCCCGCCTGGCTGCCAAGGAGGCCGTTATGGCCATGGCCGATGTTTTTTCCCGTATCAATCCGGTTGCGCCGCCGTCGCATATCGATACCGATATGGATATCCTGATTGTCGGCGCCGGTTTTTCCGGGCTGGGCATGGCGATTCAGCTCAAGCAGGCAGGCGTCGAGAACTTTACCCTGATCGAGCGCGCAGGCGAGGTCGGTGGCACCTGGCGCGACAACCACTATCCGGGCGCCGCCTGCGATGTGGCCTCGCATCTGTATTCTTTCTCGTTCGATCAGAATCCCAACTGGTCGCGTGCGTTTGGCCAGCAGCCAGAGATATTCGAATACATCAAGCGGTGCGCGCAGAAGTACAATCTCCGCAAGCACATACGCTTTAATACGACGATGGTGTCGTCCCGCTACGATGACGACAGCGGCATCTGGCATGCAAGAACCGCCGACGGCGATGAATTGACTGCGCGGGTGATGGTATCTGCCGTGGGCGCGCTGTCCGATGCGGCCTATCCGAAGATTGCCGGCCTCGAATCGTTTCGCGGCAAGCTGATGCACACGGCCCAGTGGGATAATCATTACGACCTGGCCGGCAAGCGAGTGGCCGTGATCGGCTCCGGTGCCAGTGCGATCCAGGTGGTGCCGGAAATCGCCGCGCAGGCCACCCAGCTGACGATCTTTCAGCGTACGCCCAGCTGGATCATGCCCAAGCCGGATCGAGCGATTCCTGAAAAAGAACAGGCCGAGTACCGCAAGACGCCGTTCAAGCTGCACAAGCGCCGGTTTCGTATCTACTGGATGAGCGAGCTGTTTGCGCCGTTCGTGATTTCCGATCTGGCCTTCTTCAAGAAACGCGCGGAAGCCATGGCCGGAGCTCATATCAGGAAACAGGTTCGGGGCTCCGGGATGCGCGAGATTGTGACGCCGGATTACCGGATCGGCTGCAAGCGGGTGCTGATTTCCAACGACTGGTATCCGGCGCTGCAGCAGGACAACGTCGAGCTGATTGCCGACGGTCCAGAGTGCATTACCGAGAACGCGATTGTGACCCGCGACGGTCGGACCATCGAGGTGGATGCGATCGTCTGTGCGACGGGATTCAAGGTGCCCTCGAAGGCAGCGCCTTTTCCGATACGCGGACGGGCAGACGCCGATCTCAATGCGGCCTGGGGCGATGGCGCCGAAGCCTACAAGGGTGTGGCCGTCGCTGGCTTCCCGAATCTGTTCTTTCTGATGGGGCCGAACACCGGGCCTAGCCATACCTCGGTTCTGGCATTCACTGAAATGCAAATGGAGTACATTCTCAAGGCGATCGGACATATGGCCCGACACAAGCTGAAATCCCTGGAAGTGAAGAAGAAGATCCAGGACAAGTTCAACCGCGGCATCCAGTGGCGCATGAAGCATACGTCCTGGACCTCGGGTTGCAACAGTTGGTATCTGACTGATTCCGGCAAGAACACTACGCTCTATCCCGGTTTCAACTGGGAGTACCGACTGCGCATGTGGTATTTCCGGTCTGCCGATTATCATCGGCAGACGATTGGACAATCAGTGCGCGCCCGTCGCGAATCCAGCCCGAGCGTTGCCTGATATCAAAATTCAAAACTGCTGATTGATAGACTGAAGGAACGGCGGGGCGCGTTGACCGCGCCCCGACTTTGTACTTGCGTCCATCAGCGGCCTCGAACGCCATCACGGCAGGAGGATGGTCGATCCGGTGGTCTTCCGGTCCGCCACGGCCTGCTGGGCCGCGCCGGCTTCGTCCAGGCCGAAGCGCTGGCCGATATGAATCTTGACGTCGCCTGATATCAGCACGTCGAACAGATCGGCACACATCATCTCAAAGCGCTCGCGGCTGTCGGCATAGCCGGCCAGGCTCGGCCGTGTGACGAACAGCGAGCCGCCCTTGTTCAACTCGGCCAGATTGACGTCTTCGACGGGGCCCGAGGCATTGCCAAAGCTGACCATCAGGCCGCGTTTGCGCAGGCAGGCCAGTGAATCTGCCCAGGTATCCTTGCCGACCGAGTCGTAGACTACCGGCACCATGGCGCCGTCGGTGAATTCGCGGACCTTGTCGGGCACCGATTCGCGGGTGTAGTCGATAGTCATCCAGGCGCCGTTGCGGTGGGCGATATCGGCTTTCTCAGCCGAGGATACGGTGCCGATCACGTGGGCGCCGAGCGCGTGTGCCCACTGACAGGCGATCAAGCCGACACCACCGGCGGCGGCATGAAACAGAATCGTCTCGTCTTCGCCGACCGCATAGGTCTGGCGCAGCAGGTATTGAACGGTCAGGCCCTTGAGCAGGCTGGCTGCGGCGGTCTCGAAGTCGATTTCCGGCGGCAGGGCGATTACGTACTCGGCGGGCAGGGTAATGCCATCGGCATAGGCGCCCTTGGGACCCAGCACATAAGCCACCCGATCGCCTTCGGCGAAATCCTCCACGCCGTCGCCGACGGCCTCGATGACGCCCGCGCCCTCGCTGCCCATCAGGCTGGGCGTTTCGACCGGATACAAGCCGGTGCGAACATAGATATCGATGAAGTTCAGGCCAATTGCCTTGTTGGCAATACGAACTTCGCCAGCATTCGGTGCCCGTGGCTCGACCTCTACGAGTTTGAGTACCTCGGGGCCGCCTGTGGTGTCGAACTGAATCTGTCGGGCCATGGGAATTCCTGTTTCATCTGTTTGTACAAGAGCCGGTCGACAAGATATCGATCAGCGTCGTGGCGAGTGTTACATCAAGTCAGGCGGCGATGCGACAGGCAGGGAAAGCCGTCGCGGATAGCAGTCTGGCGGGCTCGGTCGATACGCGCGGTAATCACTTCGGCGGTGTCGCTGCCGGCCTCGGCCTGCACGCTGCCCCAGGCATCGACGATCAGGCTGTGGCCGAAGGTCTGACGACCGCTGGCGTGATGGCCGGCCTGGTTGGGCGCGATGATCGTGACCAGATTTTCGATGGCGCGGGCGCGGGCGAGCACGTGCCAGTGCGCGAGCCCGGTGGTGTGAGTGAATGCCGACGGCGCCACGATGGTCTCGGCGCCGTCGGCCGCGAGCCGGCGATAGAGCTCCGGAAAGCGCAGGTCGTAGCAGATCGACAGGCCGAGCCGGCCGAACGGGCTATCGATGACGATCGGCGGATTGTCGCCGGGTACAAAGGTTGCGGACTCGCGATAGGCTTCCGCCGAGTCGGGCACGCCGACATCGAAGAGGTGGATCTTGTCGTAGCGTGCCACGCGCGCGCCGGTGCTGTCGTATACGCAGCAGGCCGGGTACACCCGGTCTGGCTCATTGCTGGCGATCGGAATGGTGCCGCCCACGATCCATAGGCTGTAGCGGGCCGCGGCCTCGGCGAGAAATTCCTGGATCGGCGTATGGCCACGACCGGCACCGTCCGGCTCGGCCACGGACAACTTGTCGGTTTCCTTGGCGCCCATCAACGCAAAGTTCTCGGGCAGCACGGCCAACTGCGCGCCGCGCGCCGCGGCGTCGCGCAGCAGATCGTTGGCCTGGGCCAGATTGCCAGCGACGTCGTTGCGCGAGCTCATCTGGATGGCGGCGACGGTGGGGGTTTGGTATGTGTTCATGGCAGACAATCAGACGTGTGGGCGAGGATTTTAGTCGTTGGCGCTGGGATCGCTGATCTGTGGATCGTCCCAGCTGCCCTTCAATGTATAACCAATGCTCGAAAAATGCTGGATCGGTTTCTTCAGCAGTTCCTGTACCGCAAGTACGGCGGCGCCCACAATCGGGCCGCCCAGCAGAGCACTGGCGATCGCCACGCCACTGCCCAGTTTAGGGGCAATGACGACGTGCTCGTTGTAGTCGCGCGTGGCCAGCCCGATTCGGCCGTTGATTGTGATATCGGAGGACGGGGTATTGATCCGCAGGTTCTTACTGTAGGCCTGCCCCTGGCGGATATCGAAATCTGCACGCACCTTGTCGAACGCCATGCCCTTGTCGACCACATCGCGAAAATCCAGCTGCAGCCGGCGCGGCAGCACATAGAGATTGAACAACCCGAGCAGACGCCCAGGGCCGGGATTGACCGACAGCAGGGTGCCGTTGTCTAGCGCAAAGTGCACGTTGCCGTTCAGATGCGTCAGATCCAGACCGGCCTGGTTGGGCGAAATCTTCAACTGAGCCTTGGTCTGCGCCGTCTTCGATTGGACCGGTGAGACATAGCCTGCAGTCCGCAACAGGCGAGACAGGCCGTGGCCGTCGAAGTCGATGCGAGCGGTAGCGCTTGTCGATCCGTGGCTGCGTTGCCACTGTGCAGTGATGTCGCCGGTCAAGGCGCCATCCTTCAAGGCGAAGCGATTCAGGCGCCAGCCGTCGGCCAGCGGCGTGGCATCCAGATGGGCCTGGCCAAAATCGGTCTGGTCGACCACGAAGTGTTGTACGAAGATCTTCAGGCGCGGCAGCACCATTGGCGATAGATCTGGCCAGATCACTGATGATTGGTTCGTGGCGGACGCCTTGTTATCGGCCGATGGCGGCTCGGTCGACAAGGCCAGCCGCTTGAGATTGCCGGCAATCGCCATGCGCGCATCCGGCTTGTCCGTCCAGGTGACCTGGCCCTGGGTGGCCGGCCCGTTGAAATTCACGCGCCAACCCAGGCTGGCGCTCATCGGCTCGGCGCGGATATGGGTGTCGGGAAAATAACGATCGCCCAGCGTCAACCTGCCGATCGTGAGATCGCCGCCCAGGAATGCGAGCGTCGGCTTATGCGTTCCGGCCTTGTCGTTGGCTGCTGCGCCGCTGGGCTGGCTGTTGCCGCCGTAGAGCACGTGGCGCATGACATTGAACCAGCCGATCGCATCGGCATGCGCGGTATGGCCGCCAATCCATACGCCGTCCTTGTCCGGCGGCTGGAGCTGGTGGTCGTTGAGCCATACCTGGATGCGGGTCGGCTGGTTGTCGTGCAGCCGTGCTTCGACGCGCAAGCGATGGTCGTAGAGCGCTTCTACACGATGGGTTTCCGGGTTGATCGTGACCGATAGCGGCGAAGAGGTCCTGGCGGGCTTCGATAGCGGCGCGGGCAGGGTGACGGCTATGCCGGTTAGCGGACTGTCGACCTTGATCGGTGACGTCTTACCGTCGCGGTCGACCGACAGATCGACCGTCATCGGCGCCTGGCCGTGCGCATAATCCAGCCACGCGGCCGGCAGATAGTGCGCAAGTGCCTTCTTGTCGGCGGGCAGGCGAGGGCGCGCGTGGGCCGCGATGCGTTGTTGCTTGTCGGCGGCGGGGCTGAGGTCGACGGTCAATGGCACGCCGAGTAGATTGCCGGTCAGTTGCTTCGCCGTCAGCCCTTGCTGGTCGAAATCGACATGACCGTTGATTGCGGTAATCGGGCCCGGCAGCGCGTCCTGAACGAGCCGGTTATCGTGGGCGTCAATTTTGCCGCTGACCTTGACGTCGCCGAGGCCGGGTTTGAGCGGTACCCGCAGATTCAGGCTCAGGTCGTCGCGCCCGGTGAGTTTGACTGCGTGGACCATTTTGCCGAATTGCTTGCGCAGCGGCGATTGCACCAGGAAAGCCAACAGATGCTGGGCGAGGGCGTTGTGGGCCTGGCCGGTGACCTGCAGTACCGGCTCGCGGACATCGGGCACGTGGGCGCTGGCCTTGTTCAGCGTGAATTGCAGTACCTTGGCGGAATCCAGCGCGAGATCCAGGGTGTCACCGTCGAGCGTGAGTTTGCCGCTGGCCTGCCTGAGCGCCGGCCAGCCCGGCTTGTACTGGACGTCGACGCCGTGGCCGGTCATGGTCAGATGAAAACCTTCGCCCGCCCCCGGGTTGGCAAATGGAAAGTGGTTCATTGGCCCCTGAATCCGAGCGTGGGCGCTGTCCAGCACGCCGGCTGTGATTGCTTTTGCCAGCCAGTCGCGCAGCTTGGGATTGGGCAGATCGGCGGCTTGCGGGATGCGCTGGAGCAGCGCCGCGACATGCGGCGCGCTCATATCGGCGGTCAGATCGACGATCGGCGCGCCGTGCTTGTCGCTCGGATCCTGACTGCCACCGCCCGAGTGGTGCCCCGCTCGGCGCAGTCGAACGCTGCCGTTGGCGGTAATCGACGCCTCGCGGCTGACCAGCCGCAGTTTGTCGATGCCGATATGCAGGCCGTCCGGCTGGCGCTGCCAGCTGATGGCGCCATCGAAGTCGCTTACCGGCAGCGGCCCGTTCAGATAGCGCCGAGCAGCCAATTCGCCGCCTGCCTGGCTGAAGACCAGGCGATGCTGGCCTCGATGCTCGTTATAGCGGCCGGCAATCGGTCCAACCGTCAGCTGTTTGTCCTGAATCGACAGATCATGGAAACCGACGGCCAGTTGCAGCGGTTGGTTTCCACCGGCGGTCAGCCGGATATTGTCGATCGCCAGCGTGACGTGGGCGCGAACCAGTTGCGGCGCGCCCAGTCGCACGATACGGGCCATCAGTTGGCTGGGTAGGTGATAAGCACTAGCCTGGATGGCGCCGGCGCGGGTATCGACGGCCGCGCTGGCGCGGGTCGGTGACAGATCAATGGCAGGGCTGCGCAAGCGACTCAGCGCGATCTGGATATGCCGCGCGTCGCGATCGCTGGTTGCACTGAGCACGGCATTCAATGCCGGCACCAGCGGGCGCGCGTGCTCACGATCCTCGACCGCGGTCAGCGACAGCTGGGCCCGACTCGGCTGCAGACGCTGCTCCTGCCACTGGCCGTCGAGCTGGATGTTCGCTACGCCGCCAGACAATCGCTGTGCCAGCCGATGCGGCAGCCGGCCGGCCGCTTCAGCCATCATCAGTGGCCGCAGGCCCTGCGCGTGCGCCTGGAACAGCGCGCTGTGGGGCTGGGGCATATCACCGACGACATCGGCTCTGGCCGTGATCCTTGGCCACCAGAGCGGGCCATGCGCCGACAGGCTCGCCGACCAATGGTCAGGTTTGTCGGTGGCGTGTTGCAGCCGTGCATCCACGCTCGTCAGGCGGGCATGGCCGTTCGGCAGTCGCCTGCTGTCGATGTCGATGCGCCCCTGAGTGACATCCAGCATCGACAGACGAGCGCGCATGGCAGCCAGGCGGGCCCATGTCAGCGGTGGGTCGCCTGGACGTGACCAATGGAGCAGCTGCCAACGGCCAGCGGTGTTTTGCGTCAGACGCAAATGCGGCTGATTGAGAAGCACGCCGTCGGGCAGGCGCTGGCCGTGCAGCAGGTCGCCGAGCGAGAATTCCAGCCCGACGCGCTCGGCCGTCACGGCTGGGGCGCTGGCGCCCTTGCGCGTTAGCTGGAACCGGTCGAGATACAGGATCGGGCCGTGCCAGCCCCAGCCCAGTTCGATTCCTTTGATCTGGATATCGGCGTCGATCCGTTCGCCGATGCGGTCGGCCAGCGCGTTGCGATACTGCGGCATGAACGTATCCAGCAGCCGCACGCCACCCACCAGGAGGCCGGCAAGAATGATCACGCTTGCTACAATGATGACCAGCGTCTGCTTGAACAGGCCGCGCCGGCGGGTTGGACGCCTGATCTTACTCATGCGTGGCTCGCCGGCGAATCGCGATACCCCGGCTCTTGCGACTCGGAAGCGGCCATCGCACAGGATTGTCCAGCCAGTGGGATGCCCGGCGCTTCGCGAACGCGGCTGAGAAGGGATATACGTCCAGGGCGCGTCATCGGTCGCTCATGTGCCACTTGATTATGTCGTCCGGGCACATCGCGCGCCTGTTCCGAAAGTCCGACGCGCCGCACGCGTCGGCGCGACCGTGACGATCCGGTCGCTGCATCGCATGTGCCGAGCTTACATGACGACGAGGTCGAATTGTTCGGGCCCGTACAGCGTTTCGGCCTGCAGCCGAACCGCGATATGAGCGTCGGCACAGACCTCGCGCAAGGCCGCAGCCTGTTCATCGATCAGCAGGCCGATGGTATCCGGTGCGGCCAGCAGCAACAGTTCCAGCTGCCGACCGGCGGTGCCGCGATGACGGGCCAGCCGCTGCATGTCACGGAACAGGGTAAACACCACGGTCTCCGGCGTCTTGATGAATCCACGACCGTGACAGACTTCACAGGGCGCGCAGAGCAGTTGTTCGAGTGACTCGCGGGTGCGTTTGCGAGTGACCTCCACCAATCCAAGAGGCGACAGCGAACCCACGGTTGTCTTGGCCGGATCGGCGGCCAGGACATCGGTCAACTGCGCGAGGACCTGCTGCTTGTGAGCAGGCTCGATCATGTCGATGAAGTCAATGACGATGATGCCGCCTAGATTGCGCAGACGCAGTTGTCGCGCGACCGTATTGGCAGCCTCCAGATTGGTGCGCAGCACCGTCTGTTCAAGGCTGCGCGTGCCGACGAATCCGCCTGTATTCACGTCGACCGATACCAGGGCTTCGGTCTGCTCGATGATCAGGAATCCACCCGAGCGCAACGGCACTCGGGGCAGCAGCGCGCGCTCGATGGCGTCTTCAATGCCGTATTGCGAAAACAGCGGCGCTTCTTCTTCGTGCAGCAGGATCCGCGGCGTGAACTCCGGCGCAAAACGCTGGGTGAAACCGGTCATTTCCTGCCAGGCATCGCGATCGTCGATGATGACTGTGGCGACTTCCGGCGTCAGAAGATCGCGCAGCATCCGGATTGGCAGCGGCAGGTCGCCGTAGAGCAGGGATTCGGCCGCGGCCGTGTTCGACTGTTGTTGGATATCGGCCCAAACCGTCGCCAGAAAACGCATGTCGGCCGCCAGTGCCTCGACGGGCGCGCCGTCGCCGACGGTGCGGACGATGAAGCCGCCAGCGAGCCCCAGTTCCTGGCGGATCGCGGTGACAGCCTGAGTCAGACGTGCGCGTTCCAGCTCGTTCTCGATCCGGGCGGAAACGCCAATTCGCGGGGTATACGGCATGTACACCAGAAATCGAGACGGGATCGCCAGATCAGTGGTCAGACGTGCCCCCTTGGTGCTCATCGCATCGCGGGTGACCTGCACCAGAACGCGGTCGCCCTGGGACAGTCGATGCTGGATACGCGGGGTCGCGTCCGGCTGCTCGTCGGCACGGCGCACCATGTCGGAAATTTGTAGAAAAGCCGCCCTATCCAGCCCGATGTCGACAAACGCTGCCTGCATGCCGGCCAGTACGCGCTGTACCCGGCCGAGATAGATATTGCTGACCGCGCTGGCGGTGGCATCGCGCTGGATATGAATATCCTGTAGTACGCCGTCCTCGATCTGTGCGGCACGGGTTTCGCCCTGGCCTGCGTTGACCAGAATCTCAACCCGCGGGGTCGCGGTCTGGGACAGTGGCGACGGCGCGCTCATGCCGACCCACCTGGGTCTGAACGCAAGAACGACGATAAATCAGCTGCATAGCTCATGACTTAATTGTCTGCTCGCGCTGGATGCGCTGCAAGTCAACCATAGTCGGCGTTTGTGCCTGTCTAGGCGCGATGATAAGGGTGGCCGATCAGGATGCTGTGTGCTCGAAACAGTTGTTCGGCCAGAATCACCCGCACCAGCGGATGTGGCAAGGTCAGCGCCGACAGTGACACACAACGACCGGCAGCAGCCAGCGACTGCGGCCCGAGACCGTCCGGCCCGCCGATCAGCAAGGCCCGGTCGCGGCCATCGCCCAGCCAGCGTCGTAGATCGTCGGCCAGGCTGTCGGTGGACCAGGATTTGCCGTCCACCGTGAGCGCCATGACGTCCATGTCCGGTGCCAGCGCCTTGACCATGCGTGCATCTTCCTCGGCGATCGCGCGGGCAGCATCGCTCTGGCCGCTGCGTGTACCCGGCGCGATTTCCACGAGTTCCAGCCGGCATTCATGCGGCAGACGGCGCGCATAGTCGTCGTAGGCAGCAACCACCCACTTGGGCATGCGCTTGCCGACCGCGATCAGGCGGATTTTCATGGGGGCTTGGGACTAGTGGCTGACTTCGGTTTCGCCGGTAGCGATATCCAGATCCCAGAGCTTCTCAATCTGATAATAAGCGCGCGTGACCGGCTGCATGATATGCACAATCACGCCGTTGAGATCGATCAACACCCATTCCGACTGGCCGAGGCCCTCGACCCGCGGCTTCAGTCCGGCTTTCTTGGCATGCTCGATCACGGTTTCGCCGATACGCTTGACGTGGCGTGCCGAGCGGCCGTTGCAGATGATCATGTGGTCGGCGATGGTGGTCAGGCTCGATACGTCGAGTACCTTGATCGATTCGCCCTTGAGCTCCTCCACCGCATCTATAGCCAGTCGCAAAAGTGTGGTGTCCTGCGGCACGGCAGGAATATCGGTGGGCGTGTGCGTGTTATGTGCAACCATTAACGATTCAGCGGCCGTGGCCGGATTGGTGTCCGTTGTAAAACCTCTGCGCGAATGTGGCCGCGCAATGCGAGGTTCGTCTAAGGACGATAAACCTTCGCGTCCATGATGTCGTCGAGTATCGCCGCGGGCAAGAGATAACGTGGACTTTCATCGGCAGCCAGCAGCTCACGGATCCGGCTGGCCGAGATGGCCAGCGGCGGCGGCGCATAGTTGTAGATATGGCCGCCTAGGCTGTCGTGCAACGCCTGCACGTCGTCAATGCGTCTTTTTTCAAGCGCTTGCGTGGCTTCGGGCGCGTAGTCCGCGCTCATGCCCGGGCGTTCGATCAGCACGATATGGGCGTAATCAAACAGCTGTTTCCACGCCTGCCACGACGGCAGATGCGCAAATACGTCGCGCCCCATGATCAGGCACAGCGGCGTATCCGGAAGTTCTGCGCGCAAAGAAGCGAGCGTATCAATCGTGTAGGAGTGGCCCTTGCGCATTAGTTCGCGATCGTCCAGCCGTAGCCGTGGCTCGCTCGCAGTCGCCACGCGAATCCATTTCGAGCGCTGGCCCGGTGTAGCAATCGGCTGATCGCGGTGCGGAGGACGCCCGTTGGGAATCAGACGGACCTGCGCCAGCCGAAGCTCGCTGGCCAGCTCCATCGCCAGCCGCAAATGGCCATTGTGGATCGGATCAAAGGTGCCGCCGAGGATGCCGATGGGGGATTGGTTCATTCCGGCGGCTCTTCTGTCGTTGCGATGGATTTCAGCGGCGAGTCGTTGCGGCAAGGGACTGGGGACCGGGCGCCGGGGACCGGAAAAACCCGGATTCCTGAGGCTTTCCCGGTCCCCGGTCCCAGGCCCCGAGTCCCACGCAATAATTTCGTCGTGATCTGCCAGCGCACAGGAGAGTCCATTTCGTTCTCGCAAACCGGCATCACGCCTGCCTCATCGCACATGCCCATCGCCGAAGACCACGTACTTCTGAGAGGTCAGGCCTTCGAGACCTACCGGGCCGCGGGCATGCAGCTTGTCGGTGGAGATGCCGATCTCGGCACCCAGGCCGTATTCGAAGCCGTCGGCGAACCGGGTCGAGGCATTGACCATCACCGACGCCGAATCCACGGCGCGCAGAAATGCCCGTGCGCGAGTCAGGTTTTCGGTCACGATGGCATCGGTGTGACGCGAGCTCCAGCGCTCGATGTGTTCGATCGCCTCGTCCATGTCGGCGACGATCTTCACGGCCAAGACTGGCGCCAGATATTCCTCGGCCCAGTCGGCGTCGCTGGCAGGCTCGACGTCCGTGCCCAGCAGTCGGCGGGTGGCCACGCAGCCGCGCAGCGAGACGCCGGTCTGCATCAGATCCCTGGCGAGCGGCACCAGAATCGACTCGGCGACCGACTCGGCGACCAGCAGGGTTTCCATCGTATTGCAGGTGCCATAGCGTTGGGTCTTGGCGTTGACCGCAATGGCAATGGCCTTGTCGGCATCGGCGTCGTCGTCGATATAGACATGACAGACGCCGTCCAGATGCTTGATTACCGGCATCCGTGCGTGGTTGGAGACAAATTCGATCAGGCCCTTGCCGCCGCGCGGCACGATCACGTCGATGTGTCCTGGCATATCGAGCATGGCGGCTACCGCTTCGCGGTCGGTAGTCTCGACCACCTGTACCGCATCCGAGGGCAGGCTGGCTGCGCGCAGCCCGCGGGCGATACAGGCGGCGATCGCCTGATTCGAATGCATGGATTCCGAGCCGCCGCGCAGCAGGGCGGCATTGCCGGACTTGAGGCACAGCGCGGCGGCATCGGCGGTGACGTTTGGCCGCGACTCGAAGATGATACCGACTACGCCTAGCGGCACCCGCATACGCCCGACCTGAATGCCCGACGGGCGATAGTTCAGATCGGTAATGCCGCCAATTGGGTCCGCCAGCGCGGCGACCTGGCGCAGCCCTTCTGCCATGCGCTCGATACGCGCCGGCGTAAGCTCCAGCCGCTCGAGCCCGGCGTCGTCCAGCTTGTCGCGGGCGTCGCGCAGATCGCGAGCGTTGGCGGCCAGGATCTGCTTGCTGTCGCCGACCAGTGCCTCGGCAATAGCGAACAGCGCGGCGTTCTTCTCGCCCGGCTCCACCGAGGCCATCACGCGCGCCGCGCGCCGGGCGCGCTCGCCCATGCTTCGCATCTGGCGTTGGATTCGACTCTCGGGACGGTCAGGCTCGCGAAGATTAGCGCTCATGTCGGTTTTTGGTTTTGCTGCCGGGTTGAAGTAGAGCGCTGCACGGCGTGTCTGCCTGACAGCGCGATTGTCAATGTTACCAGTTCATCCCAGGCACGACCGCTGGCCGCCCCCTTGTTAATCGCATCCAGCTCGGCCGCGCGGGTCAGCAGCTCGGCCAGATCGCGCGGATTGACGCGCTGGGCGGCGGCCGAAATCTGGCGCTTGCGCGGCAGCGGCAGGAAAATCTTGTTCATGAACGCGTCCAGCCGATTAGCGCGGGCCGCCAGGCTGGCCTGATAGAGCGTGCGGATATCGTTGACCAGTGCCCAGGTGATCGGCACGGCATCCACGCCTTCGGCTTTCAGGCGTGCGAGGCTGCGCAGCGCACCGACGGTATCGCCGTTCACGGCCTTGGTGGGCAGGTCGAAGATATCAAAGCGCGCCGAATCGGTCGCGGCGGCAGCGACTTCAGCGCTGCCCACGGTGCTATCCGGATACAGCAGTGCCAGCCGGTCGATTTCCTGGGCTGCTGCCAGCAGATTGCCTTCGTTCTGGGTCGCCAGCAGTTCGGCGGCCGGCCCGTCGATCGACAGCTGACGGCTGCTCGCGCGCTGTTCGATCCAGGCCGTCATGCGCGCCGCCGGCAACGGCCATGCATAGCTGACCGCGCCGGCCTTGGCGATCGCCTTGTACCAGGCGCTCTTGCGCGCGCTGGCCGCCAAGCCGGGGGCCACGATCAGCAGCAGGGTGTCGTCCGGCGGTTTCCTGGCGTAATCGACAATCGCGGCACTGCCGGGCTTGCCTGGGCCCTTGTCGGCCAGATGCAGTTCCAGAATCCGACGGGTCGAAAACAACGACTGGGTAGCGCCCGCGCGGCTCAGCTCGCTCCAGTCGAAGCCCGGTTCGCCGTGCAGGACTTCGCGCTCGTCAAAGCCTTCGCTGCGTGCACGCTTGCGCACAGCATCGGCGGCTTCCAGCACCTGCAATGGTTCCGTGCCGGCCAGCAGATAACAGCGCGCCAGCGGGTGGCGCGCGAATTCACGCTCGAATTGTTCGGCTCGGATATCCATAGCGTGACAGGTAAGGGTTTCCAGAGAGGCAGTTGCCATGCTCGCACACCGCCCTGTCTAGCGCGCAGCTTGCCCGGAGATGCGTCAGACAAAATTGCGCCCGTAGAAGATCTCGGTGATCTCGGACTCGATCTGTTCGGTCAGCGCTGCGGCCTCGTCCTCGGACAGATCGCTGGTCTTCTCGGCAAACAGATAGTTGTCGAGTTCGAACTCGGTCAATCGCATCTTGGTGTGAAAGATACGCTCGCCGAGCACGTTGACGTCAACCATCTGGTAGCGATCGCCGATGTCCTCGGGAATATAGTCCTGGATCGAGTGGATTTCGTGGTCGATGAAGTGTTTCTTGCCATCGACGTCACGAGTGAAGCCGCGCACGCGGTAATCCAGCGATACCACGTCGGATTCAAAGCTGCGGATCAGATGATCCAGCGCCTTGAGCGGCGAGATCAAGCCGCAGGTCGAGACATCGATATCGGCCCGAAAGGTAGAGATCCCGTCGTCCGGATGAAACTCCGGATAGGTATGTACCGTGATATGGCTCTTGTCGAGATGGCCCACCACGGCGTCTGGCATTGGACCGTCGTAGGCGGCTTCCTCAGCGATCAGGATCGTCACGCTGGCGCCTTCTGGCTCGTAGTCCTGGCGTGCCACGTTGAGGATATGCGCGCCAATGATGTCGGATACCTCGGTGAGGATCTGAGTCAGGCGATCAGCGCTGAACATATCGTCCAGATACGCCACATAGGCTTTCTTCTGCTCTCGGGTGCGCGCGTAGCAGATATCGTAGATATTGAACGACAGCGACTTGGTGAGATTGTTGAAGCCGTGCAGGCGAAGTCTATCCATGGTGTGTTCGCTTAGGGCCGATCAGCGAGGTCGAGGGGCGCAGTATCCGCACCAAAGCGCGAGCGTCAAGCGGCGCTGTCATCAGTCGTCGTGCTGGCTCGGCTTCAATCGGCTTCCACTATCGTATAGCCGTGGCTCATGTTCACGCTGGCAGCCAGCATGATCGAGGCCGAGCAGTATTTCTCTGCCGACAGCTCCACGGCACGCGCTACGTGTTTTTCGTTCAGATGGCGGCCGGTGACTACGAACTGCACGTGAATATCGGTGAACACCTTGGGCTCGGTCTCAGCCCGCTGACCGTCGATCTCGATCCGGCAGTCGGTGACCTCCTGACGCGATTTTTTCAGAATATGCATCACGTCCATCGCGCTGCAGCTGCCGACCGATAACAGCAGCATTTCCATTGGCCGGAAGCCAGCGTTCGTGCCGCCGAGATCCGGTGGACCGTCGATGATGACCTGATGTCCGCTGTCGGCGCTGCCCGAAAATTCCAGCCCGTTCTGCCAGTTCAGTATTGCTTTCATGGATTTTCCTTTTTCGGTAGTGCCATTCTCGGCGATGCAATTTGCGCCGTGGGGCGCGCCGTCATACGGGCCTGACATGGGGATGCGACGGCGCGACAAAAGACTTCGCTGTCGACGGCTGATTTGTGTCGGCGGTCGCCGCTGCGGCTCATTGAGTCTGGCGGCGTATATGGTCAGTCAACTCGTCGGCGTTAGGATTGGGCGTTTCGCGCACGCTGGGCATGCATAGATAAAGCTGGCGCACCGCCCACGGCTCGTTCAACGGCAGCAGGTGCAGGCGTTTGTCGAGTTGTGGCGTGATCGACTTCGGAACAATAGCAATACCGGCGCCGGCTGCGACCAGGCGGCCGAGCGTGCCGAATTCGTTGACCTGCACCCGATAGGCCACCTTGCGCCCGGCCTGGCGCGCACGATCCTGAATGAACTGATGAAAAGAGGCGTCGTTGCGCAGGCCGACAATGCGCTCGTCCAGACAATCGCCAAAGCGCAGGCTTTCGTGGACCGCGAGCGGATGATTTGGCGAGCAGATGATCACCAGTTCATCGCGACAGAGCGGCAGGAAACGCAGATCGGCATGCTGATTGTCGCTGACCACGCCCAGGTCGGCGCGCCCGCTGGCCACGGCTTCGATGATCTGATCGGTTTTTTTCTCGAACAGATCGACGTCGACCTCGGGGTTGGCCACAAAGAATGTTTCCAGCGCTCGCGGCACCAACGACGACAACGAGGTGCCGGTAGCGAACAAGGTGATCTGGCTGCGCATATGCTGCGAATAGCCGGCCAGGTCGGTGTTCAGCTGCTCGAGCTGGGTCAGGCAGCGGCGGGCGTGCGTCTGCAATATGCGCCCGGCCGGCGTGGGGCGCACGCCGCGCTGGATACGTCGCAGGAGCTTGGTCCCCAGCGCGGCCTCCAGCGCCGACATCCGCTCACTGACCGATGACGGCGCCAGAAAACAGCGCTCGGCGCCGCCGGAAATGCTGCCCGCGTCGGCGACCGCGAGAAATATCCGCAAGTCTTCAAGCGTATAGCGGCCACGTCGTGCTGGTTTCGGCATATCCGAATACTAGTTTCAATAATGCCCGTTTGTAAACGAAACCCGGCGGGCCTACCTTCTCATCAGCTTAATCAATCAAAAACGACTAATTGATTGCTCTGGACTATCGAAAGACGAGACAACCCGTCGATCCGATTATCCTGTTTCATTCAGAAAGACGCTGCCGGCGCTCGGCTCAACCGTGCCGCGGACAGCGAAAGCAAGGATTTAATCATGCGTTTCAACAATCGCTCAATCTTCATCACCACGCCGGTCGCTGCCCTGGCCGCTGCCGTGATCGCCTGCGCCGGTTTTTCTACGGTCGCTAGCGCGGCTTCGACCGAACAGGACATGAGTCCGGCCAGCGCGTACCGCTTTCAACACATTGGTTACAGCGCACAGCACCCGGATGATGCCAAGCTGTCGGCCGCTTCCGCAGCGGTACCGGCTGCGCTCGACCAGGGGCCCGGCAGTGAACATCGTTTTGATGCTCACGCGTTCAGTGGCTCGCAGCTGGACGATTCGAAAAACCGCGCGATGACCAGCGATCACGGTGCGAAACCGGGGCCGGCGGACGTCGCCGGTCGCAATATCGGTCGTGCTGCTCTGTTCGCCGAATAAGCGACGGACTGTACAGAGTCGGGGCGCTGTCGGCGTCCCGGTTTTTTTTGCCTAACCGATCAGTCGATTCACAGCGTCGCCAGGATCTGGCTGACGCATGAACGATTCGCCGACCAGAAACGCGCCAAAGCCGGCACCGGCCAGTCGATTGATATCGTCGCGGGTATGAATGCCGCTTTCGCTGACCAGCAGGCGCGTATCCGGAATTCCTCGGCGCAGGGCCAGACTGGTATCCAGCGCGGTATCGAAGGTATGCAGATCCCGGTTGTTGATGCCGAGAATCGTCTGCTCCGGCAACAGCAGGGCGCTCTCTAATTCCTGCTCGTTGTGAACTTCAGCCAGCACGTCCATGCCCAACTCAAGCGCGCGGTCGGCCAGCGCCTGCATCAGACCCACAGACAGGGCAGCGGCAATCAGCAGAATACAGTCGGCGCCCAGCGCCCGTGATTGATCGATCTGGATCGGATCAATCATGAAATCCTTGCGCAGCACCGGCAGTTGGCAGGCATTGCGGGCCAATCCCAGGAACTCGTTGCTGCCCTGGAAATAATCGCGATCGGTCAATACCGACAGACAGGCCGCCCCGCCGGCCGCATAGCGCTCGGCCAGCCAAGCCACGTCGAAATCCTCACGGATCAAGCCTTTGCTGGGCGAGGCTTTCTTGATTTCAGCAATCACTGCACGTGGGGCCCGGGCTTTCAATGCTGCGGCAAAAGCACGTATCGGCGGCGCCGAGGCCACTGCGTCTGCCAACGCGGCGTCATCGGTCTTCCGTCGAAACACCGCGATCTCCTCGCGCTTGCGCACCAGGATGCGGTCGAGAATGGTATCGGTGGTCTGAATGCTCATGACTCGTTTCGACGCCTTATTGTCGCTTCAACAGGATTTTGTCGGCAACGCGCTCGCGGGTGAACTCGACGACGGCGGCCAGACGGGCGCCGGCCGCGCCGCTGGCGAGTGTTTCGCGGGCGAGTGCGACGCCGGCTGCAAGATCGGTCGCCTGGTCGCCAACGTAGAGCGCAGCACCGGCATTGAAAGCCACGATATCTGCGGCCAGCGAGGCTTTGCCGGATAGCGCGTGCTCCACCAGGGCCAGCGATTCGGCCGCGTTGTCGACCCGTAGCCCGTCCAGCGAACCCCGCTCGAGGCCGACGTCCTCGGGCGCGATCTTGTAGGTCGTGATCTGTCCGTTCTTCAGCTCGGCGACGCGTGACGGCGCGTTGATCGACAATTCATCGAGGCCGTCCTCGCCGTGCACGATCATCACGTGGCGGCTGCCGAGTCGCTGCAGCACGTGCGCCAGCGGCTCGCAGAGATGGCCGTTGAACACGCCCATCAGCTGATTGGCAGCACCCGCTGGGTTGGTCAATGGGCCAATGATATTGAACAGGGTGCGAATACCCAGCTCGCGTCGTACCGGTACGGCATGCTTCATGGCGCCGTGATGAGCCGGGGCAAACATGAAGCCCACGCCAAGCTCGCGGATACAGGCCGCGACCTCGGCCGGCGAGGTATCCAGCCGCAGGCCGGCGGCTTCCAGCAGATCGGCGCTGCCGGACTTGCTCGATACCGAGCGGTTGCCGTGCTTGGCCACATGCCCGCCGGCCGCGGCCACCACAAAGGCAGCAGCGGTCGAGACATTGAACAGCCCCGAGCCGTCGCCGCCGGTGCCGCAAGTATCGACCAGATGCTCGGTCAGCGCGGCGTCCACGGGCACGCGGGTGGCCAGCTCGCGCATGACCGCTGCAGCGGCGGCAATTTCATCGATCGACTCGCCTTTCATGCGCAAGGCAATAAGAAACGCGCCGATCTGGGCGTCGGTGGCGCGCCCGGTCATGATCGTGCGCATGGCAGCGGTCATGCGCTCGGTCGACAGATCGCGGCCGGCGACAATATGGTCCATCAGCTCGCGATCTATCATATGGATACCGTCTCGTAGTGACTGAGTTCGCCGCAGCGCAGAAGAAACGTCCGCAGCATGGCATGCCCGTGATCCGACAGAATCGACTCGGGATGGAACTGCACGCCCTCGGCGCCGGTCGGCGTATGGATCAGGCCCATGATCTCGTCCATCTCGCCGTCGTCGGTCTCGGTCCAGGCGGTAATTTCGAAATCGTCCGGCAGCCCGTCGCGCGCGACGATCAGCGAGTGATACCGGGTCGCGGTGAGCGGACTCACGAGATTTTCGAACACGCCGCGGCCGTTGTGATGAATAGCGGAGGTCTTGCCGTGCATGACCTGGCGCGCTCGGACGACCTGTCCGCCATAAGCCTGGCCCAGCGCCTGATGGCCCAGACACACGCCGAGAATCGGCAATCTGGGGGCGAGTGTCTCGATCAGCTCGACTGACACCCCGGCCTCGCTGGGCGTGCAGGGGCCCGGCGAGACCACTACGCCGGTCGGCTTCAGGGCTTCGATCTCGGCCACCGTGATCTCGTCGTTGCGGACCACGTGCACCTCGGCTTCCAGCTCGCCGAGGTATTGCACCAGGTTGTAGGTGAACGAGTCGTAGTTGTCCAACATCAGAATCATGATGCGTCTCCGCCGTTCTTCGCTGCCCGTGTGGCGAGCCCGCGTTCGGCAATCGCGGCGGCCTTCATCACTGCGCGTGCCTTGTTCATGGTTTCTTCCCATTCGGTCGTGGGCACGGAGTCTGCGACGATGCCGCCGCCGGCCTGGACGTGAATCTCTCCGTCCTTGAGCACCGCGGTACGAATGGCGATCGCGAGATCCATGCTGCCGTTGCCGGCCAGATAACCGACTGCGCCGCCGTAGACGCCGCGCTTGACCGTCTCGATCTCGTCGATGATCTCCATCGCCCGGATCTTGGGCGCGCCAGAAAGCGTGCCGGCCGGAAAGGTTGCGCGTAGTGCGTCCATCGGCGTCAGGCCGGGCTTGAGCTGGCCGGTGACGTTGGACACGATATGCATGACGTGTGAATAACGCTCGATCGCCATGCGCTCGGTGAGTTTCACCGTACCGGGCGTGGAGACACGACCGACGTCGTTGCGTCCCAGGTCGATCAACATCAGATGCTCGGCGATCTCTTTCGGATCGGCCAGAAGCTCTGCAGCCAGCGCATCGTCCTCGGCCGGCGTGGCGCCGCGTTTGCGGGTGCCAGCGATCGGTCGCACCGTGACCTCGTTGTCCATCGCCCGCACCAGAATCTCGGGCGAGGCGCCGACGACATGATGATCGCCGAAGTTGAAATAATACATGTACGGCGACGGATTCAAGCTGCGCAGTGCTCGGTACAACGACATTGGTTCGGCGTGGAACGGGGCCGACAATCGCTGGCTGGGCACTACCTGCATGATATCGCCGGCCTGGGTGTAGTCGCGGATGCGCCGTACGGCGTCTTCATAGCCGGCCTGGGTCAGCCCGGAGACAAAACGGCTGTCGTCGATCTGTTCATCGGTGTCTGTTTGGGCGGTGCCAGTGCGGGTGGCACTGGCCGGTAGCGGCTTGTCCAGGTCGTCCAGCAGGCCATCCAGGCGTGCCGCCACGCGAGCGCGATCGGCGTCGTCGCCCTGAATATAATGCGCCACGCAATAGAGCTTGCCGGACAGGTTGTCGAAGATGACCAGCGTTTCGGCGACCAGCAGCAGGATATCCGGCAGGTCCAGCGGATCGTTCTGCGGTCCGGAATCGGCCAGTCGTGGCTCGATGTAGCGGATGGTGTCGTAGCCGAAATACCCCACCAGACCGCCGGTCAGGCGCGGCAGCTCGGTCAGGCGCGGCAACGGCCGCGCATCGTTGAAGGCCTGAATCCAGGCCAGCGGATCGGCGGTCTCGATCTGTTCGAGCACCTCATCGCCGCGCTCGTGGATCAGCTGGCGTCCGCGCACCCGGATCCGTTCGTCGCAGGGCATGCCGATGATCGAATAACGCCCCCAGCGTTCGCCGCCCTGAACGGATTCGAGCAGGAAAGAGTAGGGCGCATCGGCCAGCTTGAGATAGGTCGACAACGGCGTGTCGAGATCGGCCAGGGCTTCGACCACCAGCGCTTCGCGCGGTGCCAGACGGGCATCGCCCGGATAAGACGGATTAGACATACAACACTCTTGCGATCGAAATCAGCGACAGGAAAAACGGTTGCGCTGGATGCGCACTTCGGAGCCAGACGGTATCAGCCCCGCCAGCCGTCCTTGCGCCATCGCCAGGCCGCATCAAATGCGCGGTTGACGGTGT
>JAQIBT010000021.1 GCA_027858915.1 Salinisphaera sp.
CTGATCGTGTCTGCATTTAAAAGTATGCCTGATAAGAAATTGAAAATTATTGGCGACGGTCCTGAAAGGGCAAAAATAGAGGCATTGGCAGCGGGCTGCCCTAATATCGAATTACTTGGGTATCAGCCTTTGAATAGGCTAAGAAAAGAGATGCAAAATGCTTTGGGGTTTGTTTTTGCAGCCGAAGAGGATTTCGGAATAATGCCCGTAGAAGCACAGGCTTGCGGCACGCCAGTAATAGCCTTCGGCCGCGGTGGGGCGCTGGAAACTGTCAATGGCCCGGATCACTCCGCCCCTACGGGTATCTTCTTCGGCGAGCAGACAGCCGAGTCGGTCAGTCGAGCGGTCAGGCAGTTCTGTGAGCATCGAGATGTTTTCACGTCAGACAATTGCGTCGCAAACGCGCAACGTTTTTCGTTGGAAGGATTTGGGGACAAAATAATTAAAATAGTCAATAGCTTAGTAACTAATCAGTAGGTAGGCTAGCGGCCAACGAAATGGACAACTGCGCTTTTGTTCAAGCAAGGCTACTTTGCAATGTGAATCCGGAGAGCCAGATTATTTCCTGGTGGAAACATGCGAAGAGGCACTGGCCAGTCTTCTACCGCGTGGTTCTAAGGCGCGCTCGATAGCCGCCGATTCTCGGCTCGCCGCGGCGCTCGGAATAAACTCTTATTAGACACTGATGGAACGGACTCGCAAGAGGAATCGGCTCCAGTTGACGTGATTGATCTTTGGTACTATATCGTGGGCGGTACGTATGCTAACCAGCTGAGCCGAATGATGGAATCAGGTTTACTTAAAACGCATTCGGGCATGTTGTCCCTGATTAGCCGTGCTTTCGATGTCTTGATCATCTGGGCTTGCGGCCTACTTGCCTTCGAACTGCGGTTCGATGCCGGATTTACGCCACGGCCCATTACCTATGCGACGTTGGTGCTCATTGGCGGGCTGATTGCGGCGGCGCTTTTCCCTGCGCTCGGCTTGTATCGTTCCTGGCGGGCCAAGCGAGTATTTGCCCCGCTGGCACGCGCGTTGATTGCCTGGCTGGTCGTATTTTCGGTTGTGCTGGTACTCCTGGTCACCACGAAACAGGCGCAGCTCTTTTCACGGCTCTGGCTTACTGAGTGGGCTCTTTTGACGGGCGCGGTGCTGGTTGTATTCCGCTGGATTCTTCATGAAGCCTTGCGCGCCATGCGGCGGCGTGGCTATAACAGCCGTCGAGTCGTCATTGTGGGAACGGGCCTCGTGGCGCGAAACCTGGTGCAGCGTACCGATGACTCGAGCTGGTCGGGATACCGGCTGGCCGGTGTGTTCAACTGCGACGATGAGAACGTTGGCGCCAAATCGGTGGCTGGCCGGTCACCCCAGCCGATAAGTCGGCTCGAGAAATTCGTGCGCCGGATGAAGGTCGATGAGGTGTGGGTGGCGCTGCCTCTAGAGCAAGTCGGCGAGATCAAGCGCGTGCTGGTGCATCTCGAGCAAAGCGCCACCAATATTTGCTATGTACCCGATTTCCTCGGCGTGTTTCTGTTGAACCACGGATTATCCGAGCGGCTCGGTATGCCGTTCATCGATCTGACGACGTCGCCAATGTTTGGCGTGAATCGTGCTCTGAAATTCTTTGAAGATCGAATTCTTGCGGCCATAATCCTCATACTGATTAGCCCACTCATGCTGGCGATCGCGCTCGCCATTAAATTGACGTCACGCGGGCCGGTGCTGTTCAAGCAGAAGCGCCACGGCTGGGACAGTCGTCCTACCCGAATCTATAAGTTCAGAACAATGGTTCTGCACAGTGAAAAGGGCGGCCGCGTTACGCAAGCCGGGCGTTATGACTCTCGTGTCACGAAGCTTGGCCGTGTCCTTCGTCGGACAAGCCTGGACGAGCTGCCGCAGTTCTTTAACGTCTTGCAAGGCCGCATGTCGATCGTCGGTCCGCGCCCACATGCGTGTCGGCACAACGACGAGTTCAAGTTTCAGATCGAGCGCTATATGCTGAGGCATTGCGTCAAGCCGGGCATCACTGGATGGGCGCAGATCAACGGATATCGAGGCGAAACCGATACCGTCGGGGCCATGCGCAAGCGCGTAGAGCATGATCTGTTCTACATCGAACACTGGTCGCTCTGGTTCGATTTGCGAATCATCTTCCTCACGATCTTCAAGGGCTTTGTGCACAAAAACGCTTATTGAACGGGCTTTTGGTAGCCGAATGCCTATGCGGCAATCGCAGCAATCGCAGAGTCAGTTCACGCAATCGCAGCATTGCCAACTCCCCGCCGCCTGTGCTGGGACAGTCATCGTCGCCAAAGCGAGTGCATCACGGCCCAGGCTAATCGTCTGCTCAAGCATCCCCGAATCGGCCGCGATGGCCGCGTCCGCGGGACCCGCGAGCTGGTTATAACCATGGCCCCCTATATCGTGATCTATCGCGTTACCGAGCGCGTTGAGATCCTGCGAGTGCTAGGCATGGCCGCTACTCAAGGCCGAGTTAAACCTGCCGTCAGTTAATCTACAGATGCTTGAGTCAAATGGTTCTTGCCAAAAAGTAGGCCAGTGAACTACTCTAATTTATGAAATTCGAGTGGAACGAAGCCAAGAGCGGCGCGTGTTTTCTTGAACGTGGGTTTGACTTTGAATATGCGGTGCGAGCGTTTTTCGATCCAAACCGCTTGGTACAGGCGGACGAACGGTTTAGCTATGGCGAGCATCGCTATCAACTTATGGGCAAGATAGACCGGCGACTTTTCGTGGTGGTCTATACCCCGCGTAATGGCGCTATACGCATTATTTCGGCACGTAAAGCTAACCGGCGGGAGGTCAATTATTATGAAACGCATGCGGGTGACAATTGATTCTGCCAGCGCCGCCGTCCAGGCTGGCGGGCGCATCGATTTGGTTCGTGTGGACGCCACCACCGAAAAAGATATCGCTGCGCAGAAAGCAGTCGATGAAGCCGAGGCGATGCAAGATGCTGCCAGCTTTGTGCGTCGGGTGCGAAAGCGTCTAGGTCTAAGCCAGGCTGTTCTTGCGGAGAGAATTGGAGTCTCGATCGAGACGATCCGCAATTGGGAGCAGGGTAAGCGTCGTCCTACTGGTGCTGCGAAGGCGTTGCTAAAGGTTTTGGACAAGGCGCCAGAAGCCGCGTTGGCGGCGCTGGACTGAGGAGGATTACCGGATCAGACGAGAAAGAGCGTCTGTCGGATTACGGTGCAGGGCACCTAATCCGACTTCTGATTGTCTGGCTGCGAGTTTCGTGCTGGGAATCGGTGTTATGACAAGCCACCATCGCCAAGACGCGCGACTCTGTTCCCGTTCAATTATCATGCGGGTATGCGCTCAGTAATAATATACGGCCCGCCATGAATCCGCCGAGTGACACCGTTGACCATGCCACCTTGCAACGGATGAACGCCACCGGCGTCGTCACTGGGGCCTTGCTAGTGGCCGAGCCGGATGGCTGGGCCTGTGTAATCCAGGTCCGCCGAACGCACTACCCATTGGTGGCTAAGCGCGGCGGTGTGCGGCACTGGTCGAAAATGGAAAGCGCGACGCGTTACCTGCGCCAGCTTGGCATCACCGAGTTTCGGGTGGATGCCCGTAGACCTCATTCGGCCGCACGACCCGGCCGGATGCCAGCGCACGGTTAGTCCACGCCCATGAGGCGGCGACCCATGACGCCTGGTTTCGGGAGCAGGTACAGGCCGCGGTCGACATAGCCGATTCGTCCGATGCGGTCTGGTACGCACACGATGAAGTCGAGGCCGAATTTGCGGAGCGTCGCCGGCAGTTGCGCGAACAGATCGACTCGGCGTGAGGCTTGTTTGGCTGGCCCAGGCCCGGGCCGACCGTCGCGGCATCATCGAGCACATCGCGCAGGATAATCCCGCCGCCGCGATCGACAACGACGAGTGCATCAGAGACGTTGACGCACCGACGACCAGTTAATAGACTAGTCGCTCCGAAGGATAGCCAGGTGAATAAATGCAAAAATCAACTGAGATTGGTGCTTACAACACCAAAACCCACTTGGCTGCATTGCTTCGTGAGGTTCAAGCAGGGGGGCACTTCACGATTACACAACGCGGTCGTC
>JAQIBT010000074.1 GCA_027858915.1 Salinisphaera sp.
GGCCTGGGCGGCGCGGTGGCGGCCGGTGGCGCGGCGGGCGCGGGCTTGGGCGCGTTGAGGAGGTCACCCTGGCGCACGCTGGATTCGAGGCGCTGCCAGCCTTCGTCGGTCATGGTGTGCAGCTTGAGACGGCGCGCGGCGTGCATGGCGTAGATGTAGCAGTCGAGAAACTCATTGGGTTCGCCCGCTTTTTTCTGGTAGGTGAGTTTGCCGCCACGGCCGGGGAATTTGACCTCTGCCAGCAGTTGGCGGATGAAGTCGCCGCGGATGTCGCGCGGCCAGTGGATGCGGCCGGGGCCGTGGCCGGCGAGTTTGAGACGGCCGAAGAACAGGTCTTTGGCGCGGTGGGTGCCGACGATGTAGGGGCGCAGGCCGTGGCGGGCGGCTTTGCCGCCTTTGGTGACGTCGACGGACTGTGAGGGGCGCGAGAATATTTCGCGGGCCGGATCTTCGCGGCCTTTGATGGCCATGTAGCGCATGGATTTGCGCACGCGGACGTATTCGTAGACTTGCTCTGTGGTGGCGCCGTCGCCGCTGTCGACGGAGACGGCTTGTACGTAGAGGTCGATGCCGCTGGCGTGTTTGATGGGCGTGGCGAGGACGCGGTCGAGCTGCCACCAGATGTCGCCGTCGACGGGATGCGCGGGCCGGCCCTTGAGCGGTTCGCCGACGATCTCTTGGGCGTCGATCACCCAGGATTCTTCACCGCGGCCCCAGCCGACGATTTCGATGGCGATGCGGTCGTGCTGGATGTCGACGCCGGCGGTGATGGCCAGGGCGCCCTGGGGGGCGTGCCAGGGGGTGTAGTCGAGGGCGCGTTCCCACAGGCGGTCTTCGGTGGGCGCGTCGGTCTGCATTTGCCAGGATTCGCCGAGCGTGGAGTTCACGAAGGCGATCATGGCGCCGTGGTTGCCGCGTTCGCTTTCGCGTTTGGCGCCGAGGAATTTGGCGACGAGGCGTGGCATGCGGGATTCGCTGAAGGTGCTGTATAGCTCGTTGAGGTCGAAGCCGGCGATGCCGGTGAACGGGGCGTTGGCTTTCCAGCCGTGGCCGGCGGACTCGGCTCGGCAGACGTTGGCGATGCGCTGTTCGTCGGTCCAGAGCACGCCGCAGCTGGGGCAGGCGTAGCGGGCGGTGTCGGGCAGGTTGTCGCCGTAGATCTCGTGCCAGGGGGCGCTGGCCTTGTCCCAGTGGACGTGTTCCCACTTGAGGGGTGCGGCGTCGTGGCATTCGTGGCACGGGACGTGGAAGCGCTGCTGGTTGGATTGCGAGATTTCGTCGTCGATGGAGGAGAAGCCGCGGACGGTGGGCGTGCCGCCGATTAGGAATTTTGCATCGCTGAACGTTTTCAAACGCTCTTCGATGAGTTTGATGCTGTCGCCCTGGCCGCGGATGTTGACGTTGCAGTCGTCGGGCTCTTCGACGATGCCCAGGCGGGCGGATGTGGATTTGACGCTGCTGGAGCTGTTGGATCCGACGAGCTTCAGGAAGCCGCCGAGGAAGCCTTTATAGGTTTGGGTGTTTTCGCTGGAGCGGCTGCGGATATCGAGCTTGTCGCGCAGGGTGCCGCTGCTTTCGACCATCGGTTCGAACTTTTCGCGGCTGAAATCCTTGCCCGCCTGCTCTTTCGGGAACATGGCGATGGCGGCCATGGGCGAGGTGTCGATCATCCAGCCGAGGGTGTTGTTGATGATGCCGTCGGTCCAGCCGACCTGGGCGGATTTGCGGCAGACGACGCGCCGGACGGCCGGGTCGTTGATGGCGTTGGCGATGCCGCGCAGCACGGGCGTGACGTCCCACGACCACCAGCCGCCGATGGCGGCGCGGCCGGGGGGTAGCCAGCGGTAGCGCTCGGCCCATTCGACAATCGACAGGCGCTCGGGCGGCTGCAGGCTGCTGATCAGTTCGTCGATCAGGTAGGCCATGGCCGGCGATGCCTCGGCGGCCTGGGCGGGCGGACGTTCAGCGACCGGGGATGACATGCTCGCGCACCTGTTTGAGTGTGTTTTCGATTTCTCGGCGGATCAGATCCTCGCGGCCCTGCCCGGGCTCGACCGCATCGAGCAGTTGGTCGATGCGATGCGGGAGCGCCAGCAAGGCCGAGCGCAGGCCCACTACAACGCGCTGCCACGCGGGCGCGATTTCATCGGCAGGGATGAGTTGGCGTTCGAGCTCCTGGCGCTTCAGGCGCGTCATCAACGCGTCCTCTGCGGCTTTCCAGGTGCGCGGGTCGCGGCCCTGCAGCACGCGCAGCATCAGCGAGACCGTCTCGCTGTAGGCCGCCTGCTCTGCAGCCTGCGTCAGCACGTCCAGTTCAGACAGCTCATCCGCTTGCGAGGGGTATTGCCGCGCCACGGCCACAGCCTGCTGCGCCAGCCGCTCACCCGCTGCGTCAGCCGGCGCACCGCTGCCGTTCAGGCCAGCCCGCTGGTCGCGATCTGCCAGCCAGTCGACGACGGCGTCGACGTCATACCGGTGCGACTGGCCTGGCCGGCCACGCTGGGCGATCGGGCACGCCGGCTCTTCCTCGATCCAGCGGCGGACGACCGACGCCTCCCAGTCGCCAATGCCACGGCGCGAAAGCTCAGCCACCAGCTCGCGGCCTTTCACCAGCTCAGGCATGACGCACACCCCCGGATTGATGGCTGGCCGACGACCCGTGAACCGGTTTCGAACCTCGCAAAACTAGACAAAACCTGCGCGTTTGAATACCCGCATGCGCTGCTGCCCAGAAGGACCCGCGACGGGTCGGGGCGTCTTCGGATGCCGTGCCGATCGAGGCTGGCGAGCAGGTGTCACCACCGTCACCACCTGTAAAGGCAGGTGGTGACGGCAGGTGGTGGCGGCGAATCCATTGCGCCATAAGCGTTTGGGTTGCTGTCACCACTGTCACCACCTTTTCTCTTAACGTATAAGGGATATCAGCAGCAGCTGGTCGTGTGCATGCGCGCACGCGCCTACGCGGGAACGGGTTTAGGTGGTGACGGTGGTGACAGCCTTCTCGCGCAAGGGCTAGCGTGTCACCAACGGGGGTTGGTGACAGGTGGTGACGGTGGTGACAGCTAGAACGCATTGACGGCCTCCGTTTGCTCGCGAACATGATCATTGCGATCTTCTTCGGGCCGCAGGTACAACCATCTCTTGCGACCATTGACGCGTCGCTGGCGCCGGACCCAGCCCATTCGCTTGATGATGGAGCCGGCCCGCATCTGCTCTTGCCGCGTGTGCCGAGACTTATCAAGATTCAGCGCGAGGCTCAGCACCTGGTCGATCGTCACCTCATCCTTTCGCCCGCTGAATGCCGCTGGGCCGTCCGAATCGTAGTGGCCGTACCCTTCCAGCCAATCCGAGATCGGATCAGCCCATGAGTCTTCCATGTAACGCCGAGCGCGCTCGTGTTCGGCTTGCGCCGGCAACTCCCAGTAGCACTCGCCGCGCTTATAGCGGGCGTCTGCCTCGGCCCATAGCTGGTCCCGATCTGCCTTGAGCATCTCCAGCTCCACGCCGCTGACACGCACGGGCATGAATCGCCTGGCGCCTGTCGGGTCGCGCAGGTATTCGTCGTCGTTGGTCGTACCCACGAATATGCAGTGACGAGGGAATGAGCGCGGCATGCGCCCGTAGCTGGGCCTGAATACATCGACCTTGGCCGACACGGCCGACTTGACCTTGGGCATCTGCGGCTTCGAGAACGCCTGCATCTCCTCGATCTCTACTAGCCAACGGCCCTGCAGGATCTGATAGAAATCCTTGTTATCTGGCGATTCGGTGGTGGCCACGAACCAATCGCTGCCAGACAGCAGCTCAATCGCCGTCGACTTGCCTGCACCTTGCGCGCCTTCGAGGATCATCATCAGATCGCTTTTGCAGCCTGGGTCACGTACCCGCGCCGCTGCAGCGATCATGAAGTTCAGCCCAACCTGCCGGCTGTACTCGTCATACTCGACGCCGAAATAATCAGCCAGCAGGCGCGGCAACCGATCCTCGCCATCCCAGTGCAGCGCGTCCAGGTAATCCCGCACCGGGTGAAACTTGTTGCGTGCCGCTACCATGCCCACGGCCTCATACATCAGACCAGTGGCGACATTGAGGCCGTACGTCTCAGGGTGCCCAAACCAGGCAGCCAGCTCGGCCACCTCGGCATCGGATATCTCACGCAGCCCGCCACCGAACGGCGGCTCGCGCGAGAACACGACTTTCGTCGCAAACTCATTCAGCCGCAGCAGCCCCGCCAGCCGGTCGTCATGCTCGAGGATGGTGGCCACGTTATGAATCGTCGCCGTAACCCGGCCGTCCTTGTTGCAGATCAGTCGTTCGCGCCAGCCGGCATCCGCGATTTGGCGCTCAATCTCAGCCAGCACATAGGCGCGAACAGCAGCCAGCCCCTGCTCGGCATGCATATCATTGAAGTCAGACCGCCCCGCCGGGTCATTGAACACCGGCGACAACACCAGCGCCTTGTGCGCCTCGCCAGCCGTATTGGCCTTGTGCTGCCCTACATTTGCCTGCTCAGCCGTCTGATTTGGAAGCGGCCTCACCTCATGATCGTCATCAGCGCAGATCACCACCGTTCGCATGCGAAACGTCTCACGCAAACGCGCCAGCACCGGCTGAATGTTTCCGGCATCAAACACCACCACCGTGGGATACCCAGTGGCTTGATGCAGGCTAGCGCCGGTCGCGTAACCTTCGGCAATCAAAATAGGCAAATCACCCTGGAAAGAGCCCAGGTGATGACACGCCCCTTGCTTGGGCGTGCCTGTTAAAAATCGTTTACTACCGTCGGCCGCAATCCACTGCAGGCCTACCAGCACCTTGTCGCGCCGCACCGGGACCACCACGGCACCGCGGGCATACCGCACGCCGTGCCCAGCCACGCCCTTGCGGGCCAGATACTCAGACGCACCCTGCTCTGGCAGCTTCGGCCAGATCCGCTCTGCCCGGTTGCGCGCCTCATCAACCGCCGCCTGGCGCGCCTTGCGAGCCTCGGCGTCGGCTTCGGCGCGCGCCTGGGCAAACGCCTTGCGTTCATCGTCCGACAACCCGCGGCCGTCTGGCTTGATCTCAACAGAGGCGCCCGTCTTCCAGTTGCCGCCGTGCCCGTACACCAGTACATCGCCATTCTTCGCGCGGTACTCATGCAACACATACCAGCCGGATTTTTTCTTACCCTTATCAGTATCGACCGCCACCCGCTGCAGCGCGCCAAACTCGACGTGCTCAACAGCCAGCCCGATAGACTCTAATTGACGATATACCCCGTCAATCATCAGTGCGCCGCCTTCGCCGCACGGACGCGCTGGCGACGATCAGAAAAATGGTCGGACCCGCCGGGCGAACTCAGCGCATCACGCACGCACTGCACCCGTGCCCGGATACTCGCAACGGCCGCTTCCAGGCCCCGCAGATCGTCCTCAATCTCACCGTCTGATACATCCGCCGGGTTGATCTCGCCGTCTGCCAATGCCCGAGCCAGCGCCGACGTCGTGCGACCCGCCTCACTCAGCAATCGGCCCATAATCTCAGCATCCGGGCAAGGCTCCGCCGCAAGCGACACAGCCCCGATAAACCCATAACGCCACGCCAGCTCGTGCCGGCAACGCTCGCCGTAAGGCTCAGGCAGCGCATACGCCCACGCCTCTTCGAGCTCGCACGGAATCCGCACCGAGCCATCCATGGCCCGCTCAACCCGCTTGCGTAATTTGCCCGCGAGCCGGCCCGACTCAATGATGGACGCGTGCCGATCGATCTCGGGCCATTCCAGCGTCTGCACGTCCGCCGGCACACGCTGGTTGTATTCACACGCCAGAGCCAGCGCAAAAGCCTCTTGCGTGAACGGCGTCTCGCGGATCGCCATATCCAGAAAGAATGTCAACACATCCTGTCGCCGCCGGTGGCTCGTCTGTCCGCAGCGAGACGTATTCGGTTTAGCAATCATCCGCGACAATCCCCTCAAGGTAACAACCCAATCTGTAACCAACCGCTCGCCCGCCAAAGCCAAGGAACGGTAAAAATGACAAACCCAGCGCAGCCAACGGCCTCACGCGGATTGCTCCACGCCGGGCAACGGCCCAAACAGCTCTGGATTGAGTTCGCGGCGCGTCACGCGGCCACGAAGAACCCGCTCGATATCCCGGCATCGCTTGCCAGGAACCCAGCCGGTCGCAGCCCAGCGCTGCACCGCCTGCGGTCGGACGCCCAACAGAGCGGCCAAGGCCGTCTGGCTACCAGCGATCGCGATCGCGCGATGTATTCCGTGATTCATAACCCACGTTTTACAAGTATCATTTGTAGGCGTCAAGCGAAATTTGCAATGCACCCTACAACGGCCGCATGTAACGTGAAAATCATGCACATAGGAAAGCGCATTGCCACGGCTCGCCTCGCCGCTGATTTAACTCAGAGCGAACTGGCGCGCCGGTTGAAAGTCACGCCGCAGTCGGTCCAGTCGTGGGAAGCCGGCAACAGCACACCGCGCCCCCAGCGCGTGCAAGACATCGCCGCCGCCCTGGGCTGCAACGATGCCTGGCTAGCCGGCTACAACGACCGCGCCACCGCCGGGCGCGCCAATTACCCATCCACGCCGGCCAGCCGCGCGCATTACATCGCCGAAAACACGCCGGACCACCTCGATGTCGGTATCATCGAAGACATCCTGGAAGCCCTAAGCGACATCCAGGTAAAAAACATCGACGAAGAACTCACTCGCCAAACCATGGCCGAGATCATCGCCGACGCATACGCCACCACCGTCCGGCGCGTCCGCGCTGCGCAACGCAGCCAGGTGCACAACATCGTCGCGGACGCCGTCGGCAAAAGTCACCACCAGAAAAAGCAGGGTAGCCATTGGGACAAAGACAAATCGCAAGACAAGCCGTGAGCGATTCGTACGACCAACGCTCAGGCACCGGGCGTCGTCAAAACACGACCGGCCGCCGCCAGACCGACACGCCATCCCATAAGCCGTGCGTCCAAGTGACTATAGATGCCACATTCCAGGCCGGCGCCGTCACCATCTATGCCCACCCACTGCCGGCAAAGCCGCAAGAGGCACCAGAAGAAAAACAGCGCACTGATTAACCACCAGCACACTACAAAGCCGAGAAGGCCGAGCGAAATCAGCTCATAGAAAGCGCGGATCCACGCCAACCCCTCATCACCAGCCCGCCTAGCGGGCATTCTTTTGTGCGGAATTACAAATTACACTTGACGACTTACAATTAGGGATTGTAATGTCGGCAGCGTAGACCCACAAACCGCCAACCAGGCGACCCGCGCCATGACCGAATCTGTCGCACAACCCCGCTACACGCTGCAGGAAGCCGCCCAGGCCATCGGCATGGGCGAGCGCGCCGTGTTTCGCGCCCTGCGCCGTCGACGCGTCATCACCAAGGCCAACGTGCCGGTTGTGCGCTACAAGCGCCTGGGCTATCTGGTTGAAGAAGAACACAGTTACCAGCACCCCAGCGTCGGCACCAAGTTCTACAGCCGCACCCTGGTCACGCCCGCCGGCATCCAATGGCTGCAAACCCTGCTCGCTGACGATCAGGCCAGCAAACCCTGCCCCATGCACGCCCTCGTGCAAGAAATCGCCCACATGAACCCCGACGCGGCCGAAATCGGCCCCGGCAAGCTGAGCCATCTGGTCAGCCAGGCCCGCGCCATCATCGCCAGCGAGGCCAGCCAATGAGCCATATCAGCCAACAACTGATCGCCGCCGGCGTCGAGATCGAAACCACCACGTTCACGGCCGGCAATCTCGTCATTGTCGAGCTACGCCGTGGCGTGCCCGGTCATGCCAGCGGCACCGGCCTGTACGGCGCTGGCAAAACCCGCGACGAAGCCCTCGCCATGCTGCTCGAAACCATCAACCAGATGTCCCGCCTGGTCGAGCACTCCATGACCACCACGCAGGCCACGGCATGAGCTGCACCCCGTTTCAGATCGAAGAAATCAACGTGCGCTACGAAACCGGCCACGGCCTGCCATCCGGTACGCGCATTGCCATCTACATGTGCAACGTCACCAAATTCAGCCGCGCGATTCTGCAGGTACAGCAAGGCGGCCAATGGAATAACAGCGGCCTGGCCGGCATCGGCCACGGGCGCCAGGACGCCGTCTCCGACCTCCACCTGCAAATGCAGGCACTGGTCGATGGCACCCGGCAGATCCTCAGGGCCTGCCCCTGGGTGCCGCAATGAAATTCACCCAACGCAGCCGCTACCACGTCGAATCCGACAACCGCCGCTACACCGTCAGCAAAGCCTGGGTAAACGGCGCGTGGATCTACGACGCCTGGTCACGCCATACCCGCCCTGCCACCTGCCTGCATACCGGCACCAAGGCCAGCTGCCTTTCCGCCTGCGAAACCCACGCCCAACAACAAGAGGCCAGCGCATGAAGACCGCAGCAACCCAATCGGCCGAGTTTTCATCAGCCGACAACATCCTGCTGGCCCTGGCAACGCTGGCGTTCATCGTCGCCAGTGCGCTCTGCGTAATCCACAGCCCGCGAATTGCAATCGCACTGGCCGCCATCAGCGGCTGCCTCGTGATCGCCGCCTGGGCCGGTTATCGCTTTGCCATGGCATGGCACCAGACAGCCCACCAGTCATGAGCGCCCCGTTCACGCATACCTGCGGCGCAACCGTCGAAATAACGGTCTGCACAGCCGGCTGGCATTACACGGTGGAATTTCTCAGCACCGATACCCAACAGACCATTCGGCACTGCCCGCAATGCCAGGCCGATCTATACGCCGCCTATCGAGACGGCGCCCTGCGCGACGACGAAAGCCGCCCCACCCGACCAGACGGCCACCGAGGAAACGCATGAACCACACCATCATCGACGCCACCCCCATGGAAGCCGCCGCCTGCCGCCTGCTCATCGCCTGCATGCGGGCCAGCGAACACAGCGGCCGCGGCGTTCGGTTCACCTACCACAACAACCCGGTATCCGACCTGCTCAACGTAGGCGGAACGATCACAACGCAGCTTAACCGCGCCGACCTGTACGGCCAATCGATCCTGCAATCAACAAAAATCCACAGCCCGGCCGACATCGACAGACGCGCCCACCAGATTGCAGAACAACTGCTTCACAGAGAAACCCGATGCGCCTGAAATCCAGAACGCCGTCACTGGCCAGCCAATACCGCCCCAGCAGCCCAGCCGAGCGCCGCAACGAGCTGCAAACGCGCAACGTGCACCGGCTCATCGACTATTTCGGCCGCAGCGCCCAACACACCCTGGCCGCCGAAGCGCGCCGGCTTCGCGCCCGCCAGAACCGGCGCCAAAACCTGCGCGGCGCATTCCTTGCGCGGCGTAGCGACTAATAAGCCGACCAAGGCAGATTTATGAGCACTCCTATTTCGCATGCGAACACTCCCGGCGCCAGAATCCGCGCCGCCCGCGCGGCGCTCAACCTCAGCCAGACCGAACTGGCCGAGCGCTGTAGCTGGCCGGGCGATGAAGGCAAGGCGCGTATATCCCGCTACGAGCGCGACGTACGCACGCCCAGCTATACCGACGCCCAGGCACTCGGCCGCGCCTTGCGTATGAGCGCCCATGGCCTGCTGACTGGCGATCCCGACGGCGTCACCGTGCAACAGATCCCGCTGTCCTGCATCCAGCGCGACATCAATCAGCCTAGGCACCTGGAATCGATCGACCACACCAGCGAAGCCACCCAACAACTGGCGCAATCCATCCGCGCCCACGGCGTCCTGCAACCCGTCACCGTCCGGCCCGATCCTGGCCAGCACCCCGAAGACGATCCGCACTACATCGTCATCTACGGTGAACGCCGCTGCCGCGCCGCAATCGAAGCGCACCTCAGCCACATACCCGCCATAGTGCGTACCGACATCGAGGACACCGACGACCGCCTGGCAATCCAGATCCTCGAAAACCTGCAGCGGCTAGACCTCAACCTGCCAGAACTCATCACCGGCATTAGTCAGCTGGCGCAGACGCGCACCCAGGACCAGATCGCTGCCGAACTCGGCCGCTCCCGCGCCTGGGTCAGCCGCCGGGCTTCCTTGCACGATTGCAGCGCCGAAGTCTGGCAGGCCATCCAGGACGGTCTGATCAACGACATCGACATGGCCCACGCCTTCGAACAGCTGTTCGAAGTGAATGCCGGCTGCGCGCAGAGCAACCTAAACAGCATGCGCCGCATCGCGAATGGCGAAATAGACCAGCCACAGCTGACGCGCGCCCAGATCCAGGACGCCGTCAAAGAATGTCGCCGCATCGAGCAAGACCGAACCGCCACGCAAGAGAAAAAAGCCGCCGCAGAACGCGAAAAAGCCGAAGCCCAACGCCGCGAAGAAGAACGCGCCAACGACACGAGCAGTGGCTACGACGGCCCGCTCGAGGACAACAGCGGCCAGCCCGCCGAAGTCACCGGCAGCGAAGGCCAGCACGAAGCCGAGCGAAAAGCCGCGCGAAAAGCCGCGCCTGACGAGCCCCAGGACAGCCACAAACGCCCCTGGTCAGAACGCGAGCGCCAGGCCAACCAGGACGCCGAGGAAATCCAGACGGCTATCGGCCGCCCGGTCAAAGTCGAGCCGCTGGTCATCGACCCCTGCCTGTACGTCGAAATTGGCAATCTATCCGACGCCGACTGGCAATCACTCAAGGCCCACCTGCTCCGCTGGCGCCCGCCGGCAGACAGCGACCTACTAAGCAAGCACACGCCAGAAACCACCACCGGCGACGAAGACCCGCTCTATCAGGAAGCCGAGCATTCCGTCCGACAGCAACCCACGGCCTCCATATCCTGCCTGCAGCGCGCCATCAACTGCAGCTACTGGCGCGCCGCACGCCTGATGGACGAACTACAAAACAACGGCGTCGTCAGCGCGCTGAAAGCCGACGGCTCGCGCGCCGTGCTGGCTGCTAACGGAGATCAATAATGACCGGCCCTGAAAGCATCGTCTTTAAAGTGCTCACCGCCGCCAGTCGGCCACTTCTCCGCGCTGAGATCTACAGCGCAGACGATCGATTAGAAAGCCAGCACATTGTATCCAACGCCCTGTCATCACTACGCACCGAAAACCTGATCGAGCGCCTGGACGACGGCACATGGAGAACCTGCACCAACCAGCCTGACGACGATGAAAGCGAACAACAGACACCCGAGCCCACGGAAAAGACAACCGATACGCGAAGTAAAGCCCAGATGGCCATCGACTATGTCAAGGCACACCCCGGCCTGAGCGGCCACGAAATCAGAACCAAACTCGATGACCAGCACGCACCGGCCCGCCTGACGCAGGCGGCAGCGGCCGGTCACATTAACCGCGAAAAAGACGAATTCAACACTTGGCGATATTTCGAAGCCGATCAAAGCAACGCTGCCGCCAAACCGATTATTGACCCCGCAAAAGCCGCTGAATCTCAGGTCGCAGCGAGAACCGATCGATATTTCGAAGACTTTGAACAATCCGAACAGACAGCCGAAGAGATATACCAGCTCGCCGCGCTGTTCAAAAGACCCGGCGGACCACTACAGAACAGCTCGGCCCGCGACGTCCGAATTCAGCTGACCGAAGCCGACAGCGCCATCTGGACCAGCGGCCGAATAACGCTCAGCGGCATAGACGCCACCACTGGCATGCCTGTGCAGATAACGCTGGCGCCCGCAGCGGCCGCTCAGCACATCAAATACCTCGACCGTATGGCCGACACACCGTGAGCCGCCTGATAAACCCCAACGGAGCCGACGAATAATGGACCCCGCAGAACACGCCAGCGACACCGCCCAATTCCACCTGGAACACCGCCTGGACAATCGCGAGCGCTACCAGGGGGAAAGCGCCACCCATTGCGCCGACTGCGCCGATCCAATCCCGCAGCGCCGCCGAGAATCAATCGCCGGCTGCCGCCGCTGCTGCTCTTGCCAGGAAGACCACGACCGCCGGAACAACCCATGACCCCCACCGACCCCAACGGCAAAAGCCCAAAAGAGCCCGGCGCCAAGCTAGACGGCGGCAAGCTGCAGCCCGACCTGATCTTTACCGGGTTTTCTCGCGCCCTATCGGCCGTGGCAGAAATCGGCACGCACGGCGCCGAAAAATACACGCGCGACGGCTGGGCAAGCGTCCCCGACGGCATCTACCGATACCGCAACGCCGGCCAGCGACATGCCCTTGCACGCGCCACGGGCGAACAACTCGACCCAGACAGCGGCCTGCCACACCTGGCACACGAGGCCTGGAACAAGCTGGCCGAACTTGAGCTGGCGTTGCGCCAGGGAGACCCATCATGAGCCAAAACCAACGCAACCCCGTTAAGATGCTTGAATCGGAAGGCCGGCCCGACCCGGCAGTGGCCGACCGCATCGTGCAACTTATGACGCAACGGGGAACAGGCCATGAGGAAGACAGCCGCCAGCTATCTTCGATCGACGAAAGACCGCAGCGACGTGTCACTCGACTCTCAGAGGCGCGAGCTGCGCGAACTCGCGGCCCGTGAACAGATCGAGATCGTCGCCGAATACAGCGACGCCGTCGAATCCGCCAAGAGCGAAAACCGCCCCGGCTTCCAGCGCCTGCTAACCGATTTACGATCACCGACCCGCGGCTGGAACATCCTGCTGGCCACCGACACCAGCCGCATCAGCCGACGCACCTACTTTGCGCACGTCATGCGCCACGAATGCGAAAAACGCGGCGTCGACGTCCGCTACTCCAAGCTCCCGCAGGATCTGGACCCCATCACCGAAGTCATCGTGCACAGCACGCTGACCGCGATGGACGAAGTCCACAGCCTCATGAGTCGCCAGAAAGGTCTCGCCGGAATGGCCGAAAACGTCCGCGCTGGCTGGCGCGCCGGCGGCCGCGCCCCCTACGGCTACGCCCTGGAGAAAGTCGGCACCGGCACCCAGCGAGACGGCGCCGAAGTCACAAAAACCCGATTGGTACGCGACAAGAGCGCATCCGCCGTCGCCCGCTACCTGCAAGAACGCGCCGCCGGCGCCACCAGACGCATCGCGATGGACGCATCCGCCGTCAACAAGGCCGCCAGCACGCTGATCGGCATCGAATGGAACGCCCTAACCTACGCCGGCGCCACCATCTGGAACGTCCACGCCGAACAACTACCGGACGGCGGCTATAAAGGCGGCCACAAGCGGCGACCGCGCGAAGAATGGGTTATCCAACGCGACACCCACGAAGCGCTCATTACCTGGGAACAAGCAGAAACAATAGTCCACCGCCTGGAAAACAGCGATCGCGGCAAAGCCGTATCAGCCGGCAAAACCGGCAACAGCGCCTACCTGCTCACCGGCCTGCTCACCTCACCCCAGGGCGGCAAATGGTGGGGCCACCGACAGCGCAAACAGACCTACTACCGCCACGTCGACGCCAACGGAAAAAACAAACACGTGCTGACCAACCACGTCGACGAAGCCGTAATCGAAAAAATCGCGCGCGACATGAACAGCGACGAATTCGTCAAAGCCCTCGCCGCCAACGCGCGCCAACAGACCAACGCCGACGACCCAGCCCAGGAGCTGCGCACCGAAGTCGTCCGCCTGAACGAACAAATCAGCAAAACCATGGATCTCGCCACCAGCCTGGACGACCCCGCGCCCGCTCTGCGCAAAATCAACGAACTCGAGCGCACGCGCAAAGAAGCCGCCGAACAGGTCAACGCACTGGAACGAGAGCACAGCGCCCAAGAAGCCTTGCGCCAAGTGACACCTGACGGCATCCGAAAAGCACTGGACACGTTATGGAAGGATACTCGCGAACTAGACACGCCGCAGATGAAAGCGGCCTTGAAGGCCTTTGTACAAGCAGTCGAACTGAACCCGGAAACACTTGAAGCAAAAGTATTTTACCGAGTATCAGCCGACCGTTGCGTACGTATGGCGTCCCCAAGGGGATTCGAACCCCTGTTGCCGCCGTGAAAGGGCAGTGTCCTAGGCCTCTAGACGATGGGGACTTTGGTGGAGCCAGGCGGGATCGAACCGCCGACCTCAACACTGCCAGTGTTGCGCTCTCCCAGCTGAGCTATGGCCCCTTCAACTTTGCGAGCGGCGAATTATAGGCACCTTGCGCCTTCTTGCCAACCCGTTTTGTCTATTATTTTCCGATTGCTGTCTTAATCGCCTCTACAACGCGATCCTGATCGTCGGCATGCAGATACGGATGCATCGGGATACTTAATACGCGCCCCGCCGCTGCCTCTGACTCAGGAATCGATACATCCGAATAGAGAGGCGGCTGACGATTCAGCGGCACGGGATAATACACAGCGCTGGGAATACCGGCGTCCCCGAGCCGCTCGCGCACGCGATCCCGGTCGTCCACCTGAATCGTGTACTGCGCATAAACACTGGCGCAGTGCGCATCGACATAAGGCGTCTTCACGACCCCGCTGAGCGCCGCCTCGTAACGTGCAGCCACATCTGCACGCCGCGCCAACTCATCATCGAACACCTCCAGCTTGGCGAGCAGCACCGCAGCCTGGATCGTATCAAGACGGCCGTTGATACCGAGCTGCGGATGATAATAGGGTGCGGTCTGACCGTGATTGCGCAATTCGCGCATTCGGGCCGCAAGGTCAGCATCTGTAGTGAACGCCGCCCCGCCGTCGCCGTAACATCCCAGCGGCTTGGCCGGGAAAAAAGACGTGGCGGCAATCTGCGACACCCCACACGATCGTCTGCCGTTGTAGGTCGCACCGAAACTCTGGGCGGCGTCCTCGATTACCGGTACGCCATACTTCTCGCCGATGGCGTTGATGGCGTCCATATCGGCGATCTGTCCGAACAGACTTACCGGCACGATCGCTTTCGTACGCTCGTTGATCGCGGCCTCGATCAGCGAGGCGTCGATATTGTAGGTATCGGCGTCGATATCAACAAAGACCGGTTTAGCACCCAACAGCCCGATCATCTCGCCCGTAGCAATGAACGTGAACGGCGTGGTGATCACTTCGTCACCAGGGCCAATATCCAGCGCCATCATCGTCACCAGCAACGCATCAGTGCCGCTGGACAAGGCGATGCAATGCTCAACCCCAGCATAATAAGCCAGCCGCTGCTCAAGCTCTTCTATTTCCGGACCGTTGATATAACGGCCATGATCGAGCACCGCGTGAATACGCTCATCCACGTCGGCCTTGATACGGTGATACTGCGCTTTGAGATCGATCAATTGCATGCGCGCGCTCTTGTTGAATGAATACCCAAAACGGGCGGCGTCCGCAGTTTATCACTGGCCAAACCGTCGTTGGCGTCATGCGTTGACCACCGCAGCCGGCACCGCTAGACTTGCTGCCGATTGGACGGTTAGCTCAGCGGTAGAGCACTGCCTTCACACGGCAGGGGTCGCAAGTTCGAACCTTGCACCGTCCACCAATATAAACAGGGGCTTGGGCGTTACGCCCGGCCCCTTTTTTATTTTGGAAGGTACTATGTGAGTGCGGATCGAAAGGGCGATTACGCTTAAGACCGGTAACAAAGAATATTCTTGACTGCTCATCGGGACCCGAGCATCAGCTTCACCAGACAGAGAGCAGATTATGACGGACACGATATTTATCACAGGCGCCACATCCGGCTTTGGCCGGGCCAGCGCGGTCAAATTTGCGCAGGCAGGCTGGAATGTGATCATTACCGGACGGCGCAAGGAACGACTAACCGAATTACAGGAGCAATTGCCGAATACGGTTTCAGTGCACGCCGCCGAACTGGATGTTCGCGATCAGGAGCAGGTCGCCGATGTGGTTCAGAATCTGCCCGAATCCGTAAGGAACGTGAAGGTGCTATTGAACAACGCCGGGCTGGCGCTAGCACCCGTACCGGCACAGAAAGCCGACCTGGCCGATTGGCATACGATGATCGATACGAATATCACCGGCCTGGTCAACGTGACACATGCGTTGATGCCAACGCTGATTGGCGTCGGTGCTGGCGCATCGATTATCAATATTGGATCGGTTGCTGGCGCCTGGCCTTATCCAGGCAGCCACGTCTACGGGGCGTCGAAAGCGTTCGTGGAACAGTTTTCCTACAACCTGCGCTGCGACCTGCTGGGGACCGGCGTCCGGGTGAGCAACATTGCACCGGGCATGGCCGAAAGTGAATTCACTCTGGTGCGAACCGGGGGCGATACGCAGGCGTACGACAAAATGTACGGGGACACTGATCCACTGCAGCCCGAAGATATTGCCAACCAGGTCTTCTACCTGGCGTCCCTGCCCGATCACATCAATATCAATCAGCTCGAGATCATGCCGACCCGTCAGGCGTGGTCTGGATTTGCTGTCGATCGCGACCAGAAGCCTGCGCCGTAGAACACATGCGGCGCAGACAGACTCCTGGGACGTATTCAAACTCGTAGCGACCGTGCTCTTAATCGCGGCGCGATAGCGATCGCTACGTTGTCTCGCCCCATCGTTATCTGTGGGCCGTGTCAGCCGTGTTGTGTCGGGCCGAGCGCTGACAAGTCGAAGGTGGCGGTCTCTTCGATGACCTCGGCGAGACGTGTGCCGAAGTGCGCTACCAGACGTGCGCCGGTGGCTGCATCTGCCAGGCGCGCATCGCCGGCGACGCCCGCTGGGTGAAGGTCGTTTGCCATCCAGGCAAAACCCGCATCACCTTCCGGCCCCAGCGAGCAACCGGCATCGGCCCGACGCTGGCCGAGAGAGCGATGCTCAGCGATGGCGTCGCTGCGCACCAGATCAGGCGCCAGATGCCACATCATGGATGTCTCGAGCGCACCGCCGTGCAGGCCATGGGCGAGTTCGGCTGCCGGCAAGGCATCCGCAGGCGGCGCAAAGCGAAAATAGTTCGCCTTGACCACGAGCAGGCCGGCCTCGGCGCGCAGCCGCAAGGCGGCCAGGTCGAGAATCGCTTTGTTGCCGCCGTGGCTGTTGAACAGTACGAGCCGCCGGATACCGGCACGGGCCACGCCCTCGCCGATGCAGACGATCTGAGCGATGGCCTGTTCGGCCGACAGGCTGAGCGTTCCGGCGAAGTGTGTGTGTTCGAGACTGGCGCCGATCGGGCAGGTCGGCAGGCAGATCACGGGCGTCAGACCGGGCTCGCGAGCCAGACGCTCGCAGGCGCTGGCAAGCAGGCCATCACCAATGATGACGTCGGTGGCCAGCGGCAGATGCGCGCCGTGCTGCTCTATCGCTGCGACCGGCAGCACAGCCACAGGATCGACATGAGCCAGGGCCAGCAGTTCTGGACTGGTCAGCGACGACCACTGTTCTATACGCATGGCGGCATATCGGGAAACGGCTTTGTGATAACGCCAATGATGGGCCACCGAGACGTTGAATCATAGTTCAAGAGACGCCCGCACGACATACAACTCGCTAACATACACGTCACGATCTGCGGCGTCTGTCGCTCAAGGCTGTATCGACGTGCCGGCAACAGGCGCCCTCCATCCAGCCCAATACCGGACCACAATGGACATTGTCTTTACCACGCTGATTCTCCTGCTGGCGGTGGCGGCCTCTGGCGTTCTGCTAGGGCTGCTGCCGTTCAATCTGCCCCGCCCGTTGATTCAGATCGCGCTTGGCGCTGCGCTTGCGGTGCCGAGTTTTGGGCTGCATGTGCGCATGGATCCAGAACTGTTTTTCCTGCTGTTCATCCCACCCTTGTTGTTTGTTGATGCCTGGCGGATGCCGCAGCGGGAGTTCCGTCGCCTGCTAGGGCCCATAACGGCGCTGGCGCTAGGCCTGGTGCTGGTGACCGTGATTTGCGTCGGATTCTTTGTCCACTGGCTGATTCCGTCGATTCCGCTGGCTGCGGGCTTCGCCCTGGGCGCAGTGCTGTCGCCGACTGACGCGGTGGCGGTATCCGCGATCACCGGCAAGGCATCCATCCCGCCGCGGCTGTTGCATATCCTCCAGGGCGAGGCGTTGATGAACGATGCATCGGGACTGGTCGCTCTGCGCTTCGGCATTGCCGCAACGCTGACCGGAACCTTTTCACTGCCCAACGCGACCGTCAGTTTTCTGGTGATCGGCGCGGGCGGATTGGCAGTGGGCTGGGCGCTGGCCTGGCTATTCGCCCAGATCCGACATTTTCTGACCCAGTGGCGCGGCGACGATCCGTCCAGCCACGTGGCCCTGCTGGTGCTGATGCCGTTTGCGGCATATCTCACCGGCGAGCACCTGGGCGTGTCGGGCATCCTGAGCGCGGTTGCTGCCGGTATGACGCTCAGCAGTATCGACACACTGAAAGGCGAGCTGGCCACGCGCATGCAGATGCGGGGTATCTGGCAGATGCTCGAATTCGTGTTCAACGGTATCGTATTTCTGCTGTTGGGCCTGCAGATGCCGAACATTCTGACGCACGCTAAAGATGCGGCCGCCGATATCCATATCAGCTGGTGGACACTCGCGATATACCCCTTCGCGCTGATGGCGCTGTTGATGATCACCCGTTATCTGTGGGTATGGGCAATGCTCAAAATGGTGTTCTTTCGGGCCTACCGCCGCGGTGAGTCCGTCCAGCGGCTCAGCAGCCGGATCATTGCGACGACCACCATCGCCGGCGTACGCGGCGCGATCACGCTGGCGGCGGTATTGTCTTTGCCGCTGGCAAATGCCGACGGCACGGCGTTTCCCGGGCGAGGGGTGCTGATCTTTCTGGCCGCCGCTGTGATCCTGATCTCGTTGATCACGGCAACGCTGGCGCTGCCACCGCTTTTGCGTCGTATCCGACTGCCAGAGGAAGACCCGCGCACCACGGAGGAACGCGACGCGCGGTCGGCTGCCGCGCGTGCAGCGATCAAGACGCTGAACAAAATGCGTGAGGAGCATCACGAGGAAAGCGACGATGCCGACGAGTCGTCGCTCTACAGCGAAGTTGCCGGCCGCGTGATCGCTGCCTATCGACCCTGGCTCGATCCCGAATCCGACGCCGAGGACAAGCAGCGCGCGCGACGCGGATTCGGCATGGAGCGCACGCTGCGATTGGCTGCGCTGGATGCCGAGCGCTCGGAGCTGTACCGGATGCGCCGAGATTTCGACATCAACGACGTGACGCTGCGACGCGTACTGGCAGATATCGATCTAACCGAGGCTTCCCTGCGCAGCGGCCGGCGGACGCATTGATGACGATCTGCCGGGACCGGGGACCGAAAAGATTGCCTGTGAGTTGTGCCTGCGCTGTCAACGACTGATATACGCTGTACCGCGTTCAATATTCATCAAGAGACTCTGTGATGTCTGAAGACATTCATTTCTACGAGCCGAAGAACGGCACCGGTCTGCCGCACAACCCTTTCAATGCCTTGGTTGCACCGCGTCCGATCGGCTGGATTTCATCCAAGGCGACCGACGGCACGCTGAATCTGGCGCCCTACAGCTTCTTCAATGCCTTCAACTACACGCCGCCGCTGATCGGCTTTGCCAGCGTTGGCTACAAGGACAGCGTGGCTAATATCGAGGCCACCGGCGAATTTGTCTGGAATCTGGCGACCCAGGAGCTGGCCGAGCAGATGAATGCGAGCTGCGAGGCGGTCGAGCCCACGGTCGACGAATTCGAGCTGGCCGGACTGACCCCGGTCGCCAGCCGGGTCGTCTCGGTCCCGCGTGTGGGCGAAACACCGGTGGCCATGGAGTGTCGGGTGAGTCAGGTGATCCGACTGACCGGGGCCGACGGCGCGCCTACCGATACCTGGCTGACGATGGGCGAAGTGGTTGGCGTGCATATCGCAAAACGACTTCTGGTGGACGGCGTCTATGACACGGCCGCCGCGCATCCGGTCCTGCGGGCTGGCGGGCCGGCCGACTACTTCCAGATCAGCGCGGCACAGCGCTTTCAGATGCATCGTCCCTGAAACTTATCGCCCCCGACGAAAGCCCGATGGCACCATCGCCAGCTGCTGGATACGTTCGATGCCGCCGTTCCTGGCATGCCCCTGATCGGCGCCTGAAATTCGGCACGCGCCGGTCAGCCGGCACCGGGCGACACCGCGTCGATTATCAGCGATCGCAGCGCTCGCCAGTCGCGGGAAGGTTGTGCGATCCTTTCAGCATCTGTTTGCTGGAGTACTCGATGATTAATCGTGGTTTGACCACCCTGCTGCTTGCCACCTTCGCAAGCAGCGCTCTAGTGGCCTGCGCGCCGTATACCCTGCCGCCAGCCCAGGGATCGGCGCAGTCGTCGTCGCCCACAACCGGGGGCAAACTCAGCGGCACGCCGCAACCAGAACTGAGCACGGCGCAGCCCACGGCAGCCAAGGCATCGACGTCTTATCAATGCCAGTCGGGCGCGACAATCAGCGCGCGATATCCAGACGCCGACACCGCGGTCGTGCGCTATCAGGGCAAGACATATCGCATGCAGATCGCTCGATCTGCCGACGGTGCGCGCTATACCGGCAACCCATACGAGTGGTGGACTCGCGGCACCGGCCCCGGCGCCAACGCGTCGCTTTTTGACCATGCCAAGGATGGTTCGACGGGCCAGCCACTGGAGATCTGTCAACAGAAACCACAAGCGATCGGGGGTTGAAGGCAAGGCGCCACACCCCGATATCGGTGTTTCACAGAGAACCAGCAGACGCTCCGACGCGTTCAAGGACAGCACGGCATGCCGGATAACACATCCCTACTCAATGACAAATCGCTCGACTTCCTCGAGCGATATCTCAACAACGCTGCACCCACCGGTTACGAATCAACCGGCCAGAAGCTGTGGATGGCGTATCTCGAGCCCTATGTCGACGAGTTCATCACTGACGCGTATGGATCTGCCGTCGGCGTGATCAACCCGGACGCCGAGTACAAGGTAGTGATCGAGGGCCACGCCGACGAAATCTCCTGGTATGTGAACTACATTACCGACGACGGGCTGATCTATGTCATCCGCAACGGCGGGTCGGATCATCAGATCGCCACGTCCAAGCGCGTCAACATCCATACCCGCAAGGGCATCGTTGACGGCGTGTTTGGCTGGCCGGCGATTCATACTCGCGATCCGGCCAAGGAAGAAGCACCGAAAAAAGACAATATCTTTGTCGACGTGGGTGCCAGTAAAAAAGACGAGGTCGAAGCACTGGGCATCCATGTGGGTTGTGTGATCACCTATCCCGACGAGTTCTTTGTCCTTAACGGTGACAAATTTGTCTGCCGCGCGATCGATAACCGGATGGGAGGCTTCATGGTGGCCGAGGTGGCACGCCTTATCCACGAGTCTGGCAAACGCCCGGATTTCGGCGTCTATATTGTCAATTCAGTGCAGGAAGAAGTCGGCCTCCGCGGCGCCAGCATGATTGCCGAGCGCATCAAGCCGGATGCAGCGATCGTCACCGATGTCACCCACGACACTCATACGCCGATGATCGAGCCGAAGAAACACGGCAGCTCGAAGATCGGCGACGGTCCGGTCATCACTTATGCCCCCGCGGTGCAGAACAATCTGCGCGAGCATCTGATCAACACCGCACAGATCAACGAAATCCCGTTCCAGCGCCTGGTCAGCGCGCCGGCCACCGGCACCGATACGGACGCCTTTGCGTACAGCAATCAAGGCGTCCCTTCGGCATTGATCGCCTTGCCACTACGCTATATGCACACCACGGTGGAAATGGTGCATCGCCGGGACGTGGAAAACGTTATCCGGCTGATCCACCATAGCCTGCAGACGATCGAAAGCGGCGAGACGTTCAGCTATTTCAAATAGGCTCGGACAGCCCTAAGGTCGGCGGTCGCCCGGACCGCCGAGCTTGAGCGCGGCAGAATCGTCCGACTGCCGCCCTTGCTACCGATTCTCGGCTGGTTGCGCCCATGATTGCCTCCATCGCTGCCCTGCTCGTACTCCAGCTGGTCGGCACGATCATCATCCGGCTGACCGGACTGCCGTTGCCCGGCCCGGTGCTCGGCATGCTGATTCTGTTTGTCTTCCTGCTCTGGCGCGGCACGACGCCTGCGCCGTTCGAGGCAACGACGCGCGGACTGCTGCGCAATCTGGCCCTGCTGTTTGTCCCGGCTGGCGTGGGCATCATCACGCATCTGCACGCGGTGGCCGAGCAATGGGTCGCACTGTCGATCACGATCATGGCCAGTGGCGCCTTGGCCATCGTGGTGACGGGCTTTGTATTGCACTGGCTGATGCCGGCGGCCGAACGCGATACCGACGAGGCCTGATATGCACTCGATTACACAGATCTGGGTCTATCTCGCCGAACAGCCGCTGCTATGGCTGACCGTGACAGTGGGTGTGTACTGGCTGTGCCAGCAGCTCTATCGCGCAGGGGGCGAGTTTCCGCTGCTCAACCCGGTATTGATCAGCGTGACCATTCTGGTGGTGTTGCTCGCTGCCACCGGCACTCCCTATCAGGAATATTTCGACGGGGCACAGTTCATCAGCTTTCTGCTGGGGCCGGCGACCGTGGCCCTGGCCGTGCCGCTGGCCGGCGAGGCGGCCACTCTCAAGCGCCTGTGGCTGCCGATCACTGTTGCGCTCACGGTCGGCTCGCTCACCGCGATCCTGAGCGCGCTGGGAATCGGCTGGATGCTTGGTTTGAAAGGGCAGATGCTGCTGTCGATGCTGCCCAAATCGGTGACCACGCCCATCGCCATGGGCATCTCCGACCAGATCGGCGGCATTCCGTCGTTGACGGCGGTGTTCGTCATTCTTACCGGCATCGCGGGCGCGGCCATCGGCATTCCCCTGCTGCAATCGCTCGGCCTGCGCGATCCCGTCGCCAAGGGCTTCGCGCTGGGCGTGGGGTCACACGGTATTGGCACCGCACGCGCATTCGAGCACAGCGACAAGGCAGGCGCTTTTTCCGGCCTCGCCATGGGCCTCAACGGCGCGCTCACCGCTATCCTTGTGCCATTGATTGTGTGGCTGTTCGGGCTATAGCTGCGACGCAATCTGTCCGCAGGTACACGCCGACGGACGCAGATGAAGACCAACAGGAAGAGCAAAGACGAGACCACGCATCCGGCCTTGTCCGCAAGGTGGCCGGCCTCTATGTTCTGGGATGTGTAAACGACGCCGAGCCGTGACGATATGTCGATAGACGATCTAGACAGTTGGATGTGGGCCGAAGCCGTGCGCCGGCAGGAGCGGGCCGAGCGTATTCAACGCCAGTTCTTCCGTCGTGCCGGCCCGCGCCCCCGTAAACAGTGGGAGCCGCCGGTCGATGTCTTCGAAACCGCCGACGCAATATACGTGATCGTGGCGCTGCCGGGCGTATCCGATGGCAGCCTCACCGATCTCGAGATTCGTGGCGACATCCTGTTCGTGGCGGGCGAGCGCGCTGTGCCTACGCCGCTGGACGACGCCTTGTTGCATCGCCTGGAAATTCCGCACGGCCATTTTGAACGCAGCGTCACGCTGCCCTGGCCTCGCCTGGTCATCGCCAAACGCGAATTGGTCGATGGCTGCCTGTTCCTGACCTTGAGAAAACGCTGAGCAGATATCAGACCCATGAGCGATATTGAACATCAGAACAAACCCCGCCCACCTGCCGACGATCAGACCGGTGAGCCCGTCGAAGGCCTGAGCACCACGCTGGTCTACAACCGGCAGGGGCCACCGCGCCCGGAAACGCTCACTATCCTGCCCATGCAGGAAACGGTGCTGTTTCCAGAACTGGTGATGCCGGTGATCCTCGACCGACAGGCATCAATCGACGGGGCCCAACGCGCCATGCGCAGCGAACAGCCGGTCGGCTTGTTACTCGGTACAAGCGACGGCGACGCCAGCGACCAGCCAGCCCGAATGCAGGACCAGCTGAACAAGGTCGGCACGGTCGCCAATATCCTGCGCTATGTGACCGGCAACGATGGACGTCATCATCTGGTCTGTCAGGGCGTATCGCGCTTCGAGGTCAAGGAACTGTTCGAGGACGACCACGGCGGGCTGAAAGCCCGTGTGCGTTGGATCGATGAACCAGAACCCGAGGGCGACAAGCAGGTCGATGCCCGCATGAACAATCTGCGTTCGCGAGCGCTGGAAGCCATCGAGCTGATGGACCAGCCGTCGCGCGAGTTGGCCAACGCCATCCAGTCGATCGAATCGGCATCCTTGCTGGCCGATGCCACCGCCGGTTATCTCGGTCTCAAGCCCAAGGAAAAACAGCGTATTCTGGAGACGATTGACCTCGAGCCACGGCTGGAACTGGTGCAGTCGTTCCTCGACTATCGGCTCGAGGTGATGCGCTTGTCGAAGGACATCAGTCAGCAGACACAGGAGCGCCTGGGAGAACATCAGCGCAAGGCCATGCTGCGCGAGCAGATGCGCTCGATTCAACGTGAGCTGGGCGAAGACGACAGCGTGGCCGAGGAAGCCGAGCGCCTGCGCGAAGCCCTCGACAAGGCCCGACTGCCGGAAGACGCAGCCGAGCAAACCAGTCGCGAGCTCAAGCGCCTGGAACGCATGTCGGATTCATCGGCCGAGTATTCGATGGTCCGCACCTATCTGGAACTCATGGCCGAACTGCCATGGGACAAGGCATCGGACGATGCCATCGATATCGCCGAAGCCCGCCGGATTCTCGACGAGGATCATTTCGGTCTGGACAAGATCAAGCGGCGAATCCTCGAACATCTGGCGGTACACAAGCTCAACCCGAACGGCAAAGCGCCGATCCTGTGCTTTGTCGGCCCGCCGGGCGTCGGCAAGACCTCGCTCGGGCGCTCGATCGCACGGGCCATGAACCGCAAGTTCGTGCGCGCCGCACTCGGCGGCGTCCACGACGAATCCGAGATTCGCGGCCATCGCCGGACCTACGTCGGCGCCATGCCCGGCTCGATCATCAGCCAGCTCAAGCGGGCCGGTACCCGGAATCCAGTGTTCATGCTTGACGAGATGGACAAGCTCGGCGCCTCGGCCCACGGCGATCCGGCATCGGCGCTGCTGGAAGTGCTCGACCCGTCGCAGAACGATACCTTCAACGATCATTATCTCGGCACGTCTTTCGATCTGTCAAAGGTGATGTTCATCGCCACCGCCAACGTACTGGATACCATCCCCGGCCCGCTGCGCGATCGCATGGAAGTCATCGAGGTGCCCGGGTATACGCGAGAAGAAAAAAAACAGATCGCCAAGCGCTATCTCGTCGATCGCCAGCTCGAACAGGCCGGTGTGACGCGAGCGCAGTGCGATATCAGCGATGAGGCACTGGATACTCTGATCGCCGGTTATACGCGCGAAGCCGGTCTGCGCAACCTTGAGCGCGAGATTGGCGCGATCGTGCGTCATGCCGCCGTGCAGGTTGCCGAAGGCAAATCGGGGCCGGGCACGATCGGGCCAGACGATCTACCAGCGATCATCGGCGCGCGGCGCCTGGACGACGAAGTGGCGCTGCGTACCAGCATTGCCGGTGTGTCGACAGGCCTGGCATGGACGCCGGCCGGCGGCGATATCCTGTTCGTAGAAGCCTCGCGTTCACCCGGCGCGGGGCGCCTGACCATTACCGGCCAGCTGGGCGATGTGATGAAGGAATCTGCCCAGGCGGCTCTGTCGTTGGTCAAGGCACGCGCGGAGTCGCTGGGCATCAACCAGGAGCGGCTCGACAAATCGGATATTCATATCCATGTCCCGGCAGGCGCTATCAAGAAAGACGGCCCAAGCGCAGGGGTCGCGCTCTATACCGCTCTTGTGTCGTTGCTTACCGATCGCAAGGTCCGCGCCGATGTCGCCATGACCGGTGAGATCAGCCTGCGCGGCCAGGTGCTGCCGATCGGCGGCGTCAAGGAGAAGACGCTGGCCGCGCACCAGGCCGGCATCAAGACGGTACTGCTGCCGGAACGCAACCGGCGCGACCAAGACGACATCCCCAATAACGTGAGCGAAGCGCTCGATGTTCGCTACATCACAAATGTGGAAGACGCGATCGCTATCGCTCTGGAACCGGAAACACAGGCGGCGTAATCGAATACCGTCAGAGCCACATCTGTATCGAGCAGGCGACGCGCGATCGCACTGCCCATGACGCCGACGCCAATCAGGGCCACCCTCATCGGACCTTCCCCTTGACTGATGAGCGCTCGATGATCCGTAACCCCACGTCCAGCGACACGGCGTCCACGTTGCAATCGACCAGTGCGCGCTCGGTCAAGTGTTCGCCGACCCGTTGTCCCAGGGCATAGAAGTCCACATGGATCGTGGTTAGCGCAGGATTGATTTCGCGGCCGATCTCGAAGTCGCCAAAGCCCATGACCGACAGATCGTCCGGCACCAAGACACCGCGACGCTGGCATTCCATCACCACGCCAACCGCGGACAGGTCCGATACTGCAAATACCGCGTCAACATCGGGGTTCTGATCAAGCAGGCGACCAATCGCCATCGCGCCGTGTCCGAACGATACCGGCGCGCTGCCGTACCGACAGACCAGATCCAGTGAACGCCCGCCCGCCCGGAGCTCGGCCTCGAAACCACGCAGACGAGTATCACCGCGATAGTCCCCCTTATCGCCAACGCATCGGCTGCCGATCGCACCGATATGCGCGAATCCGCGCTCAATGAAATAGCGCGCCGCGATCCGGCCCACTTCTTCGTTGGAAAACCCCACGGCGTGCTGGATCGGGCGGGCGGGCAGATCAGAAATTTCAACCACAGGCACGCCGGCGGCTGCCAGCTTCTGCACGGTACCAGGCCGGTGCACGGCACCTGTAAGGACAATCGCCTCGGGGCGTCGGGCGAGCAGCTGGGTGAGCTGGCTTTCCTCGGCCGCGAGATCGTAATCGTCGTAAGCGATCAGCAGCTGATAGGCCTGCCTGTGCAACACCTCGCTGAGCCCTCTGGCCACGATGGCGAAGTTGGCGTTGTTCAGCGTGGGCAGAATCAAGGCCACGAAGCCCGAACGGCGACTGGACAGACTGCCTGCCGCCCGGTCGGGGACATAGCCCAGCGACGTGATCGCCTCGAGAACTCTCTCGCGCGTGGCCGGTGCCACTCGGTCCGGGGTGCTGATCACGCGTGACACAGTCATGTGTGACACGCCCGACAGACGCGACACATCGCGGATAGTCGGCCGGCGCGGGCGCCGTGACGATGCCTCCGGATTGCTCATGGCACAGCCAGAATCTGCTGGCTGATGCCGCGGCGGTTCAGATAGACCGCATACAATGACGTCGAGGCACAGATGAACAAGCGGTTGCAGGCGCGGCCGCCAAAGGCCACGTTAGCGACCGTTTCCGGCACACGAACCTTGCCCAGCAGCCGTCCGTAAGGGGCGATACAGTGCACGCCGTCAGCGGCGCTGGTCCAGATATTGCCGTCTTCATCGCAACGAAACCCGTCGGAAACGCCGGGGTCGACGGTGTGGAAATGGCGCCCGCCGCTCAGGGTGTTGTCATCGGCTACGTCAAACGCCCGCATATGCGGCGTCGCTGCCGGATCAAACATGGCGCCGGTTTCGGCGATATAGAGGCTTCGCTCGTCGGGCGAAAACGCCAAACCATTGGGGCCATCGAAGTCGGCGGCTACGACGGTCAACTCGCCGGCTTCCGGATCCAGACGATAGACCTGGCAGGGCAACTCCTGTTCCGCCTGGTAGCCCTCGTAATCTGTGCCGATGCCGTAATGCGGGTCGCTGAACCAGATCGTGCCGTCCGATTTGACGACCACGTCGTTGGGCGAATTCAGGCGCTTGCCCTGATAGCGATCGGCCAACGTCGTGATATGCCCGTCCAGCTCGGTACGCAGGATCGCCCGCGCGCCGTGAGAGCAGGAAACCAGCCGTCCCTCGCGATCGCGCGTATTGCCGTTGGCGAAATCCGACCCCGCTCGATAAATCGATATACCCTCGGACTCGCTCCAGCGCATCAGCCGGTTGTTGGGAATATCGCTGAAAATCAGCGCGCCGGCGTCGCCGAACCATACCGGGCCTTCCAGCCAGCGGAAACCGCTGGCCAAGTGCTCGAGCGGCGCATTGTGCATGACAAAGGAGCGCAGTGCGGATGCCGCGCCGGATGCCTCGACCGCAAGGTCAAAATATCCTCCGTGCTCGGCGTAGACGTTCAGCCCCACCGCGTCCTCCGCGACGTTGATCGTACGATCCGCGCCAATCCTGTCGGCCGCGACGGCCAGCGCAGCGTCGGTCAGATCCGTGACCACGATTTCGGACGCACCGGCAAACTTGAGTGCCGCCATGGTGAGAATACCGATCGGCCCGGAACCGGCAACCAGCACCCGCACGCGCACTTCGTTTGATGCCAGCGCCGCGTCCTCACGCGACTCAATACGGATATCTTTCTTGCCGTGGCAGACAACAGCGTCCATGCGAACTACTTGATAATCATGTGACCGTTAACATCAAGCTATGCGAACGGCTCGTAGCGCGTCAACAAAAAATCGACCATATCGAGCAATACTTTCGTTTAAGATCACGATCTCTCCTGTCGTTTTGCTTGTCCGTCACTGACTGATTCGCTATGTTACCGATCACTTAATAAGCTAGCATCAGCCTTTCCAACCCCCGTCCAGAGCGGCGCAATTCACGGCCAGCGAGGCACGTATGAGCAACTCTTCCAGCGACTCCCTGATTCTTCAGCTCAACGCCCTGCTGCCCGAGATCGAAGATCATCTGGCCAAACGGGCAACCACGGTTCGCTGGTCAGACATTGACGAGCCGGACGCTTGGCTTGCCGACCATGGCGAGCGGGTGCGGTATATCGTGACGGCAGGCGATGTCGGTTGCGACAACGCGCTGATGGATACCCTGCCCGCAATTGAGTTGATCGCCATCAACGGCGTCGGTTTCGACAAGGTCGATCTGGATCATGCCCGCTCGCGGAATGTGCGCGTGACCAATACGCCCGACGTGCTCACCGACGACGTCGCCGACCTCGCCGTGGGCCTGCTGATCGCCCGGCTGCGTGAACTGCCCGCCGCCGACGCCCACGTGCGTGCCGGGCTCTGGCCGGCCGGCACGAGGCCGCTGGCCCAACGCGTGAGCGGCCGTACTTTCGGCATTCTGGGTATGGGCCGGATCGGCTCGGCGATTGCGACCCGGCTGGCCGGATTCGGCGCCGTGGCCTACACGGCCACCGCAGAGAAAGACGTCCCATATACCTACTACGACAGCCCGCAGGCCCTGGCCCGGGCCGTCGACGTGCTGATTGTTGCAGCCGCTGCCACGCCCGCCACGCACAATCTGGTGAATGCACAGGTGCTGGCGGCGCTCGGCGAAGCCGGCTATCTGGTGAACATCGCGCGCGGTTCGGTCGTCGATGAGTTGGCGCTCATCGACGCCCTCGCCAACAACACGATCGCAGGCGCGGCGCTCGACGTCTTTGCCGAAGAGCCGCAGGTGCCCGAGGCATTGCGGCAGTCGGACAAGGTCGTTCTCGCCCCCCATATCGGCAGTGCGACCTGGCAGACACGGCGCGCGATGGGCGATCTGTTGCTCGACAATCTAGACGCCCATATCGCCGGAAAATCCCTTGTCACTCCGGTCTGCTGACCTGCTGACCTGCTGAAGAGGCCAAACCATGGCATCAAACCAAGATGTAGCTGTGATCACCGGCGCCGGCAGTGGCATCGGCCGCACCGCTGCCCAGGCACTCGCCGAGCAAGGCTACCGGCTGGTGCTCAGCGGCCGACGTGAGCACAGGCTGCAAGAAACCGCCGCCACGCTGGTCGGCGAGTCGAGCAATGTGCTCTGTGTTGTCTGTGATGTGACGCGAGAGGCTGAGGTTAATCGGCTGTTCGACGCGACAGTGGCCGCATTCGGCCGTGTCGACCTGTTGTTCAACAACGCCGGCCGCGGGCTGGCCGAGCGTGAGTTGCCAGAGATCGATGTGGCCGAGTGGCGTGACGTTCTCGACGTCAATCTTACGGGCATGTTCCTTTGCGCACGGGCAGCCTATCGGGTCATGAAACATCAGACACCGCGCGGCGGACGCATCATCAACAACGGCTCGATCTCGGCCGAACGGCCGCGCCCCGGCTCAGCCGGCTACACGTCAGCCAAGCACGGCGTCAGTGGCCTGACCAAGACCATCGCCCTTGACGGCAGGGCTCACCATATCGCCTGCGGGCAGATCGACATCGGTAACGCCAGTACCGGACTGGGCGAGCGCATGAGCCAGGGCATGACCAAGGCCGACGGATCATCCCGGCCCGAACCGACAATGGACGTTACGCATGTCGGCCAGGCCATCGTGTTCATGGGCAGCCTGCCGTTGTCTGCCAACGTGCAGCATATGACGTTGCTTGCCACCAACATGCCGTTCGTCGGCCGCGGCTGATCCACGTTTTCCGTAATCGACCCAGGGATTGTCATGCCAAAGGAACTATTCGATATCAGTGGACGACTGGCTTTCGTCACGGGCTCATTACGCGGTCTGGGCGCAACGCTGGCACGCGGCCTGGCAGAACGCGGATGCCACGTCGTGCTGCACGGACGCAGCGCTGGCGCCCTGGCCGATGCAGCAGCAACGCTGGCCAGTGAGACCGGCGTTTCCGTCGGCCATATCTGCTTTGACGTCACTGACGCCGCCCGCGTCGCGGACGGCGTCGAGCAACTGGTCGAGACCTACGGCCTGCCAGATATTCTCGTCAACAATGCCGGCCTGCAACGCCGCGCCCCGATCGCTGAGTTCAATACCCAGGACTTCGACGCCGTCGTGGCCACCAACCTCTCGAGCGTTTTCTACGTCGCCCACGCCCTCGCGCGGCCCATGTCCGAACGCGGCTCGGGAAAGATCATCAATATCGGCTCGGTGCAGTCGATGCTTGCGCGCGAGACCATCGCCCCCTACAGCGCCAGCAAGGGCGGCGTGGCAATGCTGACCAAGGGTCTGGCCGCTGACCTGGCCCGCTACGGTATCCAGGCCAACTGTATCTCGCCCGGTTACTTCCAGACCGATATGAATACCGCGCTCTGGCAGGATCCCGACTTCGATGCATGGATCAAGAAACGCACGCCAGCCGCCCGCTGGGGCCAGCTCGAAGAGCTGGTCGGCACGCTGGTCTATCTGTCGAGCGATGCGTCGAGCTTCGTGTCTGGCCAGAATCTCTTTGTCGATGGCGGAATGACTTCGGTCGTTTAGAACGATCCCCGCCGCGGGCTGGAGGCGGGCGCAATAGGTTGCGGCTTTGGTGGTATTGACTTACAGACCGCGTAAACAATAGGTTAATTGGTTTATGGTCAGATGCGGGCGCACACGTCGAACCGCGGCGGCGAGAATCGGGAAAAAGAAAACGTATGAGCGATCAACACCAACAAACCGGCCACCTGGAACGCAGTCTGGGCATGGGTTCAGTGGTACTGACGGGCGTGGCTTACATGGCGCCGATGATCGTGCTTGGCACCTTCGGCGTGGTCGCACAGGCCTCGGCCGGCACGGTACCGACGGCATACGTCATTACGCTTATCGCCATGTTGTTCACCGCCTACAGCTACGGGCGCATGGCCTATGCCTATCCGGTATCCGGCTCGGCCTACACCTATGTCGGCAAGGGCATCGGGCCGCGAATTGGCTTTATTGCCGGCTGGCTGATTCTGCTGGACTACTTCTTCCTGCCGCTGGTCATCTGGCTCATCGGCGCCGCTTACCTGTCGGCCGAGTTTCCCAGCGTGCCCATGGGCGTCTGGATTGTGGCGTACATCGCGATCACCACAGCGCTCAACATCATTGGCATCAAGGTCGCGACCAAAGTGAATTTCGTGCTGATGGCCTTTCAGCTACTGGTGCTGATCTTCTTCGTCCTGCTCAGCTTTGCCCACTTCTTCACCGCCGATACCGGTGCGACACTGCTCACGCCGCTAATCAACAACCATACGACCGTCGCGGCACTCTCGGCGGGTGCTGCGCTGGCGGCCTATTCGTTCATTGGCTTTGACGCGGTCACCACGCTGACCGAAGAAACCAAGGATCCCAAGCGCACCATCCCCCGCGCCGTCATGATCACTGCGCTGATCGGCGGCGTGGTATTCATCATCTCGGCCTATGCGGTGGAACTGGCGCATCCCGGCACCCAGTTCAAGAATGTGGATTCGGCGGCCTTCGAGATCGCAACCACCATCGGCGGCAATCTGTTCGCTGCCCTGTTCATCGCCGGCATGATTGTCACCCAGTTTGCGTCGGGTATTGCAGCCCAGGCCACGGCCTCGCGCCTGCTCTATGCCATGGGCCGCGACGGCGTGCTCCCGACGCGTGTGTTTGCCTACGTTGCTCCCAAACTGCATACGCCAGTCTTTGGCATCGCACTGATCGGCATTGTGGGCCTGGCTGCCTTGTTCATGAGCGTCAGCACCTCGACGTCGTTCATCAACTTTGGTGCGTTCAGTGCCTTCACGCTGGTCAATCTCAGCGTCATCGTGCACTTCTGGCGCACTCGCTCGCATACAGGCATCGGCAATATCATCGGTTGGGTGCTGGTACCGCTGGTCGGCGCCGTGATCGATGCCTACCTGCTGTTCAGCCTGGACACGCCCGCGCATGTGATCGGCGTGATCTGGCTAGTGCTTGGTGTAGCCATGCTGGCCTGGCTGACGCGCGGCTTCAAGCAGCCACCGCCCGAGATGGATATCGAGGAATAAAAACGGTCGATGGGTTATTCCGTATCAATCAGTGCCTGTAGCCGACGCGCAATCGCGTAGACGTGCGAGTCGTCCGCGTTCAGTGCGCGGAGCGCCTCGGCCAGATCCAGTACATAATCGCGATTGGGTCCGCTCGGCCCGCAGGAACGCTGTATCTGTTTTGCGATGGCATTCACCGAAGCGTCTCCGAGCCAGGCCGCATTATCCGATGTAGCAATATAGACCAGCCCTTCCTCTACATGGCCATCAGCGAAATGCATGGGCGTGGCAAAGCGCAGGTATCCGTTCTTCTCGCGATGGTCAAGATGATCGAATACCGCCGGTGTGATGCGATAGGCCATGCCTACGCAAGCAGCCCCCGGCCTTTCCACGAGCGTGGCGACCCGGCCGGGCGCATCGGGGGTGCCGCGATGATCGTGCGAACCCTGCCAGAACCGGCGCTGCCATCCGTGGATGGTGGCAGGCGCACGCCGGATATAGTCGAAGCCCGCCTTGTAGATGAGCGAGCCATAGCCAAACAGCCATAGTTCCTCGTGATTGGCGAAGCGACCGTCTTCGTGATTGGCTTGTGTCGTGTCGATGGACATGAGAACTCTTAGTGGTCAGTCGGTTAATGGATCACCCGCCATGATACCGATCTACTGCCACGCGATCTGAGCGAATAGCGGCCACCCATCAGCCACTCTATCCGTCCGCTGATTCGGCAGAATTCGGAGACTCGTCCTGATTATTGCTGAACGCCTCGACGATCACGTCGTACAGCGCACGGGCCGCTGGTGAAAGTGCGCGCCCATCCAGGCACAGCAGACCAAGGCGGCGCTCAACGACCGGCTTTTCAACAGTCACGAAACACAAGCGCGGATGACCGACCGGCTGTGCGAGTTGCGGCAGGACCGTCGCACCCAGCCCGGCCTCGACCATGGCGGTGAGTGAAATCATGTTGGAGACAAAAAAATGCGCCGATCCGGCCACGATCGCTGCCCCTGAGGTGTTCGCCAGCAGCCGTGTGGTGCCATTGTCAATCAGCCGATGGCCACGCAGATCGTCCCAGCTAATCGGTGCCTGGGCAGTAGCCAGCGGATGGTCGTCCCGGCAGACCAGGCCCATGCGATCGCGGATCAGCGGCTGGAACGCCAGGCGTTCGTCCGGCTCCCAGACGCTGGTGAAAGCAAAGTCCACCTGGCGCCGCAACAGCCGTTGCTGCACGTCGCGTGCATTGCCGTCCGTCAGTGACAGCTCGATCGACGGATAACGCCCCGCAAAACGCTCGATGATCTCTGGCAGAAGACGCGCGGCCGCCGAAGGGACTGCCGCCAGGGTGACGCTGCCCGCGTCGCGTCGCACCAGGCGGCCGATCTCGGTCAGCGTCCGGTCGTGGAATTCAAGTAATTCCCGGATCATCGGCAGACAGAGCTCGCCGAACGCCGTCAGCCGAACCGCCTTGCGGTTGGCATCGAACAAAGGCTCACCAAGCCGGGATTCGAGTTGTCGGATCGACAAGGAAATGGCGGGCTGGCTGCGAAAAGCGCGTTCCGCGGCCGCATGAAAGCTCTGCAGGTCGGCGACCCACAGAAAATGACGCCACTGAGCGAGACTGGCTTGCGCGACCATTCGAAGCTTTACTTATCAAATAATAATAAAAATAAACTTCCCTGATTAGTACCGCAGGTTTACGTTCGCGACAAGCTTTTCGAAACGGTGCATATCGATGAACACAGGGCCTTATCTCAACTGGATCGGCGGTGAGTGGCTCGCTGGCAACACCACCACGACCAATATCAATCCCTCGGATCTGAGCGACACGATCGGCGAATATGCGTTGGCAGACGCCGGCCAGGTTGAGTCAGCGGTCGAAGCCGCCCGCTCGGCGCAGCGATCGTGGGCCGAAACGGGTCTGGAAAAACGTTATCAGGTGCTGCACGCCATCGGCGACGAACTGATGGCGCGCAGCGCCGAACTGGGCCGCGAGCTGTCGCGCGAGGAAGGCAAGCCGCTGGCCGAAGGCAAGGGCGAAGTCTATCGCTCCGGCCAGTTCTTCACCTACTACGCGGCCGAGGTTCTTCGCCAGATGGGTGAGACTGCCGACTCGGTGCGCCCCGGCATCGAGATTGATATCCGCCGCGAGCCGGTCGGCGTGGTCGGCGTCATCAGCCCCTGGAATTTCCCGATGGCCACTGCCGTCTGGAAGATCGCGCCGGCGCTTGCATTCGGCAACGCCGTAGTCTGGAAACCGGCCGAACTGGTGCCACACAGCGCCTGGGCGCTGGCCGAGATCATCTCGCGCCAGGCCGATCTGCCGGCCGGCACCTTCAACCTGATCATCGGCAAGGGCTCGATGGTCGGCCAGGCGCTCATCGAGTCGAAACGGATCCACGCCGTCAGCTTTACCGGCTCGCTCGCGGTCGGCCAGAAAGTGCTTCTGGCCACTGCGAAGAACATGGTCCGCTGCCAGCTCGAACTGGGCAGCAAGAACGCGCTGGTAGTGATGGACGACGCCAACCTGGATACCGCCGTACAGGCAGCCGTGGCCGGCGGCTATTCCGGCAGCGGCCAGAAATGCACGGCGTCGTCCAGGCTAATCGTGCACGAGGCGATTCACGATCGCTTCGTCGAGGCGCTGGCAGACAAGCTGCGCGCGATGACGGTTGGCCCGGGCCTGGATGAGGCCACCCAGGTCGGGCCGGTCGTCAGCGCACAAGCGCTAGCGGGCATTGAGGCGCATATCCAGGCGGCCGAGAAAGCCGGTGCGAAACGGCTGTGCGGCGGCGAGCGCGTGAACGCCGCAACCGACGGCCATTTCCTGTCGCCCGCCCTGCTGGTCGATACCGACAACACGATGACGATCAACCGCGAAGAAGTCTTCGGCCCGGTCGCCTGTGTGATCAAGGCCCGTGATTTCGAACACGCGCTGGCGCTGACCAACGACACCGAGTACGGCCTGACCGCCGGCATCATCACCGAATCGCTCAGCCACGCCTATCGCTTCAAGCGCGAAGCCCAGGCCGGCTGCGTAATGGTCAATCTTGCGACCGCCGGTACCGATTATCACGTGCCCTTCGGCGGCACCAAGGCATCCAGCTTCGGCACGCGCGAACAGGGCCAGTACGCCCGCGAGTTCTATACCGAGGTCAAGACCACCTATATCAAGGCCGGCTGAGAGGAGTATTGATCATGAACCACGCTAATACCGCTATCCGGCCCGTCAATCAGGATGCCGCGGCGCTCCATCGCTCACTCACGGTTGTCGACGGTCTGCAGTATGCCAACTGGGACCGCGAGATATTCGAGCAGTTGGTTGCTGCCGGCGTATCGGGCGTCCACGCCACCATCGTCTATCACGAAACCTGCCGCGAGACGCTGTTGCGACTTGGCGAATGGAATCGGCGTTTCGATGCCTACCCAGAGCTGATTTTGCCCGTGCATGAGATGGCCGATATCCGGCGCGCCAAGGCAGAAGGCCGGGTCGGCGTGTTCTTCGGTGCCCAGAACTGTTCGCCGATCGAGGATGACATCGATCTGGTCGCAATCTTCCGTCGGCTCGGGCTGCTGATCATGCAGCTCACCTACAACAACCAGAGCCTGCTGGCCACCGGCTGCTACGAGACCGACGACACCGGCATCACCCGCTTTGGACGCGAGGTCATCCGCGAGATGAACCGCGTCGGCATGGTCATCGATATGTCGCACAGCGGGGAGCGGAGCACGCTGGAGGCGATCGAGCTGTCGGCCCGCCCGATCTTGATCTCGCACGCCAACCCGCTGTTCTTTCATGCGGCCAAGCGCAACAAGTCCGAGCGTGTCCTGCGCGCGCTGGCTGAATCCGGCGGTCTGCTGGGCCTGAGCACCTATGCCATGCATCTGCCGGGCGGCGGCGACTGTACTCTGCTCCAGTTCTGCGACATGGTGGCGCGCACGGTGGATCTGATGGGCATTGAGCACGTCGGTGTGGGTACCGATCTATGCCAGAAACAGCCTACGGACATCCTCACCTGGATGCGCAACGGCCGCTGGTCTAGGACGCTCGACTTTGGCGAAGGCAGCGCAGAGCAGCCCGACTGGCCAGCCCAGCCCCACTGGTTCCGGGGTGCGACCGACTATCCCAATCTCACCGCGGGCCTGCTTGCGCGCGGTTTCGAAGCACACGAGATCGCCCGGATCATGGGTGAGAACTGGCTGGATTTCCTGACCGCCGCTACCCAGGCATCGACAGCCTGAGCCGGGCGTTTCCGGCACATCACATAAATAATAAGACGAGCCTGTTCGGGCATAGGAGGATGATATGAGTACAACCAATCCGACGGATGAAACCGTATCCCGCGCCGCGGCGCCGGCCAAGTGGCATCAGGGCACCGACTGGCGGGTATTCGTACTCAGTGCCGTCCCCCTGCTGATTTTTGTGGTGTTTGCGCTAATGGACGTCGATACGACGTCGGCTGCCGTGAACATCGCCTTCGCCTGGTCGGCGAGCATGTTTGGTGCCTATTGGCAGGTTCTGTTGCTGGCGACTTTCTTCATCGGGCTGGGCATCGCGGTGTCACGTTCCGGCGCGGCGCGGCTTGGCAACACCTGCGAAACCGACTTCAGTACCTTTCAATGGATGTCGGTGATCATTTGCACCCTGCTGGCCGGGGGCGGCGTGTTCTGGTCGGCAGCAGAGCCGATTGCTCATTTCATCTCTCCGCCGCCAATCTTCTCGGCGGCCACCGGCACCCCGCAGGCTGCCATCAACGCGCTGGCCGAGTCGTTCATGGACTGGGGCTTTCTGGCCTGGGCGATTCTCGCCAGCCTGACCGGCATCGTGCTCGCGCATCTGCATTATGATCGCGGCCTGCCACTGTTGCCCCGTACCCTGCTTTATCCGGTGTTCGGCAATCGCGTCATGCACGGCTGGTTCGGCGCACTGGTCGATGCGGTCTGCGTGCTTGCGGTCGCGGCGGGCACGATCGGGCCCATCGGTTTCCTCGGACTACAGCTGGGATTCGGCTTGCAGGTCCTTTTCGGCCTGCCGAACGTCTTCATCACCCAAGCCATCCTCATCGCGTTGCTGACCTCGATCTATGTGATATCCGCGATGACCGGGATTACGCGCGGCATTCAGATACTCAGCCGGTTCAACGTCATTCTTGGCCTTGGCCTGATGGCCTTCGTGCTGCTGTTCGGCCCTACCGCCTTCATCATCAATTCCTTTGTGCAGGCATTTGGCACCTATATCCAGAAGTTCATCCCCATGGCGACCTACCGCGGGGATCCGCAGTGGCTGTCCTATTGGACGGTGTTCTTCTGGGGCTGGTTTCTGGGTTACGGCCCGCTCATGGCCATGCTGGTCGCCAAGATCTCACGCGGCCGCACTATTCGTCAGATGGTTATCGTGGTGTCGCTGCTGGCCCCGATCATCACGACCTTCTGGTTTACCGTGCTCGGCGGCTCCGGTCTGGCCTATGAACTGACTGATCCGGGTTCAGTATCCAACGCATTCAAGGGTTTCAACCTGCCGGCTGCACTGCTGGCGATTACCCAGCAGATGCCGCTGGGCTTTCTGATGTCGATCCTGTTTCTGGTGCTCACCACAATCTTTGTAGCCACCACCGGTGATTCCATGACCTACACCATCGCCATGGTGATGACCGGAGACGACGAACCGCGGACCTCGGTTCGTGTGTTCTGGGGTATCTCCATGGGCGTGGTCGCCGTGATACTGGTCAGCCTCGGTAACGGCGGCGTCTCGGCGCTGCAATCGTTTATCGTGGTAACCGCCGTGCCGGTGTCCCTCATTCTGTTGCCCTCGCTGTGGACCGCGCCGCAGATTGCACGTCAGATGGCCCGTGAGCAAGGCATTATCGCCCCGGAACGTCGCGCCGAGTCCGTATAAGGGAGGAGTCTGACGTGAATAGGCAAGACGCACTACACAACAATCCGGCAGAGGAAGCCACCCTGAGCTTGCGCCCAGCGGCACAGGTCATGCCGCTGGCACGCCTTGGCAGCCTGTTCCAGACACGGTTGAGCTTCACTCGCAGCCTGGTGCGCCAGATGATTTCGCAACGCTGGCAGATCGATACCGAGCGTTTCGATATCGATGACGACGGCTACGGCGATGCGGTCTATCGCATCCAGACACCGGGCGGAATCTACCGGTTCGTCCTGTTCTCGCGCTACCTCGACCCCTCTATTCGCAGCGACCGCGTGATCGCACAGCAATGGGATCTGGCGTTCGCCCTGTGCGAAGGAGAACTCAGCGAAGCCGATCTGGATCGGCTCAGAGCCAATGTGCCAAGGCAGGAAGCCGGTCGCTGTTCGGCGCGCGTGCTTACCCTGTCGCGCGCGAATCGCAGCCAGCGTAATTTCGAAGCGGTCATCGAACGGCTGGCTGCCGGCCAGCAGCCGGACGCCGCCTGGTTCGAACGGGTGGGCTATCTCTATCGCACCACTGCGGTCTACGGCAACGGCAAATTCGGTCTGGCCGACTACGACCGGCTACGTTCCGATCCGACATTCGCCCGCCCGTTCAGCGCGCAGATGTTCACTGTTTTCATGGTGCGTCATTTCACCCTGGCGCAGGTAGAACATATCGCGCACCAACGGGCGCCGCATACGGCGGTTGCGCTCGCTCCGGCGGTCAAACGCTATATCGGAATTGGAAACTCCACCGGACTCGGTATGGCGCCGTTTCTCATCAGTCATCCGCAGCTCATCGATCGCTGGGTAGAACAGCGTGAAACCGCTCTGGCCTGTGCGTTGGACGAGAACCCGAATGCCACTACGCTCGACCGGCTGACAGCAATGGTCAAGCGCGCGATCGCGCACATGCGCGAAACGCATACCGACGACGCAGAACAGGCCCAGGCCGACCGTTTAACCGTGAACGAACTCACGGCACTCCGACGCTGGCTTGCCACCCGTCGTCAAACGCGCCTGATGACGGGATGGCAGACCTTGGTCATCCACGCCGAACGCCGCTGGTCGCTGCAAACCCAGGAACTGCTCAACAGTCTGTTGATGGAACTGTACCCGGAGAGCATCAACGCGCTGGAAGACGATCTGAGCGTGGACCCGCCAGCGCCGATGGACTGCGACGCCTCGCTTGATGAACTCAAGAGGCTGATCGAGACCCGCTACGACTGGGCGCTGAGCTATGATTTCGCCGATCCGGAAGAACAACGTTATTTCTGGTATCGCGCGGCCGCCAAGGAAGAGCCACGACTAGGACAGCGCGAACGCGATGCCGGCGCCGACCGAGAGATCGGGCTGGATATTGCGCGTGCCGTGCGCCTCTGCTACGACGCGCTGTGTCAGCATCTGGCCGATGAACCCCAGGCCGACGTGGTCGATTTCCTGCTGGCCGCGCCTGCGCATCGGGCCGTAGTCCGGCGGATACAGAACCTCGGCGCGCTGCGCTACGGCGATATCCGCGCGAATCTGCTTGGACGCGACTGTCGGCCGCTCGATCTGCTGCGTTGCAAGCTGTCGTTCTTTGGGGCCAGCAAGTTCGATCCACGCTCTGATCGCTGGGTCCGGATCACCTTGTTCCAGGGCGCACCGCTGGTCGAGGATCTGGCCGACGCCCACGTCGAATACGACTGGTTCCTGCCGGTTCGACCGGGTCAGGCGGCTTCGACTGTTCAATCGGTTTGAGATGATGCCGCAGATTTCTCACAACGAACTCATCAATACCGTCGAAAAAGCCTTCGAGGCGATGGGGCTGCGTCCCGGTGAGCGCGCAGAAGCCGCCGAGGCAATCGGCTGGCTCGAACGCCACGGCCTAGACGGCATAGCGGAGCTAGTCAAGGCGCTGGATCACATGCCCGCCGAGGCCCACGGGCAACTCGAGGAACGCTATCGAGACGGCGGACTGCGCGTATTCTCGGCCGGCGGCCAGAGCATCCTCAGCGCCGGCGGCGTCGCCGTCGATGCAGTGCTGTCGATGGCGCGGCGCCACGGGCTGGCAACGGTACGCATCGAAAACTGTCACAACCGTGCTCTGATCGCCGGCTTCCTGACCCGTTCGGTGTATCAGAAGACCGGCGTGCTGGCCTGCTGGAGCAACCGTCATCAATCGCGCCTGCATCTGGTGTGGCACAGCGGCCTTGATCGGTTCCCCACCTTGCGCGTCCAGGAGCGTCCGCGCGCGGCCACGGCTGACCAGTCGCTGACCCTGATCGCCAGCCGCGCGCTCGATCTCCAGCCCAATCTACCGCCAGATTCAGACACCCACCGGCTTATCTATGCGGCCGATCCGGATACCATGCAGCAGGCCGAGACACAGGCGCTGACCCAGGGCCTGACGGTATCCGACGAGGCCTGGGACCGTATCAAGCATATTGCCCGCGGCGTACTGGTGGACGACGGGCTCGATTGACCGCGGCGCCCCGCCTCTCAGGCCGCCTGTTCCGACGCCTCGCCGACTACGCCGAAGTGAGTATACAGCCGATCTAGCACGCCGCGCAGTGCTTCGCCCTGGAGCGCCATGCGCGCCGTGAGTTCGGCCACGGCATCGTCGACGTCGACCGAGTCCAGGTCATCCTGAATCAGATCCAGCGCACGAATACGCTTGAGATCCAGATTCTCGTCCAGATCGAATTCAATCGCATCGTCTACGGCCACGTTGAGCTTGACCGCCTGCATGCCCGCTGCCAGATGCGCCTGTACTTCCTCGCGTTGCAGATCCATGGCGGTCACGCGCACGGTCGACTTGACCTCGTCGCTGGACTCGAAGGAACAACGGTCGCCGCATTCGAAGCCGTTGGGCAGCGTGGTCGGATCCTCGACCCAGCGGCTGAGCTCCTCGATCGGTGGCACGCGGCTGTCGGCACGCTTGACCGGCAACGAACCAAGCGCTTCGCGCAGTGCCGCGACGATATCCTCGGCGCGTTTTTCCGAACCGACGTCCACCCAGACCCGGCTGGATCGCAGATCAACGATTACCGGCGTGCGCTTGGAACGGGTGAAGGCACGCGGCAGCAGTTCGAAATGGGCTTCGTCGCGGATATCGGCTTTCTCACGCCGGCTCACCTTGCGGCCTTCAGCGGTTTCAATGCGCTCGACGCGTTCATCAACCTCTTCGGTCAACACCGCACCCGGCAGAACCCGCGTAATTTCCTGGTGAACAGCAATGACCAACCCATCTACCGCGTAGCTCATGGCGTGTTCGCCCTTGATCGGCGGCACAAAACCGGCAACGCTCACCGTCTGATTCCCGCACTCGGGGCAGAGCGCATCTGCCAGTTTTTCTTCCAGTTCGGCAGCTGTCCACTTGAACGGTTCAGAGCCGAGAAACACACAGAGATTACGTATCCACATGCTAGATATCCAAGTCTTTTTGAAAGTGATTTAGAATGCCAAGCCGCGCGGTCGTCCCGCTCGTCCATGCCCTGCTGCTGCGCACAATACGCTGGCCTCAGACCCGGCTCAAGAACAGTTGGTACGCGACGCAAAAACAGTGCCGGACAGACAGGCGATACGCTGTCGATCGTTGCGCGGGCTACTGGTGGCAATCCGGCTATGGCAACATATGCAGCTCGCCGCAGATCGGGTATGTCGGCTTCTGTCGCAACCACCCGCCGTTGTCTCGTCCTCCGGATATCATCAATGCGTTGGATTTATTGTCGCCTGTCCGTCATTGCTGTTGTGCTCGTCACCCTGGCCGTCGCCGGCTGCAGCAAGCCATCGAGCGGCGTGAAGACCGAAATCGGCTACATGCCGATTCTGCCGGATGCGCAACTGTTCGTCGCCTTGGAAGACGGTGATATCGCCAAAGCAGGCATTGACGCCAAACTGATCTCTTTCCAGAACGGCCCGGCGATTGTACAGGCGCTGGCATCGGGCCAGCTTGATGTGGCTTATTTCGGCATCGGCCCAACCATGGTGGCGCGCTCCAAGGGGGCGGATATCCGCGTCGTAGCCGCAAACATCGTCGATCAGATCAGTTTTGTCGCCATGGGCAATCTGGCGCCTTATTTCGACAGCGGCGATCCATCAACCGCATTCGCCCGCTTTAAGGCCGACAAGGGACGGCCAGCCAAGATATCCACCTTCCCGGTGGGCTCGGTGCCCCAGACGGTGCTCAGCTACTGGCTGAAAAACACGCTGCACGACAACGGCGATGATCTCCAGCTGGTCTACCAGGGTGCCTCGCAGGTGCAGCAGTCGCTGCTGACCGGCGCAGTAGACGGTGCTGCAATTCTGGAGCCGGTGGTATCGATCGTGCAGAAGCGCCGTCCCGAAGCGCGCGTGATCGCCAGCGGTGCGCAGATGTTCAAGGACCAGCCCGGCGCGGTGCTGGCGGTGCGCCAGTCGTATCTCGAGAAACACCCCAGGATCGTCGAAAAACTGGTAGCAGCTCATATCAAGGCGACCCATGAACTGCAGCAGAACAGTCCGCAGGCGATTGATGCGGTGTCCAAATACGTGGGCGGCGGGCGTCTGCCGCGCGACGTGATCAAAACCGCTGTGGCCCATTCTGCCAGTCATTTCGTGGCCGACCCGCATCGGATCATAGACTCGACCCAGCGCATGTATGATTTTCAGCGCCAGATCGGCACGCTCAAGGCCGAGCTGGACGTGAAGGCATTGTTCGACACGACGTTCTACGACAAGCTCGATCAAAACGCCCCGACCGATTGATGAGCACGTCCGACTCCAGGCAGCGCAGACTGGCCGGGCGTCTGCGCAGGCCACTATTGGGCCTGGTCGGCGTCGCCGCCTTCATCCTGCTGTGGAAGCTGGCCTACATGTTCACCTGGGCGCCGCGCGGCACCCTGCCCGATCCGTTTTCAATCCCCGCGGCGCTCGTCAACGAGTGGCGCAACAATCATTTGCTGCCCGCTGTCGGCTCCAGTCTGATCCATTACGTATGGGGACTCGCCGTCGGCACCCTGCTGGGCTTCGGCGTCGGCCTGCTCGCAGCGAGTTCAAGCTGGTTCGACGATTTTCATTACATGCTGGCCCGTGTGCTGCGGCCGATTCCGCCGCTGGCGTGGGTGGTGTTTGCCATCGCCTGGTTCCACGTCAGTCATGCGGGGGCGGCGTTCGTCATTTCGATCGGTGTGTTCTGGGTCAACTACTTTGCGACAGCCGCGGGCGTCGCGAACGTCGATCCGCGCTATTACGAACTTGCCCAAGCATTCGGCCACGGCAGCTTCATCAAGCGCGTTACCAGCATCACGCTGCCGGGCGCCGCACCCGGTATTCTCTCAGGCATGCGCACCGGCGTCGGCCAGGCATGGATGACGCTGATTGCGGCCGAGCTGCTGGGAGTGCCCGGCATGGGTCAGCAGATGAATGCCGCCGCCGGCGTAGGGGCCTACGGCGCCGTGGTCGTCTATATGCTGGCGATCTCGCTGATCTACTCGATTTCCGACGGTTTGTTCTCACTCGTGCAGAACCGACTGCTGCGGTGGCGTCCATGATACCAATCGTCGAAAGTGTTAACCGACGCGCGAGTCCTCATCACCGGAGTGTCGATATTTGCGCAGGTTGGTATGAGTGACGCCCTGGTCCGCGTGGCCGATCTCACCTTCGGTTATCCGGGCGCGAAGCAGCCGGTGTTTCGCGGCTTGGATCTGAACATTGCAGAGGGCGAATTTGTCGCCCTGGTTGGCGGCTCGGGAGTCGGCAAGTCTACGCTGTTGCGCAACGTTGCCGGTCTGGTGCCGGCCACCAGTGGCCGTATCCAGTTCGCGCGTCCCTGCAGCGCTGGGCGTCGCGATACTGCGTTTGTGTTCCAGGACACGCGTCTGCTGCCGTGGCGTCGTGTGCGCGCCAATGTCGGTTATGGCTTGACCGGCTTGAAACTCTCAGCCGACGAGCGCCATGCCCGGATCGATGAAACCCTGCGTCTGACCGCCATGACCGACTACGGCGATCGCTGGCCGCATGCCGTATCCGGCGGCCAGGCCCAGCGCGTTGGCCTGGCGCGAGCGTTGGCGGTACGCCCGCGGCTGCTGTTGATGGACGAGCCCTTTTCTGCGGTCGACGCCCTTACTCGCCAGCATCTGCAGGACCAGCTGATCGAGATCTGGCAGCGTCTGGGCATGGCAGTACTGTTTGTTACCCACGATATCGAGGAAGCTGCCTATCTGGCCGATCGCGTCTGCGTGATGCGCGGCAGCCCGGCAGAAATCGTGCACGACGAAACCGTGGCCATGCGCCATCCGCGCAACCGCAACGACAATGACTTTCGCCGCTTCACCCAACGCGTGGCAAACCAGCTTTAAATCCATCAGGAGTTCGTCATGTCCAGGCTGCGGCTGATCATTCACGCCCCCACCGAGAACGCGCTGACCCGTGCCCGCAGCAACGCCGCCAACCTGCTGGCCGCCGCCCCCGGCGCGCAGATTGAGATCGTGGTCAACGGGCCCGGAGTGGCAGCCGCGTTGGCCACACCGCACGAAAGCGACCCGCTGCTGCGGGTCTGCGGCAATACCCTGTCGCGCATGCAGCGAACGCTGCCGGACGGGTTGATAGGCGTACCGGCCGCGGTGCTGCATATCGCTGAACGTCAGCGCGATGGCTGGGCCTATATGCGCGCCTGAGTCCAGCCGCGCCTTGCCAATTCAGCGATCGATCAGCGCCGTGTGTTATGCGGCGCCGTCAACCACGGCCGAAAACGTCTGTGGCGCCACGTCAGGCAGTTGCTCGATCTGCGGCCGCGCGTAGAAATACCCCTGCTGATAAACAATGCCGCGCTGATACAGCCAGCGCGCTTCGGCCAGCGTTTCCACTCCCTCGGCAACCAAAAGTATGTCGAGTTGCGCCGCCAGCCCGGCCGTCGCCGTGACGATTGCCTGCCGACGCTGGTTCTGATCAATATCAATGATCAGCTCGCGATCGAGCTTGAGTACGTCAGGCCGCAGATCGACCAACAAACCCAGGTTTGCATAGCCTGCACCAAAGTCGTCCAGCGCCGTGGTGAACCCCATCGCGCGGTAGGTGTCCACGATGTTCTGCAGATGCGCTCGGTCACGCACATATTCCGTTTCGGTGATCTCGAAACTGATCCGGCTCGCCGGCCAACCCAGCTTGTCAGACACCGCCAGCGTCGCCTGAATGCAGGCACTGGGGTCGTAGACCGCATTGGGCAGAAAGTTGATCGACAGCATGGATGTGCCGCCCAGTTCATGCGCGAGTTCCAACGCACGGGTGCGGCACGCCTGGTCGAATCGATAGAGCGATTTCGGCGTGAGCTTGTCCAGCACCGACATCGCGCCCTCACCCGCCGGTCCGCGGACCAGGGCCTCATGGCCATACACTCGTCGACGCGATAGATCGACGAGCGGTTGAAACGCCATGGTGAAATCGAAGTCCAAAGGGCCGCTGCATATTCGGCATCCTTCACCCTGGTGCTGGCGATGCAGTGGGCGTTTTGTCACGGCAATAGTCATCTATTATAGGTCGCGAAACAGGACAAGCTTATCCTCTGTTAACGACCATAACGAGCGAACCTTTATATAGCGACCCGGCCCGCTATGCGCTGCGTGCTATCGCCGCTGGATCAGGGGTTTGCTGCGCCGACCGAATTGGTGGCAGCGGCAAACCTGCCGGCAGTCACGCCTGGTAAATGCTCTATCTGCGGTCGTGCATAGAAATATCCCTGCTGCAGGACGATACCTCGCTGATACAGCCAGCGCGCTTCGGCCAGCGTTTCCACTCCCTCGGCAACCAAAAGCATATCGAGCTGCTTGCCTATGGTAATCAGCGCATCGACGATCGACTGGCGGCGGGCGTGTTGATCTATGTCGATGATCAGCCCTCGATCCAGCTTGAGCATGTCGGGGCGCAAATCCGTGAGCAGTTCGAGGTTGGCATATCCGGCGCCGAAGTCGTCGATCGCAGTCGTGAATCCCATCGAGCGATAGGTATCAACAAGGCACTGCAGATGAGACCGGTCACGCACGTATTCGGTCTCGTTGATCTCGAAGATAATGCGACTCGCCGGCCAGCCGAGTGCTAACGATGCCGCAAGCGTTGCACGGATACAGGCGTGCGCATCATAGACGGCGTTCGGCAGAAAGTTGATTGAAAGCATCGATGTGCCGCCCAGCCCATGGGCAAGCTCGAGAGCCCGGATACGGCAGGCCTGATCGAAACGGTAAAGAGACCTTGGTGTGACCTGCTCGAGGATCGACGAAGCCTCCCCGCCCGAGATTCCGCGAACCAGCGCCTCGTAGCCGTATACCGCCAATGTGCCGAGATCCACGATCGGCTGAAACGCCATGGTGAATTCAAAATCCAGTGACCCGCCACACAGCCGGCATGCATCATCGGTTGCGCGATGCGGAGGGTCCCTTTCGGAATTCAAGGCACTCATGTTTTATCGGGCGTGGCGCTCACAAAGAGGTCAGAACGTAAACCACTCGAACAGACGAATCTTGACGTATGCTTCCAGTACTGACTATACGCGCTGTCGTGCGGCCAATACCAAGTCACTCCCAGCCCATGTCCATGCGCAAGAGCCGCAATAGACAGCCACGGCAGCGCGCAGTCAGGGAACTCTGTTTTGCCGCCTGCTTGTCGGCTTCGCGCTCGGACGCTATGAACACGCCGACGGCTCAGCAAAAAAGACCGCTTGAGCCATCGCTTAAAGGCTGCTTTGATATCGCTATGAAGGCCAAATTGTTATCCGTTATTCGCCGCTGCTGTGACGATCCGATCGTGCTAGACGCAAAGTTCGTGCGATGACGCTTCGCAATATCGACGCCCTGTTCACCAGCCAGGAGGTGATGGTGCTGGGCCGGCCGGGTACGCCGGCCCAGCAACAGTTGCTCGCCAATATTCACGGCAGCAGCGAACACAATCCGCGGCATGTCACCGCGCGTGCAGCAGCCGGCAACTTGCCGGACAACGCGCCGGCTTTGGCCGTGCTGCTAGACAAACGCTGGGGCCGACCGGATGTGATAAAAGCATTGGGGGCTGCGGGCTGCCGCGCATTGTACTGGGCTGCCAAGGGCGACCCGGGCGATAACCTCCTGCGTGCAGCCCGCCCATATAATCTGCGGCTGCTCGGCGGTCGATCCGCTGGCGTCTGCGATACCCGCCGAGGATTGAACCTGACCACGCTGGCATTGGCCCCCAGCGCGGGCAAGGTTGCGCTGATCAGCCAGTCACAGTCATTGACCGCAGCCGCGCTCGACTGGGCGCTCGGCCGGAATATCGGTTTTTCCTGGATCGCCTGTACCGGTGCCGAGGCAGATATCGATACCGCCGACCTGCTGGACCATGCGGCACTCGATCCACGCACGCGCGCCGTGGTGCTGCAGATCGGGGCGATCCACGAACCCCGCAAGTTCATGTCTGCCGCGCGCGCCGCTTCGCGTGTCAAGCCGGTGCTGGTACTGCAAACCCGGCGCGTCTTCGACAACGGGGCAGCGGGGCCGGATCCGGTCCGCTCCGCCGCGTTCGAGCGTGCCGGACTGGTCGAATGCGAAAGTCTGGGCGGCCTGTTCGACGGCCTGGCAGCACTGGAACTGCTACCCACCGTCCGGCACGACCGCATCGTCGTCGTCGGCAACGGCGCCGGGGTCTGTGCGCTGGGTACCGATGCGCTGCGACGCGCTGCGCTACTACCCGCAGAAATCGACGATGCCACGGTACGCGTACTGACAAAACTGGCACCGCGTGCACGCCGAACCAGCGTCGGTATCGATCTGCAAAACTCCAACGATCCGCAGACCGTAGACGCGCTGCGCACCGTGCTGGCAGACGACAACGCCGATGGCGTTCTGCTGGTCCACAGCCCAGTCGCCGGACACCCGCATGCGTCGCTGGTCCGGGCCATAGCTGCAGCCGAGCTGGACGCTCGTCTGATGACAGTCTGGCTCGGCCTGCAGACCGCAACACCCGCTCGCCACGATAGCGGCCAGGCGCGGCTGGCCACATTTGCCTCGCCCGATGAAGCCGCACGCGCGGTAGGCTATCGACGCCGTTATAACGACACGCGCCAACTGCTGACCGCGACGCCGCCCCCTGACCCCCGGGTAGGCGCCGACGTCGAAGATATTCGCCACCGCATGGCGAAACTGGCGTCCAACCACGTGCAATGGTTATCCAGCCGAGACACCCACGACGTGCTGGCAGCCTACGGCATCATAGGCGCGCCCAGCGGCCAGCACGCAGCGGACCCATCAATTCGTGTCCGGGTACAGATCACGCACCATGCCGAGTTCGGAATGGTGATGAGCGTCAGCGACGAATCGCTGGGCGTAGAAGCAGCCTACGGGTTTGCGCCGCTGGATACTCTGCTGGCCCGGCGCATGCTGGAGGGTGCCAGCGCCGGACGACTGGCCGGAACCGAGCCCGCATTCGATACGCTGGCCAGTGCGCTGGTGCGCCTCAGCAAACTGACAGTCGATCTGTGGCATGTGGTGCAACTCGACGTACATCTGGCGATTGGCCCGCACGGCCGGCTGCATACGCCGGCCGACAGCCTGATCGAGATCACGCCATCACCGCCGCCCGAGCGTCAGCGCCTGGCCATGGCGCCCTATCCGGCACGCATGCGTCACCGGGTGACGCTGCGCGGCGAGGCGACTTATATCGTGCGCGCGATTCGCCCCTCGGACGAACCGATGGTGCTTGGACTTCTGGAAAGCCTCAGTCCGGAGGAGATCCGGCTGCGGTTTTTCAACTATATCCGGCATTTCTCCCACGACATGGCCGCGCGTATCACCCAGGTCGACTACGACCGCGAAATATCACTGGTAGTCAGCGCCGCCGACACGCCCGACGAACTCGCGGGCATGGGCACGATCATCGCCGACCCGGACGGCCGCGCTGCAGAGTTCGCAGTGCTGGTTCATCATCGCCATACCGGCGTGGGCCTGGGCCGCCACCTGCTCGACTGCCTGCTACGTCAGGCCGGCGCGCACGGCATCGAGACGGTCTACGGCGACGTGTTGTCGCAAAACCGCCCGATGCTGTCTCTGGCGCGCAGCATGGGCTTCAAGATCCACTTTTCACTCGAGGACGCCACCAGCGTGCGCGCCGAGATATCAACCGGAGACTATGCGTCGGGCAGCAAATAATACGTGCACGCCAATCCGCCATTGAACGCGACAGCAGGCAAATAAAAAGCATTGATTGGTTCTGCAAAGAGCGCATCAGCAGACACGATAAGCATATGGACAAATCGTCGAGCTGCCTCGTCTCGCCGGACGAGATCATCAAATTCTGGTTTGAGGAGCTTTCGCCAAGCGACTGGTTTCGCAAGTCCGAAGCACTGGACCAACACATTGCAGAACGATTCTCTGACGCGCTGTCGGCCGCCGCCGCCGGCGATTTGTCGCATTGGCGCGAGTCACCCAGCGGCCGGCTCGCCGAGATCATTGTGCTGGATCAGTTCTCGCGCAATATCCATCGCGATAGCGCCCAGGCATTCGAGAACGATGCCGCCGCGCTGGCTTGCGCAAAAGAGGCGATCAAACAAGGCGCAGACCAGCAGCTGACGGCACAGCAAAATGCGTTTCTCTACATGCCGTTCATGCACAGCGAAACAGCGGCCGATCACGACACAGCATTGGCCCTGTACGAGTCAATCGGGCTGAAAACCCACCTTGACGCTGAACGCAAGCACCAGGCGATCATCAAACGATTCGGACGCTACCCGCATCGCAATGCGCTGCTTGGCCGTGAAAGCACCGACGAGGAAAGCGCGTTTCTCAACGAGCCCGGTTCGTCGTTCTGAAGACGACTCAACGCGAACGTGACCCCGCAAATCGCCGCGAGAACTGCGCGCTCGCTGCCCAGAGCATGATGAACAATCCGAGCACGCCAGCACCCCACAACTCGACGTCGACCGATGTGATCCAGTGTGTGAGCCCGCTGTGCGGCGCGAGAAAATACATACCCAGATCAGCCCACTGCATGAGCGCGATCAGGCCAGCAAGACCGACCGAAAGGCCGGTCATTGCGATATTAAAGCGCAGACGGCTTGCCTGATCGCGCTGCCCCCAGACGTATGCCCGCATCATCAGCAGGCCGTTGATCGAATCCATCAACGTCATGCCGGCGGCAAACAACAGCGGAAAAGCCAGAATCATCCAGGCAGACAACACGCCGTTGCTGATCGCGACGCTGGACATGCCGAGTACCGCAATCTCGGTCGCGGTGTCGAAACCGAGTCCGAACAGCAAGCCTACCGGATAAAGTTTCCAACTGGCATCGATACGCGTATACAGGCGCCCCAGCAGACGCGAAAACAGGCCTCTGCGCGCCAACAGGCTGTCGAGCGACGGCCCGTCCACAACCGAACCACGACGTTGATCGCGCACGCGGCCGATCAGGCTGACCAGCAAAGCCCCGTTGACCGCTGCGATTGCAGTAAGAAACGCCGCCGACACGAAACCGCCGAAGACACCGCCTGCCGAACCCAGCCAACCCATATCCGAGCCGACCCGGCCCACGGTGAACAACAACGCCAGCGTCAGGCCAAACACCACCGTCGAGTGGCCCAGCGAGAACGCAAAGCCAACGTATACCGGCTCCAGGCCATCGTAGCTGAGCTTGCGGGTGACGTTGTCGATCGCGGCGATATGGTCGATATCGAAGGCGTGCCGCAGGCCCAGAAGATACGCCAGGCCGCCCAGGCCCAGTAGCATCTTGCCGTTGAGCGCTGCCGCGCCGATCAGTGCTAGTCCAGCGATGTGCAGGGCCCCCACCGCCACAATCAGACTGAGCAATCGATATCGTATCGGTAGCATTTTCTACCCCGTCTCACGAGCCGCGACTGCCAGGTCATGCGCCTGGGTCATTGCGCTAACGGCTCGACGGCCCGGCACAACGAACACACGATCGAAGCGCGCTGCTTCGAATACAGCACGTCTGGGCGCTCGAAAGAGGCATCGCAGGACGCACACAGCAGCTGCTCATCCGACGGCGTGCCGTTGGCCATGAAACGCGGCGTGGCAATACCGTCATCGGTTTCGCGCAGGTAATAACGGCCCTGGGTCAGCACACACATGAGCGGCGTCATTACGGCTGCCACCACCACGGCGATCAACGGTGAGTAAGACGACAGGAACGCCCCCAGCCAGCCAAAGTAGGCCGCGATCGCCAGACCAGCAGCCAGCACGAACGACACGGTGCCGACCGGGTTGACGGCATAGAGCAGCCCGCGCCGATACTCCGGCTTCTTGGGCGACAGTTCGAGCAGATACTTGTTGACCACGATATCGGTAGCCACAACTACGACCCAGGCAATCGCACAGTTCGAGTAGAAGCCAAGAATCTTGTTGAGCACCGCAAACATGTCCGATTCCATGAGTGCCAACGCCAGCCCGACGTTGAACACCACGAACACCAGACGGCCCGGATAGTAACGGGTGATGCGCGTAAATGCATTCGTCCAGGCCAGCGAGCCCGAATAAGCGTTGGTGACGTTGATCTTGATCTGGCTGATCACGACCAGGATCACGGCCAGCGTGAGGGCAGCCCAGGTCGGCACCATGTCGGAAAACACCGACACGAACTGGCGCACCGGCTCGGTCGCCGCAGAATCGGGCAACTTGGTCAGCAGATAGAAAGCAATCAACGCCCCGATCATCTGCTTGGCCGCGCCCAGAATGACCCAGCCCGGGCCGGCGGCCAGCATCGACACCCACCACACGCGCTTGTTCTCTTCGGTCTTGGCCGGCATGAATCGCAGATAATCGATCTGTTCGCCGATCTGCCCCATGAGCGACAACGTGACGCCAGCGCCCAGCATGATGACAGCCAGGCTCACGCCGCCGTAGCCCTGAGTGCCCGTGTAGTCGAGCCATTCAGATACCACATCCGGCTTGCCGATCAGCAGGTAGACCACCGGCCCGAGCATCAGCACCAGCCACAGCGGCGTCGTCCACATCTGCAGCTTGGACAACGCCTTCATGCCGTAGATCACCAGCGGCGGTGATGGCGACCGTCATCGGCCCCCAGCGCCGAAACGTGTGCGGCGCATAGCGAAGAGTGTAGTCCTCAAGCGTTTCGTCGGCGCTGCTGGAATCCTTGCCAGCAGACGGGCTCAGAGATTCGATAGTGGTTGACATGGCGCTCTGTAGTTCAAATGCTGCCACGTGTCTCGCAACATCAGTGCCAAATGCAACCAAGCGACTGATCCGTGCGCACGCACAGGCCCGGAACCGTTATCCCAGAACACCTTCGCGCTCAATGAAACCAACGATATGATCCGTGCCGTCACCGCCGCGCAGATTGGTGAACAGCGTCGGCCGCTCGCCACGCATCATCTTTGCATCGCGCGCCATGACCTCCAATGAGGCCCCAACATAGGGCGCCAGATCGGTCTTGTTGATGATCAACAGATCCGATCGGGTAATGCCCGGCCCGCCCTTGCGCGGAATCTTGTCGCCGGCCGATACATCGATGACGTACAGCGTGAGATCGGACAGCTCCGGCGAGAACGTCGCGGCCAGATTATCGCCACCGCTTTCGATGAAGACGACATCGAGATCGTCGAATTCGGCCTGAAGCTGATCGATCGCTGCCAGGTTGGCGGAGGCATCCTCGCGAATAGCGGTATGAGGACAGCCGCCAGTCTCGACGCCGCGAATACGCTCGGCGGGCAACGCACCACTGCGAATCAGAAAATCGGCGTCCTCGCGGGTATAGATATCGTTGGTGACAACCGCAATCGAATACTGCTCGCGCATGGTCTTGCATAGCGCGTCGACCAGCGCTGTCTTGCCCGACCCAACCGGGCCGCCGATACCCACCCGCAACGGGCTTGAATCACTCATGTTCTGCTCCTTGTCGAGAAATGTTCGGAATACGATCCGCAAATAAACGCCACAAGACAGAAGGCATGTTGATCCGCAGATTCACGCAGATATACGCAGATTTAAAAAGTAAGAGAAGACAGACCGGTACCGGGCAGTAATCAAATCCGGTCCGGACAATGCATTACTGCTTTGTCGTCTTCATCTGCGTTAATCTGCGTGAATCTGCGGATAAAACGTTCTTTTCTTTTTTTTAAAATCGCTTTCTATTCGCGTTAATTCGCGTTCATTTGCGGAAAAACATTCGTGCAAGCATCTGTTCAAGATCGATAAAGCCGCGAATACATCGTCTCGTGCGCAGTGCTGGCAAGCGTGACGCCCGGCAGCGAGCCGCCGAGATCGTCGTCTTCGAGCCCTGCAGCCAGCGCCAGCGCATGGGGAACTCCATCGGAGAGCGCGAACAACAGTTTCTGGCCCTGGGTCTGGCCCAGCGGCACCAGCTTGACCGCCGCCAATACCTGATTCTCCAGCCACGCCCAGGCGAGCGCCGCCGCCGTATCCTCGTCGCTGATCTGCCAGCGCACGGCCGCCAGCGAGAATAGCGTGGCAAACGAGACGTCCTCGACGTACGCCCCACCCAGACGCCAGTGTCTTGCCTCGGCTACATCCATGCCGTGCAGCAGCGTGGCGAGTGCGGTGCCGAGATGACGTTCCTGCGCCCGGCGCTCCGCGGTTTCGCGTACGGCCAGATTGAAGTGGCTCCAGCGCCGAACCGTGGCGATATCTCCTGCCTGCCACGCGGCGTGCAGACGAAGACACAAGGGCAAATCCAGACGCGCCAGACATTCATCGAGCGTTGCCGCCAGCCAGTCCTGTACGTCATCAGCCGTCGACAGCCAGCCTGCCTCGACCGCGGCCTCCAGCCCTTCGGAGTAGGCAAAAGCACCGACGGGCAACGACGGGCTGGCCAGTTGGAACAACCGCTGCAGTTGTAGCACGCGGCCGGATTCAGCCATGGGCGTGGTGATGTTCTTCATGTCGATGAGAATGGCCGTGGCCTTCATAGGCACCCGGTTCGGGCTGAAACATGGCCGTACGCGCAATCGGCATTACACCCAGCCCGGCGACCATGTCGTCGAGCACGTGATCGTGACGATAAGCCACCGTGCTCGCAGCCACCTGCAGCGGCACATGTCGATTCCCCAGGTGATAACAGACACGATTGAGCAACAGTCGATCGGCGCAATCCACCACCGACAACATTTCCTCTGCCGCCACCACCTGCACCGCATGCTGACCCGCGGCGTCCATCAATATATCGCCGTGGCGCAGCGTCGTACCGCGTTCCAGCAGCAAACCTGCCTCGACGCCGCTGGCCAGCGTAAGCCGCTGACGCGACTTCTGGCGCGCATCGAAATCGAGTGCGACCGTATCAGTCGGCGTGCAGCCGACAGCCAGCGCGCGGCGGTTTTCGAGTCGAATCATTCGCGTTTATCCAATCGATCTTCCAAGGAAAAATTATCCGCAGATACACGCAGACTGACGCAGATGAAGACAGGACAATCGCTACGGCGATGGGCCCGGATACCGGAATTATTAGTCATCGTTTCTGCTTTCCCATCTGCCTGCATCTGCGTCAATCTGCGGACAGGATTACGTCTTTCTTATTCGCGTTAATTTGCGGACAGCACATCTTCAGGAGCTCGGCCTAGAATAGAAAATACCGCTGCGCCAGCGGCAGCGACTCGGCCGGCTCGCAGACCAGCAACTCGCCGTCGGCACGGACTTCATAGGTCTGAGGATCCACCTCGATATGCGGCAGCGCATCGTTCATCCGCATATCCGCCTTGCTGAGCTTGCGAGTGCCGCGCACAGCAGACAGCGTTTTGGCCAGCCCGAGCTTCTGGGCCAGATCCGAGTTGGCCGCTGCCTGCGACACAAACGTCAGCGAGGTCGCTCCGACGGCACCGCCGAAGGATCCGAACATCGGGCGATAATGCACCGGCTGCGGCGTGGGAATAGACGCGTTGGGATCGCCCATCGGGCTCATGGCGATCATGCCGCCCTTGATGATCAGCGACGGCTTGGTAGCGAAGAACGCCGGTTTCCAGAGCACCAGGTCGGCCAGCTTGCCAACCTCGACCGAGCCGACTTCGTGGCCGATACCGTGGGTGATGGCCGGATTGATGGTGTACTTCGCCACGTAGCGACGCGCCCGGAAATTATCGGAGCGCGCCGAATCCTCGGCCAGCGGCCCGCGTTGAACCCGCATCTTGTGCGCTGTCTGCCATGTTCGCGTAATCACCTCGCCCACCCGGCCCATGGCCTGGGAATCCGAGGCAATCATCGAAAAAGCACCCAGGTCGTGGAGAATATCCTCGGCGGCAATGGTTTCGCGGCGGATTCGCGAATCGGCAAACGCTACGTCCTCGGCAATCGAAGGGCTGAGGTGATGACAGACCATGAGCATGTCCAGATGCTCGTCGATTGTATTGACCGTGTATGGCCGAGTCGGATTGGTGCTCGACGGCAGGATATTCGCCTGGCCGCAGGCCGTGATGATATCCGGCGCATGGCCGCCGCCCGCGCCTTCGGTGTGATAGGTATGGATGGCGCGGCCCTTGAAGGCCGCGAAGGTGTCCTCGACAAAGCCCGATTCGTTGAGCGTGTCGGTATGGATAGCCACCTGCACGTCCATTTCGTCGGCGACGGTCAGGCAGTTGTCGATAGACGCTGGCGTGGTGCCCCAGTCCTCGTGCAGTTTTAGCCCACAGGCACCGGCCTCAACCTGCTCGTACAGCGCGCCCGGCAGGCTGGCGTTGCCCTTGCCAAGAAAGCCCAGATTCATGGGAAACGCCTCGGCGGCCTGCAGCATGCGATGCATATGCCAGGGCCCGGGCGTGGCGGTGGTGGCCTTGGTGCCTGTCGCCGGGCCAGTACCGCCGCCAATCATGGTGGTGATGCCGGAGGCCAGCGCTTCCTCGATCTGCTGTGGGCAGACGAAATGGATATGCGAGTCGATGCCACCGGCGGTGAGAATCATGCCTTCGCCGGCAATGATTTCGGTGCCCGGGCCGATCACGATCGTCACGCCGTCCTGAATATCGGGGTTGCCGGCCTTGCCGATGCCCGAGATACGGCCGTGCTTGATACCGACATCGGCCTTGACCACGCCCCAGTGATCCAGAATGACGGCATTGGTGATCACCGTATCCGCGGCTGTCTCGCTGCCCTGCTGACTCTGCCCCATGCCGTCACGCACGACCTTGCCGCCGCCAAATTTCACCTCGTCGCCGTAGTGGCCGTTATCCGATTCGACGGTGATCCACAGATCCGTATCGGCCAGGCGGATACGATCCCCGGCGGCCGGGCCAAACATTTCGGCGTAAGCTTGACGATCCATACGCGTCATTGCGGTTCGTCCTTGTCCAGTGCACCCATGACTTCACCGCGGAACCCAAAGACCGTACGCGTACCGGCGTAGGCCACCAGTTGCACCGTGCGGCTCTGACCGGGTTCGAAACGCACGGCCGTACCGGCAGGCACGTCGAGCCGAAAGCCGCGTGCCGCTGCTCGGTCAAAATCGAGCGCCGGATTGGTTTCGGCGAAATGATAGTGCGAGCCCACCTGGACCGGCCGGTCGCCCTTGTTGGCGACCGCCACCTCGATCCGCTCGCGGCCAACGTTGATATCGATCTCGCCCTCGGCGGGCTCGATCTGTCCGGGAATGAACGACATGGGCAACTCCATAAAACGTGTCAGACGATCGGGTCGTGAACGGTCACCAGCTTGGTGCCGTCGATGAAGGTCGCCTCGATCTGCACCTCGGTGAGAATCTCTGGCACCCCGTCCATCACCTCGTCGCGAGCGAGCAGTTGGCGGCCATATTCCATCATCTCGGCCACCGAACGCCCGTCCCGAGCGCCTTCCATGATGGCCGACGAGATATAGGCCAGTGCCTCCGGATAATTAAGCTTCAGCCCGCGCGCCTTGCGGCGCTCTGCCAGCATGCCGGCAGAGAAAATCAGCAATTTGTCTTTTTCCCGAGGTGTCAGTTCCATCGCATCTGCCTTGTCTGTTGCGCGCTATCTGGCGCCTGCCGGAGCCGACAGCGCCGATAATTCAAGCGCATTGTTACGGTGCAAAGCTGGCGAAATGCCCGCAAATCGTGCTTTTACATAGCCTGTTCGCACCAAATTGCATCACTCAATTCGATTCGTCGTGGCGCTTTCTCAAACATCAGGCCCGATACCGTCCACACCTTGCGGCCCAGCGCAGATCAGCGTTTCACGTGGCCCATATCCGCGGCTCCAATACCGGCTTTCCCATGATTACCGGACGAACTGCCGTCCAGGCGCCACGCAGCGCCTGCTGAAGCCGGCCGGTGTCCATCGCCAGCACGCGCACGATCAACAGCCCGTCGACACGCGTTACGCCGCTGGGCATATCGAGCACGGCCAGCACCTCACGCACCGAGGTCTCCAGGTCTGCGTCCACGCCTGCCGGAGCATAAGCAACGAGCGTGCCGAGCACGGGATGACCATTCAGCCCCCAGGCCGCACACTGCATCCGCGAAGTGGCCGATCCTGGAACCTGGGTACGCTCGTGCCACAACAACCGCTCGCCTACCCTTACCGATAGATGATTGTCGTAAAGCCCCTGCGCGAACGGCTCGCCCGCCGCAGGTCGACCCAACGCAAAGGCATCCCAGGCGATCAGTCGGGCGTCGGCATCGAGCTCGAACGCCAGCTGCATACGTCCGTGGGCGCCGTCGAAGACAATTGCCTCCTGGGGCAGCCATTCCGCGCTGGCATCCGCGGCGACACGCACCCTGGCGTACTGATGCGTCCCGCCGGCCGGCGTGCGATAGAGCTTCGCCGCCGACGGCGTCGTCACCAGCACCCGCGCATCGCGTTGTACCTGCATATCGATATCAATCCGGTCGCCCTGTACCAGGCCGCCGGGTGGATGCAGCAGATACAGATGAGCACAGCCATCGCGTTCTGGATACAAGGCCCGCTGCACATACAGCGGCCCCTCGTGGCTATAGTTGCGCAGCACCGTGCGCGCCCCGGAGCAGGCCAGCCCAAGGCCCAGGCGAGCCCGCCAGCCAACGCCTGCGTCGGGCATCTGCGATTGCATAACAGTACTGATGACAGCCCCTCGGTTACCGGGCATGGGACGCAGCAGTCGCCATGCCGTCGATCAAGAACGGCCTTGAGGCATGCACGTTTCCTGCCGGTTTCCGAGAAGGGTTCGTTCTGCCTGCGCCAGGCAGCAGAAACGGCGGGCTGCGACGGATCGCATCGTCGGGGCGACTATCGTCCCGAGGGCCCATCACTGACGCAGCGATTCTGAGCCGCTACGCAGCCGCGTCGAACCGGGGTTATTTGCTTGTCGAGATTCGGCGCTTACTGAAAATACCAATCCAGAGGGCCGGCCTGCGACCGGCACTCTGGATTGGTGTCCCCGGCAGGAGTCGAACCTGCGACCTGCCGCTTAGGAGGCGGCTGCTCTATCCTGCTGAGCTACGAGGACTTGGCGAACGCGTAGCCTAACGCAGCTGCCCGAATATCTCGACCGGATTATCAACCCGCGGTGGCTTATGAACAACATCGACGCGCAGGTCGACGGACTCGATTGCGCACATAAAAAAAGCGGCTTCGTCACCAAAGCCGCTTCCAGAACTCTCAAGCACCGGCCCGCGCAATGCGGGCCCGAACTTGTACAGCGTTATCAGGCGATATCGCCGCCCTGCTTGCGACGGAAGCCGAGGCCAACGAGTAGCAGCGCAAGACCGATAGCGAACAGGCCAAGCTCGGCCGGCTCGGGCACGTTCTTAGCCGGTCCAGCCGGCTGGACCGAGACGTCCGCATTGGTCAGCTTGCCGCTATTAAAGCTGCCACTTGGGCCGAAGGTTGCGTTACTTAGTGCGATTGCAGTGGTCGAGAAGTTGAAGTTGACACTGGAATTTAAACCAAAGTAGCTGGCCAGCGCTGAATTGAAATCGTCCTTACCACTAAGGCTCAAGCTGAGACCAGGGTTGCCGACAACAATAGGGGTACGAAAAGCGATCTGCGGGCTGGCGCCAAAGGTGCCGCCGAACAACAGGCCACTGGCAACCGTGTTGCCGCCACTGTCTGTAGCGGTACCGTTGAGCTGGAAGTTACCGCCGCCGGCGAACGACCAGGTTCCTGTCGAGGTGCCTTCGCCGGTGTTGTTGCCGGTGGTGAAAGCGATGCTGCAGGACATGCAGGTCAGTGAGCCCTGATGACCGGTCGGTGCGGTAGCGCCGTTCAGAATGATACGGTCGAACGATATACCGCTACCCACCAAGGCACCGCCATTGCCGTCGTACGACACCGAGCCAGTGGGCGACTGCGCGGTCGCCTGGTCGAATTTGACTTTGACGGTCGACGCAGAAGCCGAAAGGCTGAGGCCAAGAGCGGCGACAGCAACCGACGTGGCGGCAAGATGTTTAAACTGCATGAGCTCTTCCAAAAAGGTGATTGCTGTAGAGGGCCTAGTTCCCCCGCGTGCTCGGGAAACGTCGCGTCTGCGCGTCTGCGCGTCTGCAGCTAAGCTGCAAGAACTGTTCCCACCGGAAGAAAAATCAGAATATTTATTCTATATCATTGTATTATATTGTATTTTATATTGTCTCTGTAGGAAGCTCTGACTCTGAATTTACCTCTGGTGTAAGAAAAACCGACGCTTCGCAGCCCGATCCATTAGAGCGCGGTTGAAAAGTGTCAACCAACCCGACAGGTCCGACCGCAGCACTGGTCGGCGCTCGACTGCCAACCGCTAAACTAGCCAGAAAAGCCCGACTCGACAACGATATACAGGCGATATGTTCTACCTCTATCACCACAACGATCTGGGCCGGCTGGCAGAACTGTTCGGCGCGCTACGCCTGCAACGGCCTGCCTCACCGCTGGCCATGGACACGCTGCTCGCGCCCAGCCCGGGCATTGGCCGCTGGCTGGCAATCCAGCTCGCCGAGAGTGAAGGCATCGCCGCCAACCTGGATATCAAGCTCCCCGGCGGCTGGATCTGGGAGCTGCTACGGGAAGTCGAGCCGTCCGCCCCACGCGGCCAGCATTTCGAGGCCGACTGCCTGCCCTGGCATCTCTACGCTGCGCTGCCGGCGATGGCCGGCGAGATTGCCGTCGTGGCCGACTATCTCGGCAATCCGGTCGACGAGGTTCGCCGCTACCAGCTGGCCCGCCAGCTCGCCGACGTATTCGACAAGTACCTGGTCTATCGCGCCGATATGCTGGCGCGCTGGGAAGATGGCGAAACACCCAGCGACAATCCCGGGCGCTGGCAGGCACAGGTCTGGCGTTGGCTGACCCAGGCCGACCGGCTGGGCCGCACGCACCGCGCCCGCGTACTGACCGATTTCACCAGGCACCTTGCCACAGAAACCCGCCTGCAGGAACGCGTCAAGGCTTATTGCCCGGCCCAACTCTATTGCTTTGGCCTGGTCGCCCTCGCACCCGATCATCTGCGCCTGCTGTATGCGCTGGCCGAACATATCGACGTACATTTTCTGCTGCCCAACCCAAGCGAAGCCTATTGGGGCGATATCACCGCCGGCCGGCTGGCGCTGGACTGGCCGGCCACGGGCGATGCGGATGCGCTGTTGCCGGGCGAAGCCGCCGTCGAAGCCGGCCACCCGCTGCTCGGCGCGCTCGGGCGCATGGCCCGCGACACCCTGCGCGTGCTCTATTCCGACGAATTTGTCGGCATGATCGAGCCCGAACTGGGCGAACTCATGGCCTACGACAGTCCGGCCCCGGACACGCTGCTGCATCGCATCCAGGCCGATATCGTGATGCTGGACTGCAGCAACCCAGCCCAGGGCATGGCCGATGACGATACCTCCCTGGAAGTGCATGCCTGCCACAGCGCGCTGCGTGAGATCCAGGTGTTGCAGGACCAGCTGCTCGACCGGCTCGCGGCAGACGACAAACGCGTCGCCGCCGGCGAGATCGAGACGAAAGACCGGCTGGCCCCGCGTGACATCATTGTCATGCTGCCGGATGTGGCGACTTATGCGCCGGCCATCGAGGCCGTATTCGGCGGCGCTCCGGCCGATCGCTACCTGCCATTCGGGCTGGCCGATCGCGCCCGCTCGGCCGCCCATCCGATCGTGACCTGTGTGTCGGCCCTGCTCGATCTGCCGCTGTGGCGCTGGGAAGCCAGCGCGCTGTTGGATTTGCTGGCAGTACCTGCGGTCATGCGCCGCTTTGGGCTGTCTGCCGGCGAGCTGGATGCCATCACCGATTGGGTCGGCGAAGCCGGTATCCGCTGGGGGCGCAACGCGAATCATCGCGCCCAACTTGGCGCCGGCGCCTTCGAGCAGAACAGCTGGCGTTTCGGGCTCGACCGGCTGCTGCTGGGCGTGGCGCAATCCGACGACCAGAACCTCACCGCCGGCGTCGCGCCCTGGTCTGATCTGGAAGGGGGCATGACAGCGGCGTTAGGCAAGCTCTGGCGCTTCGAGCAGACATTGGCCCAGGCCGCGGACACGCTGATCGAAGCCGCCACCCCTGGCGAATGGCAAACGCGCCTGAACGCGCTGGTAGACCAGCTCATCGCACCGGCCACCGACACGCCCGACGAACAGCGCGCCGTGGACGGCCTGCGCAAAGTGTTTGCCCAGTTCGAAGAAGCCGAGAAGTGCACCACGGCCCAGCCACTCGGCAGCGACCGCACGATCTCCTGGCCGGCCGTGCGCGACATGCTGCGCGCCAGCCTGGAATCGGCCAGCGAGCGCCAGCCGTTCCTGGCCGGCGGCATTACCTTCTGCGGCATGGTGCCGCTACGCGCCGTGCCGTTCCGCATGGTCTGCGTGCTGGGCATGAACGACGACGCCTTCCCGCGCCAGGACAACGGCCGTGCGTTCAACGTGATGTTCCAGAATCCGCGCCTGGGCGATCGCAATACCCGCGACGACGACCGCCTGCTGTTCCTGCAGGCACTCACCGCCGCGCGCGATGCCATTTATATCAGCCATATCGGCCAGGACGTACACACCGGCGAAGCGCTGCCGCCCTCGCCTATCGTCGGCGAGACACTGGAATTCATCCATCGCTATTATTTACGCGACTGGGAGCCGAAGGCCTTCCGCCGACGGCTCGTCCACGACCAGCCCATGCAGCCGTTCTCGATCCGCTATTTTTCGCCCACCGAGGCCGACCCGCGCGTGTTCACCTTCGCCGGCGATTGGCGCGATGCGACGCGAGCCTCGGTCAACGCCCGCGAACTGCGCGCCCCGATGCTCGACGGCAGCATCGCCGCCAAGGCCGAGCCGATCGAGGCCATCGATCTCGACAGCCTCAAGCGTTTTTTCGACCACCCAGCCAAGGCGTTCTTTCGTGAACGCGTCAAGCTGAATCTGGACATCGAGGATCACCAGGTCGACGACGCCGAGCCCATCACGCTCGGCCCACTTGCCGCCGCGGGCCTGCGCCAACGCCTGTTCGACAGCGCCGATGCCGCCGATTCGGCCGAAGTCGGATTAGCGCCTACGCCACTGGAACGGGCCCGCGGCACGCTGCCGCCACCGCCGCTGGCCGATCCCAACTACGCATCCGAGGCCGAAGCCGTGAACGCGCTGCTGCCGGTCTGGCAGGCATGGAAAGCGACAGGGGCGCCCGACAGCGTGGATATCCAGCTCGACCTGCCGATCGACGATGGCTCTACGGACAATGGTGCCCACGTCCGCGTGACCGGCCGCGTCGGCCAACTTTGGCCGGGCGCCCTGCGCCGCCTGCGCAGCGGCAAGCTCAAGGCGCGTTTTCGAATGCGTTACTGGATCGATTACCTCGCCGTGGTGGCTACAGGCCACGACGCCACGCTGGAAATGGCCGGCTTCTCGCCCAAGCCCAAGGACATGTCGCTCGCGCAATACGCCGGCACCCTCGACCCGGCCACCGCCCAGGCTGAACTGGCCAATCTGCTGCGCTTGTATATCGCCGGCCAGCAAGCGCCGCTCGCCTATCACCCCGATCTGGACGACAGCTACGACCCAGAGCAGCCCAAGGGCTTCGACAACGTGTCGTTCCGCTTCAAACCCGGCGCCCATGTACCGCACCATCTGACGCGCGACCCGTACTTCGCCCTGCTGCTGGGCGACGACGAGGCGCCGCTCGGGCCCAGCGAAGACGACAGCCCGTTCATCCAGGCCATTGATGCCGTAAGCGGGCCGATGAACCGCGTCATTCGCTATGTGGCCGACACCACGGAGGCCTCGGCATGAGCCCCCATTCGCACAGCAGCCAGCCCTTTGATGCCGCCACCCTGCCGCTACGCGGCCTGCGCCTGATCGAAGCCAGCGCCGGCACCGGCAAGACCTTCAGCCTGGCCGGGCTCTACCTGCGCCTGATCATCGAGGAAGACGCGAGCGTACGCGATATCCTGGTGATGACTTTCACCCGCGCTGCGACCCAGGAACTGCGCGAACGCATCCGTTCCCGGCTGGCCGATGCCGCTCGTATTGCCTATGCGCCGGAGCATGCCCAGGCAGGCAACGCCGAGCACGACTTCACGCTCACAATTTTAGAAAACCGCGACGAAGACCGCGTCACACTCGCCCGCCGGCTGGCCGATGCCGCCGCGCGCGTAGACGAAGCCACCATCGTCACTATCCACGGCTTCGCCCAGCGTGCTGCCACCGAGAACGCCTTCGAATCTGCCTTGGCGTTCGATCGCGGCGAAGCCATCGACGACCCGAGCCTGTATCGTGAAGCGGCCGCCGACTACTGGCGCCAGCATGTCTTTGGCGCAAGCGCCCAACCTGATAGCGATACCGGCACCGATACGGACACCGGCGATGTATTGGCCCTGTGGTCGTCGCCAGACGCGCTCTACCAGACCATCGCGCCCGTGCTGGCCCGCCCGCACGTACAACTCGCCGGTATCGACCCCGCGCGTCTGGCCAAGCTGCAACAAGAACTGGCCGAGGCCTGGCCCGGCACCGCCGAGCCGCTGGCCGCGGCTCTGACCGATGCTTGCGGCAACAACGCTCTCAAGAAAAACGATCCGCTGAATGTGGCGTTGGCCGCTTATGACAGCCCTAGCGAAGCAGTCGAGGCACTGGATACGCAGGTCACGGATGCGATAGCAGCCGGCAATGTACCCGCGCTCGGCGAATGGGTTAAGACCTTCGGAAATCCAGCCGGTCAATTCAAGAAAACACCCAAGACGTGCCAAGCCTACGCCAAGCCGCTCACCGAGCTGTCGGCGCTGCCCGTACTCGCAGAAATACAGCCGATGGCTCGGCTGGTCGCCATCGACCAGGCCGTGGCCGCCGTGCGCGAGCTGGCCGCGATGCGCAAGATCGAGCGCCGGCAATACAGCTTCGACGATCTGATCGCGGCCCTGCATGCCGCACTCACTGCCCCCAGGACCGGCGACCGGCTGGCCGATGCCCTGCACGAGCGCTGGCCCTATGCGCTGGTCGACGAGTTCCAGGACACCGATCCGTTGCAGTACGCGAGCCTGCATCGCATCTATCTGCAAGAACCGCGCGAGCGCGGCGCCCTACTGCTCATCGGCGACCCGAAACAAGCCATCTATGGCTTTCGCGGCGGAGATATCTTTGCCTATCTGGCTGCGGCCCATGCCGCCGGCGACGCCCGCTATACGCTCACCACCAACTTCCGCTCTACCCAGGGCGTGCTGGACGCCATCGAAGCGCTGTACCAACTGCCGGGCAGCGATCCGTTCCTTGTTAAGGAGATCGATTTCCCGCATGTCGACCCCGGCCGCAGCCAGGGCGACAAACGCATCGTCACCGCCGACAGCAAGGATATGGCGGCACTCAACGTCTGGAATCTGCACGGGGGCAAGGCCACCAAAGGCGAAGATCGGCCGCTGCTGATCGCCCATACCGTAGCTGCCATCGGCCAGCTGCTGGACGGCGGCGCGCACTGGGAAAAAGCCGACAACAGGCAGTTACCGCTCGCACCGCGCGATATCGCGGTGCTCGTCAACAGCCATTACGAGGCCACGGCCCTGCAGGCCGAACTGGCGCATTACGGCATCATGGCCGTCTGCCAGCATCGCGATTCTGTATTCGCCAGCGACGAGGCCGACGACCTGCGACTGATCCTGCGGGCCATGGCCACGCCGGACGACGCCATGGCCGTGCGGGCGGCCCAGCCCACCGCGCTGATCGGCAAGCGCCTGGCCGAGCTGATCAACCTCGCCGACGACGACCACGCCATGCAGCTGGCCATCGAGCGCTTCCACGAACTGTTCGAGGCCTGGCGCGGCCGCGGCGTGCTCACCGCACTCGAGCGCCTGTTCGTCGCTGCCGCCCCCGGCCTGCTCGCGCTCACCGACGGCGAGCGGCGCATGAGCAACTACCTGCAACTCGGCGAACTGCTGGCCACCGCCGAGGCCGAATGCTTCGGCATGGCCAGCGTCGTGCGCTGGCTGGACGACCATATCGCGGCCGCGCGTGACGGCGCGGCTGCCGACGACGCCAGCCAGCTACGCCTGGAATCCGACGCCGATCTGGTGCGCATCACCACCGTTCACGCCGCCAAGGGCCTGCAGTATCCCATCGTGTTCATGCCGTTCGCGCTCTGGCTCGGCACCGCCGGGTCGCCCGACAAGCCGCCCCTGATCTTTCACGACGACGGCGGCCACGCCAAAATCGATCTGGTCGGCGACAACCCGGCCAACCAGACCCAGGCCGTGCTCGAAGCCCGCTCCGAAGCCCTGCGTCTGCTCTATGTCGCCCTCACCCGCGCCGAGCAGGCCGTCATCGTCGGCTGGCGCGACGCCAGAAGCACGCAGGCCAGCGCGCTGGCCAACCTGCTCGCCCGCAACGACGGCTCGGCCAGCGACGCGCTCGCACAGCTCACGGCCACACACCCCGGCACGATCACTGTGACACCCATCGACGCCGAACAACGCGCCCCGCGCATCGAGCGCTACCAACCGCTGACCGCCGACACGCTGGGTGAGGCACGCGCCGATTTGCCCACCGGCCGCCAGCGCTGGTCAAGCTATAGCTTTTCGCGCTTGGCCCATGCACCGACCAGCACGAAAACACCGGACCTGCCCGAGCCCGGCGCCGAAGACGAGCTCGCCAGCACGCCGACCGAATCTCTGGCAGGCGAACCATCCGGCGCATTACCCAAACTGGACGACCGCCTCTCCGGCGTGCGCTTTGGCTCTGCCGTGCACGACGTGCTCGAAAAGGTGTTGCAAGACCCGCGCTACGCACCGTGGCCATCGCCGGGCACCACACCCAATGAAGATCAGCACAGGCTCGTCTACGACACGCTGCGCAAATACGGCCTGATCGCCGAAGACAAAGCCGACCCACGCATCAACGACACCACCAACCTCGTCGCCCGCACGCTGCATACGCCGCTGCCCGAGATCGGCCCGCTGGCCGGCATAGGCCGCCCGCAAATGCTCACCGAAATGGAATTCATGCTGCGCCTGCGTGGCAACCATCTCGGCGCGCTGGTCAACACGCTACGCGAAGCCGGCTATCTACCCGCCGCACTCGGCGGCCACCCGAGCCAGACGCTCTACGGCCTCATGCAAGGCTTCATCGACCTGGTCGTGGAACACAACGGCGCGTACTACGTGCTCGACTACAAGACCAATCGCCTTGGCGACAGCCCGGCCGCCTATCGCGAAGCAGCTCTCGAAAGCGCCATCGGCCGGGCCCACTACGACCTGCAATACCTCATCTACACCGTGGCCCTGCATCGGCATCTGCGGCGTTGCCTGGGCGAGGCCTACGATCCATCCACGCATCTGGGCGGTGTGCAGTATCTGTTTGTGCGGGCAATGGATGGCGAGAGCGACATCGGCGTGTTTGTTGATCGGCCGGATGTGGGGCTTGTCGCAGCGCTGGATGCGTTGTTCGATGGGGCGGACGAAAACCGAGAGGCTTTCGCATGAGTGTTTCGCCGAAAAACACGCCGATGGCGATTCGCGGCCCCCGCGTATTCGACAGCAGAATGTCGCTCATAGCCGAAGCTCAGTTGCCGTCCGAGCAGGCGAAGCCTGCGGCGGGAACGCAAAGCGCGGCAGCGCTTTGGGCTGTCAACTTTAGCGTTTCGTTATACCTCGCTACCTTATTCTGTCCTGCCAAGCAGCAGCAGACCTTTGTTGATGTAGCACGGCAAATATTTCTACCACGCCATTTTCGTAGACGAAATATACTGAGTAGGGGAAGCGGCGCAGTAGAACTCGACGAATTTCTCGGTATTGAGTTTCGTATATGGCTGGGTTTCCTGCTGCCTTCTCATATGCGGCATCGAGTTCAAGGATGAATTCAACGCCTAATCCGGGCTGCTGGTTTTCGTACCAACCTGCAGCTTCTTCGGAATCAGCGACCGCATCCGGCTGGATATTAACGCTATTCAAGAGCTGCGCAGATTTGCCAACAATTGATCTCTCACTTCGCTCCAAGGCCTTCCAGCTTCGGGGTTTCGTCGATATGCGTCTAACCGCTGGTCAAGCATCCGTTTGTGATGCTCCGGCAAAGGAACAGCATCCGGACACTGGGCTATTCGGTTCCATAATTCCTCGACGAACGCGATTCGCTCAGCTCTTGGGGCGTCGTCGAATTCGGGAGGTATTTGAAGATTGGTGGTCATGGCAGCGCCCGTTAAAGAAGGCTTTTCGAAGTCTAGCACTCTGGTCGATGGCGTATAACGCCGTTGTTGAGACGTTACGCCTTAAGACCGGCACATCATTATCACGCATCACACCCATCGGAGTTGGGGTCTTGGCTATTTCGCCATTGGTACGACTGAGGTTTCGCACTGATACGCGACTCCCTATCGTTTGCTTGTCCAAACGAAAGGAAGCAAAGAAAAAGACACCCGACACAGCGCCGGCTACGCCGGTGCACTCCGTGGCTCGCGGCAACGGGTTACGGCCAGAACTCGGGCCGCTTTCGCAGCCCTCAAACAGCTGGCCACACCGGCGCGTTACGCCGGACACCTGCCGTCACTGCGCATCTCCGTCGCCGCGTAACGGGATCGAATACAGGCAAACCAACTCCAATCCTTCGCGCGCCGCGTCTGTATTCTGGGCCCCTTGGGCGCAGCGCCGAGCAGTGGAGGCTGAAAGAGGAAAAGACAGCCGTGTGTTTGAGTGGCGCGTAGCGGCGCGAGTTTCGCGGCTGGCCCTCTTTCGGCCGGAGCAGCACAGGGAACCGATGCGGAGCATCGGCGCAAGACAGGGTGTCTTTTGCTTTGGTGACTTTCATTTGGACAAGCAAATGAAAGTCACTCGCACATCAGTGCGAAACCCCAAGCCGAAAGAAGCTGATAGCCGATTAAAGCCGCGGTGGGTTCGGACTACGAGTCTTTCGGCATTTACGAGTTCGGCGAACCTTCTATTTCGCGCTGATGCGCGAGTGGCTTTTCTTGCTTGCCCAAGCAAAGTCACCAAAAGAAAGGCACCCGACACAGCGCCGGCTACGCCGGTGCACTCCGATGCTCGCATCGACGGGATGCGGCCAGAACTCGGCCGGCTTTGGCCGTCCTCAGACAGGCTGGCCGCACCGGCGCATGCGCCGGACACCCGTCGCCACTCCGCGTCTGCGTCGCCGCGTAACGGGACTGAATACAGACACGGCCTGCCGAAGCGATGTCTGTATTGGGCCCCTTGGGCGCAGCGCCGAGCAGTGGAGCCGAGCCGGGATGAAGCAGCCGGATGTTTGAGCGTAGCGAGTTCCGGCTGCG
>JAQIBT010000100.1 GCA_027858915.1 Salinisphaera sp.
TGCATAGTACAGGCCACCAGCAACCACAAGCCCGACCAGGAACGAGATGTCGGCGCCGCCTAGCCACTGGGTCACCGTACCGGTGTAGAAGGACACATCGAAAAACGGAATCATGGCGATGAAACCCGCAGCATAAGCGAGCATGCCGCGCCATGACCACTGACCATAGATGCCGCCAGGATTGAAGATCTCGGTAATCGCGTAATGGCCGCGGCGCACCACGTAGAAATCGATCAGATTGACGGCGGTCCAGGGCACCAGGAAATACAGCATCAGAATGACGAAGTTGTTGAAGCTTCCGAGATACGATCCGGGTATGGCGAGGGCCACTGCGACCGCGATAAGGCCGAACACCAGAATACCGATGACGCGCACGCCTACTGTCGGCCGCACGGGACGGTAGGCATCTACGGTGCTGATGCCGGTCAGCATGGCGCCATACATGTTGACCGCCATGACGCTTACCAGCGCAGGGACGGACGCGAGCACGGCGAAGGTGCCAAACCCCGGCAGCATCTCGTTGCCTACCTGTTGGATGCTGGCTATGGCTTCCGGCTTCGCGAGGGCGGAGGACAGGAAGGCACCCAGCGACATCAGCCAGATCGCGGAGGCACCGGCACCGAGATAGGTCCAGGAGATCACCCCGCGCGAGGAACTGTTCTCCGGCAGATAGCGGGAATAGTCCGATACATAAACCGCATAGCTGACCTGATAACCCGCAGCGGCGGAGAATTGCACAAAGAATATGGGCCAGCCGGCGCCCGCCGCCGTACTCTGCGCAGCGGCATGCCCGTGGAGCATCACGGCGGCGACCGTCAGGACCGCGAATACCGCGATCAGCCAAGGCGTGAGCCAACGCTGCACGAAATGCAGCAGGTCATAGCCGACGATCGCAATCGCGATCGCCACGGCCATGAGCACGGGGTACCAGAACAGCGGCCCGCCGGGCAGACAGGTCTGCAAGGCCTCGGTGGCAAGAATCACGTTGAAGACATTGAATCCGCAATAGACGAATATCGTTGCGGCAAAGGGCAGGATCGCGCCCCGCGATCCAAACTGCGCCCGCGACTGAATCATCTGCGGCAGCCCGAGGCGAGGCCCCTGATTGGCATGAAACGCCATGAAGAAGGTGCCGAATCCGGCACCGAGCACCACGGCCATAATGCTCCACCACACGTCGAGGCCGAGCGACGGGCCGACAAAACCAGTGACCATGGTGGTGAGCACGAAATTGCCAGTGAACCAGAACGGGCCCTGGTGCCAGACCTTGCCGTGGCGCTCGGCTCGGGGCACATAGTCGATCGAACGCACCTCGACCACAGGCCGGCGGCCGCTGCCTCTTGATTGTCCCTGATTGCGGAAATCGGTTGCCATCATTCATTCTCCCAAATCGTCTATTATTTTAGTCAGGCCACCAACCGAAGGGCGGTTTCGTCACTCGCGATAGCGCACGCCAGGCAGAACGCACAGCATCTCGTAGAGCAGATTGGCGCCGAGCACCGCAGTGTTGCCGCTGGGATCAAATGGCGGCGAAACCTCCACCAGATCACCTCCGACGATCTCGAGCCCGCGACATCCGCGCACGATCTCGAGCGCCTGCGGCGGTGTCAGACCGGCCACTTCGGCAGTCCCGGTTCCCGGCGCATAGGCCGGATCGAGACTGTCGATATCAAAGGTTATATATACCGGGCCGGCCCCCATCTGAGCGCGCACCTCATCCATGAGCGGTGCCAGGCTTCGGTACCAGCACGCCTCCGCCGGCACCACACGCGCCCCTTGATCACGCGTCCAATCAAAGTCTTCCGCGGTATAGCCGGTGCCGCGCAGGCCGATCTGCACCATCCGTCGCGGCTCGATCAAGCCTTCCTCGATCGCGCGGCGAAAAGGCGTGCCGTGCGCGATCATCTCGCCGAACATCTGATCGTTGATATCCGCATGGGCATCGACGTGAATTAGCCCGACCGGGCCGTGGTGGCCCTCCATCGCACGCAGAATTGGCAGCGAAAGCGTGTGGTCTCCGCCGAGCGTCAGCGGACGACACCGATGCGTCAGCAGTTCCTCATAAAAGCGCTGGATGATAGTCACGCTTTTTTTTAGATCGAATGTGTTGATCGGCACATCCCCGATATCCGCCACCTGGAGACTGTCGAAAGGCGCGGCGCGGGTGGCCATATTGTATGGCCGCAGCATCCGCGACTCGTCGCGGATCTGGCGCGGCCCCAGACGCGTTCCCGGACGGTTGGAGGTGCCGATGTCCAGCGGAATACCCACAAAAGCCGCATCGAGGCCTCGCGCATTCGCCTGGGTGGGCAGGCGCATCATCGTAGCCGGACCGCCGAAGCGTGGCATGACGTTGCCGCTCAGCGGCTGATTGAGTTCACGCGCGCTCATTACGTTGCTCCATCGAAGTTGGCTCGTGCGTTGGCTTGCTGCTCAAGACATAAGCGAAAACCGTGCCATTATATAAAGCATTGGTTAAAATTAATTATAATAAATATCAATTCATTATCAAATCACATGCCGGTCCCGGCGACCCACTTTTGAATTATTGATTTATTTTTGAATTGTCGATAGATTCTGAATCTTATGGTGTCCAACGTTCCCACAGCGGCCCTCGAACTGAGCGCGATTCTGGCGCATTCGCGTGATCATGTGGTGATCGCCGACGGCGAGGGACGGGTTCTCAAGGCCAGTGCGAGCTGCGCCTCGGTTTACGGCATCACCTTGCAGGCGCTGGTCGGCTCCTCCGTATTCGATCTGGAGCGGGATGGCGTGCTGTCGCCCTCAATCACGGTCCGGGTACTGCAAACCGGTGGCGAATGCCAGCTGATGCAGCAGACACGAACTGGCCGCAGCGTCATGGCAGAGGCCTACCCGGTGCATGAGAACGGTCGCATCGTACGGGTCGTGAGCTTTTCCAAGGACATGACCGATATCCGAATGCTGCAGCTCGAGTACGAGCTGCTGCACCGACAGCTGGCGGCTCAGGACGCTAGGGCCTCGCACGATACCGATATACCAGAGCTGCCCACCTGCAACGCACGCATGCGGGAAATCGCCGCCTTGGTCCGGCGTGTTGCGCCCACCGACGCCAGCGTGCTGCTGCTCGGTGAAACCGGCGTCGGCAAGACCCTGGTCGCTTCCATGCTGCACCGTCTCGGCGAGCACCGGCACGGTGTCTTCGTAGAAGCCAATTGTGGGGCAATTCCGGAAAGCCTGTTCGAGTCCGAAATGTTCGGCTATGTGACCGGCGCCTTCAGCGGCGCCGCGCGCGGCGGCAAGGCCGGCCTGGCCGAGCGCGCGGACGGCGGCACGCTGTTTCTGGACGAAATCGCCGAACTGCCGCTGTCGCTGCAGTCGAAACTACTTCGTGTCATCCAAGACGGTCGAGTCACTCGACTGGGCAGCACAGAACCGAGAACCGTCAATTTCCGCCTTGTCGCTGCGACCAACCAGAATCTGGAAGAACGGCTGGCGGACGGCCGCTTTCGCCTGGATCTCTACCACCGCCTGAATGTCGTTCCGATCACTATTCCCCCGCTACGCGAGCGCCGCGAGGATATCCCACTGTTCATCCAGCGCAGCCTGGCCACACTCAACCAGCGCTATGAAAAACAGAAGGTGCTCACCCCAGAATGCTGGACAGATCTGCTCAACCGCGACTGGCCCGGCAATGTGCGTGAACTGGAAAACCTAATCGAGCGGCTTTATGTGACCAGTGCCCACGACGCAATCCAAGGCGACGGCATGCCTGAATCGGTCGCGCAAATGTCAACGCATGCCGAGGCAATGGACCCCCCGCCCAGGCAGACGCTGCGCGAAGCGGTAGAGCGTGCAGAGAAGATCAGCCTCGAGCAGGCGCTGCGTGTCTGTCAAAGCACGTATGAGATCGCCGAATATCTGGGTACGAGCCAACCGACTATCTTTCGTAAACTCAGGAAATATGGCTTGCATATCGCGGCAGTGAGGTGTACCTGAAAGCGGCGCCGCCAAGCGCCAGAGCAAGGCAGGAGTCGAACCTGCAACCTCTGACTTCGGAGGCTACTCCAAACGCCGGTTGCTGGCGCCATCCCGATCAAGGCGAGATGTTCCCTGTCGTCGCTGATAGCAAAGGCTTTGTGGTCCTGCCCAAGCGCTAGATGGTCGAGCGTACGCATGGATGGAACGAGCGTTCCCGGCGACTGGTCATGCATCATGACCGGCGCATTGATGTCTCGGAAGCCTGGGTCTGGCTCACTGGCGCGCGAATGCTGGCTCGGCGCCTGACAGCGACGGCTTGATTTTGTAAACACCCTCTAAGGC
>JAQIBT010000116.1 GCA_027858915.1 Salinisphaera sp.
TGCGCGTGCTGGACATTTATGATCAGAGTTCCGGTAACCAGCGATCACTTTGCTGTTCGATACGCATCAGCGTTACGTTTCTGATCAGGTCTCAAGCCATGCGGGATCTTCTAGACCGCGAAAGCTGGGGTGCAGAGTCCGGATACGACTACCAGCTATTCCGGCGGTGCCTGAACTCGGCGCTGCGTGCCACTGAACGGAGCGCTGGTGTTGACAACGCCGAGCGCATCAGTGGCCCACCAAACTCCGAAGGCGAACCATCGCCCGGAGTTTGATGGTTGCGCAGAGAGCGCTTAGCGTCCGACGGCGCTTCACATTCCCTGACAGCTAGGCTCTCGGCATCAAGTCAATGCGTTTGCGACCTTGTGCAACAGCGCGACACCGTTCCATGCATCCCGGCATCTACTAAGATGAAAAACTGATCCGGCACATTTGAAGTTTGGTCGTAGCCGCGGCGCCTAGCTGACCTTGGCCAAGCTGCAAGCCTGTCGACACCTCACCGTGTGCCGTTCATGGGGCGTGGACAGGAACGAGATGCATCTCGCCTCGCGCGAACATGCCCATGTCGCCTCTCAATTTGAACAGCAGGCATGGGCCGTCACGACGAATGCCGATTTCGAACGGGTCGATTGGCGTAATTTCGCGACTGAACTGGATACGTGCTGATCGTACCCTCGCGCCATCGATAAGTGCATTTGCGGCATCCAGGACGTAGTCGACATAGCGAGCATTGTTCACATGGCCGCCAGCATCCAGATCGAATGCCGCAGGTGTGTACGTGCGCACTGTTTCCGCTTCGAAGCGTTCGTAGGGTGCCCAGCACTCGACGCCTTCGGCGAGTGCTAGATCATGGTCGACGCCGTATGCACGGTTGATCGTGGCAGGAACTCGCGTGACCTTGCCGGCCTTGCGGTCGAAATAGAACCACACGCTCGATCCACCACCCACGCGCTGACCGTTTGCCTGCAGTTCGAACTCGCGCAACATGCGAAAACCTGAAGCGCCGCGCGACCAACTGGTTATGCGGAGGGCATCGCCGTACTCGGGATAGTGATCGACGTCGATCGCCAGCTTCCCGAGAACCCAAGTCACACCTTGTTCACTGAGCGCGCGGATACCGAAGCCAGTCAGTTCCGAATGCAAGGCACTGACATCTTGGAACAAGCGCAGCAGCATGCTCAGCTGGATGCGAAAGCCGGTGTCGACATCCGAATAATGAACCTGGCGCGTCACGTCAACGCGCATGGGTTTAGCGTTCCGCGGCGGATGGGCGGCCCAGCACACCCGCGTAGAAGGCATTGTCGATGGTGCCGCCCTTGAGCGTCCAGACCAGCGCTTCCACCCGATCGGCGCCCCAGAACAGCTCGTCGCGCAGGCGAAACGTAGGTACGCCGAAGACACCAGCGTCGATCGCTTCCTGCGTAACACTGCGCAGGCGCAGCTTAACTTCCGGGGATGCCGATGCGGCACGCACCGCATCGGCATCGACACCGCTACGTGCTAGCACGACGGCCAGACCATCGGGATCGGCGATGTCGATACCGTCGCGCCATACAGCCATGAGGAGGTGGCGCGCCAAAACAAGCCGTTGCGCATCGCCTTCGATAGCGTGGATCGCACGCAGCGCGGCCAGCGGATTGAACGGATGACATGGCGGTCCACAGAACGGCAGGTTCAGCCGTTTGGCCTGACGCATCACGTCGCGGAACACATAGGCGCGCTTGGCCGGCACTTCGGCAGGCCCTTTAGTGGTGTATGCATTGAGCAGCGCGGCGAACAATATGGGCCGGCATAAGATATGGCCACCGGCCTCGGTGATCCTGTCTAACTGCTCCATGGCCAGCCATGCATACGGGCTGACGGGATCAAAATAGAATTCGACAGTTGTGGAGGTCATGGCGATTTGGCGTTTCTGCACTAGCGCAGAAACGCCAGTGTTTCCTGGATGATTTCAGGATTACGTGCCACCGCAAAGTGACCAAGCCCTTCGGTGAGGTGAACGGTGGCGTTTCCCCAGCGCTCGGCGATGCGCGTGGAGTGCTTCGGCGTTAATAGCGGATCGTTTCGGTCATGCACGAGCAGTGTTGGCACATCCGACGTGGCAACGTACAAGCCGTCCCAATCTGCAGCAAGCGAGTCGCAGTCCTGTCGGTAATCCGCCCATATTTGTGCACGTATCGACGTGGCCGCCTCGCGGTCAAAGCCGAGACGCTCGGCGAACGCATTGGTGTTTTCCACCAAATCGCTGCATGCGGAGAACAGCACGACACGTTGCGCGGGCAGACTGCGCTGAGCCGCACAAATGATAGTCGCGGCACCTAGCGAGTGTCCTATCAGGCCATGAAGAGGGCCGATCTCAGTCGTAATCGCACGAAAAGCGTGAACCCAGGTCATCGCGGTGGTCGGGTATCGGCGGTTCCCCTCATGCCCAGGCGAGCTGTATGTGATGACAGCAAAGCCATTGTCACGGAGCGCACGGATCAGAGGGGTGAATATCCACGGATCGACCCCCCATCCGTGAACCAGCATCACTTTCGGCGCGGTGGACTCGCCCCACTCCCAATAGGGAAGTGTGCCACCGCGGAATGAAAAAACGCCCGTACGGGCTTCGGTGAACAGCGTGCGATCGGCCACGCTCATGGGCTTGCCTGACGGCGGTGTTGTGTAGAGTTTGGCTGCCGCATGGATGGCGGCATTTCGCGACAGCAGGGACAGGCCCTGCAAATACGTGCGTGTCGCTAAAATGGCGAGGCCAGCGCGCATAATCGTTATCCCTCTGATGCGGTACGTTTTGGCGGCAAACGTTGCAGGGTCAGCCGGTAAAGATCAAGGCTGCCGCTCTTAAAGCCGATATAGGAATAGCTCAGATAGCGTTCGTACCGCAGGTATGTTTCTTCACCGACCAAGATGACCGCCTCTGCACGATGCGCCATCAGATTATCCAGCCAGGCTTTGCAAGTCTTTGCGTAGCCAAGGCGATCATTGTGCATCTCGATCAGCTCGAAACTGCCCTCGATCGCGTCAGCGATGTTTGCGAGGCGAGGTGGATCTGTCTCTGGAAAGATGCTCTCGGCCAGGAAGCGCGTCGAGGCTTTGGTTAACGCATCGGCCCTGGAACGTGTGTTCCCATAGGCGAATGTCTGCAGGGAAAGACGTCCGTCAGCACACAACATTGATTGGCACTTGCGGAAAAAACGGCGGTAGGCTTCGACTTTTTCCGAGTCAGTGAACTCAGTGCCAGTGAAGTGCTCGAATGCGCCAATACTGATGATGGCATCGTATGGTTGTATCGGCTCATGCGTCTCCCACGGCTCAAGCCGGACCTCAACGTTGGGGCCGCCATATGCAAGCACATGTTCGTATTGTGCCTTGCTGAGGGTCAGGCCCACCGCTTGCTGAACTTGATGCTCGCCGACTAGTCGCGAAAGCAGCGCACCCCAGCCGCAGCCAATATCCAGCACGCGTGCAGCGCGGTCTGCGTGCGCGGCGGCGATGTGATGTTCGAGCTTCCTGGCTTGTGCCTGATCGAGCGTGTCATCGTCTCGCCACAGCCCCCCAGAGTAGACCATAGAAGTGTCCAGCCAGAGCCTGTAGAAGTCGTTACTCAGATCGTAGTGACGCTGGATGGCGGCCATGGAGGCGCCCGTGCGGGCATTCGCGTTCATCATGCGCTTGCCTCGCTCGCCGGGCTCTGGCCTGTAGCTGCACCGCTGCGGACGAGATGGTCGGTGAGCTCGTCGATAGTGCTGTATTCGTACAGCAGGGTCCCTGGCAAATCTCTATTCAACATCTCGCTGAGTTCGCCGCTTATCGATACGGCCGATACTGAATCGAGGCCGTACTCGTCCATCGAAACATCCGTGCGGATTTTATCACGATCGATCTTCACCTTTGCAGCGACGCAGGTGAGCAGCCAGTCGCAAAGAGCTTCTTTCGAAGGTTGGGTGTTGGACATCAGTGATCATCTCCATGATGGGGCGGCGCGACGTTCCGTGTTTGTCCTCGGCGTACCCGTCCGAGCGCGGGTCCGTAGGGCCGCCGGACGTTCGAAATCAGCTTGCCGCGTTCGAGAAGTGCGAGGATCCATGCACCGGGGTCCAGCTGACCCTTACGATGCGACATGATCGCGGATGTAGGCGACGCGTGGTGGTTGTTGTGCCAGCTCTGGCCGAGTGTGACCAGCGCCAGCAGCGGCACGTTGGTGCTGTGGTCCGGTGTCGCGTAGTCCTGACGGCCCCAGCCGTGCGTAACAGAATTGATGCACCAATAGGTCAGGTGGTTCATCAGGAAAATGCGTATGAATCCGCCCCACAGCAAACCCAGTCCAGCCCCTTGGAGGCTGCCGTGAGCGACTCCGCTGATCAGCGCCGGGAGCGCGAAACCGGCGATCATAAACGCGAAATAGTGTGTGTGTATCCACAGCAAATCCGCATCTCGGTAAAGGTCCTTGGCATAGCGCGCAAACCCACCTCGCCCGACGCTGCGCGCTGACCAGACCCAGCCGATATGGGCGTGGATAGCACCGCGCCAAGTGAACCGACGATCCGGATCGAACAGGTACATGGAGTGCGGATCCCCCGGCTGGTCCGCGTAGCGGTGATGCTTGCGATGGATGGATGCCCACCAGATGACCGGTCCCTGAAACGCCAGCGAACCCATCGCGGCCAGCCCGACCTTGACCAGCCGCGTCGCCGTGTAGGAGCGATGCGAAAACAGTCGGTGAAAGCCAAGCTCCACGCCAACGAGGCTGCACACATGAATGGCAATCATCGTCCCGATCTCGACGGCGCTCGGTACGGCCCGTCCACTGATCCAAAGCCAAGTGCCGAGAACAAAAGCCGCCGGCGGCGCAAACGTCACAATCGCGGCGAACACCAGATCCACACCGCGTGTACGTTCCGGTGTTGCGTCGGCAGCGTCGTCAGGGAACAGATTGTCGGTGTCGGGCGTCATGGCGTCGTTGCGCAGTTTGCTACGAAGGGACGCAATTGGCCGTCCAGAAACAATTTTTTACAGGCCTCCCGGCGTAGCTTTCCGCTCGATGTAAGCGGAAGCCGCTGGGTGGTGAGAAACACCTCCACCTGTATGCTGAAGTGGTTATTTGCGACTTTCCGCACATGCCGCGTTAGCGTGTCAGCATCGAAATCGCGCGCCGCGTGCGGATCTACTTCCTGCAGCACGACAATCTGCTCAGTGTGTTCGCGCAGGTCGAGTACGGCGCACTGTGGACGGAACGCTGCATGGGAATACCTCACTGCGTTTTCGATATCGGTGGGGAAAAGATTGCGCCCGTTAAATATGATCAGCGACTTCAACCGCCCAGTGATGAAAAGCTCGCCGTGGGAGGTAAAACCGATGTCCCCAGTGCGCAAGTACGGTCCCTGTCCGTCGCATAGCATCGCTGAGAATGTCGCGGCCGTTTCGTTCGGACTGTCCCAATAGCCCGCCGCGACACTCGGTCCGCGCAAGTAGATTTCTCCCGTCTGCCCATCCGGAAGAGGTAGTGCCTCAGCATCGACGATGATCAACTCGTGGTGCTGCGCGACCTGACCGCAGCTAACTACGCGCAACGGGGGCGGCGGCGATGGCCCATCGGATAGACCGGATAAGGCCGTCGAAGAATCAGATGGCATGGACGGGCGATTTCGCACGATGAGCGCTCGTCCAGGTGGCCCGCCGCTGATGAGCAAAGTAGTCTCTGCCATGCCGTAACAGGGGAGAAAAGCCTCTTCGCGAAAACCATAGGGTGCGAACCGGTCGGCAAATGCATGGAGCGTTTCGGCGCGCACCGGTTCCGCGCCGTTGTAGGCTACCCGCCAATTGCTTAGGTCGAGTCGAGATGTCGCGAGCTGCTCGTCGGTGATACTGCGTACGCACAGTTCGTAGCCGAAATTCGGCCCACCGCTGGTGGTGGCACCGTAGCGGCTGATGGCCTGTAGCCAGCGCAATGGTCGTTGCACGAAGGCCGCTGGCGACATGAAGTAACAGGGGCGACCGATAAAGAGAGGCTGGAGCAGCATGCCCACCAAGCCCATGTCGTGATAGTGCGGTAGCCAGCTAACAACTGTCGTGGTGTCGTCATGACCAAAGGCGTGGCGAATGGCATGCTGGTTCGCGATCAGGTTAGCGTGTGTCACCATAACGCCGCGCGGCGTGCCGGTGGAGCCGGAAGTGAACTGCAGAAACGCGATGGCGTTCGGCGCTGGCATCGCGGCGATGAAATCATTCTCGATAACCGTAGTCAGGATCTCGCTATGGCCGATCATCCTGACGCGGAGGTCGCCACCGGCGAAAAGCGACGACGTCCGCACCTGGATGGCGTCGTCTACCCAGGCGAACTTGGTGTGTGCGGCATTGAGGATAGCCATCAGCCGGGTCATTTCTTCGGGCTTGCGTGGCGGCTGCACAGGAACGGCGATCACGCCAGCGAGCAGGCAGCCAAGGAACGCTGCTATGAAATCCAGCCCCGTATCGCAGAGCAATATCACCCGGTCGCCGGGTTCCACGCCTTCGGCGCACAACGCTGAGGCGGCGCCGACGGCGCGTGCCCTGAGTTCTTGGAACGTCAGTGAGCACGTATCGCTGTCATTGCCGTCGAGAAAGGTGTACGCGACCGCATCAGGCTGCTCTCGCGCCCAATGCATCAGACGGGCGGGGATGGAATCGTGCGCAAATGCGTCAGAACGACTGGCTTGAGGGAATTCTGTCAATGGCACATTCATATGCTGACGACCTTACTACGAGACGATGTCAATGTAACAGTGGATCGAATCGAAAGCTGAAGGCGAGCGTCGCGGATGTCCATCCGCGATGGCTGTTACTTTGGGTAAAGAATCATCTGGGTGCAGCGGAACAGCGCGATCGTTTTCCCGGTCTCATTGCTGGTGACCACGGCGTCCCACACATGCGTGGTCTTGCCAAGGTGGGTTGCCTTGGCGATGCACTGCACTACGCCCTCGCGCGCAGTGCCGAGGTGATTGGTCTTGAGTTCGAGTGTGGTAAAACCGGTCGCGCCTTCGGGGAGGTTGGCAATGCATCCATAGCCCGCGGCGGTGTCGGCGAGGGTGACGATACTGCCGGCATGCAGATAGCCGTTCGGCGCCAGCAATGCCTTGCGCACCAGAAACTCGGCCGTTACCCGCTTATCGCCGAGCTGGGTAATGGCGATACCCAAGTGCTCCGGCAGGAAGCCCCTGCCAAATTCATTGAAGTAGTCCGATGAGAGTGTCGCGCTATTCATGGTGCTTAGGGGTGATGTGGCTCAGGCGCTAAGGACTTGTAATGCTAGCAGCTTGCGCACTTTGGCATAGTAAGCGCCCGACCGTTTGAAGTGTTTCCCCCGGCAATCGCGCGTTAGCCTTGCCATTCCTCCACGACTCCCAGTCGTCGCTTCCCAGCAGCGCCATCCAGAAGCCATGCCGCAAGTATCAAGCTGTCCAAGAGTGACTGGATCGAACAATGCTGACAACGCGGTGAAGCACTGCGCTGCTTTCGCCCTGCGGTTTTCGAGAAGGTAATCAGAGTCGATCTAATTTTTCCGTGCTTGCACGCTGCGTCATTGCGCTCGCGTACGTTGCTGGATTTGCCAAGGTCGGATGTAGACCCAATGTACGAACCAACCCATCGCTAGCAACATGATCATCAAGCCGGAGAAACGACACGCCAGCAACGGCGCAGGCATCGATGCGTGCTTGGCCAGAAGCCAAACGTTGATCATCTGCAGGCACAAGATGCCCAACACCACGTGCCCCAAAACCGCAAGACCGCGACTGGCGTTCAGTTGGACCCCCTGCGCGTCTGAGCGCAGCGAGAAGGTGTGATGCATCAGGCGAATTTCCCGATCGGTGAGATCCACCCTGTGCTTCAGTTTGATCAGGCTCTCGCGATATCGCCGGGGGCGGTCAAACCCGAAACGGGCAATGAAAATACGCTCATCGTCGATAGCTTGCCGATCGCGCTCGTTCTCATCGTCGTTCTGAGCGTAGGCCGCGCCCTCACGGACAGCGTCCAGCAGATCCCGCCGTAGCGCCACTTCGAAGTCTTCCGGATCTCTCATGACGCATCTCCCAACGAAAAAGCAATGACATATCCGAGGCGGCAGCTCCGCTGATACTGCTATCGCCGTACCACTACCGATAGCAATTCTCTCATCGCGGCCGGTTCGAGCCTCCCTTTCTCAGCACTGAGGGCATAAGCCGCCTTCAGGATGCGCAAACGCTGCTCTGGCCGCAACTTCTTGCCCATCGATGCCAGCTCCGTATCAACCCAGTCAATGATGCGGTCGACCAGCGCGACGTCGGTGGCACGGGTAGCTGCCTTCACCGGTTGCTCGCCTGGACCATCCAGTAGCCAGACAGGGTCGATGCCGTAGGCCTCATACAAGGCACGAAATAGGGCGACCGGCATTTCCCGCTCGCCCCGCTCGTAGTTGGCGTAGGCGCGTAATGACAGTCCAAGCGTCTCGGCAAAAGCGCCTTGGCTCAGAGCGGTGGTCGCCCGCACAGCCGTTAGACGCTGGCCGATGGAGACGTTTTGCGAGGGCGTTGCGACCTTACTCATAACTGCCTATAGTGAGTCACACTACTTCCCACGAGCTTACTCGCTTGCAACGCGCGCGAAAACAGCACGAACAGATCAAGATGCGCCTGCGGCTGGCTGGCACTTCGCTGGCCCAGGTTGCCCGCGACTTGGGCGTCGCGCCGACGACCGTCACTTCGGTTTCCCAAGGCGCGCGTCGATCGCGTCGGATCGAAGCCACCATTGCGCAGCGGCTCTCCACAACGGCCGCGAAGTTGTGGCCCGATCGCTATGCCGCCGCCACACGCCATGACTTGGTTTCTCTGAAATCCACGGGAGGTGACGCACCCAGCCTGACATCTAACTGATCGACCCATCCCTGATCCCTAGCGCACCAATGAAAACGCCCCGAAGTGTGATGACTTCGAGGCGCTTGGAGCTTCGCAAAACTGTAGTTGCAAGTCTCCCGCGGCGACTCCGCCGTGTCAAGCGTTCGACCCTGCTGGGTCGGTTGACGCACGCCAGACCTTTTTATCGATGCCGCCGGAGCCCTTGTCGCTCCGATCGTGGCGGCATCCACGCGGGAGACAACGTCATGACAAAACTTCGCCAAGCGGTTCAACTGGTGCTCGGTACGACGATGAGCAATCGTGCCATCGGGCGCGAGGTCGGCATATCCTTCAATTCCATTCGGCGTTACCGCCAGATGATAGAGACGCACGACTACGCGCTTGATGCACTGCTCGCGCTCGACGACGACGCGTTGCGCGCCCGTTTCTATCCACGGCCGGCACGCTTGGATACCAAGCGACTGCCAGACTGGAGCTATGTCCACGCCGAACTACAGCGTCCGCATGTGACGCGACAGCTCCTGTGGGAAGAGTATCGACGGGATGATCCCGACAGCGCTTATGAATACAGCCAGTTCACCTACCTCTACCGCGCGTGGACGCGCCGTCACGCCGTTAGTATGCGTCAGCCCCACACGCCTGGTGAGCGCGGCTGGGTAGATTTCCTGGGGCCGACTATGGGATGGGTCGATCCAGCGACGGGCGAGATGCACCGTGCACAGGTTTTCGCTGCCGCGCTGGGGGTGTCGCATCTGTTGTTCGCGTCGGCCGTGCCGTCGCAGTCCACCGAGTGGTGGATTGAGGTACACAATCGCTGGTATGCGTTTCTTGGCGGCGTACCAGCCATCACCGTGCCCGACAACCTGAAAGCGGCCGTCTTGCGTGCCGGCAACGAGCCTCAGCTCAATCCCACCTATCTGGAGATGGCGCGTCACTACGGCACCGTGATCTTGCCTGCAAGATCACGCAAGCCGAAAGACAAGGCCAAGGCCGAGGGCGGTGTGCTGATCATTGAGCGGTGGGCCTTGGCACGATTGCGCCATCGCGTTTTCCACTCGCTGGCGGAGATCAACGATGCGCTGCGCGAATGCGTCGACCTGATCAACGAGAAAGTGACCCGTACCTGGCATGCCTCGCGACGCGCTCGGTTTGAGGAGCTTGACCGACCGCATCTTCTGCCCTTGCCTAGCATGCGCTTTGAGTATGGCGAATGGATACCGAACGTCCGCGTGGGGGTCGACTATCACCCGGTTGTGAAGGGACACCACTACTCGGTGCCTTATCGCCTGGTGCGCGAACAGGTGGATGTTCGCCTGACGGCCACGATGGTGGAAATCTTTTATCGGCGGCAACGTATCGCCATGCATCCACGCAGCGAGGTGGTGGGCGAGACCACCACCGACAAAGCGCATTTGTCGCCCGCGCACCGGGCATGGTCAGATCAAACGCCGCAGCGGTATCGCGCTTGGGCGATCACACTTGGTCCCTATGCGCTGGAGGTGATCGAACACCAGTTCGCGACGGCACGGCACGTCACTTTGGCACTGAGAGCCTGCAGCGGATTGGAGAAGCTGGCCAAGACCTATGGCCCTGAACGGTTCGAAGCGGGTTGCGACGAAGCATTGCAGATCAAATCGCCCACCCTGAAAAGCATTCGTTCGTTGCTGCAAAACCATCTGGAGCAACGCGGTCGTTCACGGTCGCGCGCGGACGAGTCGCCGGTGCTGCCTTCGCATCGAAACGTGCGCGGCCCCCACTACTACGACCAGAAGGAGTCGGACCATGCTGAATAATCCAACCCAACAGATCCTGCGCGAACTGCGCCTCGCGGGCATGGCCCAAGCCTATGAAGACCAGCAGAGCAACCCCTCCGCGCAATCGCTCACTTTCGACGAACGCTTCGGTCTGCTGGTCGATGCAGAGAACGCCCAGCGGGAAAACCGCCGCTTGGGACGTCTGCTCAAGGAAGCCAAGCTCAAAATGACCACCGCATGTGGCGAGGACATCGATTTTTCCACACGACGGCACCTCGACAAGCGGCAGATCCTTGACCTGTTGACCTGCCAGTGGATCGAACGTGGGCAACATGTGCTGATCACCGGACTCACCGGCGTAGGCAAGACCTGGTTAGCATGCGCGCTTGGGAACGAGGCCGCACGCAAAGGCCATGGCGTTCTATACAAGCGTCTGCCTCGGTTCTTGGAGGAATTGGAGATTGCCCATGCAGACGGTAGTCTTCCGAAGCTGCGCACCCGGCTGGCCCGTGCCAAGTTGCTGATCCTGGACGATTGGGGTGTGGCGCCGATCACGCGTCGCGGTCGGCAGGATTTGCTGGAAGTGATCGATGATCGCGTGCCCGGAGCCTCCGTGCTGATTACGGCGCAGATGCCTGTTGAGGCATGGCACGAGTACTTGGGAGAGCCCACGATCGCTGACGCCATCCTTGATCGCCTTTTGCACAACGCGCACCGGATCGCTCTGGAGGGTGAGTCGATGAGACGTTCAAGGTCTTCGCTGTCAAAGAAGTAGTTCGCCGATACTTCAATTGGTCGATGCCAAGCCGTTCCGATCGAAAGGTCGGGCGGTTTTTTGATGTGCGTCACGATCTTCCGCTGGAACTCATCGACCTATGAGGAGTGATACTGATCACGTTACGACAGCAGTGAATGGGTGATCAGCACCGGAACACTGATCATGCTCCACCGGAACTGGTGATCAATGCCACCGGAATACGCAA
>JAQIBT010000127.1 GCA_027858915.1 Salinisphaera sp.
CAAAACAGCCCTCGGCGCGGCCTCGCACGAAACGGCAACAGGCCCTAGCTACCGTCGGCGATCCTTCGGTTAGGGTCGTGACCGATCGGCTCGGGAATACCGTCGGCGGTCTTGACCACGCGCTCGGCAACGTCCCAGTTGACCGGTGCCTTTGGGTTCGACTTGGTTGCGGCGATCAGGGATTGCACCCACGGCGTGTAGTTGCGCACCGGCGCATTGCCGCCGGCATCCGGCGAATGGGCTTCCATCACCAGCTCCTGGCCGTTCCAACCGACCTTGTAGGGTTGGCTGACAATATCCACCGGGGTCCCTGGCCGGACCATCGAGAACAGCGCCGCGATATCCTCGGGGAACAGGCGAATACAGCCGTGTGACACTTTCATGCCGATGCCGGCAGGCTTGTTGGTGCCGTGCATGAGATAAGCGGGCAGCGCGAGGCGCAGCGCATACTGGCCGAGCGGGTTATCCGGCCCTGCCGGCACAACATCCGGCAATGGATCGCCCTGCTTGGCGTGCTCGGCCTTGATCGAGGCCGGCGGCGTCCAGGTGGGGTGGGGAATTTTCTGCGTAATCCGGGTCGTGCCTAGTGGCGTGCTCCAACCCTGGCGGCCGATGCCGATAGGGAAGGTGAAGACCTTGCCTGCGTACTGGCTGTCGGGCCGTGGAAAATAATAAACCCGCATTTCTGGAAGATTGACGATGATGCCGCGTCGTGGGCCGTCCGGCAGCACGTAGGCGCTCGGAATGATCAACGGCGTCCCGTTGCCGGGCAACCAGGGATCCACGTTTGGATTGGCCTCCTGCAGCTCGCGGTAGCCGACATCGTATTTCCGCCCAAGCGACACGAAGGTATCGGAGGCCTTGGTCTTGATGTGCTGGACCTTGCCGATGACGTCCGAGCCCTTGGGCGGCATGGGGTACATCGCCGCCTGCGCCGAGACGCTGAGAAAGACAATCGCAACCGCAACAAGCTTGGCAAGCACCGGGCTCGCCGCACGCAAGATCATAATCCACTCCAGCGCCAGATGACGGTGGTAGCCATTCGCCGCGGCGCCATCACGGCGCCAATCGTTCAATGTGCCATACATCGCCGTTTTGGCGGTAACACAAACGATCATGCAGCCGACTGCGACGAGCCTGCCAGAATTCCACGCTCTGCGGTGCCAGGACATAACCGCCCCAGTGGGCAGGACGCGGCACATCGCGGTCGGCAAATTCCGCCTCGACGTCGCGCAGACGCTGGTCCAGAGCTGCGCGATCGGCCAGCGTGTGGCTCTGGGGCGAAGCATGTGCGCCCAGTTTGCTGCCGCGCGAGCGCTGTGCAAAATAGCTGTCGGATTCGGGCGCCGGCAATTTGCGGACGTGACCGGTCACCCGCACCTGACGTTCGGTGGCTTCCCACCAGAACACCAGTGCGGCCGCTGGGTGGGCAGCCAGTGCGGCGCCCTTGCGGCTTTCGTAGTTCGTATAAAACCGGAATCCGCGTTCGTCCACGCCCTTGAGCAAGACGATTCGCGCCGACGGCGTGCCGTCAGCGTCGACCGTTGCCAGGGTCATGGCGGTGGGCTCGATCATGCCGCAGGCCTGGGCCTCGGCATACCACGCCGAAAACAACGCGAGCGGTTCGGCCGGCACGTTGGGCTCGATCAGATCATCACGATCCAGATCGCCCTGCCATTGACTGGGTTGATCCGGCATCAGTTATCGAGAGTGAAGCCAATCTTGACCGTGACCTGCCAGTGCGCGATCTCGTTGTTCTCGATATGGCCGCGCGTGCCGGTGACCTTGAACCAGCGCATGTGCTTGACCGTCTTGGCGGCGGCGGCAATCGCCTTGCGCACCGCATCTTCCTGACTGACTTCCGACGAACCCGTGAGTTCGATCGACTTGTAGACGTTGTCGCTCATGAATATGTTTCCTGGAGTGGAAGATTGGCCTGCCAGCCTACGCTGGCTCGACATGACGCTCAAGATATTGTTCCTGCGCCGTGATGTGTTACAAGAAAGGCCTGTTGTTCGCCACCGGAAGCCTACGTGAGAGCGCTACGTATCATCGATACCGACGACGGCCCGCGCGGTCGACTGACCACTATGGATCGGCACGATCTGACGGACGGCAATGTCGTTATCAGAACGTCTTACTCATCCCTGAACTACAAGGATGCGCTGGCGGTCACCGGTGCGGGCAAGATCGCGCGGAAACGCCCACTCAATGCGGGTGTCGATGTCTCGGGCGTAATTGAATCCAGCACGGATGACCGATTTGCCAAGGGCGACGAAGTGTTGGTCACCGGCTGGTTTCTCGGCGAGAAACGCGATGGCGGATTGGCAGAGTATGTGCAGGTGCCGGGCGAACTGATTACCGCGCTGCCGCAAGGCTTGACGCTGTGGGAGGCCATGGCGCTGGGCACGGCAGGCTTTACCGCCGGCATGGCCATCCAGCGCATGCGCGACAACAGCCAGGCGCCCGGCCATGGACCGGTTCTGGTGACCGGCGCGTCAGGCGGGGTGGGTATGTTTGCTATTGATATGCTGGCCAGAGCAGGGTTTTCGCCAGTGGCCGTGACGCGGCGCGTCGATACGCAAGGTGACGCCCTACGGGCGATTGGCGCGAGCCAGGTGATATCGCCGGACGCGCTGTCGCTGGATGGCAAGCCGCTGGGCGAGACAAGCTACGCCGGTGCCATCGACGCGCTGGGCGGCGAGGTACTGGCGAACGTGTTGGGTCATATCAAGCCATACGGCAACGTGGCGGCCATCGGGCTGGCAGCCAGTCCGCAACTCGCCACGACCGTCCTGCCGTTCATCCTGCGCGGGGTATCGCTGCTGGGCATCCACTCCGTGGAGTGTCCGACGCCGCTGCGCGAGTCAATCTGGCAATCGCTGGCGGGCGATCTGAAGCCCACTCACTTGCAGCGCATCGCTGCCTCCACCATCGGTCTGGACGAGGTGGCGGACGTCTGTAGTGCGATCATCGCGGGCACGCACAGTGGTCGCACCGTCGTGGATCTGCAGCGCTGATCCATGGTCTTTCGCATCGCGTCATAAAAATACGGCACACGTTTCGAGGAGACTTCTTATGAGCAAGAGTGAGAACAGCGCAGGCCTGGCAGGCGTCACCGCTGGCAAGACCGCAATCTGCACGGTTGGCAAGCAAGGTGTGGGGCTGACCTATCGCGGCTACCTGATCGAGGATCTGGCGGCGCACGCCGAGTTCGAGGAAGTCGCCTATCTCATGCTCTACGGTGAATTGCCGACCCAGGCCCAGCTTGCCGATTACAAGCAGCGTCTGGCGAGCATGCGCGGCCTGCCGGAAGGCGTAAAGACCGCACTGGAAGTGTTGCCCAAGAACACGCATCCCATGGATGTCATGCGCACCGGCGCATCGGTGCTGGGTACCTTGGAACAGGAAACCGACCCGGCATCGCAACAGCATCACGTAGCCGATCGGCTGCTGGCGAGCTTTCCGTCAATGTTGCTGTACTGGTATCACTTCGTGGAATCCGGCAAGCGCATCGAAGTCGAGACCGATGACGACAAGATCGGCGCGCATTTTCTGCATCTGCTGCACGGCGAAAAGCCCTCAGACGATGCAATCCGGTGCCTGTCCACCTCGCTGATCCTGTACGCAGAGCACGAGTTCAATGCCTCGACTTTTACTGCCCGCGTGATCACCGCGACCCTGTCGGATTTCTATTCGGCTGTGACCGGCGCGATCGGCGCCTTGCGCGGCCCGCTGCACGGCGGGGCCAACGAAAAAGCGATGGAGCTCATCCAGACCTTCAAGGATCCCGACGACGCCGAACAGGGGCTGAAAGCCATGCTCGCGCGCAAGGAAAAGGTGATGGGTTTCGGACACCGGGTTTACAAGAAAGCCGACCCGCGTAACGCCATCATCAAGGACTGGTCGCACCGCCTGGCCGGCAACGACGAGTATCGTTGCCGGTTGTATGCCATCTCCGAGCGGCTGGAACAGGTAATGCTCGACGAGAAAGGCATGTTCCCCAACGCCGATTTCTATCACGCCACGGCGTATCACTTCCTGGGAATTCCCACGATGTTGTTTACGCCGATCTTCGTGATCTCGCGATTGACCGGCTGGGGCGCGCATATCTTCGAGCAGCGCGCAGACAACCGTCTGATCCGGCCGAGCGCCGACTATATCGGCCCGGATGTGCGCAAATTCACGCCGATCCAATCGCGCAGCTGATAGACGCTCGATAACCATAGGGGGAAACCGACCATGATCCTGGCTTTCTGGTGTGTTCTTGTCGCTGCTTTCATGCCAGTGGCATTGGTAGGCTATGCGAAATTTACCGGCAATCGCCGGATGAGTCCGAAGGAAAACCATCATCCCCGCGTCTGGCTCGAGGACAGCGAAGGGCCGCAGAAACGGGCGTACTGGGCCCAGCTCAACTCGTTCGAGGCTTTTCCGCCGTTTGCCGCTGCGGTGATCATCGCGGTGATCGCTGGTGGTTCGGTCACAGCGATCAATATCCTGGCGGTGTTGTTCATCCTGCTGCGCGTGCTCTACGGCTGGTGCTACATCACCGATCGGGCGTCGTGGCGTAGCATGGTGTGGTTCGGAGCCACGCTGTGCACGATTGCGCTGTTCATCGTGGCGGCCGTGGGCTGAAGTACAATAGCTAATACGCCCATAACGGGCCTGCAGGCCAAACGCCGTCAAACCGAGTCAGAGGGCCACAAGGCCGGATCGTGTGCAATCAAAAGTCGTCTTTGCAAAAGTCCCGAAGGGCGTAGACTTTTTGCCATAGGCAAGCACGCGATCGCGGTCTGACAGCTCATCGAGATATCGCGGCTCGTTCAGCGAGGAGATGCATGAAAACGAAACGACTCAACCTGGTCGATGCCGCCTGGCTCAACGTCGAGACGGCGAATGCGCCGATGCAGGTCGGCGGCCTGCTCACATTCCAGATTCCCGATGACGCCCCGGCCAACTTCTGCCAGCAGGTCTATGACGAGTGGCGTACCCACAGTGAAGTCGAGCGTCCCTGGAACCAACGACTGCGACAAGGTCGTTTCAGATCTGTGTCGCCCGAATGGGAAATGCTCGATGAAATCGACGTCGATTATCATTTTCGACACTCGGCGCTGGCCGCGCCGGGCGGTGAGCTGGAACTCGGTGCGCTGACTTCACGCCTGCACAGTCATCCGATCGATCTCGAACGTCCGCCTTGGGAATGCCACCTGATCGAAGGGCTGGCCGGGCGTCGCTTTGCCATGTACCTCAAGATTCATCATTCGCTGCTGGACGGCGTGGCCGGCATGCGTCTGCTCGCCCGTGCGCTGGCGACCGATCCCGATGAGCGTGGTCGACCGCCGTTCTGGGCGATCGAGCCAAAGAAGCGCAAGCGACGCGCGCCGGAAGAGCAGCAGGCCGGGCTGTATCGGGCCACCGCCCAGTTGATCAACGACACGAAAGATCAGGTGACGTCGCTGGCGGGGTTTGCCGGCGTCGTGCGCGACATGCTGAGTGCTGCCCGTTCTGGCCATCACGCCATGGGGCTGCCGTTCGCTGCGCCCAGCTCGGTGCTCAACGGGCGTATCGATGCAACGCGCCGCTATGCTACCCAACTGTATTCGCTATCCGAGCTCAAGCAACTGGCACGCGACGCGGGCGTGACTGTCAACGATATCGTGCTGACCATCTGTGCCACGGCGCTGCGGCGGTATCTGATCGGTATCGATGCGTTGCCGGTCAAACCGCTGACCGCCGGTATTCCGGTGGCGGTCCGGCCGTCTGGCAACGACGAACATGGCAATGCCATAACCTTCATCATCTCGACGCTGGCGACCCACGAGCCGGACATCCGCAAGCGGCTCGAAATCATTTCCTCGTCGACCCGCAGTGCCAAGGCGAGCCTGGAGAAACTCTCGGCGTCGGCTATCACGCAATATACCGTGGCGCTGATGGCGCCGTACGTGCTGTCGCTGGTCACGGGCATGGCCGGACGTACGCGCCCGGTGTTCAACGTCACCGTGTCCAATCTGCCGGGGCCGCGTCGTCCGCTGTATGTCAACGGCGCGAAGATGGAGGCGTTCTATCCGACGTCGCTGGTCACCCACGGCCAAGCACTCAATATCACCGTGCACGGCTATGCCGATACGCTCGGGTTCGGTTTCATTGGCTGCCGTGACAGCTTGCCGTCGATGCAGAATCTGGCGGTTTATGCTGGCGAGGCGCTGGCTGAGCTGAAATCGATCTACCAGCCGCAGCAGATCAACCAGGCCGTGCAGTCAAAGAAAAGCCAGGCAGCCGGCAAGACAGCCAAGACGTCAGGAACCACAAGTGCCAAATCGCGTTCGCCGTCGAACAAGGACGGAAGTCCCAAAAAGGCGACGGCCAAGAAGCGTGTGCGCAAGCAGCCCGCGGCGCGCGGTCCTCAGACCGACAGCTGAGAGTCAACAGCTTGAGAGGCGGCCTCGGGCAAGAGGCCACCTCTGGTATCGAACGTCCAGCCACTCGGCGTGACGGCTATTTGGGAATTGCCCTCATGTAGTGGCAAACTCCCGCAATTGTCCGAACCAGGCTTTTTCATGTCCGCTGATATCCGTTCTGCCAGCCGCGTCGACTTCGATACCGTCATCAGCAAGATTGCCGATTACGTCTGCGATTACCAGGTCGAGAGCGCTGAGGCGTTGGAAACTGCCCGTTACTGCTTGATTGATACGCTCGGTTGCGGCCTTCAGGCGCTGAGTTATCCTGCCTGCACCAAGCTGCTGGGCCCGGTGGTCGAAGGCGCGACACTGGCCAACGGTGCTCGCGTGCCGGGAACCTCCTATTCACTGGATCCGGTGACCGCTGCGTTCAATATTGGCTGCATGATCCGCTGGCTGGATTTCAACGATACCTGGCTGGCTGCCGAATGGGGCCATCCCTCGGATAATCTGGGCGGCATTCTCGCGGTAGCGGATTATGTCTCGCGCCGGAATATTGCCAGGGGCGAGGCGCCGCTGACGCTGCGCGATGTGCTGGTCGCCATGACCAAGGCGCATGAGATACAGGGCGTACTCGCGCTGGAAAACAGCTTCAACCGAGTGGGCCTCGATCACGTGCTCCTTGTACGTATCGCGACCTGTGCGGTCGTGACTGCTATGTTGGGGGGCAATCGCGATGAAGTTACCAATGCCGTGTCCCATGCGTTCATCGACGGCGGCGCGCTACGTACGTATCGACATGCGCCGAATACCGGCCCGCGCAAATCCTGGGCGGCAGGCGATGCGACTTCGCGTGGTGTGCTCCTGGCCCTGCGCGTGCTGCGCGGTGAAATCGGCTATCCCTCGGCCCTGACTGCGCCCACCTGGGGATTCCAGGATGCCTTGTTCCGTGGCAACGAGATCACGCTGGGCCAGGAATTTGGCAGCTATGTGATGGAGCAGGTGTTGTTCAAGATCTCCTTTCCGGCGGAATTCCATGCACAGACGGCGGTCGAGGCAGCGGTGACCCTGCATCCCGAAGTCGCCGCTCGATTGGACGATATCGAGAAGATCGTTATCGAAACCCAGGAATCGGGCGTGCGCATCATTGACAAGACCGGCCCGCTCGACAACCCCGCTGATCGTGATCATTGCATTCAGTACATGGTGGCCGTGCCGTTGATCTTCGGTCATCTCACAGCAGCGGACTACGAAGATGCGGTAGCGGCCGATCCGCGGATCGACAAGCTTCGCGACAAGATGCAAGTGGTCGAAAACGAGCGATTCACCCGTGAGTATCTCGAAGACGACAAACGGGCGATCGGCAACAGCGTGCAGGTGTTCTTCAGCGACGGTTCGCAGACCGAGCAGATATCGGTGGATTATCCAATTGGCCATCGTCGACGTCGTGACGAAGGTATCCCCGAGCTCAAGAAGAAGTTTGCGCATAATCTGGCACTGAAGATTGCGCCGAAGAACATCAGCGCCATCCAGGCCGTTGTGGCCGATCAGGGGACCGCCGAAGCGACTCCGGTGCCTGCCTTTACCGATCTCTTCGTGGTCTGAGGCCCCGCCAGCCGTGCTCCCAGCAAGACCCGTATGCGTCGATGCGGGCCTTGCTGGCTTGTTTTGGTCTACCAGCGGCCAAAGAAATCCTGATGCCCGTTTTGGGTGTACTGCTCAGCATAGCGATGGGTATCACGCCGATGTTCGTATCGATCATGGCGGTGTTCGTCACGATAGCCGTAGCGTCGGTTATACCGCTGGTTATAGCGCTCGTGGCGGCGGTCGCGTCCATCGTCCCGATGGTCTTCATGACGGAAGCCGCGGCGGTAGCTGTCGTCACGATTGTGTCGGTAATCGTCGCGATCACCGTGGTGCGCTACCCGGACCGTATCGCTAGGGGCATATGCGCCGACACCCGCCTGGGCGGCCATTCCGGCGCCTAGCAGAATCAGGCCGGCCAGCGGAGCTGCAAACCGGCCAAGGCGACGACGGCTACTGTTTAGGGATTTACTCATATGAACTCTCCTTCCAGCGGGGCCCGGCTCTTAGCTGATCTGAGCCGGACGATGAAGTCAGGGTAATTCGTTCGTATGAATCGTTCATTAACAACTGAACGAACCGTCTTGTCGCGGGCTCGCAGGGCTGGTGTATTGGCTATGCCTTCACGCGTGAGTCTGAGACAGGCAGAGGGATCGGCCGATCCAGCTCGGCGGCAATTGCCGGCAACAGGCCGCAAGCGACCGTTTCACGCGCCCGTGAGTCGAATCCGCTATGCCGATTCCGCAAGCCATGATGCAGCCGGTTGCTGCCCCCCAGTGGTGGCCGGATCAGAAGGCGCGCCATTCTGGTTCGTCATCTCCGGTCGTCTGCACCTGTGTGGTCACGGGTGCGATGTGCGTCGGTGCAGCGGCTTCGGCGAAACTCGACGATGCAGGCGTCTGTTCGATCGGCTTGGGTGCTGGCTGATTCCTGGCTGTGGCAGCGTTGCCCAACGAGAATGCTGACATCAGTCGTTCCAGCTCTTCGGCCTGCTCGCGCACGATGCCGGCGGCGCGGGTCGACTCATGGACCATGGAGGCGTTCTGCTGGGTCGTGGTTTCGAGTTCGCTCACCGCGACGTTGATATGCTCGATCCCCTGGCTCTGCTCGGTGGTGCCGACGCTGATCTCACCGATCAACGCGGTAACGCGCTCGACCGACGACTTGATATCGTGCATGTGTGTAGAGGCATTCTGTACCTGCTTGTCGCCGTGCTGGGCATTCGCGATCGATTGATCGATCAGCCTCTGGATATCGCTGCCGGCGCGGGCGGCGCGGTCGGCCAGCGCCCGAACCTCGCTGGCTACCACGGCGAAGCCGCGACCGTGCTCCCCGGCGCGTGCCGCTTCCACCGAGGCGTTGAGGGCCAGGATGTTGGTCTGGAACGCTAGATCGTTGATCAGGGTCAGGATGTCGCCGATCTGGCGTGACGAGTCGTTGATGGCCTTCATCGACTGTTGCGACGCTGCCATCGCATCGCTGCCCTGGTCGGCCAGGCTGGAGGTTTCGTGGGTGAGCGTCTGTGCGTGATTGGCGCCGTCGGCGGTGTTACGCACAGTGGCCGTGATCTGTTCGAGCGAGGCCGAGGTCTGCTCGAGGCTGCTGGCTGCCTGTTCGCTGCGCACCGACAGTTGTTCTGTGTCACGAGCGATGGTGGCAGCGCCGTTGACCAGCCGGCCGACGCTTTCCCGGACACGCGAGACGATATCCGTGAACTCGCTCCCGATGCTGTTCATGGCGGCCACCAGCTGGCCGATCTCGTCGCGGTTTCGATACTCCATGCGTTGATCCAGCCGGCCGGCCGCCAGTGATCGGCCCAGATCAGCCAGCCGCGCCAGCGGCCGGGTGATCATCCGGCGCTGCAACAGGTACAGCCCGCCGGCCAGCAGCAAGGCAGCCAGCAGCCCAGCGATGAGGGCCTGATTGCGCAGCTGGTGAATGCCTGCCTCGATCTCACTATCGACGACCGTGCTGGCAATGACCCAGTGCCATGCCGGATAGGCCAGATAATAAGTGCTGCGCGCGCGCTCATCCCCGCCGCTCGGACGATAGTGAAGCACGCCTGAGGTCTGCTTGAGCAAGGGGCTGAAAATCGAAGCGCCGCTGGCAGAGACCAGCTTGGTCAGCGACTTGCCTTCGTAGGGGCCGCCGGCGATGACATTGCCGCTGTCGTCGACCAGCATGGTGTAACCGCTGGGCCCATCGCCCATGGCGCGGATACGTGCGCCCAGGGCGGCCAGCTCCTGGCTGATATTGATACCGATGAAGGAAGCCCCGATCACATCGCCACCGGCGCCAACAATCGGCTGATACTTGGTGATGTAGCGCGTGCCAAACAGGCTGGCGATGCCGATATAGGGTTTGCCGGCAGACAGCATGGCGTAGCTGGCGCCGTGGCGATCGAGCAGAGTGCCTTCGGCGCGGCTGCCGTCGGCTTTCTTCAGCGATGTGGTCACGCGCACGAAATCCTTGTCGTCGCGGGCGAATATCGTGACCGGCGCATTGGTCTCATGGGTAAACCGATCGACGGCGTCGTAATGCCCGTTGAGAACCTCGCCGCCGTTGCGAAACACGGGCGTCGAACGCCCAGCGACGTCCACGCGTTCCCCCGGCGTCAGCGAAAAGTCTGGCGCCATACCGGTCAGAAACAGATTGAGAAACTGGGAAGCCTGATGCTGGAGCGTGCGATCGAACAGGCCAATCATGTCGGCGGTCTGTTTCTGCTGTGCCGCCATGCGCTCACCGCTTGCCATGCGCAGTTCCGAGCCGGCCCGGTTGGACAGCCACAGGCTGAGCCCGGCGAAACCCAGCAACAAGAACAACGCGCTGGCAAGCGAGAGTTTGAGGCCCGCGCTGGCGTCTCGAAAGGTTTGCATTTAATGACACCTGGTCAGTTGGTTGACGCCCACGACGCGGTTTGACGAACCCTGGCCGCTCATACGAGGCCGATGGCGTTCTAACGGCCAATCAGCGCAACGCTTGAGCGTGATCCCTGAACGGTATGGGCTGGATCGCGGCTTGCGGTGTGCTTCGCCAAGGGGATCGCCCAGGATTTGCTCGCGGTGTGCGATCTGCGCCATGAGCGAGCGCCAAACGCTCAGTTGATTGCAGGTCAATCCAGAAATACACTACTTGCGTGTACACAGCCATAGTGCAATCATGAAAAACATTACTCTCAGTGCCGACGCAGCACTTATCGAAGCCGCGCGCGCCCGGGCGCGCGCCGAGCACACGACGCTCAACGAACAGTTCCGGCGCTGGCTCGATGGCTATGCGCGCCGCGAGCAGCAGTTATCAGAGGCGCGATCTGTTATCGCCGAGCTCCGGGGCCGCTTGCATGTGGGACGCAAGCTGACTCGGGATGAAATGAATGAGCGTTGAGTTTTTTGTCGATACCAATGTCTTCATCTATCAACTCGAAGGGCTTGATGCGCGCAAGCAGTCGATCGCTGATGCGGTGGTGGATGACGCTATCGGCAATGGCTGTATCAGCTTCCAAGTGGTGCAGGAATGTCTCAACACCATCGTGCGCAAGGCCGAAATACCCCTGACCTCGGCCGAGGCACAGCGCTATCTCGAATCGGTACTAAGCCCGTTGTGGTTCGTCATGCCTAGCGCTGGCTTTTACCGTCGAGGCATCGATATCCAGAGCCGCTATCAATACGGTTTCTACGACAGCCTGATCATCGCCGCGGCGTTGGAGGCGGGATGCAAGCGGTTGCTCAGCGAAGATATGCAACATGGCCAGCGCATCGGTCGGCTGACGATCGAGAATCCATTTCGTTGATGCACCGCGGCCGGCAGCGCGCCGTAGTGCAGGTGCTTTGCCGGATACGGGGCGGTGAGGCAGGCACAAAGCCATTACAATCAGCCGCTGATCGAACACATGCACGGCGCCTCAGCTCGTGCGCCTATGGATAGCCATGACCGACAACGCATCTTCCGATCCCTCTTTGGAATCCAAAACCCGCAACAACTTCGTTCGCAATCTAATCGCCGAGCAGATCGAGCGCGGCGAGCACAGCGGCGATGTGGTTACGCGTTTTCCGCCGGAGCCCAACGGGTATCTGCATATCGGCCACGCCAAGTCGATCTGTCTGAATTTCGGGCTTGCCGAGCAGTTTGGGGGCAAGTGCCGGCTGCGCTTCGACGACACCAATCCGGAAAAAGAGAATCAGGAGTACATCGACTCCATCCAAGCCGATGTGCGATGGCTCGGTTTCGACTGGGACGGCGAGGTGCGATTTACCTCGCAGTATTTCGATAGGCTCTACGGCTATGCGCTTCACCTGATCGAAAATGGGGATGCCTACGTCGACGAGTTGAGCTCGGAGCAGGCGCGCGAATACCGCGGCGACTGGAATACCCCGGGCCGGAACAGCCCTTATCGCGATCGCAGCGTTGCGGAGAATCTGGCGGCTTTCGAGCAGATGCGGGCCGGCGAATTCGCCGAGGGCCAGGCTGCGCTGCGGGCAAAGATCGACATGGCCGCTGGCAATATGAACCTGCGCGATCCGGTCATCTACCGGATCCGGCATGCGGCGCATCATCAGACAGCCAATACCTGGTGTATCTATCCGTCCTATGATTTTGCGCACGGCCAGTCGGACGCGATCGAGGGCGTGACCCATTCCATCTGTACGCTGGAATTCGAGGATCATCGGCCGCTCTACAACTGGTTTCTTGAGCATCTGCCGGTGCCTTGCCGGCCGGTACAGACCGAGTTTGGGCGGCTTAATCTCAACTACACCATCACTAGCAAGCGCAAACTCAAGCGGCTGGTCGACGAAGGATTTGTCGACGGCTGGGATGATCCGCGCATGCCGACTATCAGCGGCATCCGCCGGCGCGGCTACACGCCGGAATCGATTCGCAATTTCTGCGAGACGATCGGGGTGTCACGAGGCGACGGCGTGGTTGACGCCAGCGTGCTCGAAGCGGCTATCCGCGACGACCTCAACGTCAGCGCGCCGCGTGCGATGTGTGTGATGGATCCGCTGAAAGTAGTGATCACCAATTATCCGGAAGATCGCGTCGAGACACTTACCGCGCCCGGACATCCCAGTCGCGAGGATCTGCCGGCGCGCGAGCTGCCGTTCACCCGCAAGCTGTATATCGAGAACGACGATTTCCGCGAACAGGCCAACAAGAAATACAAGCGTCTGGTGCTGGGCAAGCGGGTACGCCTGCGTAATGCCTACGTGATCGAGGCGACCGATGTGGTGAAGAACGAACGTGGCGAGATTGTCGAGGTGCACTGCCGCTACGACGCCGACACGCTGGGCGACAACCCAGCCGACGGCGTCAAGCCCAAGGGCGTGATCCACTGGGTTTCGGCCAGCCACGGCCGGCGCGCGCTGGTGCGCCAGTACGATCGACTGTTCTCGGTCGAGCAGCCGGGGCGCGGTGACAGCGATTTTCTGGATGATCTCAATCCCTTGTCGCTGCGGGCATTCAACCAGTGCTGGATCGAACCGGGGCTGGCCGATGTGCCCGCCGAGCATCGGGTGCAGTTCGAGCGCAGCGGGTATTTCGTTGCCGATCGCTACGATCACCAGCCGGGCGCGCCGGTGTTCAATCGGATTGTCGCGCTACGCGATACCTGGGCGAAGACACGAGACCAGGAGTAGCGGGTACGGGAACGCATCGTGTGGGGGACCCGGCGCGTATAGCTTAGCCTTATCTGCATCGCATATATTGGGCTGACAAAGAAGGGGGGGGTAGATGGCAATGACCGACTGGGAGGCCTGCGCTGCGCGGCTGGCGGAGGGCGTCGATGCGGCGGGGCTGTCGATTGCGGCGCCTGCTCAGGCTCAGTTGGTCGCGTATCTGCGGGAGCTGACCACCTGGAACGCAACCTATAACCTCACTGCTGTCCGTGAGCCGATGGCCATGGTCACGCGGCATCTGCTGGATTGCCTGTCAGTGGTCGATTTTGTGACTGGCAGGACATTGGCTGATGTGGGTAGCGGCGCGGGCCTGCCGGGCCTGGTGCTGGCGATTGTCCGCCCGAAGCTGGCCGTGACGCTCATCGAGAGCAGTCGCAAGAAAGCGGCATTTCTGCGTCATGTCCGGCGTCAACTGGAGCTCGGCAACGTCGACGTGGTGCAGGAGCGCGTTGAAAGGTATCGGCCAGCGGCGCGGTTCGACTGCGTCACGTCACGTGCCTTCGCCACCGCTGGCGATACGGTGCGCTGGGCGGGCCATCTGGTGGCGCCGGGCGGGCGGTTCGTTCTGCTCAAGGGCCGCGACCCGGTCGCGGAAATGGATGATCTGCCGCTTGATTACCGTCATGTGGTCACGGTATCGCTGAACGTGCCGGGCCTTGGGGCAGAACGACATGTGGCGATACTGGAGCCGGGTCTGATCTAGAACCTGCTTGCCGTGTCATACGACGCTGCTCTGGCGGTCCCATGAAAATTTTTCCAGGTTCGCAAGATAATGCGCACGCAGCGCGTTGTAGCCGAGCTATAAGAGCGAGTTGCAACGCCAGATTGCGGAAAAATGACCGGCGCCCCGGCGGATTTTGGACAAAAATCGCGCCATATGGCGTTGCAGGATTTGCCCGTACAATGACTGCCGCCGGCGCGCTGCGCCTTGCCGGACACGACTTTGGGTCGCAGAGCGGTGCCGTATGACATAGCAACAGGGCCAGAGCCGAATTCAGTGCTGGCGTGCTCCGTGCTTTAGACTCATCGATCAATTGGACGGCGAACCTCGTCGTCCTTCGTATTTGAACGGGCCATTGCGACCGCTAATGTCATGAGCCATATCATCGCCATTGCCAATCAGAAGGGCGGCGTCGGCAAGACGACTACTGCCATCAACCTGGCCGCGGTTCTTGCCGAAGCCGAGCAGCGCGTGCTCCTGGTCGATATGGATGCCCAGGGCAATGCCACGATGGGCGTCGGCGTTGACAAGAACGCGCTCGAGGCCACCGTCTGCGATTTTCTACTGGGCGACAAGGGCGTTTCCGAAGCGCTCGAAGTGGTGCTGGACGGAGATTTTTATCTGCTGGGCGCCAACGCCGACATGACCGCAGCCGAAGTTGGCCTGCGCGACATGCAGAACGGGCGCACCGCGCTCAAGAGGGCGCTGGCCGAGATCTCAGACAGTTTCGATTATGTAATCGTCGACTGTCCGCCGGCGCTATCCATGCTGACCATCAACGCGCTGGCGGCGGCCCGCGGCGTGATCATCCCCATGCAGTGCGAATACTATGCGCTGGAAGGGCTGTCGGATCTGCTCGGGACGATCGACAGCGTGCGCCAGATGATCAATCCGCAGCTAGCCGTCGAGGGGGTGCTGCGTACGATGTACGATGCGCGCAACCGGCTCACCGGCGATGTGTCGTCGCAGCTCATCGATTACTTCGGCGACGCGGTGTACGAGACCGTCATTCCCCGCAACGTACGGTTGGCCGAAGCGCCCAGTCATGGTTTGCCGATCATCCAGTACGATGGCGCAGCGTCGGGAGCTGTAGCCTATCGGGCGCTCGCCGCGGAGATTCTCGGCCGTGACGATAGCGAGATGGTTCAGGCGCCCAGCAGCGGCGCACGACGCGCGGTGTCGGCCCTGTTCAGTCGACGTCGGCGATGATCTCAGGAGCGGGTCTGCCTCAAGCGATCGCCAGGGGCCGGCGCAGTAGTCGGCGTCGAGTCAGATAGGCTGCTAGCACAGGAAAAATTTCGTTATGGCACAGAAGAGACGTGGGTTGGGGCGCGGGCTGGAGTCCCTGCTGAGCAAGGATCTCGAGGCAGCGGCCGCGCACGGCGCGCTGATGGAGCTCGCGCTCGACGATCTGTCGCCGGGACGCTATCAGCCAAGACGCGATATGGACGCCGATGCGCTGGAGGCGCTGGCGCAGTCCATTCGTGCCCAGGGTGTCGTGCAGCCTTTGGTTGTACGCCAGGTCGGCGACAAGCCCGGCTCAGGCTACGAAATCATTGCCGGCGAGCGGCGCTGGCGGGCTTCGCGTCTGGCTGGCTTGCAGACGGTGCCTGCCGTGGTCCGTGATATGCCGGACGAAGTGGCCATGGCGGTGGCCCTGATCGAGAATATTCAGCGCGAGGATCTCAATCCACTGGAGGAATCGGCGGCACTCAAGCGTTTGATCGAGGAATGCGGCATGACCCATGCGGCCTGCGCGCAAGCGGTCGGACGTTCGCGTGCCTCGGTGTCGAATCTACTGAGGTTGGCGGATCTGAATACAGACGTCGGCGATATGTTGCGTGCTGGCCATATCGAAATGGGCCATGCGCGGGCCTTGCTGGCGCTAAACGGCCCGAGCCAGTCGGATATTGCCCAGCGCGTGCTCGCACGTTCGCTGACGGTGCGCCAGACCGAAGCGCTGGTTCGCCGGACTCTGTCTGGCGAGGTGGAAGACTCGGGGGCTGCGCGCCGCGATGCAGGTCTCGTCCGGTTGGAATCGAATCTGGCCGAACGCTTGCATGCCGGCGTGAAGATCGAGACCGACCGCCGCGGCGGTGGGCGCGTGATCATTCGTTATCGCAATGCCGAACAGCTCGAGTCTCTTGTCAATCGCTTCGATAAGGACCCCAAGGATGATTGATTCATCATACATCAGCCGCGTTCCGGGCATATTTGATTGTATAATGAATAATAAAAAATTCAGTAAAAACAGAGCCGTGATTGACTATAAATCGATCGAGACGGCTCGGCGGAGCGCTTGGCGTGTTTGCATAGGTTCTGCCTATAGCAGGATAGCGATTCCCGATGTGCGTGGGATTGAAATGTTATCGCGTCTGACGGTAGACTCGCTTTCAATCAAAGACTGACGGGCTTGACGCAGCGACATGGGTAAAGTGCTTGTTCGCTTGCTGACGATCCAGGCATTGGTTGGCCTGGTGATCGCTGCGGGGTTTTTTGTGTATGCGGGGCTTGGCGGGGCAGTAGCCGCCATATTTGGGGTATTCATTGGCTTGGGCGTGACATTGCTTCTTGGCTGGCGCATGGCGCGGGCCAGCAGATCCGGCGTGTCGCTTGCGCCGCTGATGATGGGCGCGGCCGAGCGAATGCTGTTTGTCTGTGTCGCGTTCGGGGTGGGTATCGCATGGTTGCGACTGGCGCCTGTCGCGATACTCGTCGGATTCATGGGTGCAGAATGTTCTTATTACGTGCTCGCAGGCCCGATGAGGCGATACATGGTGGCATCAATGGGAAGACAAGCTAATGGCGACTGAAGGCAGCTCCGCCGGGTACATCACCCATCACCTGACGTCCTGGTGTGTCGGCTGTAGTGCAGAAACGCATCAGCCGAATGGCCTCGTGGATTTCGGGGCCTTTACCATCGACCTTCTCTTTATGGGATTGCTGTGCGCGGCTGCCATCTGTGTGCTTGGTCTTTTGGTTCGCCGCAATCTCAGTGTCGACAACCCTGGCCGCCTGCAGCTCGCTTTTGAAGGTGGGGTCGAGTATATCGGCGATCAGGTAGGACAGGTCTTTCACGGTCAGAATCATTTTGTTGGCGCGATGGCGTTGGCAATTTTCATGTGGGTCGCCACCATGAATCTGATCGACGTGCTGCCAATCGATCTCATTCCCGGTATTGCGCAGGTTGTCGGGCACACGTTCGGTGCGCACGAGGTATTTTTTCGAGCGGTGCCAACCGCTGCGCTGGATACGCCTTTTGCAATGGCGCTGGTGGTGTTTGTGATCATGGTTTACTACCAGATCCGCGCCAATGGCATGTCGGGCTACGTCAAACGGTTTTTGACCCATCCCTATGGCAAGTACGGCGCACCCGCCAATATTCTGACTACGCTGATCGATGATATCTCGAAGCCGATCAGTCTCGCGTTGCGATTATTTGGCAATATGTTTGCCGGCGAATTGATCTTTGCGTTGCTCGCCATGCTGAGTGTCAGCGCCTTCAGCTCGTTGAGTTCCGGCATCTTCATCTGGCCCGTGCTGCATTTCATCACTGGTTTTGTGTGGAGTTTGTTTGATACGTTCATCGCACTGCTGCAGGCTTTTATCTTTGCCGTGCTGACCATCGTCTATCTCGGTATGGCGCAGCAGACAGAAGACCACTAGCATCGCCGTCTGTTCTCGCATGTGCTGCAGTCTCTTGCAGTAGCAGGCTAGAAACTGCAATCTCACCCCAGAACAGGCGCAACGAAAAATTGTGAGTATCACGAAAAAGAAGCAGTGCGTCGTTGCACTGTGGCATGGTGCGGATAATGGGTTCGTGCCGATGGGTCGCCGGCTTCGGGTCTGCGAAAATAGTTTCAACACATACCGGTTCCTAGCTGACAATCCGATCAAGGAGTAGAAAACGTGGGTGCACATCCAGAACTTATAGCGCAAATCGTCGCCGCAACCGCCATTGGCGTCGGCCTCATGTTCGCCGCTGCCGGTCTCGGCTCTGCGATCGGCTGGGGTCTGATCACATCGAAGGCGCTGGAAGGTATTGCGCGCCAGCCTGAAATGCGGCCTCAGTTAATGGTCAACATGTTCATTTTTGCCGGCCTGATGGAATCCTTCCCGTTCATTCTGTTCGGGGTGTCGATGTGGTTCATGTTTGCGAACCCCTTTGTCGGATCCTTTACCAGTCTTGCCGGCGGTTAACGAGAGCGCGTCATGGTAGCTATTACCGGATCACTGATTGTCCAGATTCTGATCTTCCTGGCCTTGGTTTGGTTTACCCGGCGATTTGTCTGGGGGCCGGTCGTGCGTGTCATGGACGAGCGCAAGATCAAGGTGAGCGAAGGCCTTGCGGCTGCTGATCGCGGCAAGCGCGAGCTCAACGAGGCGATCGCAGATGCCGAAAATCGCATGCGCGAAGCTCGTGAGCAGGCACAGGAGCTGCTGACGAGCGCCCAGCGGCAGGCCAACGAGACCGTTGATCGCGCCCGCTCTGAAGCGCGGGCCGAAGGCGATCGCATCATTACGGCGGCACGCGAAGAGATCGACCAGGCTGTGGTTTCGGCCAAGGCCGAGCTGCGCCGCGAGGTCGGCGCCCTGGCGGTGGCCGGTGCCGAGCGTATCCTCAAGCGGGAAATCGACGCCAAGGCGCACAACGACATCATCGATGATCTCGTCGCAGGGATTCGCTGATCATGGCTGAGATCTACACGTTGGCGCGGCCGTACGCAGAGGCGGTTTTTCAACTGGCCGAGGACAGTGGCGATTTTGCTTCCTGGTCCGATGCGCTGGCGGCGCTGTCGGCGGTGGTTAGCAACGAGGATGTTGCGGCGCTGATGAGCAATCCAGCGATCGACGACGCTACGCTGGCCGACGCGATCATCGATATCGCTAGCGACGATATTCACGACCGGGCGAGAAACCTGGTTCGTGTGTTGGCAGACAACGGTCGGCTGGTGCTGGCGCCAGCGGTTGCCCAGTTGTACGAGGCAAATCTGGCCGAGCGCGAGAATCGGGTGGACGTCCACGTCTGCTCGGCCGCCGACCTGTCAGACACCCAGCAGTCTGCGCTCACCGAAGCGATTGAAAAACGCCTGTCGCGCAAGGTGCAGCTCAGTTTCGAACGCGATGAGTCGGTAATCGGGGGCGCGGTGATCCGTGCCGGTGACCTGGTGATCGATGGTTCCCTGTCGGCTCAGCTCGAGCGTATGCGCCAGTCGCTTACGCACTAGTGCAGGCGTGACGACGCACACCGCCGAGGGCAAATGCCGCGGCGATATGGATATAGAGGAATAAGGTCAATGCAACTCAATCCGGCGGAAATTTCAGACCTCATCAAGAAACGGATCGAGAACTTCGATACCGTTACCGAGTCGCGCAACGTCGGCACGCTGGTCAGCTTGGCGGACGGCATTGCCCGTATTCACGGGCTGGCGAACGCGATGCAGGGCGAGATGCTTGAATTCCCGGGCGGCACCTTCGGCATCGCGCTCAACCTCGAGCGTGATTCGGTCGGCGCGGTGCTCATGGGTGAATATCGCCATATCTCCGAAGGCTGCGAGGTCAAGACAACCGGTCGTATCCTCGAAGTGCCGGTGGGTGATGAGCTGCTCGGGCGCGTGGTCGACCCGCTCGGCATCCCGGTCGACGGCAAGGGCGAGCTGGGTACGACCCAGACATCGCCGATCGAGAAGGTGGCGCCCGGCGTGATTGCCCGCCAGTCGGTGGATCAACCCGTACAGACCGGCCTGAAGGCGATCGACGCTATGGTGCCGATTGGCCGAGGCCAGCGTGAGCTGATCATTGGCGATCGCCAGATCGGCAAGACAGCGGTTGCGATTGACACGATTATCAATCAGAAAGATACCGGCATCAAATGTATCTACGTCGCTATCGGGCAGAAAAACAGCTCGATTGCCGCGGTGGTGCGCAAGCTCGAGCAAGAAGGCGCGATGGATCACACTATCGTCGTCGCCGCGGGTGCTGCGATCTCTCCAGCGCTGCAGTACATCGCGCCCTATGCCGGCTGCTCGATGGGTGAGTATTTCCGCGACAAGGGCGAAGACGCGTTGATCGTCTATGATGACCTGTCAAAGCAGGCCGTTGCCTATCGTCAGATATCGCTGTTGCTGCGTCGTCCTCCAGGCCGTGAAGCGTATCCGGGCGATGTGTTCTATCTCCATTCCCGTCTCCTGGAGCGTGCGGCTCGTATCAACGCCGAGTACGTGGAAGAGCTCACCAACGGCGAGGTCAAGGGCAAGACCGGATCGTTGACTGCGTTGCCGATCATCGAGACTCAGGCAGGTGACGTGTCGGCGTTCGTGCCTACCAACGTGATCTCGATCACCGACGGTCAGATCTATCTGGAAACCGATATGTTCAACGCCGGCACTCGACCGGCTGTGAATGCCGGTCTGTCGGTATCGCGTGTCGGCGGCTCGGCCCAGACCAAGATCATTAAGAAACTTGGTGGTGGTATCCGTCTGGCGCTGGCCCAGTATCGAGAGCTGGCCGCTTTTGCCCAGTTCGCTTCCGATCTCGACGAGGCGACTCGTTCGCAGCTCGAGCGCGGCGAGCGCGTCACCAAGTTAATGATCCAGAAGCAGTACCATCCGCTATCTCTGGCGTTGATGGCTGCTTCGCTGTTCGCCGCTGACAAGGGTTATCTGGACGACGTCGACGTCGACAAGGTCGTGGACTTCGAGGCGTCGCTGCATCAGTACCTGGAATCCGAAAAGACCGAGCTCGTTGACGAGATCAATGACAGCGGTGATTTCAGCGATGAGATCCAGCAATCCCTGCACGCGGCAATCAAAGAATTCAAAGAGACGCATACGTGGTAGCGCGCTTCGTCCACCGGTCGGTTCGGCCGGTGGTGTGGACCCAACCTAACGGAGTCTGTTGATGGCCGGCGGTAAGGAAGTCAAGGGCAAGATCAAAAGCGTCAAGAATACGCAGAAGATCACCAAGGCCATGGAAATGGTCGCGGCCTCGAAGATGCGCAAGGCGCAGGAGCACGTGGAGGCGGCACGGCCCTATGCCGACAAGATTCGCCGCACGATCGGCCATGTGGCCAAGGCGAATGTTGGCTACAAGCATCCATTCATGGAGGAGCGCGAGGTCCGACGCGTCGGCATCATTGTGGTCTCTACTGATCGTGGCTTGTGCGGTGGATTGAATATCAACCTGTTTCGCCGTGTGCTGAGCGAAATGCGAAAGTGGAACGAAAAGAATATCCCCACCGATGTGGCAGTAGTCGGCCGCAAGGGAGCGAGTTTCTTTCGTCGCTTGACGGATCTGAAAGCCGAGGTCGTCAATCTTGGCGATCGGCCGAGCCTTCAGGAGCTGATCGGTTCGGTCAAGGTCATGCTCGATGGCTACCGGGACGGCGAGATCGACCGTCTGTATCTGATGAGTAACGAGTTCGTCAACACGATGACGCAGACGCCTGAAGTCCAGCAGCTACTGCCAGTAGAGGCAGGCTCGGACGATGATATGGCCGACTACTGGGATTATATCTATGAGCCAGACGCCCAGAGCCTGCTCGATGACTTCCTGGTGCGCTATGTCGAAGCCCAGGTTTATCAGGGTGTGGTCGAGAACGTGGCCTGCGAGATGGCGGCGCGCATGGTCGCGATGAAGGCCGCATCGGATAACGCCGGCGACATCATCGACGACCTGCAACTCGAATACAACAAACAAAGACAGGCTGCGATTACCCAGGAGCTGTCCGAGATCGTCGCCGGCGCGGCGGCGGTTTCGTAAACTTATTCAAGGACATCACACCGAGCGGCTGCTCGAGCCATTTGGCAGGAAACAGCGGTCGCCCAGGCGAGGAAGCACACATGAGTTACGGTAAAGTCGTACAGATCATTGGTCCGGTCGTGGACGTTGAGTTCGACCGCGCGGCGCTGCCCCATATCTTTGATGCCCTGACCCACAAGGAGTCGGGTCTGGTACTCGAGGTAGAGCAGCAGATTGGCGATGGGGTAGTACGCTGTATTGCCATGGGCGTGACCGAAGGCCTTATGCGCGGCGGCGAAGTAGAGAACACCGGACAGCCGATTTCCGTGCCGGTCGGCCAGAAGACGCTTGGCCGCATCATGGACGTACTGGGCAAGCCGATCGATAACAAGGGCGATATCGGTGCCGAGCAAATGGCGCCAATTCATCGTGAGCCGCCGACCTTCGAAGAGCAGGCGGGCGGTCAGGAGCTGCTGGAAACCGGCATCAAGGTCATCGACCTGCTGTGCCCGTTTGCCAAGGGTGGCAAGGTCGGGTTGTTCGGTGGTGCCGGGGTGGGCAAGACCGTCAACATGATGGAGCTGATCCGCAACATCGCGGCCGAACACGAGGGCTATTCGGTATTCGCCGGCGTCGGCGAGCGCACCCGCGAAGGCAACGACTTCTATTACGAGATGAAAGAGTCGAACGTGCTGGACAAGGTCGCCCTGGTCTATGGCCAGATGAACGAGCCGCCGGGCAACCGTCTGCGCGTGGCTCTGACCGGTCTGACCATGGCCGAGTTTTTCCGCGACGAAGGCCGTGACGTACTGATGTTCATCGACAATATCTATCGCTACACGCTGGCTGGTACCGAGGTCTCCGCGCTATTGGGTCGTATGCCGTCTGCGGTCGGCTATCAGCCTACGCTGGCCGAGGAAATGGGTCTCCTGCAGGAGCGCATTACCTCGACCAAGACCGGTTCGATTACCTCAGTGCAGGCGGTCTACGTGCCGGCGGATGATTTGACCGATCCGTCGCCGGCCACTACCTTCGCGCATCTTGACGCCACCGTGACGCTGTCGCGTTCGATTGCCGAACGCGGCATTTATCCGGCTGTCGATCCGCTGGATTCGACTTCGCGCCAGCTTGATCCGAACATTGTCGGCAACGAGCATTATCAGACCGCGCAGGATGTACAGCAGACGCTGCAGCGTTATCGCGAACTCAAGGATATCATCGCGATTCTGGGCATGGACGAGCTGTCTGAAGAAGACAAGCTCGCGGTGTCCCGGGCTCGCAAGATCGAGCGTTTCCTGTCGCAGCCGTTCTTCGTCGCCGAAGTGTTCACCGGCGCACCCGGCAAGTACGTCCCGCTGGCGGAAACCATTCGTGGCTTCCGCGGCATCTGCGACGGTGAGTATGATCATTTGCCCGAGCAGGCTTTCCTGATGGTCGGCACGATCGAAGAAGCCGTCGAGAAAGGCGAGAAGATGTCGAAGAAGGAAAAGGCGGCCTGAGCGTCACGTCTGCATGAATTCCGCAGCAGCGGCCTCCGGGTCGCGGTTGCTACCCGCATAGGCAATAGTCATGAAAATTCACGTCGACGTCGTCAGTGCCGAAGGCGAAATCTATTCGGGTTCGGCTACCAGGGTATTCGTACCGGCATTGATGGGGGAAATGGGTATCCTGCCGCGTCACGCGCCGCTGCTGACCCGTCTCAAACCGGGCGACCTGCGAATCGAGAAGGAAGGCGAGGAGGACGAGCACGTCTTTGTCTCCGGCGGGCTGCTCGAAGTGCAGCCTCATCTGGTCACTGTGCTGGCGGACATTGCAGAGCGCGCCAAGGATATCGATGAGGCGGAGGCAGAAAAAGTCAAGCAGCGTGCTGAAGAAGCTGTCGCGGCGGCCGATAGCCATGTTGATATCGCGCGTGCACACGCTCAGTTGACTGAAGCCGCCGCCCGTCTGGAACTGGTCAAGCGTATTCGGGGCGGTCACTAGAGCGCACCGTGCGTTAAGGTGCGGTTCTGTGGTGGTTTGATGGGACTGTTGCAGCGCGACAAACGACTTCTGCACGAGTCTTGTCATGATGCCGATAATGTGTCGAGTACCTGCTGTTATGGCGGCTCTGGTTGTCATGGCAGCCGTACTGGCGCCACCACCGGCCGGGGCAGCCGGCTCCGACTACATCACCCCGTTCTCCTCCAGCGATCTTCGCCGCCAGATCCAAGGTCGCCAGCGCGAGCTCGATTTGTCGGCTGCTGGCCGAAAACTCGGTGATGCCCGCGTATTTGCTGGCTTGGACGCGCTCAGCACCGCCAGGCAGAAATATCTGACCAGTGGCCTCCAATGGGAGAGCGCGAAAGGCCCGACACCGGCGCTGCAACTCTCGGCGCTGCATACCGAATCAACCGAGGCCAACTTCGGCAGCCAGACGTTGATACGGGCCGAGAGCCGCCTCAATCTCGGCCAGCGCTGGTATATGCCGGTCCTGACCACCGAGATCGCGCAGGTCAGCCAGGGCGGTAGCGCGGCTCTGGGTGGGCGAGCGGCCCACATCGGCTTCAGTCACGCGGTAGGGCGCGGCCGACTCAATATCGGCTACTTTGCAACGGATTCTGCCTTCCATGCGCTCGGCAGCGATCTGGCGGCAGGCGACAGGGGGTTTGAACTGTCTGGTCAGCAGGCACTCATTGGCCGCTGGCAGCTGAGCAATACGCTGCGCCTGCATCGGTCGGCAAACGCGACCGCGACCTGGGACGGCATCGTGCAGCGCTGGACGCTGGCGCAGCGGCCGGAGCTTACTGATATTGGTCAGCCCTGGCGTCTGAGCGCCCAAATCGGCAGTGCGACTGTGGTAAACGGCGCAGGGCATACGCCGTTGTCGCTGGAGCTCGCTGTTGAAACCATGCGCTGGCGCGACTGGCGCGTGAACTCCACGGTTGGATGGTTCGGAGCCGGTATGGCGACGCCCAACGCGTTGCCTGTGAGCGGGGGCATGTGGCAGATGGCTGCCTCGCATGTTCTGGATATCGCCGGCCTGCAGGCGCGGATATCGCCTACCTTTGCCGTCGGCGGCAGCCCCTACAGAGGCGCGGGGTTGGGCAGTCGAACGGGGCTTGGTATTGCGCTCCCCGGCCTGGGGAGCGGGCTCAACTTCAATGTCGACTATCTGTCAGCGGGTTGGAGCTCCACCAGCCGGCACGATGACGTTCGAGTAACGCTCAATTACTCGCACGCGGCGGGCGGGCTGATGCCTGACTTATCGTCACTGGGGGAGCATCTGAGAGCGCCTTGGTCGCATCGATACTGATGCGGCCAACCAAGGCCTGTTGCCGAAGCGGCAGATGCTGCGGTTAAGCTAGGGTTAGGAGCGTCTGATAGCTTATAGGTCTTTGCGCGAGGTATTCGGCATACTGCATGCAGTGCTGAAGCCGACTCGGTGACGACTGGAGAAAAGAATGAAGCGCCACTGGCCTACCGGCCTTCTCTTAAGTGCATTGTGTCTCGCGTCGATGACGGCGCTGCCGGCGGCGGCCGCTGGTGCCGGTTCAGACAACAAAGACGGTTCCAAGCCCGAGTCCGCAACCACTGGCAAGGCTGCCGCGACCCCGGCCAGCGCACAGCCAAAGAGCTCCTCTGAGACTGATAAAGAATCCAGCAGCTCTGCAAAGAGTGATAGTGGCGTCAAGAGCGGCGGCACCAAGGATAACAACGACAAGGCAAAGTCTAACGCTTCTGTAGTGTTTAGCTACGACCAGCTGATTGCGCGTGCCAAGAAGCTTGCGAGTCAGGATTACAAAGCACCGGTGAAGGTGCCAAAGTTCCTCAGCGACATGAGTGCCGATCAACTGTCGCAGATCCAGTTCAAACGCGATGACGCGCTGTGGCACAAGGCACAACTGCCGTTTGAGGTGATGTTCTATCACCCGGGGTCGTATTACACCCACGCCGTGAAAATCCACGTGGTAAGCGATGGCAAGGTGACGGATTACAGCTTCAATAAAAACAATTTTAACTATCCGAATCAGGACTTGAAAAATAAAGTCCCCGACGATGTCGGTTATGCCGGGCTGCGCCTGCTGCACACTTTGAACAACCCCAGCAAGCTCGATGAGGTGATGTCGTTTCTGGGCGCTTCCTATTTTCGGGCGCTGGCGGGCGATGAGCATTACGGGCTGTCGGCCCGGGGGTTGTCGATCGATACCGGGAATCTGGAAAAAGGCGAGGAGTTTCCAAACTTCACCGAGTTCTGGTTAGTCAGGCCGAACGCCAAGTCGAAAGACATGACGCTCTACGCCATGCTTGATTCGCCTAGTGTGACAGGGGCCTACGAATTCATCGTGACGCCAGGCAAGGAAGCCACGCATACGCATGTGGAAGAAACGCTGTTCACCCGCAAGGCAATAGACAAACTGGGTGTAGCGCCACTGACGAGCATGTTCACCTGGGGTGAGAACAGCCTGACCCGGCTGGACAATTATCGGCCCGAAGCGCACGACTCGGACGGGATGCTGATCTCGTCGGCCAATGGCGAATGGCTGTGGCGTCCACTGGTGAATCCGACCAAGCTCCGGCTCAATCAGTTCAATGCCTCGAACATACGAGGTTTTGGTCTGATGCAGCGTGACCGCAAGTTCGACGATTATCAGGATCTGGACTATGAATACGAAAAGCGGCCGAATGCCTGGATAACGCCGGAGGGCAATTGGGGCGACGGACATCTCGAACTGGTCGAGATTCCCTCTGACAGTGAGGTCAACGACAATATGGCTTTGTACTGGGTGCCCAAGGCGCCGGTCAAGGCGGGCCAGCAGATGCATTTTGCTTATGACATCAAATGGTCGAGCAAGCTGCAGGTGCCCGAGTCAATGGGGCATACAGTGGCGACGCGTGTGGGCATGGCCGCTGTCGCTCCCGGCCAGCAGAAAAATCAGGTCCGGGTAGCGATCGATTTTGTCGGCGGCGAGTTGTCCAAGCTGACGGATCCGAATTCGGTACAGCCGCGAGTTACGGCCGGGCGTGACGTCACGATCAGCGATATTCAGGCCGTGCGTAACCCACACACGAGCGGTTGGCGGTTGATGTTTCTGGTGCCCACCAGCGCGCTGGACAAGCCGCTGGACCTGAGAGCCTATCTGGCCGATGCGAACGGCGGCGGGCTGACCGAAACCTGGACCTATCAATTGAAAACACCGTGATACAAGCCGACCCACCGGCCGACGCCATGGCAACGGTCGAGGCCTACCTCGACCAGCTCAATCTTGACCACAGCCGGCGTATGGAACTACGCGACGCGGTCGCCAGCCAACAGCCGGCCGACCGCGAGCAGGCGATGGCCGCTCTCGACCGTGTGCTGGCACCGGCTGCCGACCATGATTCGACGGCCGTCGATGATCAGCTCAGCGCGCGGATCGAAAGGCGCTATCCGGCCATGTCGGCCCGCCGCCAGAGCCGGGGCAGCGGGCGGTATCGCGGTTCATCCATGCCGCCGATGTCGCGCTGGCCGATGTCGCCGGCATCGATTGATCGACGGCCGTGGCGATTTCTTGCGCGATTCATCCCGAGTATGAGACGCCGCCAGCGATTGCCGAAAGCAGTTCCCAGTCGGCTGCGCGGCGTTGTGCTCAAGCGTCAGTTCCTGCTGTTGCTGATGGTTGCTTTCCCGGCGGCCAGTGCGACCTTCTATATGTTGACGGTACTGCCGCACAAGGGCGGCACGCCTCTGGAAGTCGTCATTCTGACGCTGGCTTCGCTGTTGTTTGCCTGGATCCTGGTTGGGTTCTGGACCGCCGTCGCAGGCTTCTTCGTGCTATGGCAAGGCGATCGCTATCTTATCTCGGACCGACGCGTATCGTGGACTGATGAAACACTCCAGTCGCCGCCGAACTCCGGCATATCGACTGACGGCCCGGCGCGTACGGCTATCGTGATGCCGATCTATGAAGAAGAAGTCACGCGGGCGTTTGCTGGCCTGCGTGCGATCTATGAATCGCTGGCGGACACCGGTCGGCTCGATGAGTTCGATTTCTTTGTGCTCAGCGATTCGGTGAACCCGGATACCATTGCCGCCGAAGAGCAGGCCTGGGCCGAGATGTGCAAGGAGCTGGGCGCGTTCGATCGCTTCTTCTATCGTCGCCGACGCGCGCGCGTTGCCCGCAAGAGCGGCAACCTGGCTGACTTCTGTCGACGTTGGGGCGGCGCCTATCGGTATATGATCGTGCTTGACGCCGACTCGATCATGATCGGTTCGACGCTTACCGCCATGGTTGACCGTATGCAGGCGAACCCTGCGGTGGGCATCATCCAGACGCCGCCAACCGCAGTCAATCGATCGAGTTTCCTGTCGCGGGTGCAGCAGTTTGCCACCCGTGTCTATGGGCGGATGTTTGCCGCCGGTCTGCATTACTGGCATCTGGACAATGCGCATTACTGGGGGCATAACGCGATCCTCCGAATCGAGCCGTTCATGGCGCACTGTGCATTGCCGCGACTGCCGGGGCGCGGCGCCCTGTCGGGAGAGATTCTGTCGCATGATTTCGTCGAGGCAGCGCTCATGCGCCGCGCCGGCTGGGGCGTCTATATTGCCTACGATCTACCCGGCAGTTATGAAGAGGTCCCGCCCACACTGATTGATGAGCTGGGCCGCGACCGGCGCTGGTGTCAGGGCAATATCCAGCACATCCGGCTGTTGTTCTCGGACAATCTGGCCCCTGCCCACCGCGCCTTGTTTGCCAACGGCGTGATGGCCTATACCTCGGCGGCGGTCTGGTTTGTCTTCCTCGTGTTGTCGAGTACCGAAGCGGTGATGGAGGCAGTGACCACGCCGGATTATTTCCCCTCGCCTGGCGCTCTGTTCCCATCCTGGCCGGTGTGGCAGCCCATCTGGGCCTTGAGTCTGTTCATTGCCACGCTGGTCGTGCTATTCCTGCCGAAGGTTCTGGGCATGCTGATGATCATTGGGCGCGGGCGTCAGGCCGACTTCGGCGGGGTGGGCAATTTGATTGCGTCCACGCTGATCGAAATCATTCTCACTTCGCTGCTGGCTCCGCTGCGTATGCTGGCGCATACCGTATTTGTGTTCACGACGCTGATCGGCAAACAGGTGAAATGGAACAGTCAGCAGCGTGGCGACGCCCAGGTGCCGTGGCTTGCGGCCCTGCGTTTTCATCTGCCGGGGATGATACTGGCCGTGATATGGGGTGCGATCCTGTATTACTACACGCCCGGATTTGCGCCCTGGTTGGCGCCTATCCTGGTGCCGTTGTTTTTTGCTCCGATCATCACGGTGGTGACTTCGCGGGTCGATATCGGCATATGGATGCGCCGCAATGGGTTGCAGGTGATTCCCGAAGAGCAGCATCTGCCCCGTGAGCTGGCGCGGATCATCGAACTCGAGGCAAATGCGCCGGCCGAGGCCGACTTCGAACGCGTCGTGGTCGATCCGGTGCTCAATGCCTTGCATATCGGCCTGCAAGGACGCGCGCGGCGCTTTGCGCCAGAGATTGCCGGCTACCGCCAGGAACTGGCCGAGCGCGCGCTCGGCCAGGGTAGCGACAGCCTGTCGATTCCCGAGCAACGCCAACTGATGGCAGATCCGCACTGGATGGGTTGGCTACATAGTCGGGTATGGGCGGCCGATAACGATTCACCCTGGTCGTCGGCCTGCCAGTCGCAGTCGGTGACGGTTACGCAAGCCGCGGCTGCAGCGGTATAGTCCCGCCCAGAGTTCAATCCGGTTCCGATTATGGGTCTGCACGTCGTCATACTGGCCGCTGGCCAGGGAAAACGAATGAATTCGGCATTGCCGAAGGTACTCCAGCCGTTGGCCGACCGGCCGCTGCTCAAGCATGTGGTCGAGTCGGCACAGGCGCTCGCCCCCGAGCGTATTCACGTGGTTTACGGCCACGGCGGCGAGCAGGTGCAGTCAGCGCTGGGTTATCTGGACGTCCGCTGGGTATATCAGGCCGAGCAACTGGGTACTGGCCATGCGGTGGCCCAGGCGATCGGTGACGTGCCCGACGACGCCCAGGTGCTGGTGTTGTATGGCGATGTGCCATTGATGCGGGCCGCGACGTTGACGCATCTGGTCGGCACTGCCGGGGATAATGCGCTGGCGCTGTTGACCGTGGTGCTGGCCGATCCGTCTGGCTATGGGCGCATCGTGCGCAATGACGACAATCGGGTTGTTGGCATCGTTGAGGAAAAAGACGCCAGTGCCGATGAGCGCCATATCCGTGAAACCAATACCGGGCTGATGTGTGCCCAGGCCAGCCATCTGCGAGGCTGGCTGTCGCGCCTGACCAACGCCAACGCTCAGGGCGAGTACTACCTGACCGATTGTATTGCACTGGCCGCCGCGGATGGGGTTTCGGTGGTGGCCGGGCAGGCCGGTACCGTCGACGAGACCCAGGGCATCAACAACAAGCTCGATCTGTCGCGTGCCGAACGTATTCTGCAGCGTCGACAGGCCGAAGTGCTGATGGCACAGGGGCTGATGCTGCGTGATCCCGATCGTTTCGATCTGCGCGGCACCCTGCGCGTCGGACGCGACACGGTGATCGATATCAACGCCGTGATCGAAGGCGACGTGGTGCTGGGCGACAACGTGAGCATCGGCCCCCACTGCGTGCTGCGCCACTGCACTATCGACGATAACACTCAGGTGCTCTCGCATAGCGTCATTGAGCACGCGGTGGTCGGTGCCCATTGTCAGATCGGTCCGTTTGCCCGTCTGCGTCCGGAGACCCGCGTCGGTGATCGGGCCAAGATCGGTAATTTCGTCGAAACCAAGAAGATCTCGCTGGGCCGCGGCAGCAAGATCAATCATCTGAGCTACGTCGGCGACGCCAGCGTCGGCGATAACGTGAATATCGGCGCCGGCGTCATTACCTGCAACTACGATGGCGCCAACAAGCATGTGACCACGATCGGCGACGACGCTTTCATCGGCTCGGACACCCAGCTGGTGGCCCCGGTATCGGTGGGCAACGGGGCGACGATCGGTGCCGGTTCAACCATCACCAAAACCGCGCCGGCCCAAGCACTTACGCTGTCGCGTAGCAAGCAGTTCACGGTCGACGGCTGGACCCGGCCGAAGAAAGACAATCCGGGTCATTCATAGATACTTCGTCGGCCATGCGTCGGCACAATCGGGACATACGACAAGATGTGTGGAATTGTTGGAGCCAGTGCGCAGCGCAACGTCGAGCCGATCCTCATGGAGGGCCTGCGTCGGCTTGAGTATCGAGGCTATGATTCGGCGGGGGTTGCCCTGCTGAACAACGGTCGGCTGGAACGCACGCGTGCGGTGGGCAAGGTGCAGGCCCTGGCCGATCGGCTGGAAAGCGAACAGAACGGTGCGGTCGACGGCCGTCTGGGTATCGCCCATACGCGCTGGGCGACCCACGGCGGGGTGACTGAGGGCAACGCCCATCCCCATCTGTCGTCTGAACGTGTGGCGGTGGTGCATAACGGCATCATCGAGAATCACGAACCGCTGCGTCGGCGCCTGCAGGACGCGGGCTATAGCTTTGTATCGGAAACCGATACCGAGGTGGTCGCGCATCTGATCGATAGCTATCTGGACGACGCCGACGACCTGGCCGGTGCCGTGCGCCTGGCGGCGGCTGAACTGCACGGCGCCTACGCGCTGGCCGTGATCTGTCGTGACAATCCGGAAATGCTGGTTGCAACCCGCAGCGGCTCGCCGCTGGTGTTGGGCGTGGGCATCGGCGAGCATTTCGTGGCCTCCGACGTTGCCGCGCTGCTGCCGGTCACGCGTCGCTTCGTTTATCTCGAAGAGGGCGATATGGTCGTGCTTGATCCGCACGGTTTTGTCGTCACCGATCTCGCCGGTGTGCCGGTCGAGCGCGAAGTCAAGGAATCCGGGCTGAGCATCGATGCGACCGAAAAAGGCATCTATCGGCATTTCATGCTCAAGGAAATCTACGAGCAGCCGCAGGCGCTGGTCGATACCTGGCAGGGACGTCTTTCAGACGATGGCGTGCTGGCCTCCAGCATCGGCCCTGGTGCAGAAGCGCTGCTGGCAAAGGTCGAAGCCATTCATATCGTGGCCTGTGGCACCAGCCATCACGCGGGTCTGGTGGCCCGTTACTGGATCGAGGCACAGGCGCGTATTCCCTGCAACGTCGAGCTGGCCAGCGAGTATCGATATCGCGATCCCGTGGTGCCGAAGAACTGTCTGTTCATCACCCTCAGCCAGTCAGGAGAAACGGCCGATACCCTGGCCGCGCTGCGCTATGCCAAGAGCCTAGGTGACCACGGTTATCTCGGCACGCTTGCCATCTGTAACAAGCCGGAAAGCTCGCTTACCCGTGAATCCGATCTGGTGATGATGACCCGTGCAGGCCCCGAGATCGGCGTTGCCTCGACTAAGGCGTTTACCACTCAGCTCATGTGCCTGCTGCTGTTGTCGGGCATGCTGGCGCGCGACGAGTCGCGCAGCGCGCGGCTGGCCGCCGATATCCGGGGGGTCGAAGCCGCAGTGGTCAGCGTGCTGTCGCTGGACGAGGCCATCCGGCATCTGGCCGAGCAATTTGTCGATAAGCACCACGCTCTGTTCCTGGGGCGTGGGCCGATGTACCCCATTGCCATGGAAGGCGCGCTCAAGCTCAAGGAGATTTCCTATCTCCACGCCGAGGCCTATGCGGCAGGCGAGCTCAAGCACGGCCCGCTGGCGCTGGTCGACGAAAGCATGCCGGTGATTGCCGTTGCACCTACCGACGAGTGGTTGGAGAAGGTCAAATCCAACCTGCAGGAAGTACGCGCGCGCGGCGGCGAACTGTATGTGTTCGCCGACGAGAACTCCGGGCTGGACAGCGGGCCGGGCATCACCGTGCTCGACATGCCGCACGTACCGGACGCGCTGGCACCGATCGCCTACACCATTCCGCTGCAGCTGCTGGCCTATCATGTCGCGGTCGCCAAGGGCACCGATGTGGATCAGCCCCGTAACCTAGCGAAATCGGTCACGGTGGAGTAGGCCTGTTGCCGTTTCATACGGCCTGTAGCCGGGTAATAGTTATGTGAACTGTGAATTAGTTACGTGAACTCGGTAATAGTTGTGTGAACTGCTAAATACATCGAGATACCATGTAACGGCATATGCAACTCTCGAACTAGGAAGCTCGATCGACCGGTTAGTAAAACGGTCCGGGACTGAAGCGAACAATCCGGCCCCAAACTTCGTTGCGGGGCCGACCGCGCCATACTGGAGCGCCGGGCACCTTTTGAATAAGGTGCTCATCTTGGAGGGATGCCTGATTGGCTAATGTTAGTGGTACTTCGACGTCGGGAATGCCGCAGCTTAGGTCAGGTGCCGGCCAGAAGCGGTCATTAAACGCCTGGCATTAACGGCAGCCCGTAGCGTTGTCCGCTGCGCGGACGTCCTAAATCTTGAAATAGAGCCACAGGAACAACCTATCCGGAGTAGTTACTTGCGCCTTCTATTCACCTTGATTCTTGATCCCCTGACGACGTAGCTTTTAACGATGTGGTGCGTTTTGAGGATATCGAGCAGCGATCGATCGGCGGCAGTATCGGGAATCTCGACCTTATGCCGGCCAACTGACGTTAGCTTGGGATAGTCGGCGCCCATCGAGCCGAGAATGGTGAATAAGTCCTCGCGCTCGAGCGATGGAAGGTGTGGCTCAAGCAAGGCCATCACATGCGGAGCTCCCGCACCGCCGAGTGCCAATTGCTTTACGACCTCCAGTTCCAGCGAGAGGCTTTGTTGCGCCGCGACTCGCGCGATTTGACTCATGCCGGCGCGGTCAGCCCTGGGGACGTAGTCGCGAGCCTGCCTTGCGATCTCCATCTTGATCGCCGGTTCGACTTTGTCGCTCTGTAGCAGCCTCGCGAGATCGTCTCGCACGAGATCCGGGCTCATGTATTCCTTGAATTCGCGCGACTCTCGAATGTATGCCTCGCGGGTCGACCAGTCCATCTCGCCGAGGTGGGCGTAGGTTGCAGCCTCATCCTTGATCAGGTTGTACTTCAGAAGTAGCGCAAAGAGCTCACCACTTTCAGCCGCGATCTCGCCTGTTTCTAGGGGGTGGGCCAGGTTCAGGCTTGCAACCAGCTTTGTGCGGAGCTTTGCGGAGAGAAGCTCTTCATCCGCCGACAGGATCGCTCGCGCGAGTCCTGCCCTCGCTTCGTCGTCGGCCTTGTCGGCTCCTTTGATGGTGCCTGCGGAGGTCAAAACGTTGGCCAGGCTCGCGTCAACTGCTTCCAAAATACTGACGTAGCGCTCCACATTCCCGAAAGTCGCAGGGAAGCGTTCGTTCTCTGCCAGTCGAGGCCAGGCCTCTGACGAGACCTCGGCGAGGTCAGCGACGACACAACCCGGCGATGCGTGCGCAATGACGTCCCCGAGTCGGGCCGAATCATGCTCGAGCACATCCTCGATCACGGAAATAAAGCGCTCGGCGCCCTCTACGGTCGGCGACACTCCCTCCACCGCTGATATATATGCACTCAGATTATCGAGCGTGTACTCATAGACGGACTGATGAGCGGCCTGAACAATATCCAGCGCCAAGCTCGTCCTAGTGCCAATGGCCACCTCGATATTCTCGCGCCTGATTTCGTAAAGGCTGCGATCGACGAACGCGCGGCGCATGTTCTCTGTCAACGGCGCCAGAAGCGGTAGCCTAATGCTGGCTTGAGCGAAGAGATCGCCAATGCGTTCCGCCTGAGCGAGTGGGACATCGTCGGACGTCAGCGTCGCAAGTTCGGCGTATCGGTCAGCCAAATAAGATGAGACAGCGGGACACGTTTGATACTTGTCGTGACCCAAGTGTTGGAGAGCAGCGTCGACGAGTTCGAGCTGCAGAGCGTCATCCACCTCCGCCCGGCTTACGAGATAGACCAGCACTCCCGAGTAAAACGGCGTCAGCCGTGCAATCAGCCTTGCCTGCTGAGTACCGCCATTAAGATAGGCCTGCATGAAGCTTGTTTGGCGGTCGCCGAATCCGACCAAGGAACGAATCATGATCTCCGCCGCCGCGATATTGGTCGACAGCAGATGGTCCAAGAGATCGATGTTGTAAAGCGACGGCTCTTTGAGGGCGTCCTCGCCACATTCTTGAACGACGTCATCGACATCACCCGGGTCCAGTTTGAACTGCGCGTCCATCAGGTTGCGCTCGACGTGATGGATGATGAAGTTGGTTGCCGCCGAGCTTACGCGGTCCCCGTGAAAGGTGGATGTATAGAGCGTGAAGTTACTGTTGATATAGCCGGCACGCACCAGTTCGTACGCCAGCCCGGATTTGAGAAGTTTGCTGGCAGTCGCGGCGAATGACTGGTCAATATCGCCGTGCTCAACAAGAAAGTCAGATCGCTCGATAAGATCCTCCAGATCGGCGCCACGCAGGAACTTGAGATCCGCGCTTATATCCTGAAGCCGCTCATTTATATGTTGGCGATCCGCGTCATCCCAACTCGCGGCGTCCAATGGATCAGAAAGCTCAGCAGCAAGGTGCGCTTTGGTGTACCGAAGGGCTGGAAGTCCGTTGATCATCCAATCCAAGGTTGGATTGCCATCGGCCGAGGTGAACTTTTCCCAAAACTCTGCACTCAGAAGATCATCCGGCTTCAACTGTTGGCTAGCGAACACATACTGCCCATTCGGGTTGATATGAGTTGCAGCCTGTACTGTCCTCTGCACATGATCGTGGAGACGCTTGCCAAGATGCCTGCTACGTGTCGCAGCGCCATCAATTTGTGACAGACGCCTCTGCGTTGCGAGTCTCTCACGCTGCAACCGTTGTGTGTTCTGACTAATCAAATTACGGCTGACTTCGTAAAGCGTATCCAAATTGCTTTTGCGCAAACGTATCGCCTCGAAGTCTGTGAGATGCGTGCTCTTGTAGAGCATCATCGCGAACAGGTCAGTTTCGTTTAGCTTCAGCGGGTTGCTATCACTCAAGATGATGCGATCACGGAATACAATGAACTCATTGCAGACGTTTTTGAGCAGCCGCATTTCCGGCACATACCCAGCAGCGAGATCAAGCAGCTTCTTGTCGACATGGTTTTCGAACCGATCGAGAAGCTGCGCGGCGAGGTTGCGAGCGCTTCGATGAGTGATGAATGGAACCACTGGAATGACGAGATCAAAGAACTTCGTCCGGTTCGCACGTACGGTCTCGGATTGGGCGGGGTCCTCGCTCGCGTCTAGGTCCTGATCGGGCCTAAGATCGCTCTTTTGCAGGCCGATTCGGTCGAATATGCTGTCCTTGATGGCGTAGATGAAGCGGATTGGTCGGTCGATCTGCGGTGAGGTATTGAGGAGAGTGTTGAGCGAGCGGAGCGTCTCGAAGATGTGCGAATCGTTGAAGCGGTCGATGTCCTCGAAGATAACGATGTCACGTTTCGACACATCGAAGAAATAGACGATCTCATCGAGATACTGATCGAAATACGACACGGACTTGTTGTCTAACGTAACCGTGGTAGAGCCTGCGGAGAACTGCGTGATGCTTAGTTGGCCGCGGAAAAAGTATCGAGCCCCCAAACAGAGCACTGCTGCCAGCGTCCAGACCAGCGGATGAATCAAGAGGCCGAAGTCGATAAGGGGTGAGAAAGCTGAGGCAATTTGTTTGGACCAACCCATCAGCAAGAAGATAATCGCGACGGGCAGTCCAAGCAGAAGCGCTATCGCAAGCTCGCGCCGCCACTTAAAGCGACCAAGGCGATGGAAACGGGAGCCTGGCGTTTTATGCGGTTCCTCGCGGTAGAGTAGCTGCTTGACTATTTCTTGTTGGATACGGTTCGTCGGCGTCATCGCCTGTTTTGGGACCGACTCGTCGACGTCTGATGTCTCAATCGGGGCAAGCGTCGATAGCGAGAGCTCGACGACACGATCTTCATGGCAGCGGATCACCTCTCGCAGGATGCTGCTTTTGCCAACGCCGTAACTACCGGACAGCGCGATGTTCCATATCTTTTTATCACGGAGCGCGGCTGCGATCGCCTTAACGTATTTGCCGTGCTCTAATTCTTTATAAGTAGGTGTAAGCGGGACTAGGTCCCACCGGTCTTCGCTGGCAAGCTCGCTCGAACTATCGTTCTTGCGACGCTTGGCTGTACAGCATTTCCATATCCACCGGCTTGGTCGGCTACGCATTACTGTGCGCCCAGTTCCTATGACGGTGGCTGGCAATGGCATGAAATATTCTCTTATCGGATTTCTTTTTGCCTTCACTACGCGAATTCGTACGGGCGTTCAAGCAATGAACGAAATGGGGTCTGCCCTACTTAGTGTTCATCCATAAACTCTTAAGTGTATGATTTTGCTTATAATACCGGACGTTAACGAATTTAGATTTTCGATCGCCAATATTTTGGCTAAATTTCCAACTATATGATTTTATTGCACATTTATTGGGTCAGCTAATATTATAAACGGCACAATTGCAAAATATCAGTCAAAATGTGCAATCATTTATTGCCGATTAATTTAACGGTATCAATGAGATACGAGTTTCTGGATGGACACTACTTAACAGCGGTGATGGATCTTGTTCTTGGGCCCGGCGGGGTCATGAGATTTAGATGAATTCGGCTATAGCCGACGCGCACAACATAGAATGAATGACGCTCAAGAGGGCGACTACGCTGGCGAATGTCCGCTTTGGGTCGCTACCTGATCACGAGCGATCGGCCGGATATTGACGATTCCGTTCAACAAAAGGAATCGTCATGGAGTATATCGACCAGTGGGAAGGCGCTCATTCTAAAGGCCCCATCATTCCGTGGAACAAAGGCCGCTTAGTAGGCCCGAAGCCACCGCTAAAGCTCAAGGAAATCTGGGGCATTCGGGTACGGCTACAGCTTGCAACCCAGACGCGGGATCTCGCACTGTTCAACCTCGCAATCGACAGCAAGCTACGCGGGTGTGATCTGGTTAGGCTGAAGGTTCTCAAGACGTCGCGCACGGTGGCCGCGTACTGTCCCGCACCGCGATTGTTCAGCAGAAAACGGGCCAACCTGTACAGTTCGAACTGACAGAGCAAACGCGTACCTCGATCGAAGCATGGATAAGCGCCGTCGCGCTGCGAGCCAATGATTATTTGTTTCCGAGCCGGGTATCGAGTTCTCCACACCTATCCACGCGGCAATACGCCCGAATCGTTAAATCGTGGGTTGAGAGCATCGGCCTTGACCCTCTCGAGTACGGCACGCCCTCAATGCGTCGCACGAAAGCGACGCTGATATATAGGCGAACACGCAATTTACGCGCCGTGCAGCTCTTGCTGGGACATACGAAGCTGGAAAGCACGGTGCGCTATCTCGGCATCGAGGTCGATGATGCGCTCGAGATGTCGGAGCAGACAGAGGTATGACGTTGGCGCCGAACGAGCCAACTGTGCGGTTCGTTCGGCACCTACACGTATCAGACAGAAGCGGACCTTTAGGCCGGGTTTGAAGGCGTGGATTTTATTTTCATCGTCGCCAGAATTCAGGCGTGAATATGACGAGCAGCGTAAAAATCTCCAGCCGCCCGCCAATCATCGCCACAATGAGAAACCATTTCGCCGCTCCCGGTAGCGGACTGAAGTTCGATGCCGCAGCGCCTAATGCGGGCCCCGCGTTGTTGATACAGGCGGCGACGGTCGAGAATGCTGTCAAACCGTTCAGCCCGATCGCCATGAGGATCAGCACCATGACCGCATAACCCGCAACATAAAGGAAGAAGAACGCCCAGACGCCGCGCAGAATAGACTCTGACAGCACACGGTTTTCCAGCTTCACTGCGAACGCAGCGTTCGGGTGCACGATTGCCCTCAGTTCTCGCCAGGTCTGTTTCAGGATCAACACCAGCCGAACGATCTTGATCCCGCCGGAGGTCGATCCCGCACAACCGCCCAAACAAGCGAGCAGCATCAACAGGATCGGAATAAAACTCGGCCACTGCGAGAAATTTGCGCTGCCGAAGCCGGTATCGGTCATGATCGATACCACCTGAAAAGTGCCCTGGATGAGCGCGTCCTTGATCGAGCCATAGGTCCCGTGCAGGTAGAGCGTCGCTGCCACGAGCAAACTGGCGCCTCCCATGATCAGCGCATAAAAGCGCAGCTCGATATTACGCAGGTACGGCAGCAGACTGCCGTTGCGCCAGCAGATGAAGTGCAGCGAGAAGCTCGCACCGGACACGAACATGAAAAAGATGGATGCAATCAGAATGGGATTGCTGTGGAAATGCGCCATGCTGTCGTCGTAGTTGGCGAAACCGCCTGTCGCAAGCGTGCCGAAGGCAAGGGTGATCGCATCGAACGGGTTCATGCCAAGCAGCCAATAAGTGCCCGCGCACGCCAGGGTAATCGTGGTGTAGGTCCACCACAGTGCCGAGGCGGTCTTCTTGATGCGAGGGGCCAGCTTGTCGTCTTTGATCGGGCCGGGGGTTTCGGCCTTGACGAGCTGCATGCCGCCGGTGCCGAGCATCGGCAGTATGGCGACGGCGAGCACGATGATGCCCATGCCGCCAATCCAGTGCAGCCACTCGCGCCAGAAGAGAATCGCATGCGGCAAGGTATCGAGGCCGACAATCACGGTGGCGCCGGTGGTGGTCAGCCCTGAAACCGATTCGAATGCTGCGTCTGTTAAGGCCAGGGCGGGACGCGTCGCCAGCAGCAGCGGTAGCGCGCCGAACAGGCCCAGCACGGTCCAGAACAGGCTGACGATCAGAAAACCGTCGCGAATCTTCATGTCCCGCGACACGCGGCGCACCGGGAACCACAACGCCACGCCGGTCGAGAACGCGATGAGGAACGATACGCCGAACGCCTCCATCCCGCCGTCGCCATAGATCAGGCCGATGACCACGGGTATGAGCATCGTCGCCGAAAAGAAGATCAGCAATACACCCAGAACACGCTGCACGACCGCCCAAGGATGATCGACAATCAGAAAACGCTGGCTTTTCACCACGGCTTTTCGCAAATCGGAAACAAGGGCCGAAGTCTCGCCCGCGCGGCTGTTTAAATGCCGTAGTCAAAATGACCAAGCGTTGTAAAAAATCTGTATACGAGCGACCGCGGCGCTATGGCGATAGCGGATCGACCTACCCGCCAAACTATTGTTTATGCGTCGGTAAATCGACTGTTTATCGCTTGTTTACGCGATAAGCGGCGATTGGATATCGCTTTTAAACAGACCCCTGGCCGAGCACCCACTCATCGATTCAATCATGAGGAGCAATCGATGAGCGTCGTTATATATGGTCTCGGGCTGGCCTGTTTTGGCGTGTTGTTTGCCGTGGTCGCGGCCTGTGAGCGTCTGTCATGAGCGGCGTGCTCGGCATCATCGTGATCGCGGCGGCGGTGGGCAGCTTCGGCTACCTCGTCTACGTGATCGTGCGTCCCGACCGGTTCTAGGAGAAGCGCGATGACCTGGCTATTTCCAATCACCGTGCTGGCGGTGCTGATCGGTGTGTCATGGCAGCTGGGACGGTACATGCACCGGGCCATGGCGCCGGCGGCCCCGGGCTCGATACGTAATCGCGGCGAAGCCTTTGCCGTGGCCGTGATCGGCTCGCGCGCCGCCGCGGACCAAGACTGGAAGCGCTATGCGCTTTCCATGCTGGTGTTCAATCTCGGCTGTTCACGCTGGCCTACCTGATCTTCGTGGTCCAGGGCGGGCTGCCGCTGAATCCGGACGGCAAGACCGGGCTCTCGCCGGATCTGGCGTTCAATACGGCGGCCAGCTTCACCAGCAATACCAATCTGCAGCATTATTCGGGCGAGCAGTCGCTGTCGTATCTGACGCAGTTGACCGCCATCATGTGGCTGCAGTTCGTATCCGCGGCCACCGGTATCGCGGCCGTCACCGCACTTTGTCGGGCGCTGGCCGGCGAACCCAAGGTCGGCAATTTCTATCGCGACCTCGCGCGGGCAACGGCTCTGATTTTGTTGCCGTTGTCGTTTCTGCTGGCGCTGGCTCTGGTGTTCCTCGGCCTGCCGATGACGTTTCAGGGCGCGGCCGTGGCGCATACGCTGGAAGGCGCGGTACAGACCATCGCACGCGGCCCGGTTGCCGCGGTGGTTGCGATCAAGCAACTCGGCACCAACGGCGGCGGCTTTTTCGGGCCCAATTCGTCACATCCGCTGGAGAACACCGTCTTCGTGTCGAACGTGCTTGAGAACATGGCGATTCGGCTGATCCCGATGGCCACCGTGTGGATGTTCGGCCGGATTACAAAGCACCGGCGTCACGCCGCTGTGGTATTCGCAGTCATGCTCGTGATGCTGGTGGCGCTGGCCGGCTTGGCCACGTTCACCGAGCAGGCGCCCACGCGGGCGCTCGATAATCTGCCGGTGGCCACCGCGCCGAATCGGGAAGGCAAGGAACTGCGCTTCGGAGAAGCGGCCGGGCCGTTGTGGGCGGTATCCACGACCGCGACCTCCAACGGTTCGGTGAACGCGATGCACGATCGCTCAATCCGCTGACCGGGCTCATGCCGATGATCGGCATGTGGCTCAACGTCATTTTCGGCGGGGTCGGCGTCGGGTTCATCAACATGTTCGTGTTCATTGTGGTGACGGTGTTTCTCGCCGGCCTGATGGTCGGGCGCACGCCGGAATATCTGAACCGCAAGGTCGAAGCCCGGGAGATGAAGCTGGCCACCCTGACCCTGCTCGTGCATCCGCTGTGCATCGTCGGCGGTGCGGCACTGTTCGTGCTCACCGGCTGGGGGCCGACCACGGTCAACAACTCGTGCAGTCACGGCCTGTCGGAAATCATCTACGAGTTCTCGTCGGCCGCGGCCAACAACGGCTCGGGTTTCGAAGGTCTGGGCGACAACGCCGCCCCCTGGAACATCGCGACCGGCATGGTGATGCTGTTGGCTCGTTTTATTCCGATCATCGTGCCGCTGGCCATCGCGGCCCCGCTGGCCGGCAAGCGTCATGTTCCGGATAGCACGGGCACTTTTCGCGTGGACACGCCGCTGTTCGGCGTACTGCTTCTGGCCACGGTCGTAATCGTCGGCGCATTGCTTTTCATGCCGCTCGGCGTTCTGGGGCCGATCGCTGAATACCTGGGTGGACAATGACCATGAGTAATTCTCGGAACACAAACAAGCGTAAGGGCCAGGCCGCCTCACAGGCCCTGATCGACCCCAGTACCCTGCCCAGCACCTTGCTGCGCGGTGTGACCATGCTCGATCCGCGGGTGATGGTTCGCAATCCGGTGATGTTCGTCACCGAGATCGGTGCGGTGCTCACCACGCTCTATCTCATCGCGGCATTGCTGGGCGATGCGAGTTCAGCCGGCAGTACGGCGTATCGGGTGGTGCTGGCGTTCATGCTCTGGGCCACGGTCTATCTGGCCAATATCGCCGAGGCGCTGGCCGAAGCGCGCGGCAAGGCCCAGGCACAGAATCTGCGCGGCGCGCGCCAGGATCTGCAGGCGCGAAGGCTGCCGGCGAACGGCGGTTATCGCGACGCGGCGCAGGCCGAGGAGGCGCCCGCTGCGGCGCTGCAGCCGGGCGATCGGATCGTGGTGGACGCCGGCGAGCTGATCGCCGCCGACGGTGATGTGGTCGAAGGCATCGCCTCGGTCGACGAATCGGCCATCACTGGCGAATCGGCACCGGTTATCCGCGAAGCCGGCGGCGATCGGTCGGCGGTGACCGGCGGTGACCGGCGGCACCCGCGTGCTTTCGGACTGGATCGTGGTCGAAGTCACCACCAAGCCGGGCGAATCTTTCCTCGATCGCATGATTTCGATGGTCGAAGGCGCGGATCGCCAGAAAACGCCCAATGAGATCACACTCACCATCGTGCTGGCCGGGTTCACGCTCATGTTTCTGATCGTGTGCGTGGGCTTGTATCCGCTGGCGGGGTATTTCAACGCCACGCTCGATATCCCGACGCTGGTGGCGCTGCTGGTCTGTCTCATTCCGACGACCATTGGGGCCTTGCTCGCCGCCATCGGTATCGCCGGCATGGCCCGGCTCGGCGCACACAAGGTGCTGGCAATGAGCGGGCGCGCGGTCGAGGCGGCGGGGGATGCCGATGTGCTGCTGCTGGACAAGACCGGCACGATCACTTTCGGCAACCGACAGGCCGATGCGTTCATACCGGCCGAAGGTGTCAAGGAATCGGAACTGGCGGAGCTGGCCGAGCTGGCCGAGCTGGCCGACGAAACCCCGGAAGGCCGGAGCATCGTCGAGCTGGCACGTAGCCGCTACGACCTCCCCGAACGCGAGGCCGCCGATGTCGAAGGCGAAGTAATCGCATTCTCGGCAAACACCCGGATGAGCGGCCTGGACTTGGCTGATCGGCGTATCCGCAAAGGCGCGGCCAGCCAGATCACCGCGTGGGTGAAGGAAAACGGGGGCTCGGTACCGGGCACGCTGGATCGCGTGGTGTACCGCATATCGGAATCCGGCGGCACGCCGCTGGTGGTGGCGGACGCACAGCGGGTACTCGGGGTGATTCATCTCAAGGACATCGTCAAACCCGAGATCAAGGAACGTTTTGCCGAACTGCGCGAAATGGGCGTGACCACGGTCATGGTCACCGGCGACAACGCCACCACGGCCGCAGCGATCGCGGCCGAGGCCGGCGTCGACGATTTTCTTGCCGAGGCCACGCCGGAGGCCAAGCTCGATCTCATTCGGGACTATCAGGCCAAGGGCCATCTCGTAGCCATGACCGGCGACGGCACGAACGATGCGCCGGCGCTGGCGCAGGCCGATGTCGCGGTCGCCATGAACACCGGCACCCAGGCCGCCAAGGAAGCCGGCAACATGATCGATCTGGATTCGAGCCCGACCAAACTGATCAGCGTGGTCCAGGTCGGCAAGCAGATGCTGATGACACGCGGCTCGCTGACCACGTTCTCGATCGCCAACGATGTCGCCAAATACTTCGCCATTCTGCCGGCGATCTTTGTGGTGGCGCTGCCCCAGATCGCGGCACTCAATGTCATCCATCTGCATACGCCGCGTTCGGCCATCCTCTCGGCCGTCATCTTTAATGCGCTGGTGATACCGGGGTTGATCCCGATCGCGCTCAAGGGCGTGGCTTATCGCGCGGTTTCCGCGGATGCCCTGTTATCGCGCAACCTCTTGATCTACGGGCTCGGCGGGCTGGTCACGCCGTTCGTGGGGATCAAGATCATCGACCTGATACTGACCGCCTGTGGTCTGGGTTAGAAAGGAGTTCGTCATGATTGAAGAACTGATGGCCACAAGCCGATTGATGCTCGCCAGCCTAATCGTCTGCAGTGTGATCTATCCGGCCGCCCTCTGGGCCATCGCGCAGGGCGCGGTGCCCGGCCGGGCCAACGCCAGCCTGGTCATGAATGATGGTCAGGTCGTGGGCTCCAGCCAGATCGCGCAGGCGTTCAGCCAGCCGCGTTATTTCTGGCCGCGTCCCTCGGCCGTGGATTACGCGGCCAACGCCGCCGGCGGCTCCAACTGGTCGCCCACCAACGACAAGATCACGGCGCGGGCGCGCGCTCATCGCACCGCTCGGCGCCACGCCGGCTGACCCGGTGCCGGCAGATCTGGTGACCGCCTCTGGTTCCGGCCTCGACCCGGATATTTCGGTAGCCGCGGCACACTACCAGGCCGATCGCGTAGCCAAGGCCCGCGGGATCGTGCTTAGCGACGTGGAGGCCCTGATCGCGCGCGCTACCCGCGAGCGTTGGACCGTACCCCTGGGCGGTGCGCCAGTGGTCAATGTGCTGGCCCTGAATATGGCGCTCGACCAGGCCGGATCGAGCGGCGCAACACGGTAGACTGCGGCCATGTCGTCCCCGACTTCCGATCAACGTCCGAATCCCGATGCGCTGCTCGAGGCCACGCGCGAAGCGCACGACGAATCGGGTCGGGGGCGGCTCAAGATCTTTCTCGGCGCCGCGCCGGGCGTCGGCAAGACGTATGAAATGCTGACCGAAGCCGCGGCGCTGGCGCGCTCGGGTGTGCGCGTGCTGGCCGGCCTGGTCGAAACCCACGGCCGGCGCGAAACCGAAGCCTTGCTGCGCGGCATCCCCCTGGTGCCGCGGCGGCGGCTTCGTTATCGGGGTCGGCATTTCGAGGAACTCGATCTCGATGCGGTATTGCGTGCGGCGCCGGACCTGGCGCTGATCGACGAACTGGCGCACAGCAATATCCCGGGCAGCCGCCACGAAAAACGCTGGCAGGACATCGAGGAACTGCTGAATGCCGGTATCGATGTATTCACGACGCTCAACATCCAGCATCTGGCCTCGCTCAACGATGTGGTGGCCCAGATCAGCCGAGTGCGCGTGCGTGAGACCGTGCCCGACAGCGTGCTCGAGGCAGCCGATAGCATCGAGATAGTGGATCTGCCGCCGGACGAACTGATCCAGCGTCTGCATGAAGGCAAGGTCTATGTGCCCGATCAGGCCGCACGCGCGGTCGAACATTTCTTTTCCCGAGGCAATCTGGCGGCGCTGCGGGAAATCGCGCTGCGAGCGGCGGCCGAGCGGGTGGATGCCGATGTAAGAAATCACCTGCGCGCCCGCGCGGAAGCAGGTATCTGGCCAACCCAGGAGCGCCTGCTCGTGGTGGTCGGCGAAGGGCCGGCCGCAGAATCCATGGTGCGGCTGGGCAAGCGGCTGGCCGAGCGCCGGCAGGCCTCATGGATCGCCGCGCATGTCAGACGCGGCACCGCTGCCGCCGAGCAAGCCAAAGGGGTGGACGATGCATTGCGTCTCGCCGAGAGCCTGGGTGGCGAAGTCGCCACCATCTCGGGCGTGGACCTGGTGGCCGAGATCAAGGCCTTTGCCCGCAACCAGAACGTGACCGAGATCCTGGTCGGGCGCTCGCAGCGGCCGCTGCGATGGTTCGCGTTTCGCCGCTCACTGGCCGGCACGCTGCTGCGTGAAGCCAACGAGTTCACGGTGACCCTGGCGCCGCGGCCCGAGGGCGCGTCAGCCAAGCGCGGCGCCGTGATGCGCAAACCGACCTCGGTGCGATGGCTCGATGCCGCGGATATCGGCTGGGTGGCGGCCACCAGCGCGGTTTCGGCGGCGCTCGCATGGCCGCTCTCGCTGGTGGTGGATACCGGTTCGTTGTCGCTGATTTTCGTGTGTTCGGTATTGCTGGTGGCGGTACGCCGGGGCATTGGCGCAGCGGTCGCGGCGAGCCTGGTTTGTTTTCTGATCTTCAATTTCCTGTTCACCGATCCGCGGCTCACGCTGACGGTCTACAGCACCCACGACATCCTGACGCTGGTATTTTTCTTGATCGTCTCGCTGATCGCCGGCAGTCAGGCGGCGCGCATACGCACGCAGATGACCCTGATCCGCACCGCGAGCGAGCGGCATGCGCGGCTCTACGATTTCTCGCGCCGGATCGCCGGGGCCGTAGGTCCGGTGGATCTGGCCTGGACGATCACCGAATATCTGGAAACCGCGCTCGGACTACAGAGTCTGGTGCTTTACCCGGATGCCGACGGCCGACTGGCCCACGTCGCGGGTGACGGCGGCAGCGAAGGGCTGGTTGACGTGGATTACATCGCCGCCCGCTGGGTGTACGAGCACAATATGCCGGCCGGGCGCGGCACGGGCACGCTGCCGCGATCCCGCTGGTTTTTCGTGCCGTTACGCGGGAGCGACGAAATGCTGGCCGTCGTCGGGGTGGCCTGGACGGATCGAAAGCAACGCCTGGATGTCGAAGAACAGCGCCTGCTGTTCGCAGTGCGCGATCAGGCAGCGGTGGCGCTCGGCCGTTCCCGACTCGCCGCCGAGATCGAATCGGCCCAGTTCGCACAGGAAACCGCGCGTCTGCGTGCGGCGCTGTTGTCATCGGTATCGCATGATCTGCGTACGCCGCTGTCCTCGATCATCGGCAGCACGGCGCTGCTGCGCGATCGATTCGATCAGCTGGACGCCGAGGAACGGCTGGAATTGCTGGACGGCACGATCGACGAAGCCACCCGGCTTGATCGCTTCGTGCAGAACCTGCTGGACATGACGCGCGTCGGTTACGGCGCACTCATGCCCGAGCTCAAACCCTGTCCGATCCGCCCGGAAGTCGAGGCCGCGTGGCTGTCGCTCGGCGCTCCGGTGAGCCAGAACCTCAAGTTCGATATCGCCTACAATGCACGCGTCGTGCTGGCCGATGCCACGCTGCTGCGGCGGGTCCTGGCCAACCTGCTCGACAACGCGGCAAAGTATGCGCCGGCCGCAAGCGAAATCGTCATCGAAACCCGGGCTGCGGACGATGAAGTCACGATCGCGATCTGCGATCCCGGGCCCGGCATTCCCGCGGCCGAACAATCGCGTGTCTTTGATATGTTCTATCGCGTGGAACAGGCGGATCGCAGCGCGCCGGGCACCGGGCTGGGACTGGCGATCTGCAAGGAGTTGACCGAGATCATGGGGGGACATATTCGCGCCGTGTCGCCGGCCGTCGGCCCCGGTACACGCATCGAGGTCAGCTTGCCATCGCCATAAAAGCACTCATCGTCGACGATGACCCCGGCATTCGCCGGTTTTTGCGCATCGGCCTCAAGACCGAGGGGTATGATGTGTTCGAAGCGACCTCCGGCAACGAGGCGCTGCGCGCGGTTTCGGCTCGTCGTCCGGACATCATCGTACTCGACCTCGGCTTGCCCGATGTCGACGGTCAGGAACTCCTGCCGGCCATTCGCGGCGTGAGCGACGCCGTACTGATCGTATTATCCGTCCGGGACGCCCAGCAAGAGAAAATCGCTGCGCTGGACGCAGGCGCCGACGATTACCTGACCAAACCGTTCGATTTCGCGGAACTGGCAGCGCGGCTGCGTGCCAATCGGCGCAAAGGTCTCAGCACGCCCAATCCGGCTATCCTTGAGTGCGGCGATCTAGCGCTCGACGATGCCGCTCACCGCGTGACGTGGAACGGTTCAAACGTTCGCTTGACGCCGAAAGAGTTCGATCTGCTTAAAGAGCTCATGCGCTATCCGGACAAGGTCGTATCCCACGCTCATCTTTTGGAGAAGCTCTGGGGCCACGTTCACAGCGATGAGACCGCTTATTTGCGCGTCTATATACAACGACTGCGTCGCAAACTGATCGAGGTTGGGGCGAGCAAATATCTGATTGATAGCGAACCCGCGGTTGGATATCGCTTGAATACGTCGGGGCACCTGTAGTCGAAAGTCTGCTTCGGGTCGCGTTCGGACGTGCTCAGCCCCGCGCGCCTTCTGACAACACCTCTTGCACGCTATGGTAAAGTGCGGCCTTGAAGGCATCGTCTTGAGCGTGAAGTCTATAAAGCTCGAGCTCTTCTCTCCTTCTGCGCAGCATCACGTCTCTCATAATCTTTTCGAACGCAAGGTTCCGGGCGTATGGATCAGGGTTCTCCCTGAATTTTTCCTCGAAATCAGGATGTGCCTTAACGCTGTCCACAATGTTCAGAAACTTCACGCGCTGTTCTTCGGGCGTTGCGCTCCATCCTTGAAACCAACGCTCGTTGAAGTTTCGGATGATTTCCTCTAACGGATCTTCTTGAACCTCGCCGTCTCGGTATCCACGTGGATTAGTGTTCTGCGGTTCTACTTCTGACTCGTCCGCGTCTAGCTCGATCGTATGGTTCAGCTTTGTTCTGCCGAGCCCATAAGAGGAAAGGTCCACTGACTCAAGCAGTTCGTCGAGCGCATCCTGGTTCGGGTCCTGGATTTTCAATTTCGGGACGAGAAACTTGAGGAACCAGAACAGCTTCTCCCAGGCGACCACTTCGAAGGAGATGATCGAGGCCATCTGGCCATAGATCTTCACGAACTGCTTGGCCTTGATTTTGTAGTCGATCTTGTCGTTATCTTCGAGTTCCAGCTCTTGATTGAAGCGGTCAGCCGCCATGTCAATCAAGGGGCTGAGCTTCTGAGCGTCTTCCCCATCAAAAAAACGTGTGCAGAACGTCTCAACCTCAGACCACTCATAGACGCCGGCATCGTCCAACGTTGCTTTTAGCTCATGAAGCACGTTCACGTCAGTCGCTTCCGATAGCGAGGTGACGGTAAAGAAGGGATCGAAGGCAGCCTTGATATCGTCGGTCGAGTTGAAGAAATCGAGGACGAAAATATCTTCGGTGCGCTTGCCCAGCTTTGGAGCCGACCGGTTCAAGCGTGAGAGCGCTTGTACGGCGAAGACCGACTGCAACTTCTTATCGATATACATCGCGCAGAGCTTCGGCTGATCGAAGCCAGTCAGATATTTGTTCGCCACAACCAGCAGCCGGAACTCGTCCTTATCGAACGACTTGCGAGTCTTTTCCTCCGCGAAGCCGTTCATTTCGGCCTCAGTATATTTGATCCCGTCGACCTCTTTCTCGCCTGAAAACGCGATCAGCGCCTTGAACGGATGCCCGCGGCGTTCCAACTCGGCCTGGACTGCCTTGTAGTAACGGATCGCCACTTCGATGTTCTGGGTGACGATCATCCCCTTGCCCTTGCCGCGCAGCTTCTTCGTGTTCACCACGTTGTCGACGAAATCCTCCACCATGATCTCAGTCTTGGTGTTGATCGTCTGCTGGCTGCGCTCGACATAGGCGCGAAGTTTCTTCTGCGCCTTGGCCGTGTCGAATAGGGGATTGTCCGCGATCGACTTCTGGATCTCGTAATAGCTCTTATAGGTCGTATAGTTGGCCAGCACGTCGAGAATGAAGCCCTCCTCGATCGCCTGCTTCATGCTGTAAAGATGGAAAGGCTTGAACCGCCCGTCCGACTGCTGCGTACCGAACTTTTCCAGCGTGGTGTTCTTCGGTGTCGCCGTGAAGGCGAAGTAGGAGGCATTACCCCGCATCTTTCGCGCCTGCATCGCCGCTAGGATCTTGTCCTGTGGGTCGTCCTCGTCCGGGTCATCGCCGCCGCCCATCGCCTTGTTCATCGTGTCGTGGGCAAGGCCGCTCTGGCCACTGTGGGCTTCGTCGATGATCACGGCGAATCGCTTGTCGCTCATATCCGCGATGCCATCGATAATCCATGGGAACTTCTGGATCGTCGTGATGATGATCTTCTTGCCGTGCTCCAGCGCCGCTTTCAGATCCGCGGACCGCATCGCCGGGGCGACGATGTTCTTCACCTCCGAAAAGTCGCGGATGTTGTCGCGTAACTGCTTGTCCAGCAGGCGGCGGTCCGTCACCAAGATCACGCTATCGAACAGGGGCGCATCCAATGCCCGGGCGCCGGGCAAATCCAACCGCTCCGGATAGGTCTCGATCAGCTGATAGGCGGTCCAAGTGATGCTGTTCGACTTGCCCGACCCGGCAGAGTGCTGGATCAGATAGCTACGCCCTACGCCATGTCTAGCGGCGTGACCCAGAAGCTGTCGTACGACGTCTAGTTGCTGGTAGCGCGGGAAGATCAAGGTCTTTTTCGCCAGCGGATCGGTCTTTTTGCCCTCGAGCAGAACGAAGTGCTGAATGATGCCGGCGAGGCTTTCAGGCTGAAAAACCTCTTCCCACAGATAGGCGGTTTTATGGCCATCGGGGTTGGGCGGGTTCCCAGCGCCTTCATTGTGGCCCTTATTGAACGGCAGAAACCAGGTCGAGCCGCCCGACAGCTTCGTTGCCATCCAGACCTCATCCGTGTCGGCGGTCATGTGGACCAACGTGCGCCCGAACTGCATCAGAGGTTGCGACACATCCCGTTCCCGATATTGCTTCTGGCCGTGGTAACGAGCGGTCTGGTGCGTCCAGGCGTTCTTGAGCTCCAGCGTGACGATCGGTAAACCGTTCAGAAACAGCACCATGTCCACGGATTCATTCGGGTTCGCCTGCGAATGGCGAACCTGCCGGGTCACGCTCCAGATATTGGCGGCGAAGTTGTCGTGAACCTTCTGCGCGGAACTGGCCAAGGGCGCGGGATACATCAGGGTGAAATGTGCGTCGTCGACGGGCAGTCCCTTTTTCAGGACATGCAGCACGCCCTTACGCTTCACCAGCTTGTCGAACTGGCCGAGGATCTTGGCCCGCCAGTCGGCCGGGTTGCGGCTCTCGAGCTTCTCGAGCGCTTTACCCTGCGTGGCCTCGAGGAAATCCCAGAACAGCGCGGTGTCGAGCGCGAGGGCAGCATCAAAGTCAGCGGCCCTGCCGATGCGGTAAGGACCAGTCGGCGTGGAGCCCGCGGCTAGTTCTTCCGAGGTGGCGCCGGTCAATTGCCGCTCAATGGCCTGCTCGAGCGCGATTTCCTTGGTGTTGCTTCCCCGGGTGCTCATCACTACCCCTTATGTGACCTTAATCTTGCCGGTAACCGCCTCGTTGATCAGGCTCGCCTTGTATTCCTTCAAAGTATTAATCTGTGATTTTTTAAGCCTGATGGCGCCGTCAATTTTCTCGGTGACGCCATAAATGTATTTGACGATTTCCTGCTGCTCGCCGTAGGTAGGCACGGGAACAGAAATAGAACCGAAGTTCTCGGTGTAGAGACGCATGAAGCCCGACGAACCTGTTCCCAAACCCCGGGAGGACAATCTGAACCTATTTCCCATCAAGGCTGTCTTGAACAAATTCAGATAGAACGGGCCAAATAGATTGTCGCGCACGTCGAAGGTTGCATAGTCTGGACTGACAAGTCCCGGGTGGTCGACGATACCGAACAAGCCAATGGACGCACGCATGCGATTCATGACCAGCTGACCCGCGTAAACCTTTTTGTAGTCGACCAAATCCGCATCGGTGATTAGTTTTTCCGACACATCGTCGTGCGGCACGAGGCCCTCTACCATGCGCAGGGAAAACAGGGTTTCTTCACCTGTTCTAGTTCGTCTGTTGCGCTCTCGGAAAAGACGCTTGAGCGGGACGGCTTCCCAATGCGCCGGAATCTCGCCGATCCAGTCGATACCGCTATCCTTCATGGGGGCGTCGGGGTTCAGGCCGCGGGTGACGGCCTGCTGGATCAGGATCTGCCTGCGCTCGCGCAAGAGCGTGATCTGTTCCTCTTTGATCCGCACCGCCTCATCAATCTTCGCGCATTTTTTATCTAGGAACGCCGCTATTGCTCGTTGTTCGGGAAGCGGCGGGAGCAGAACTGGGATTTGACGCATTCGAGACTGGTTGAGGTCCCATTGCCCAATACGAACGCCGTCTGAGGCCGAGCCGAAATATGAAATGTAGAGCCTGCTCCGGATTGCTGCGTTGAAAAAGTTCGGATCAACCCCTCGAACGAAGTCAAAGATGAAGTAGGCCGGGCTGACAATACCTGTATATGGAGAGACCCCGTAAGAGCCCTGCCAGGCCTTCATCTTGTTCATTCCGAACTGGCCTTTTCGAAGAACCTTATAGCCGCTTAGGTCGTCCGGAATGAAGTTATGATTGCTGTCTTGGTCTTCGACATCGCGTTCGATCACACCTTGTTCGCGAGTAATCGACAGAAGGGGTAGGTCCGGACGATTCTTTTTCGAAATCGGCTTAAGGATCGAACCAAGCTTCTCGACACTCCAATGGGAAGGTACATCTCCAACCCAATCGAAGCCAGATGGCTCGAAGCTGTTGTGCTTAGGTAGGGCCACGGTCTTCATTCCGCCGGCTCCAACTCAGAAGTGACTTCAACGCCCAAGATATCCCCGATCAGCCCGTCGGCCTTTTTCTCCAACGCTAAGATGTCCTGCGTCACTTCCTCAAGACTGCGCAGCGGCTTGTGCCGGTAGAAATACTTGTTGAAGCTGATCTCGTAGCCGATCTTCACGCTATCGAGATTGATCCAGGCTTCCTCGACATGCGGCTTCACCTCGGCCTGAAAGTAGCGGTGGATGCTGTCCTTCAACGGCACGCTTTCCGCATCGCGAAGGTCATTCGCGGTTTCGTAGGTCAGGTAGCGGCCGTCGGACTGGCGGTAGTATCCGAAGTCCGCTAGATGGTCGATGGTACAGCCCAGGTGAGTGGTCAGCTCTTCGAGATCGCTGGCGGACAGTTTGTGCCGTTTGGCGATGACCTTCTCGGCCGACTCGTCATACCAGCTGACGGCATTGAGAATCGTGTTCTTCTCGCTCGCCGAGAGCTTGATCTTGCGAGCCTTAATCCCCTTGTTTACCGCATCGCGGAAGGCGTTGAAGTCGTCAGTCTCGTCGGTACCGATATCCTCCATGAGGAACGTCGCGGTATTCAGCAAGTCGCGGAGCTTGGTCCAGTATTTGGTATCGGTCAGTTTGTTGCGCTGCTTGGTATTGAGCGTGACGCCCTGATCTTCGCACCACTCTGCGATCGCCTTGGTATGATCCTTTAAAAAACCGGGCTCATAGACGTTGTTCCCATGCTCCCGCCAGAGCCGTTCCATGGGTTCGCGGAGCTTCTTGTCGAAGCGCAGCGTTTCGATCCTTTCGGCGCTGAATGCGGCACGGCGCCGGTCCGGACGTTCGATGGTGACCTTGTAGTAGCCGAAGTCTTCGTTATCGAACAGCTGGGCGGCGATGCCGACGGAATCATTGTTAGCGTCGATCTCGCGCTCGATGGGGGCGAAGCCGAGGTAGGCTTCGGTGATCTGCTGGATATGATGTGCGGAGAACTCGCAGTTCTTATCACCCAGGTTCTTACGCAGCTTGCGGTACAGCCGGTTGGCATCGATCAGCTGGACGCGGCCCTTGCGCGCCTCGGGCTTGGCATTGGTGAGCAGCCAGATGTAGGTGGTGATGCCGGTGTTGTAGAACAGGTTGTTCGGCAGCTGGATGATGGTGTCCAGCATGTCGTTCTCGATGATGTGGCGGCGGATATTGGACTCGCCGCTGCCTGCGTCGCCGGTGAACAGGCTGGAGCCGTTATGGACGGATGCAATGCGCGAGCCGAGCGGACTGGTGCCCGCAGGCTTCATTTTATTCACCATCTCAATGAGGAAGAGCAGTTGGCCGTCCGAGGAGCGCGGCGTAGCGTCGACGGTGTCCCTGTTGCCCCAATAATCGGCCAGCTCGACTTGGAAGCGCGGGTCGATGACGTCCTTGCCTTCCTTGATGTATTTGACCTCGCTGCTCCAGCTCTTGCCGTAGGGCGGGTTGGACAGCATGAAGTCGAAGCGATCGGCGGAAAATTCATCTGTGGACAGGGTGGAGCCGGGGCGGATGTTCTTAGGGTTATTGCCCTTGATCATCATGTCCGACTTGCAGATCGCGTAGGTCTCGTCGTTGATTTCTTTCCCGAAGAGATACACGTCGCCCGATGCCTGGATCAGGCCGTCGGCATCCTTGATGTAGTTCTGCGCCTCGGTCAGCATGCCGCCGCTGCCACAGGCCGGGTCGTAAATCGTCATGACTGGCGGCAGCTGACCCTTGATCGGATCGAACATGAGATGGGTCATGAGGTGGATCACCTCGCGAGGGGTGAAGTGCTCCCCCGCTTCCTCGTTGTTCTCCTCGTTGAACTTGCGAATCAGCTCTTCGAAGACGTAGCCCATGCCCAGGTTGGACAGGCCCGGGAGCATGTTGCCATCGGGGTCTTCGACCGGATGCGGCGCGAGGTTTATGTAGGGGGAAACGAACTTCTCGATGACATCAAGCAGCACCTGCTTATCCGCCATGTGACGCATTCGCTGTAACAGATTGAATCGCGTAATAATTTCTTTGACGTTGCCGCTGAAGCCGTCGAGATAGTCCTCGATATTCGCCAGCAATATTTGCTGGTTGTTGGTAGCCGTGCCGTAGATCTTCTTCAGCGTCCATTGGCTGGTGTTGAAGAACACGTAGCCCGAGGCCTCTTTCAGCGGCTCGTCGTCCAGCTCGGTCGCGCCGTCCTCTTCCTTCTGGTAACGCACTTCCTTGAGCACGGCTTCCTTCGTCGGCTCAAGCAGAGTGTCGAGACGGCGCAGCACCACCATAGGCAAGATCACGTCGCGATACTTGCCGCGGACATAGATGTCCCGCAGGCAATCGTCGGCAATGCGCCAGATGAACGAAACAAGTTGGTTATGCGACTGCTGGTTCATTGTGTCTTGGAATACCTTGTGTTCAGTGTAGTTGCATCGTTGGGCTGATCATTCACCCAATGACGCGATCGCCAAATTTACGCTATCGGCCATAGCCAACGTCGCTGCCTACGAGTCGTCGTGTGCTGTGTTGTAACCTGTTGCCACGAACAAGTCTCATGTTTCGGCGCGCCGCATGTGTCCCCGCTTCTTGTTCTACCCCCGCGTTTGTCGGGTTCGCTGCGACCAGACGAGCGAGCCACTTTGAGACTGCGCCCCGGTCTCGTTTAACAGCGCAATTTACCTGTATCAAGGTCGATTTCGACTTTCACTCGCCCATCGCCAAGTGGGTTCTACGCTGTTTCGGCGGCCGGATGAGGAAAGGTTTACGGATGGTTTCGGATGATCGGGCTCCAGATCAGCGTGCTACTCAATAGCGGGGGATGGTCGCACCGCCCAGGTAATTAGCCAAAAAAAGGCCGCGGTCGGTGACCGGCCCAGCGTGGCGGACAAAAATTTTGACCTCAGGTAATGGCTCAAGTCCGCTACTGAGGATCCGATATCGGCTGGTCCATGTCATGCTCGGCGGGCGGCCGTAACCGCAGAGCCGTCCGCGTCGGACTCATGGTCCTGCCGAATACGGCGCGCGCATTCAAAAATTGCGCTGCCCCCGAAACGCAAGAATTTTTCGACCTCGTGGACATTCGCGCCGTGGGTGATGCAGGCCTCACTCAGCGATGCGCCGTCACCGAAGGACGCCAATGCACGAACAGTCGATCGCGCGGTAGCTTGAGTGAAATTCGGTAACCCGCGCCGCTTCAATGCCGCAGACACAGCGCCATCCGAACGGCCGAGAAACAGCGCGGCCGTGCGATAGCTGCCGCGCGCTCGGTAATACGTTCGTTGCATGACACTGTCATGGGTTGCGCTGTCGTTATGGCTGCCGTGTGGACTCGCGTGCGGCGATTCCTCGCTTGTCACCGGGCCAGCCAGGCACTCCAGGGTGGATTCGGTATCCTCAAACAGAATGCAGGCCATTACGCATAGTTTAATGGCCGCATTCGAATTGGCGGTCAGTGCGCCGTCGAGCGAGGCCCATGGGCATTTATCGCGATTGTTGATCCGGCCGAGCAAATCGGCGACAGCGTCGCTATCCAGCCGTTGTTGGGCGTAAGCGCCCAGTGATAATCGCGAGCTCGGCGCCCCGGATCGGACCCGAATGTCGAGTTCATTCGCGCGGCGTCGCAGTCGCCTGACAACAACGCGTGCCGACGGTCCGGGCGGCATCGTGATCAATGTCTGGCATAGGCGCATCAAACGCAGGGCCATCGGCGCTGGACGATCATCGACGCCCGTGCGGTTCCGATCGCAAGTGCTGCCGAACTCAGGTGCGTGATCGGGACAACCGTTCCGTGGCGACCATTGTGTCTCGGTCAGTATGTGCTCATGCGTCAGGCACCAGGTCATCCCGGGTAACTGGTGCACAGTCCGCCATATGGCGAAACCTCGCTGTGCCCGATCCTCGGCCACGCAGTCGGGGCAGAATCGGAATCGGTGAAACGGCTGCACAAGGCTGTTTGCGGCGAATTTCAACCGGCGGCTCTGCTGTGCGTGCTCGGGTCCATCAAACCGTCCCAGAAATGGCATGGGTGAATGTCGCCCTATCAGCTCGTCGCACGACAGGCCGAAAATCGCGGCCAGCGGCTCAATGATGGCTGGCGAGCGCCATTGGGCAGGTTGCCCGAGCAGAATGCGAAATACCTCGTTGGCACTCGCGCCGTTCAGTAAAGCGCAGCGGCCGAGTGCACCGGTAAAAAATTCACCCGGCAGACATGTCGGTATCACCAGTCCCGCGTTCATCGCGCGCGCTTCCGATGCCGGCCGATGGCACCCAGCGCTCTGAGGATGGCCGCGATCTCGCGTGCTTCATCCGGCGATCCGTCCCAGCAGTCGTTCAAGGCATCTCGGATGATCTGTTCGCCCGCATCGCGTTCTGCCGTGTCGTCGGGTAACAGGAGCTCGCATATTCGGCGGTAGGTACGCGAGCGGGTCGGGCTCGAGCCTGACAGCAGGCGGGACACGTGCCCCTGGTCGCAGCCGATGGCGGTCGCGATGTCGGCCTGCCGCAACCCCTGACGTCTGAGCTCCGAGCGCAGCCGGGACGGTGAAATCTGGTTTGCATCAATCATTGTGACCAAGAATGCATAAAAACATATGCACAAACAAGTATTGAAGATGCGATCAACCATGTGCCCGACTCTGGCGCACAGCTTGGCCAAGGTGACCGCCGACGATGAGGGGGCCTCATGTGCCTATGGGATGTGAGACTGAGGTCGTGTATTTCGCTGGTATCTGCCGACTGGGGTATCGGCAGACGTGGCCGATACGTATGCCGCGCGCCCGTACGCGGGGGCGTTCAGCTCGGACTAGCGGCCTATTGGGATGGATCCTCCTCGTGCGCCTGCGGATCGCTATCGAGGGCGCTTTCGAAGCCTCTGCCGCCATGGGCCCAGCACTGAGCGTGCGTGACCCCCGGCCGGGCCGCGGCATAACGGGCAGAGGCCGCATAGCTATCGGTGACCAGCGTGCCCTGTAAGTGATCGGCCAGGGTGTCTTCGATGTTTTTTCGCCCCCGGCTCGGACTGACCTTGAAGCTGATCTCGTCGGCGCCGCCATATAGCGGCCACACGTAGCCGGGTTCGAGTTCGCCGTGGACCTTGTGTTCGGCTCCGATGGCGTTTCATCCATGGCGAGTACACGGGACTCGAGCATATGTTCGAGCTGGGGAGAGGGATCGGCGCGAGCAGCGCGGCGCTGCGCGCCACCAGTTGTGTCAGCGTGGCCCGGCTAGCGTGATGCTGCCGGCCGCCCTCGAGACGCGCAGTGGTGATGGGATGCTCGGCATAGTTGCAGATGCCGGTGCGGTGGCGGTGGCCAGCTCGCACCATTGATACAGGCGCTGGCCCATGTGGGCGCTACTGGCCGGCGCGTGCCACAGCTGCTGGAGCTGTCCTTTCAAGGCATAGACCGCGTTCAGCGGGCCATTCGCCGCCAACAGCTCATCGAGCCGGGCGGCATGGCGGTCGCTCAAGCGCTCGGCGTTCTTGAGCAGCCGATAGCGACTGCCGGCCAGCACGTTGCGCTCAGCCGTCGACGCTTTCTTGAATTCGCATCGACAGACCTGATCGATCGCCTTCGAGTACTGGGACATGACGTGGAAGCGATCGAAGACCATGGCCGCATGAGGCAACGCCTCGCGCACCGCTTGTTCGAAGGGTTTCCACATGTCCATGGCCACAGCCTGGATGCCCTTGGCGATAGGCTTATCGAGCTGATCGAAGAGCGCCACCAGGCCGGCCGTGCTCCGGCCCTCGGTGACCCAGACCAAGTCACCGCAAACCAGGTCATAGACGATCGTGAGATAGTCATGCCTCTTGGCACGCGCGACTTCGTCGATGCCCCGAACCCCGCCGGCCGATCAGCGCCCCGGATCCAGGGCCGGCAAGTCGCGCGTCAACGTCCGCTCATCCATGGCCTTGACCCTGCGCCAAGCCAAGCCGGTGTAACACGCCATGGCCGCGATGCTCATATGCCGGGTCAACTGGCTGACAAAACGCGCGAAACGCCAGGTGAAACCGTGGCCCGGTTCGACAAACGACAGCCGCTCCATGCGCCGATCCGTCGCCCCGATCTTGAGCTAGCAGTACTCGATCGATAGCACGATGGGACGTCCCCAGACCGGCAGATCCAGCACCTCGCGACGCAGTCGCCGGTTGACTGTGCCGCGAGCGCCCGTGCGGTGATCCACTGGCCTGAATCGGCGGTCTCGGTTGCAGTGAAAGACCAGCGCGTCGCGCTGCTCATCCCACGTCACCTGCTTGACGCACTGGCCACGCAGGCCAACAATTCAGATTGGGATGGTTGCCGCCATGTACAAGCTTCTCCGTTATTGGTGTAGGATCTTGTATTGAATAGGTTTTGCGGCCGGCACTCATCCTTTCCGGGCGAACATCAGTGCAGAAGAGCCCCCGTTACAAGCCAAGAGGCACGGAACGAGGAGCAGTATAGGACGACAATTACTCTGTCCGGCCGGCCAGAATAGTTGACGTCAGATAGAGCAGCGGCGCGCAGGTCGCAACAAGGACAGCACGACCCCGGATAAAGTTCTAATCCGAACCTATAACCGAGCGCACGGCAATTACACGAACACGGCGCGCTTGCTGGGCAACGATAGCCGGGCTGTGGGCGGGGCATTACGGCGTCGGGGACTGCCGAATTTTAAATTGGCCATACGTCTACCGACCATCAAAGCCTTGGTCGCCTTTGGCAGGGGCGTCTCTCTACATGAAGCATGTGTCGACCACGGAGCTGATATCACAGAGGTCGAGACGCTCTTGCGTTTTGGAGGCGATGCGGTTTTTAAATGCGCGAATCGCATCATGGAAAACCGCGAGTCAAGCGACCCGATTGCTCGCGGGCATGCGCATGCTTGAAATATTTCCGCCAGATTATCTATAACTGTTTGAAAATTAGTGAGTATAGGGCAGGTACTTTGCGCCATCGAAGCCGGATTGCGACGGAATGTCGTCTATAGGTTGCGGCGCCCACCGCAATCCGCTAGCGTCGCTAAAACCCGCTTACGGTATCCAGAATGCGCATCACAGGGGTGGGGTCTCCCACCCTTCATATGTCTAGGGTGTAGCGATACATTGCTTTGATGGCGTTGGCGTTTCCAAGCATCGCGCGAGGTAATGCCACGACAGCGTGACATTAAAAACGCTTGCAGTAGGCAAACTGCGAGCGCTCTTCAGCTCGGACTGGCTATCTTCTAACTAGGTTTGCGCGGTTTCTCGGCCGGGTCGAGAGGCGGTTCTCCCTGCGCATGACTTCAGGGGCAGATAGCTGCTTGCCATGCGCCAGGAGGCGTCTATGCGTAAGGGTCGGCAGTTTAATGCCCGTAAGCTCCAGCGCTGGGCAGAGGCAGGTCGCGGTGAGGGTCGCCACAGCGCCTATCAGCCTTGGCACCAGGTCCGCCGGGGGGATCCGGCGAGCCTGGGGCGCAGCCACTTGCAGCTGAGTGCGCTGGCAGATCGTCATCAGCATCTGCTCTCTGACGGTGAACTGCTGGCACTCATGTGCGTGTGGGCGTTGCCTGGTGTCACGGATGTGCTTGAGCAATTTCCTCTGGATATCGAGCCCGGCGCTCATGTACTGGCGCGCTACTACCAAGGATTTGCCTCGGGTGTTTATCCGGGTACGAAGGCGCTGGCGGAGCGACTTTCGATTCAGCACCCCCGGATCAGAGATGGCGCTTGCCTCGTCGATCAATGGGTGATGTCAACAGATATCCTTGCGATCTTTGATTCGCCGAGTTGGCGGTGCCTGGCCGTTTCCGTCAAGCCATCGTCGAAAGTCACGAACCGAGTCGCTGAAAAATTGCGCTTGGAGGAGGCTTATTGGCTGGAGCGGGGCCAGGCATGGCACCTGTTCATCGGCGAAACGATCCCGGTCAAAGCGCGCTATTCGATCCGGTCGATGGCGCCTTACGTGCTACCGCATGCGCAGCCCCCGCCGGAAGTACGCCAGCGCGTCGTCGATGCAATTGGTGAGATCTCGTCAAAGAGCATCGCGCAAGCTTTGGCGGCCGTGCAGGCCGAGTTCCGCATGTGTCTCGAAGACGCGCAAGCGTTGTTCTGGCAAGGGGTGTGGCTCGGTGATCTCCCAGTCTGCCTGCAGAGCCATTTCGGGCGCGGTGGCGCTGCGCTTCGGCGCGCGCGACCGGACGTCTCCCCAGCTTGGGCCCCCTTACTCAGGAGTCTGGCGTCATGACAATGCCCCACGACATTCAAGCGGATTCACTGATTCGCATCGAGGAACAATCAGGAGTAGCTATCTGGCGCACGATATGCCCGGATCATTTGTCCGGCACCTACGTGCTCGCCCGCACTCCGATCGTATGCGAGCAAGTGGTAGGCGAGCAAGAGGTTACGATCTCAGCCAGTTCGGTCCGTAATCTGCAGCTCACCGTTCGTCGAGTGCCCTTCGATGATATGCCGTCGATGATTGGTCTTGGCTTGTTTGTGCCTGTTGAGTGCAAATTTCGGGGGGCGGTGACGCAGTCTCTGCCGGGTCTGAGTGTCGCCGCACAAGCTAGCGCTCGATTGCGGATCGCGGTCATGTCGGCCTTTCTGGATCCCGAACGTTTAATGACGAATTTTAGAACGTCGGACAATTTCGGTTTGTTGGTGCGAGAAGCGTACACAAAGGCACAGCATCTGAGGGCTGAAACGCGCGAACCCAACGGCAAATTTCACGATCTGCCGGTTAATGAGTCAATCAGCCGCCCGATTATATACCAATGGCTCAAGTGCCTGATTACCTATGGATTCCGCGCAAGCTCGCTGCATCCGCGCTTCGACGAGCGGGGTGGCTCGGGCACCGGGGGGCGCATATACGGTCACGGTACTGGCCGTCGCAAACCCGGCCGCCGGAGCGAGGCAAACCGCCTGGGCAAGGCATCTTTTGCACAGACTGGGCAATCAGAAGAGGAGCAAGTCCGGATCATTGCGCTCGCGCGTTCGCAGATCGGTATCGGGGGCTCTTATCGTAAGGCCTACGATAGCGTCTTGGCGACGCAATATTCGCACAGAATCAGGGGCCCCAATGGCGAAGTGGCGCTGACATTGCGGCCGGCCGGTCAGTACCCGAGTTTCGATCAATTCCGATACCTGGTGAAAACCCGTATTTCCTCTTTGGATCGGTTTGCACGCCGGACGACGATGCCGCATTTCACAAGGAACCATCGGGGTCTACACGGATGCTCTCGTGATGGCGTGCTGGGCCCCGGTCATGTATATGCCATCGATTCGACCGTCGCGGATGCCTACCTGCGGTCCGGCTTCGATCGAACGCTTCTCGTCGGACGACCCGTCGTTTATTGGGTCGTGGATGTTTGGTCGACGGCTATTGTCGGGTTCTACGTGTGTCTGGCCGCGCCGAGTTGGGACAGAGCGAAATGCGCGCTTTTTTGTACGATCGCGGACCGCGACCTCCTGTCGCGTTTGTTCGGTTTCACCTTTCCCAATGTCTTGCACCCGGCGCCGACACTCATGGCTCGGCTTCTCTGTGATCGTGGCGAGTACCTTTCAGAGGGAGCGTCCAGAACAGCCCAAGAGGTGGGCTACTCTGTGGAATATAACCCGTCGTATCGACCCGACCTGCGCGGTACCGGCGAGCGATTCCATCGGATTGCCAAAGACGCACAGTTCGGTTTTGTTCCGGGCGCCTTCGATGCGCGTCGCAAGGAGCTGGACCTACGACCCGATAAGAGCACCGCGACGCTGACCCTATACGAGTACTACGCGTATTTGGCGTATCTGGCGGCCGAATATAACGTGACGGCGGATCGTGAACACCTGTTTACCGCGGAATTGGCTGCATCGTGTGTCGATATGACGCCCGCCGGGCTCTGGGCATGGGGCCATGAAGTGGGGTTAGGCTATCGTAAAGCGATTGGCCAAGATGAGCTTGTGCGATCGTTCCTACGTCAGGCGCCGCTGAAGCAGCTGGAAAACGGGATTCATTTCGAACGCATGCGGTATTTGCCGGCAGACGGCGATGCTGAGCTTGCCTGCCGAGCGCGCTGCTTTGGGCGCTTTGATGTGCCCGGTTATGCATTGCCTGCTGTGGCGGGTCACGTGTTCGCGGATCTGCCGGATACCAATAGCGTGACGCTGCTGGAGCACGCACCGCTTCAAGTTGTTGGAGAGTATGACAGCTTCTTTGACTACGCGGATGCCGAAGCGCAGCGCTTGGTCAACAAAGTCACCGGACGTCACGCAATCGATCAGTCTCGCGTGAATTATCGCGAAAAGATGCGTGAGATCGTGGATAGTGCCAGCGAAAAAACGCAATCTGTTGGAGGCGAAAAATCCCGGTTGTCAGTCCGGGATGCCCGGCAGCAAGAGATGGCGCCGCAGTCTGCGACCACTGTATCCGATGAATGTGCGGCGCAAACGACGGTCGAGGAGGAGCCGCAGGGACGTATCGGCGCACTTATCGGCAAAATGGTGGGCAGCCCGTGAGCCAGACGTCTTCGATACCAGCGGTGCACTCACAATCGGCACCTGATAATCCCCTGATGTTGCCGCTTGGCATTATCCCGACTGATGAGGCCTTGATCTCCGGTATCACGAATCTACCTGAATTTGCCTGTTCCTCCATACCCATGCATGAAAGGCCCTATGCGATTGAGGCAGTTCGGTCGTTTTCGGTACCCGACGAGGCCTCGGTTGCTCTGGCCCGGGCACTGGATCGAATGCTGAGATCCGCCTGTATGGCCCGCCATCCGGCGAGCCCGGCGACGGCTCGGTTGCTGTACTCAAGTTACGACGCCGCATTACCTGGAGAGCAGCAGCCAAGGGGGATGTTTGTACAGGGCCTGTCCGGTGTCGGCAAAACCACTGCTCTGCAACGGAGCCTGAGCCGCTATCCCCAATGTTATGAGCACCGGGAGTTTCCCGCTTTCGTCGGCGGCTTACGGCAGCTGGTCTGGCTGCACATCGACGTGCCAGCGACCGGTAAACTGAAGGATCTGGCAACAAGTCTCATATTCGCGACAGCCGCGGCTTTGGATCTGGATTCCGACTATATCGACCGGGTGATGGCCGGGCGTAGGACAGGCACCGAGCTTTTTCGCGCTTGGTCACAGCTTGCTAAGGCGCACTTTTTGGGTGTGCTTGTGCTGGACGAAGCACAGAATATTTTTCGACTGACTGCATTGAACGAAAGGAAATCGCCTAAATCGGATCACCTGCGTGTTGCGGAGGATGCGCTATTAAAAGAGCTTTTACTGTTCATTAACTCGAGCCAGGTCGCGGTGGTGCTATCGGGTACGCCAGATGCGGCGGCACTCCTGAGTAGGCGGATGAGTATTGCACAACGTCTCACAAGCTATGGCTACCACGAGCTCGATCCGTTCAGCGGCCCCGATGACATCGCCTTTAAAGCTCATTTCTTGCCGGCTTTGTTGAGATTTCAGTTCGCGGAGCCACGTCTAGGTAATTCAGAGGAGCTGCGAACACTGTTGTATCAAGCGACGGCGGGAATCCGCCGTTTGATACGCATGATCTGGGAGTCAGCGCATGTAATCGCCGCCCGCCAGGAAGAGCAATTGGACTTGCCGCATATAAAATCTGCCATCAACCAGTCAGGGGGAACGATCCAACCCGCTGTCCGCGCTCTGCTGTCCGGCGACCCGGTCCGGCTTCGCGAATACGAAGATCTGTTGCGTCGGCTATAAGCGCCGAAGGCGGGCATTCACACCCCCCACGGGGTCGAGAGTCGCCATCATGTATCCGATAATTGCCGCCGAGAACGACGCGCTGTTGTCAACGTCGCCGCGATTCGCCGGACGCGTTTCCCGGATCAAAATGCTTGGCGTGATCGATAACCTCAAGTGTTCTTGGGTATTTCCGAGGTTTCGCTAACCGCGCACGTAGTTCGGGTATTTCCGCGCACAGCTCCCAAAGCTCGATATGTCGGGCGGGATGCTCAGTGCGGAGAGTGAGTGTGGCGTTGACGACTTTTGCTGCCAGGGCCTTATCCAATTCGAGCCAATCGGTATGTACATTGTTGCTGCCTGGCTTCCGGGGTATGCAGCGATTGACTCGATCGAGCCAGACGCGGTCGTGCCGGTAAAGCCATGCGTAGAGCGCTGGCGCGAGTGATCGAATTTCTTTTGGACCCACCGAGCCATGTTGGCGTAGCAACCCTTTCCACGCTTCTCGCCGCGTGTTGCGTTGTCTTCGACGGTTCTGTGTTTGCCACTGGTGATATAGGTCTGAGTCTTCCCTCAATAATCGATTGACTGTCGCGATCGAGAGCTCGAACCGGCGCATTACCACCTGTTTTTCTTCTCCCCGCTCGAGATCACCGGTTACGGCGGCTCTCAAAAGGGCCTTCAGTTTCTTTGGACGGCGGCGCCCTGTCACGTTCGCCGGAATACGCACGGGCGCCTCAAACCTGCGGCCATTAGAGGGCTCGGTGCTACTACCGAGCGGCCCGGTGCATTGCCTGAAAACGCCGACTTTAGTGAAGGCGTGCTCGGTCGCTACTGCAGCCGGCACTCGTTGAGCGGGCGATCGCTTGGGGCTTGATGTCAGCTCCAGCTTCTTCACTTTCTGAATCCGCTGTTTGAAATCGTACCAGTCGGCGAATAGCCACTCGATTATGACGATGTGCCGGAGAGGATGGGTGCCGCCTCTCGGGGTGCCGAGAAGGCGCGTCAGTTGTGAACACGCGTGGTGCACGTCAGAAGGCAGGGCGGCAAACTCGGGAATCCAATGGATGGGCGACAGATGAGATGCGAGGTTCTGGGCTGCGAGTCGCAACCGAGTTCGTCCTGTTGACGTGAGCCAACGCCGGTCACGGAATACTGACAAATAGGCATCTCGAAGCAGTGTCGAAGTGACGCTCAAATCACGATCATTCGACCATTCGTCGGCAAACTTCGATAGCCGGCTCAGCCTGGCCTTAGCGTCCGCCGATAAGTCACTGTCAGGCACTGAAAGTGACTGAAATCGTACCGTATCTGGCAATAACCACTGGAAGCGTTGGATGCCGTTCACTTTATAGATGCTGGAGATCAGCAGCTCGCTGTGTATCGTGCATGCCCAGGCACCGGGCCACTGGTGTGCCGTGTGCCAATACGAGAATCCGTAGCGTTGGTTGTCGTCTTGGAGACAGGCAGGACAAGCCTTAAGGGGATGGTGAGCACGAAAACGGCTGGTCAATAAGCCGAGCCGGTATTTCAAGCCTCCGATATGAGCGTAATGCAAGCATTTGCGCGCATCGTCCGCGTCACTTGCATCCTTTAATCGTAGGAAGTAGGGGAGCAGCGTATGCTTGTCGATGAGTTCCTGAGTTGAACCAAGTGCACCTTTCGTTACTCTTACCAAATGTTTGAGTCCGCTGGGAAAGTCATGTCGCAAGCCGCAGCGACGGTCGCCAAACAGGATGCAAGATGTCTCCGCAGGCCGTGAAAAGCCGGTCAAACGATGGTATCGGGACGCCCAGCTGTATAAGGTTTCGTCGGCCAATAGGCTTGGGAGGCCCGTGATGTCAGCCGTCCTTTGAATGACCGTGGTCCTCTCGTAAGAGATAGCCGCTTGAAGTGGTTCCCAATTTACAAGTGCTGATCGCTTCCGGTGTGTGTCAAGATAGTTTACGCCTGAACCCAAAGAGGGCGGGCTAGGCCTTGAAAGAACAGCTCTAGCGGCTGTGGCACGTGCCGGCCAATGGCGCCCACATGGGCTAGCGCCTGGATCAATGGTGCGAACTGGCCAACGCCACCCGGGAGGAAGGTGAGTATCTTCGATGTGGTGTTAGCTGAGTTCACATAACTAATACTCAGTTGGTTTGGCGTGGAATTTTAAGGCCTGCTTAGTTCACATAAGTAATTGCGCATTACTATGAATAAGTTATTGATAAGTAATGATTCGCGAGTTCACATAACTATTGCCCGGCTACACGGCCCCGCGTTGTGACCCAAAATCACGTCAGACAAGGCGCAGAGCGCCGGCCGCAGTCTTCTGCGGTCAAGCTCTGTAACGTCGGATGGCGTGCCATCTTTTATCGACCATGGGGGCCGCAACTCCTAATAAATTTCGATGGGACGGCGGCTATTTTTCCGCAATACCGCATTACAGCTCGCTCATGTCGCTGGGCTACATCACGCTCCCTGCGCCTTGTCTTGCAAACAAATAGCCGCCGGCGCGGTGTCGTATGAAACGGCAACAGGCCCTAGTGAATGGTCGGCGAATCGCCATCGTGTTCCGTGGCATCGGCGATATCGGTGGCACCAACAACACCATTGCCGACCACGCGCGACAGTTCGAGGCACTGGGCTACCAGGTCGATCTGATCGGCGAGAAAATCAGCCGGTCGGGTCTGCCTGGCGGTACCGGGCGGGGTATCCGGATCAGCCGGCTGCCACTTGCGGGACGCTACAAGTGGCGCTGGTTTGCCGGTCGTGCTCAGCGCGTCGTCGATCGCGCTGGTTATGATTTCGTGGCCGGACACGGGCATCACTATCGCCAGAACGTCTTGTCCATGCATAACTGTCTGCACCGGGCGCACGAGCTGGTGCACGGCGAGCCAATTCCTGCCGACCGCGGCCTCGTGCAGGTTCATGACCGTATCTTCTCAATCGGCCAGTTCGCCTATTGCATCTGTAATTCGCGCTTGATGCAGGACGAGATTGTATCGCGCTACGGCGTCGAGCGAGAACGTCTGCCCGTGGTCTATCCCGGCTACCGGCCAAGTCAGTTCAATCGTTCGGATCGCGACCGCTATCGTGGCTCGGTTCGTGCAGAGCTCGGCTGCGATGACAGCGTACTGATTGGTCTGGTTACCTCGGGCGATTTTGCCAAGCGCGGGCTGGATATCCTGTTGGAAGCCTATGCCGGCATACCGGACAAAACACGCCGCAAGACTCGTCTGCTGGTGCTCGGCAAACTGGGCAAGTCCGCTAGGTTCATCGAACGGGCGAAAGCGCTGGGGATCGCCGATCGGCTGCATTTCGTACCGCATACGCGCGAGCCACAGCGCTACTTCCATGCACTGGACATCTGCGTGCACCCCGCGCGCTACGAGGAGTTTGGCCAGACCGTACAGGAGGCCATGGCCTGCGGCGTGCCTGTGGTGACAAATCAGCGGGTAGGCGCCAGCGAGTTATTGCCGGCGGCCTGGCACGAACAGTTGCCCTCAGCGCCCGATGCCGGCGTCATTCGCGCTCGTTTGTGCGAACTGATCAATTCTTCCGAGCGGCGCGCCGAACAGGCTGCGATCGGATACGACGCGGTCCGGAGCAATACCGATACGCGCAATATGGAGCGGACGTTGCTGATTTATCGCGATGCGGGGCTGCCGACTGTGCAGGCATAGCAGTCGTCGTCAGGCAGTTATTCGGGCGTGGCGCTCAACGATGCAGATCGCGTAGTACGCGATAGAAGTTGGCCTTGGCCTCGAAGCCGATGCCCGGTTGATCGCCGAGTGAGGCGCGGCTGTTCGCGACTACGACGTTGTCGGCAAAGCCGCCGGTGGGCTGGAATTCGCCGGGATAGGATTCGTTGCCGCCGAGCTTCAATGCCGCCGCGATATGCAGCGAGAACTGGTGTCCGCCGTGTGGGATGCAGCGCCGTGACGACCAGCCGTGCTGTGCCAGCATGTCCTGGATTCGCAGATACTCGATCAGGCCATAGCTGAGTGCGGGGTCGACCTGGATATAATCACGATCGGCACGCATGCCGCCATGTCGGATCAGGTTGCGGGCGTCCTGTAGTGAGAACAGGTTCTCGCCCGTGGCGATCGGGTGACGATAGTGCTCGCAGAGGGTGGCGTTCAGGGCATAGTCGAGCGGATCGCCCACTTCCTCGTACCAGAACAAGCCGTAGGGTTCGATCGCCCGACCGTATTCGAGCGCGGTCGCCAGATCGAATTTGCCGTTGACGTCGACTGCCAGCCGCGACCCGTCGCCGCCCAGGACTTCTAGCACGGCTTCGATGCGGCTCAGATCGTCGGCCAGATCGGCGCCGCCGATCTTCATCTTCACCACGTGGTAGCCGGCGTCCAGAAATCCGCGCATTTCGTCCTGCAGTTCCCGCAGTCCCTTGCCGGGCGCGTAGTAGCCGCCTGCTGCATAGACGAACACCGAGCTGTCCGGCTGGCCGTCGCCGTACTGGTCGGACAGCCAGCGGTACAGCGGCACGCCGGCGATCTTGGACACCAGATCGTGCAGCGCCATGTCGACAACGCCGACCGCGACCGAGCGCTCGCCATGCCCGCCCGGTTTCTCGTTGCGCATCATCAGATCCCAGGCCTTGGACGGCGATAGCTGACCGTCCTCGGCGCGCAGCGCCTCGGGGTCGGCTTCGGTCAGGCGCGGCAGGATGCGACGTCGCAGGATCTCACCGGCGCTGTAGCGACCATTGGAGTTGAATCCATAGCCAACGACGGGCTGACCATCGATGACCACATCGCTGACCAGCGCCAGGATCGAGCAATCCATGGCGCTGAAATCGATGAACGCGTTACGCATCGACGAACTGATCGGGACGACCCCTTCGTGCGCGGATACGATCTTCATTGATTTGTCCTAATATCTTATAAGATATACGAACGGTCGAATGTAAACTGTCTTCCACGTCGCAGCAACTGCGGCTTTGGCAGGAGGATGTGCGACCAACCATGGCGACCCACGTTTATTCATCGAAAAGCGAGATCGCTTACGTCGAATTGCGTGCGCGGATCATGAGCGGCCAATTGGAGGCCGGTGCGCCGCTGTCCCAATATCGCCTGGCCGACGAGCTGGAGATCAGCATCACGCCGCTACGCGAAGCGATCAGGCGCCTGAACGGCGAAGGTCTGATTCGGCTCGACGCTCATCGCAACGCACGCGTCGCACCCATGGATCCACGTGAGGCCCGAGAACTGTTCGAAACCCGACGTGCGCTCGATCCGCTGGCGATCGAGCTGGCAGCGGTACGCCGTACCAGCGCTGATATCGAGCAGATGCACCAGGCCCTCGCTGCATTGTTGCCGGTGAAGCGGGAATGGGGCATGTCAGCGATTATGGCCCATCGCGGACTGCATCAGGCGATCTACCGTGCATCACACAATGCGGTATTGATCCGGATGCTGGATGACATCTGGGACAAGTCCGATCGCTATCGCTGCGTCGGGCTGGGCCTGCCGACCGGCGCCGAGCCCCGGACAGGCGACTTCGACGAGCATCGCGTCATGGTCGAACGGGTGGTGGCACAGTCGGGCCACGCTGCCGCAGACCTGATGCGACAGCATATAGACCATAGCCTGACCGCCCAGGCTCTCAAGGCCTGGGCGATCGCTCACGTCTGATCGGGCTTCATGCACCGGCAGATAGAAGATAGAACGGAATGGTCTTGAACTTCTGCTGCCAGCGGGCGGCAGCGTTACACTGCGAGCTGAACTACGGCTGATAGGAACAAGATGAAGGTGGTCGCAATAGGCGCAGGCGCCTGGGGCAAGAACATCGTTCGCAATCTGGAAGAGCTCGGCGTGCTCTCGGGGATCGTCGAGGGCAACAACGAACGGCTCAACGCCTACGCCAGTGATCATCCCTCGCTGGGTCTTTATGCCGACTGGCGCGCTGCACTCGCCTCGGACTGTGATGCCGTGGCGATCGCGACACCGACGTCGGTGCACTACGAGATCGCCATGGCAGCGATCGAAGCCGGCAAGGATGTGTTTGTCGAGAAACCGATGACCAATAGCTCGGCTGAGGCGCGTGAGTTGGCGGCCGCGGCGGCGAGCGCAGACGTGATCCTGATGGTTGGCCATTTGCTGCTCTACCAGCCGGCTATCGCCTGGATGCGCGAATACATGGCTGCCGGCCATATCGGTGATCTGTTCTCGATCCGTCATGAGCGACTTAATCTGGGGCGCGCACGCAGCGCTGAAAACGTGATCTGGGACATTGGTGTCCATGACATGGCGATCATGCTGTATCTGGTCGGTCAGGCCCCCGAGCGCGTGCGCGGCACTGGCCACCGCATGCTCGGGCTGTCGGTCGAGGACGAGGTGCATGTGCATCTGGAATTTGCCAACGGCGTGCGCGGCAACATGCATACCTCGTGGCTATGGCCGGAAACCAACCGACGCACGATCGTGCGTGGCGCCACTGGCATGCTGGTCTACGACGAAGTAGCGCAGACGGTCACTCACCATCGCAAGTGGATCGATGCCGATCTTCAGAATCATGACGAAGGCAGCGAAGTCGTCCATCGCGGCAACGGCCAGCCGTTGAAACTCGAGCTGCAGCATTTTCTCGACTGTGTGGCCGACCGCAGTACGCCGCGCTCCGATGGCCAGAGCGCGGTCGCTGTGATTGAGACGTTGGAGCGGATCAACGAAGCCGTAGCCGAATCGAGTCGCTACTGAACATGTTTTGTCTGCAGCGATCACCTGTTCAGCCAATATTGAACGTACCCACCACCGGCACATGGTCTGATGGGCGCTTACGGCCACGCTCGCCTACAAACGCCTTGAGGTCCGAGCACACATCGACCAGCGAAGGCGTGGCCAGCACATGATCGATGCGCAGCCCGGCGTTGCGTGCCCAGCCGCCGTTGCGGTAATCCCACCAGGTGAAGCGATGACGGCCTTCGCGCTCGTCGAACAACCGCCAGCAGTCGGCAAGCCCGGCATCGAGCAGCTTGGTGAACGCGGCACGTTCGGGCGGTGAGCACAGGATACGGCCTTCCCATTTGTCGGGATCGTAGGTGTCTTCACCTCTCGGAGCAATATTGAAGTCGCCGGTGAGCACGAGCTTGTCGTGCGTCTGGAGCTCTTTTTCAATCCAGGCCTGGAGCGCGTCAAACCAGGCCAGCTTGTATTGGAACTTGGGCGAATCCAGATCCTGGCCGTTCGGGCAGTACACGCCGATCACGCGGACCCCGTCGATTGTTCCACCAATCACGCGTTTGTGGTCATCTTCGAAGTCCGGCAACGCCGTGACGACGTCCTCGGCCGCTGATTTGGTGATCAGCGCCACGCCGTTGTAGGTCTTCTGACCAGTAAACACGCATTCATAGCCGGCCTCGCGGATCGCCGCTACCGGAAACTTGTCGTCGGTGAGCTTGGTCTCCTGCAGCGCCAGGGCATCGACCGGGTTCTTTTCCAGCCAGGCCAGTACGTGATCCAGGCGGACATTGAGGGAATTGACGTTCCAGGTAGCAATCTGCATGGCTCTAATCCTTCGCGACAGAATCTTTCTACGGGTGTAATGTATTTGGCCCAGCTAACGATCCCGAGACCGATGCGCCAGCCAATCAGCCGAACACGTTTCAAGGCGTTTATCGCAAGCAGTGTAATGGTTGCCGCCCTGTCAGGATGCGCGGCTGCGCCACCGAGTCATTTCATGACCAAAAACGATCAACTCACGTCGTGCCCCAGCGCGCCGCACTGCGTGTCTTCGCAGGCGCCGGCAGACAGCTCGAAGCACGTCGAACCGTTCGGCTACGAAACGAGCGCCGCCGCCGCGCGCAAAGCGCTGCTGGCGACGCTCGATGCCGATGATCACGCGACCGTGGTCAAGTCCAACCAACGCTTCATACACGCCACCTTCAAGACCACGCTGGGCTTTGTCGACGATGTCACGTTCCTGATGCAGCCCGATAAGCACGTGATCGACGTCAAGTCGCAATCACGCGTCGGTTACTACGACTTCGGCAAGAACCGGAGCCGGGTAGAAGCGCTGCGCAAGGCCTTTGAGGCTCGGTTAGCGCAGAGTTGAACGGCTCTTGAACCAGTTCCAGAAACGGGACGAGCGAATACCTACGCTGCCTGCGATTCGCTCAGCCCGCTGTGGCGCAACAGCGCGTCAATTGAAGGCTCGCGGCCGCGGAAGGCGATGAAGCTGTCCATGGCCGGCCGGGTTGATCCGCGTTCCAGCACTTCAGTCAGGAACCGCCGGCCGGTCGCCGTATCGAACAACGAGGTCTCCTCGAACGCTGCGAACGCATCGGCCGACAGGACCTCGGCCCATTTATAGCTGTAGTAGCCGGCCGCATACCCGCCTGCAAACACATGCATGAAACTGTGCGGGAAGCGATTGAAAGCCGGCGGCGTCATTACTGCCACTTCAGCCCTCACGGCGGCCAGTGTGTCAAGAATCGTGCTCGAGCCTTGTGGGTCATAGTCGCGATGCAGGCGCAGATCGAACAGCGAGAATTCCACTTGGCGCAACATCTGCCAGCCGGCCATGTGGTTGCGCGCGGCGTATAGCCTGTTGAACAGCGCCTCGGGCAGCGGCTCGCCGGTCTGATAGTGCGCCGCGAACAGATCCAGTGACTCGCGATGCCAGCACCAGTTCTCCATGAACTGGCTGGGCAGCTCGACTGCATCCCATTCCACGCCCGAAATACCGGCCAGCGGGCCCTGATCAACCGCCGTGAGCATGTGATGCAGGCCGTGCCCGAACTCATGAAACAGGGTGGTGACTTCGTCATGCGTCAGCAGCGCGGGACGCTCGCCGATCGGCGGCGAGAAATTGCAGGTCAGGAACGCCATCGGCTGCTGGACGCCTTCGGCGGTCACTCGTCTGCCCTGGAAGCCGTCCATCCAGGCACCGCCACGCTTGCCCTCGCGGGCATAGGGATCGAGATAGAAGAGCGCCCGCGCTTGATCGTCGGCGTCGAGGATCTCGTACACCGTGACGTGCGGATGCCAGATTGATACGTTGCTGCGCTCGCGTATGCGGATGCCGTAGAGCTTTTCCGCTACCTTGAACAGGCCATCAATCGCAGCCGATGCCGGGAAGTAGGGGCGCAGATCCTCGTCCGAAAAATCGTAACGGGCGACCTTCAGCTTCTCGGCGTAATAGCCGACATCCCAGGCTTCGAGCGACTCGATGCCGTCTACCACTGCCAGCTCGCGCAGCGCGTCGAGTTCTGCCTGTGCGACGCCACGGGTGCGATTGGCCAGGTCCAGTAGAAAGGACTCGATCTGTGTCGGGCTGTCCGCCATTTTCTTGGCCAGCGACTTCTCCGCGAAATTATCAAAGCCGAGCAGCGTCGCTGCTTCACGGCGCAGCGCCAGAATCTCGCCCATCAAGGCGCTGTTGTCGTATGCGCCGTTATCCGGGCCAACATCCGATGCGCGGGTGGAGAATGCCTCGTATGCCTCGGCGCGCAGGGCGCGCTTGTCGGCATGGGTGATCACGGCGATGAAACTGGGCGCGTCCAGCGTGATCAGCCAGCCGTCCAGGTCTTTCGTCCTGGCATTTTCGGCCAGCAAATCCATGGCCGATTCGGGCAGGCCGGCCAGCTCATTCTCATCCGTGACGTGTCGGCGCCAGGATTGCGTGGCGTCCAGCAGGTTCTGTTGAAAGGTGGTCGACAGCTGTGACAGCCGCTGGGCGATCTCCTTGTAGCGCGTCTTGTCGTCATCGGCCAGCGCGACTCCGGCGAGCCGGAAATCCCGCAGCATATCGGTGACGACTTTCTGCTGCGCAGGGTCAAGCTTGCTGAAGGCTTCGGAGTCGTGCAGGGATTGAACGGCGGTGAACAGCGCGCTGTTCTGCCCCATCTCGGAAGAGAACAGCGTGAGCTTGGGTAGACAGCGCTCATATGCGGCCCGCCACTCGCTGGAGTCCATTACGCCGTGCAAATGGGACACCGGCGAGAACGTCCGCTCGATCCGGTCGCCGGCGGCCTCGATCGGCGCGATCAGGTTGTCCCAGCCGGGCTGGTCGCCGGCGGCGGCAATGCTGCGCTCGACGGTGTCACGCGCTTCGGCCAGCAGTTGGTCGATGGCCGGCTCGGCGTGCTTCGGCTGGATGGCTGCAAAATCCGGCAGGCGATTGTGGCGGACAATGTCCAGCAGGGGGTTGGCGTTGGCTGACACGTTCATATCGGCTCGTAGCAGGCGAAATGGAAAAGCTGATCTGTGCATGATGCGGCAACATGCCCCGCAATCAAGCCTTCCTGACAGTGAGGACAGCCCATGCCTACAATGCCGCCATCATTTTTACTGGACGATTCTGATGTCCGATCATTTCGATTTGCTGGTGCTCGGCGGTGGCTCCGGCGGCATGGCGACTGCGCGCCGCGCCGCGGCTCATGGCAAGCGGGTGGTGCTTGTCGAGCGCGGCCGGCTGGGCGGCACCTGCGTCAATATCGGCTGCGTGCCGAAGAAAGTCATGTGGCACGCGGCCGACTTCGCTGACCGTGCGGCGCATGCGCACGATTATGGATTTACGCCGATTGATGCGCGCCATGACTGGGCACGACTGGTTGAGAACCGCGAAACCTATATCCGGCGGCTCAACGATATCTATGCGCGCAATCTGGACAAGGACGACGTCACTTTCGTTGCCGGCGACGCACATTTTGTCGATGCCCATACCGTCGAGGTCAATGGGCAACAGTTGAGCGCTGATCACGTCGTGATCGCCACCGGTGGCAAGGCGAAGTGGCCGGAAATCCCGGGCGCAGCACTGGGCACCGACTCCGATGGTTTTTTTCGATGGACCGAGCGGCCGAACAAGGTGGCGATCATCGGCAGCGGCTATATCGCGGTCGAACTGGCCGGTGTGCTGCAGGGATTGGGCACCGAGGTCACGCTGCTGCTGCGCAAGGATCATGCACTCGGCGACTTCGACGCCATGTTGGGCGGCAAGCTCATCGAGCACATGAGAAAAGCCGGGATCGATGTGCAGATGAAGCGCACCAGCGTCGAGCTCAAGGAAAAAACCGACGGTATCGAGGTGCTGTTCGACAACGGCGAATCAGTCGGCGGTTTCCACCAACTGATATGGGCTATCGGGCGCGTGCCCAATACTGCGGGCCTGGGCCTGGAACAGATCGGGCTTGAGCTGAACGCCGACGGCACGGTGCCGGCAGACGATTGGCAGGATACGCCCGTTGACGGGGTGCACGCTGTGGGCGATATCACCGGTCGGGTCGAGCTCACACCGGTGGCCATCGCGGCCGGTCGTCGCCTGGCGGACCGGCTGTTCGGCGGCATGCCCGATCGACGCCTGGATTACCGCAACATTCCCAGCGTCGTGTTCTCGCATCCGCCGATCGGTACGGTGGGTATGACCGAGGCCGAAGCGCGCGCCGAGCATGGCGATGAGACAGTCAGGATTTATACCAGTCATTACATCGCGCTGTATCACGGCGTGCTGGAAGACAAATCACCCTCGGACATGAAACTGGTCTGTGTCGGCGACGACGAACGGGTCGTGGGTGCTCACGTCATCGGCGACGGTGCGGACGAGATGATCCAGGGCTTCGCCGTCGCCGTGAAAATGGGGGCTACCAAGCGTGATTTCGACGATACCGTCGCCATTCATCCGACCAGCTCGGAAGAATTCGTGACCATGACGTGAGTTCGCGCAGCCTTGCGCGATTTCGCAACCTGCTGGCCATGAGCACGGCGTCGGTTCTGCTGGCGGCCTGCTCCGGTCAGTTCTGGGTCAACACGCTCATGCCGCGTTGGGGCTATCAGCGCCACGCGGACATCGCCTATGGCGATCTGCCGCGCCAGAAGCTCGATGTCTACGTGCCGAACAAGCCGGCCGCCGGTTCGCCTGTGGTCGTGTTCTTCTACGGTGGCAGCTGGCAGGAGGGCAACAAGGACGGCTACGAGTTTGTCGGCCAGGCGCTGGCCTCGCGCGGCATCACCGCGGTCCTGCCCAATTATCGTCTGTGGCCGCAGGTAAAGTTTCCGGCGTTTGTAGACGATGGTGCGGCCGCCGTCGCCTGGACGAAAAACCATATCGGCGCTTACAAGGGCGATGCCTGTCATCTGTTTATTGCCGGCCACTCGGCGGGGGCGCAGATTGGCGCCCTGATCACCATGGATGGGCATTACCTGGCGAATGCTGGCATGTCCAAGCACGATGTTTCCGGATTCATCGGCATGGCCGGCCCTTATGATTTTGCCCCGATGACCACGCCCGTTTTCAAAAAAATCTTTGCGCCGGAATCGAACTGGCCGGCCTCACAGCCTATCAATTTCGCGGGTTCAGACGATCCCCCCATGCTGCTGTTGCAAGGCGAGGCAGACCACACCGTGAAGCCTGGTAACACGACCAATCTGGCTGCCAGGGTCAATGCCAGTGGCGGGCACGCCAAAGTGAAAATGTATCCTGGCGTGAACCACGTCATGTTGCTGGCTCCCCTTGCTGCTGTGCTGCGTTTCAAGGGCGATGAGCTCGATCAGATTGTCGATTTCGTCAAACAACAAGTCGCGCACAGGCAGTGTTCAGGTTGAATCTGTACGGTATGGCTCCTGGCCGAAGATGGACGCCCAAATGAACCAGCTTTTGAAGACAAGCGCGCTGGCGGCTCTACTGCTGTTGGTTTCCACCACCATGGCGCAGGCAGATACCGTTCAATGGAAGCGAATGAATGTGGCTGCAACTGCTTATAATTCGGTCGCCTGGCAGACCACCGCCGACAAGCCCTCGATTGCCGCCTGGGGAGACAAGCTCAAACCCGGGATGCGGGCGATCGCCGTCTCGCGCGATCTGATAAAAAAAGGCCTCACGCATGGGACCAAGGTCAAGATCAAGGGGTTGCCGGGTGTTTATGTGGTGCGCGACAAGATGAATGCGCGTTGGCGCAACAAGATCGATATCTATATGGGCAAGAACATAGCCGCTGCGCGTGAGTGGGGCACTCACCACGATATCGAGATTCTGGTCGCCGACAACAACGGCTAGTAGTCGCTTGCGCGCTCGCGGCTTGAAATGGCGTGGATATTTCTTGCGATAACATCTTTTCCAGGTGTTGCGTCATTCGCCGTTGACGCCGGTCTGTGATTCACACATCGGGTCCGCGTGACTGCCAGTCGGCGTGCCGAGGGCTCGCGTGAAAGAGCCGCAGGCTCTAAGATTCACCCGTTGCACATTCGAACGAATACGCCCAAGGAGACATCATGGCAGGCCAGCTTGTGTTGCTACGCCACGGCCAGAGTCAGTGGAATCTGGAAAATCGCTTTACCGGCTGGGTCGATGTTGACCTGACGGAACAGGGACGAGACGAGGCGCGGAATGCCGGTCGCCTGCTGGCCGAGGAAGGACTGCGATTCGATGTCGCTTTCACCTCCGTGCTGCAACGAGCGATCAAGACGCTGTGGTTGGCGCTTGAAGAGATGGAGCAGCCATGGGTCGACGTCGAGCGCCACTGGCGTCTCAACGAGCGCCACTACGGTGGACTCCAGGGCCTGGACAAGGCCGAGACCGCCGAGCGGCACGGCGAGGATCAGGTACATACCTGGCGCCGCAGCTACGATACGCCGCCGCCCGAGATGTCGACCGACGATCCGGGGCACCCCTGTCACGACCCGCGGTATGCACATCTGGATGCTCGCGTGCTGCCCGGCACCGAGTCGCTTGCACTGACGCTCGATCGTGTCCTGCCGTATTGGCACGATGCCATCGCGCCGCGTCTGAAAGCTGGCCACAATGTGCTGGTCGCTGCCCACGGCAACAGCCTGCGCGCGCTCGTCAAATTTCTGGACAACGTCGCGGACGACGAGATTACCGGACTGAACATCCCGACCGGCATCCCGCTGCGCTATCGGCTGGATGACGAACTCTACGTGACGGATTCCGGTTATCTCGGCGATGCCGATGCAGCGAAAAAAGCGGCGGAAGCCGTTGCCAATCAAGCCAAGGGCAAGTAAGAGAAGCGCAATTGGTCCGCGAATGAACGCGGGCGCTGCGGGCTGCTATGCGCAGATCACAATCGGATGCCAAGCAGCTGGGGTTTTGAGCTGGGCTTTTTGGGGTTCATTGGTGGACTGTTTCTATTTCTGGCCTTCCGCCCGCGAAGCCGAATGCATCAGCCCCGGCGCACGGCGCTGATCAGCCGGTCACTGGCGTCGTCCAGCAATCCGGCTTCGATCAGCCAGCTACGGGCGTCTTCGGCATCGTCTGCAAACCATGCCGCAGCACTGCCCAGTCGGAAGGTATAACCCCAGGTGTCCATGTCCTGACACATAAGTGTTCGGTCGATGCCCGGCAGTCGGTCGCAGACCATGATTTGCCAGTAACAGACCGCATTTTCCTCGTCGTAGTCGCCGCCAGCGTCGGTGTCCAGCAAGGCGCGTCTTGCGGGGTCCATGCAGACGAAATGTCCGGCCTCGTGGAGCGCCGAATGTACCGGCGTATCACGGCGTACCAGGAGCTCTTTACCGCGCAGACCCGCTTCGGCATCGCCCCAGAAACTGCCGGGAATGGCCTCAGCTTGCGGCACGGCGATCACGCGCAGTTCGAATGATTCCAACGCAGCGGACAACGTGCCGACGCCAATCTCGGATAACGGCATGACGCCGTCCGGGTCAGGCATAATGGAGGCGTTATGGCGTACAGTATGGCGATTGTTCAAGGTATCGGTGAATCGTGAAGCCCAGTTCCAGATCCTATCTCATTGCGGCCGTTCTGATCTTCGTTTCGCTGGTGGCCGGCTGTGCTCTGATGCCGCCGAGCCGTGAAGCACAGGCCAGTGCGGCCAACCAAGTGGTGGCGGACTACAAGGTTGACGGCCTGTTGGCACAGGCTGCGCCAGCGGTGACCGATTCGCTGCGCCGCAATCTGCCGGACTCGGTCAGCGCCAGCCAGCGCCAGCAGTTGGATCAGTCGATTACCGCTGCCTACGACGCGCAGAGGATGCGCGAAAGCGTGGTCAGTCGGTTGAGCAAGGCGGCCGCCCAGAGCGACCACCAGAAATACCTGATCAAGGCCGCCAAGGAGCTTGGGACGCCTTTGGCCCAACGCATGATCAATCTTGAGCGAAAAGTATCGGATCCGCACTTCGGCGATGGCTTTCAGGCGTTCATGAACAAGCCGGCGGGCACAGAGCGCAAGGCGCGACTGAAGATCATCGATCAGTTGGCCGACGATATGGTCGTGACCGATCTGCAGACCAATTTCAATGTGGCTCTGCTCAAGGGTATGATCCAGTCCCGCAACACGGTTGTCGATTCGAGCCAGACAGTCGGCTCCGATCAGAAGCAGCGTATTCTGTCCAACAGCCGCGATGGCATTCGGGCCAAGCTCAATCAGCAGGTGCCACGCATGTTGCTGTACGTCTACCGAGACGTAGACACCGACACATTAAAGAAATATGCCGCGCTCCAGCATCAGCCGGAAATGGTCTGGACGAACCACGCGCTGGCCGACGCGGTGACTCATACGCTGTCGGACGCTGGTGATCGTGTCTCCGCGAATCCCAAGCAGAAGGACTGAATGAAGTGAGTATAGTCAACGACGATCGATCTATTCGCGAAATGCTCGCGCAGGCGCGCCGTATTGCGGTCGTGGGCCTGTCACCTGACTCGAATCGTCCATCCCACCGGGTGGCGAAGGCCATGATCGAGGCCGGTTACGATATCGTTCCGGTCAATCCCAAACAGGATAAAATCCTGGGTCACAAGACCTTTGCAGACTTAGGGTCGATCAGCGATGAAATCAGCATCGTCAACGTATTCCGCAATCCAAAGCATGTGCCTGAAATAGTCAATATCTGTATCGAGAAGCGTATACGTAATCTATGGTTGCAGGAAGGCGTGATTCACCAGGCCGCCGCCGAGCACGCCGCCGACCATGGCATTCATGTCGTCATGGACCGTTGTATGTACAAGGAATTCCAGCGCCTTCTGGGCTGATCCGGGCGGCCTGCGGGGCACGCGTATGACTCTCGCGTTGTCGCAGGGCAACGCCCTGCGGGCTGTCATCCCGATGTGTTTTCATGCGCCAGAGGTCGACTTGTCGGTGCGCGGCTGGCGGCTCACTATTGAACCGAACCACGACGAAAATTAGGGAACCTGAATATGGCGAATCTGAGTCCTGTAGCGTTGATTGTGATCCTCGTGGTCGCGGTGCTGGTAGCATTGATCATCGGTTATTTTGCGGGTAGCCGCCTAGGCGGCAAGAAGTCCACTGCGATGAAAAAAGTCTCGCAGGAGCACGACGATTACAAGTCGAACGTGCGCGAGCATTTTCAGCGCACCTCCGCCATCATGTCGCGCATGGTCGAGGATTATCGCGAGATGTATGAGCACATGTCCGAAGGTGCCGAGAAGCTCGGTGACATCCATCGCGAGAAACAGATCACGCCCCCGCCGAGTCCGGATTCGATTACGCACGGTTCAAGCGCGGATAAAAAGCAGCCTGCCGACAGCAAATCGGCATCGGTTGCTTCTGGCGCCTCCTCCAGTGCCATGCCTGCGAACAACAAGAGTCCGGCCGGCGGGAAGCCGGAAGCCGGAAAATCTGCGGAGGATCGAAAGCCGGCAGGCACTGGTGCGCCGGCCGACAGCGGCGCCAGGACATCGACTGCGCCGCAGCCGTCCAAGGGTACGCAAGCCAAACCTGACGCTTCCGCTGCCAAAAAAGGAGCGCCCGCTCAGAAGGCTGGTGCAGCCGATAAGAGCAGGCCGACTACAGGAAATGCCGCAGCCGATAAAAGTGCCAGCAAGCCGGCGACTTCAACCAACGCGAAGGTTAATGGTGGAAAACCGTCGGAAGCGCCGGCGAAACAGCCATCAGATGCGGCCAGGTCGTCGTCGCCAAAAGCCGGCGATGCGGTCAAACGAGGGCAGTCAGCCAGCAAAAAAGTCTGATCCCGTTCCGAAAAAATAGCTGGGCATGATGCCCGGCTATTGATTTTTCGAGCGGGTAAGCGCTAGGCGTTAAGGTGCCGGCCGGCTTCGCGCTGGATGGTTTCGACCATTGAGTACAGGCCGTTGCGGCGATTCATGCTGATGTGCTGTTCCAGGTTGAGGTCGGTGAATACCTGCTGGATATCGGTCTCGGCTATTTCGCGTGGTGTTTTGTCCGAATAGATCATGAGCAGCACGCCGATCAGGCCGCGTACAATATGGGCATCCGAGTCGCCGCGGAAATGCAGCCGGTCATCGTCGCTTTCGTCAGCGACCATCCAGACCTGACTCATACAACCCCGGACCCGCGTCGCTTCGGTGCGTTCACCGTCGTCGAGTGGCTCGAGCTTGCGGCCCAGATCAATGATGAAGCGATAGCGCTCCTCCCAATCGGGCAGCAGGTCGAAAGTCATCTTGAGCTCTTCAACGCTCTTGTCCATGGCAAATCCATTTGAGTACCGGTCTGCTACAAGGGTTGGGCCGCGAGCCAGGCCAGTCAAGCCATGATCGAGGCGTAAACTTGTCGAATGCGTCTGCTTGAGCCAATTCATCGTTTCCTGCGCGGCCTCCGATGGCTGTGTGTTCGCGCATTGCAGCTGCCGATCCTCGTTTATCGGCTGTTTATCTCGCCGTTGCTCGGACCGCGCTGTCGCTTTGCCCCAACGTGCTCGGCCTACGCGCTGGAGGCGTTGTCGGTACACGGGCCGCTGCGTGGTAGTTGGCTGGCTATTCGGCGCATTATTCGTTGTCATCCGCTCAATGAAGGCGGCTTCGATCCCGTGCCGCCGAAACCCCGGCGCGTCGATAAGCGCCGCCGGGATGGCCACCACTGAGGCTGGCTGCAACGCTTGGCGATGCACGCGCGTTCGCTTGGGTTTATAGTATTGGCCGTTTGCTGGTTGCTACTGGGTGCTTGTTGCGTCGCGCCAGCATCGCCAATACAGCAGACACTTATTCGATTTGCCAGCAGCGGCGGTCGCAACGCTGAACAGCGTCGCGCGTTGATCTGCGCCAACTACTGATGCCTTAAGCCATGAGCGGTTTTACCGAACACAAGCCCCTGAACCTGCCGGCCCTCGAGGCCGACACCCGTGCCTGGTGGGATGCGGCCGAAATATTCGAGGCCAGTACGGCAGCACGTGACGATCAGCCGGTGTTTACGTTCTACGAAGGCCCGCCAACAGCCAACGGCCGGCCGGGTATTCATCACGTGCTTGGACGCACGGTCAAGGATGCGTTCTGTCGCTACAAGACCATGCAGGGCTTTCGGGTCGACCGGAAAGCCGGCTGGGACACCCACGGCCTGCCGGTCGAGATCGAAGTCGAAAAAGAGCTGGGTCTGAAATCGCGCGAGGATATCGAGGCCTATGGCATCGAGGCCTATAACGCAGCCTGTCGTGCCTCGGTGCTGCGTTACAAGGACCAGTGGGACGAGCTGACCCGTCGTATCGGCTACTGGGTAGATCTGGACACGCCCTACGTCACGTTCTCGAACGAATACATCGAATCAGTCTGGTGGCTGCTAAAGCAGCTTCACGAGAAGGGTCTGTTGTACAAGGGCCACAAGATCCACTGGTATTCGCCGGGCTCGGGCACGGTCCTGTCCTCGCACGAGGTCAGCCTCGGCTACAAGGAAGTCCAGGATCCGTCGATCACGGTCAAGTTCTATCTCGAAGACGAACCGGATGTCGCGATCCTTGCGTGGACCACTACGCCCTGGACCATGCCATCCAACGTGGCCGTGGCTGTTGGCCCGGATATCGAGTACGCCAAGGCGCACGTAGACGGCGCGACTTATATTCTGGCCCGCGCCTGTGTAGCGGCGACGCTGGGCGACGAGGCCGAAATCATCGAGACCTTCCCAGCCAGCCAGCTGATCGGCAAGCGCTACAAGCCGCCGTTCGATACGTTCCGCGATCATCCCGAGGCCGATCAGGCCTGGCGCGTGATCGCTGCTGACTTCATCACCACCGACGATGGCACCGGCATCGCACACGAGGCCCCGGCCTTTGGCGCCGACGACTACCGCGTGACCAGCGCCGAAGGGATGCCGGTCTTCAACCCCATCGAGTCCGACGGGCGCTTCCACGCGGACTTTCCGTTGGTTGGCGGGCTGTGGTTCAAGGACGCGGACAAGCCCATCGCGCGTGATCTGAAAGAGCGCGGCCTGCTGTTCTCGCAGCAGGTCACGGTGCATAACTATCCGCATGACTGGCGCAAGGGTACGCCGCTCATGAACTACCCGGTCGAGTCATGGTTTGTGGCCACCCAGCAGAACAAGGACCGGCTGGTTGAATACAACAACCAGATCCATTGGCATCCGCCGCATGTCGGCACCGGGCGTTTTGGCGACTGGCTGGCCAATAACGTGGACTGGGCGCTGTCCCGGCACCGCTACTGGGGCACGCCGCTGCCGATCTGGGTCAACGACCGTAACCCAGACGAGATCGTGGTCGTCGGCTCGATCGCCGAGCTGCGTGATTATGCGGGCGATGCCGTCGCTGCCGACGACACGCTGGATCTGCACAAGCCGCAGGTCGACGCGATCACCTGGCAGGCCGCCGACGGCGGCACCATGCGGCGCGTGCCCGAGATTATCGACGTCTGGTTCGATTCCGGTGCCATGCCGTTTGCCCAGTGGCACTATCCGTTCGAAAACAAAGAGCGCTTCGAAGCCAACTTCCCAGCCGATTTCATCTGCGAAGGCGTTGATCAGACCCGCGGCTGGTTCTATTCGCTGCATGCCATCGGTACGCTCATCAAGGATTCGCCGGCCTACAAGAACGTCATCGTTAACGGGCTCCTGCTGGATGCCAACGGCGAAAAGATGTCCAAGTCCAAGGGCAACACGGTCGATCCGTTTGCCGCGCTGGACGAGCACGGCGCAGACGTCATTCGCTGGTACATGCTGGCCAGCTCCCAGCCCTGGGACAACACGAAATACGCCGAACGCGGACTGCGGGATACGCGGACCAAGGTGTTCGGTACGTTGGAGAACGTCTATTCGTTCTTTGCCACCTACGCCAATATCGACGGCTTCACAGCCGATACGCCGGCACCTGTGGTAGCCGAACGCCCCGAGCTGGATCGCTGGGTCCTCTCGCGCCTGCAGTCGACCGCGGCCGAAGCCACGGCCGCGCTGGATGCCTACAATCCGACGCGCGCGGCGCGCGCGATCGAGCGTTTCATCGATGCGCTGTCAAACTGGTATATCCGGCGTTCGCGCCCGCGTTTCTGGGCCGGTGCCCGCGCGGATGACTCAGCGACCGCCGACCAGGCCGCCAGCCATGATGAAGTCGCCGACAAGCGCGCGGCCTACCACACCACGTTGACCTGTCTGCGCGATGTGGCAGCGATGATGGCACCGATCGCGCCGTTCTTTGCCGACTGGCTCTACGGCCAGGTCAGCGCCCAGGCTGATGCCCGAACGTCGGTGCATCTGGCGCATTTTCCCGTTGCCGACGCCGCACTCACCGATCCTGATCTCGAGCGGCGCATGGCCCTGGCGCGGGCGATCGTGGCGAACACGCTGGCGCTGCGCAACGAAGCAGGCATTAACGTGCGCCAGCCGGTGGCTCGTATTCTGGTGGTTGAGGAGCCAGGCGTGGCACGGGCTGACGTCGAAGCGGTCGCCACCATCGTGCGCGACGAGGTCAACGTCGATGCCATCGAATTCGTGGCCGGCGAGGGCGAACTGGTGAAACGCAGCGCCAAACCCGATTTCAAGCGCCTCGGCAAGCGGCTGGGCAAGCAGATGAAGACGGTGGCCGCGGCCGTGGCCGATCTGAGCGACGCCGATGTCGTGACTTATATGCGCGACCGCGTCATCACGATCGACGTCGATGGCCAGGCGATCGAACTGGGCGAAGGGGATCTGATCGTTTCGGCCGAAGGCGTCGAAGGCTGGCTGGTCGGGCGCGAGGATGGCGTTACCGTTGCACTTGATAGTACAATCTCCGATTCGCTAAGGCAGCGTGGATTGGCGCGCGAGGTCATCAACCGCGTACAGCGGCTTCGCAAGCAGGCCGAATTCCATGTTGCCGATCGTATTCGTGTGCAATATTGCGCGGATCCGGCGCTGGCCGCGGCCATCGAAGCGCACGAGAGTCTGCTGTCGCGTGAAACGCTGGCGTTGTCGTTCTCGGCGGCCGACGCTCCCGGCGGCGACGTAGAGGCCACGTTCGAGGTCGGTGACAGCGGGCTCACGCTCGCGCTGACCCGCGCGGGCTAGATAAAAGATTTTAAGTTTAAAACGTAAGCAACTTCTGTCATACGGCAAACGATCATGAGAAAAGACATTCATCCCAACTATCGTCCGGTAGTCTTCAAGGACATGGGCGGCGATTTCGCGTTCCTGACGCGTTCCACCATTGAGTCTAAGGAAACGATTCAGTGGGAGGACGGCAACGAATATCCGTTGATCAAGCTGGAAGTCACGAGTGCCACGCACCCGTTCTACACCGGCAAGCAGAACATCATGGATACCGCCGGCAAGGTCGAGCGCTTCCGTCAGCGCTATGCCATGGCGACCAAGAAGAAGTAGATTCCGGGCCAGATATCACGCGCCGCGCAGTCTCACTGCCGGCGCGTTTTTTCGTGTCTGACATTTGCAGCAGCCATATGGCTGCGCTTATCCAGCATCAGATATTTCGGGCTAAAAAACTGTTTGTCCGCAGATTCACACAGATAAATGCAGATTAAACCGGCACTGCCTGCTTTGCTTGTTTGTGTTCATCTGCGTCTATCTGCGTAATCTGCGGATAAAATGCCTTCTGCCTTACTTGCGTTGGCAGCGCAGCTTGCTGCGTTCGCGTTTATCTGCGGACGATATTTCCGCCTTCGTTTGGAATACCGATCAGCGGCTATGCATACTGATTTTACCTGCGGTTGTGCTACCAGACACCCTCGTGCGGGCGCGGATCGCGACTGATTGTGGCCAGTACGATCGCCGCGACGGGTGCAATAGCCGCCACTGTCAGCGCCGGCGTATAGCTGCCGGTCAACGAGTGGGCAAGCGCCAGGCTGACCGGGCCCAGCGCGCTGGCGATGACGAGCACACTCATCTGGGCGCTGCTGGTAGCCCCCAGGTGACGGCGCCCGTAGAGCTTTGGCATAGACACGGTCTGCAGCGTGCTCATCAGCCCGGTAGACGTGCCCAGGCCCATCACGGCCGCGACAAAAAAGAGCGGTTCGCCGAGTTGCGTCGCGCCTAGGTA
>JAQIBT010000157.1 GCA_027858915.1 Salinisphaera sp.
GACCGTATGCAAATACCGCGCAAAAGTAAATTCGCTATCGGTATGAAGAGGTCGCAGACGTCGACGCCCGGTTTGCGCTCGCGAGCGGCTCTTACAGGCCCACACCCTGTTTTCGGCAGCGTGATTAAGGAATTGAAGCTTTGGTCGCACGGTCAGGTTCCAGCATTCGCGCTTCGAAAAAGTCCGAGAACGCCGCAACACGCGGCGGCAAATGCTGGTATGGCGGATAGTACAGCGTTAGCCAGATCTGCGGCGGCGCCCAGCCGGGCAGTAAATGCACCAGCGTGCCGGCAGCCAGCGCCTCGGCAACGATGAACTCGGGCAGCAGAGCCACGCCCTGGCCTTTCGTTGCCATGGTGGCCAGCAGTTCGCCGTTGTTGGCGCTGACTGGGCGCCCGGCCGTGATGCTGACGCGGCTGGTGCCGTTGCTCAGTTCCCAGACTTCTTCCCGGCTGTCCTTGCTGAAGGCCAGACAGGCATCGCGCGGCAGTTCGTTGGGGTGAGTGACCTGGGCGAATGGCGTGTCGGGAGCGGCGACAAGCAGGCGTTCGACCCGGCAGATCTTGCGCCAGATGGTGAATTTATCCGAAGGCGGGCCGGAGATTCGGATAGCGAGGTCGAAGTCGGCATCCACAATATCCACCATTTCGTCGGTAAGGGCGACCTCGACCTGGATTTTTGGATGCAGTGCCTGAAACCCGGCGAGCACGTCGGGCAGCACGCGCATGCCGAACGACATGGGCGCGTTGACGCGCAGGGTGCCGGCATCGGCGCGGTGGGCATCCAGCAGTTCGGTGCGAGCCGTGTCGACGGCCTGCATGGCGGGCCGCAGCCGCGCGGCATAGGCAGCGCCTGCGCTGGTGAGGGTGACGCGCCGGGTGGTGCGCACGAACAGCTGCACGCCGAGATTTTTTTCCAGCAGCGCGATGGTGCGGGTGATTGACGCCGGCGTGGTGTCGAGTTCGCGGGCCACCTGGGCAAAGTTATGCCGCTCGGCTGCCATCAGGAAGGTACGCAGGGCCTTGTGTTCGTCCATTACTCATTATTACGCTAAACGCAACAATATCGAAAGGGTTGTGCCAATTCTGTAAACGAGCGGGTGTTGCTAGATTAGGGCCATATTCATCAGCGGCGTCGCCAACAAGTGGCGCTGTCGCCTACAGGAGATTCGCCATGCTCAACCAGATCAAGGGCCTCCATCACATCACCTCGCTGGCGGCCGATGCGCGTCAGAACAACCGTTTCTTCACCGAAACGCTCGGCCTGCGCCGGGTGAAAAAGACAGTGAACTTCGACGCACCCGATGTGTACCACCTGTACTACGGCGACGAAGTCGGCACGCCGGGCTCGGTGATGACCTACTTCCCGTTTCCCAACGCAGCGCGCGGGCGGCCGGGCGTAGGCGAAGTCGGCGATACGCAGTTCGCGGTGCCCGAGGGCGCGCTGGGCTATTGGAGCGAGCGCCTGGGCGGGCTTGGTGTATCCGGCCTTTCGCTGGACCAGCTGTTCGGGGCCAACCGGCTGCGTTTTGAAGGGCCGGACGGCGATGCCTTCTCGCTGATCGAAGCACCGGCCGACGGACGCGGTTCATGGACCGGCAACGGCGTGCCGTTAGAGGCAGCAATCAAGGGCTTTGCGGGCGCGGAACTGCGCCTGCGAGATACCGGCGCCGAGGTGGAACTGCTCGAATTCATGGGCTATCAACGAGCCGAGTCGGAGGGCAACACCACGCGTTTTGTGATGCCCGACGGCAACGGCGCCAACACGATCGACCTGGAAACACATCCGCAGGCGCCGGCCTCACGCCAAGGCGCGGGCTCGGTACACCACATCGCTTTTGCGGTAGCCGACCGGGCAGCCCAGGCCGAGGTGCGCACCGCGCTGCTGGATACGGGCTATCAGGTGACGCCGGTGATCGACCGGGATTATTTCTGGGCGATCTATTTCCGTACGCCTGGCGGCGTGCTGTTCGAGGTGGCCACCCACGAGCCCGGCTTCGACCGCGATGAGGATACGGCGCATCTGGGCCAGGCGCTCAAGCTGCCGGCTCGCTACGAGCCGATGCGCGAGAAAATCACCGCCGGTCTGGAGCCGATTGAAGACTAAGCCGGCCCGGACGACGGCACAACGACCGAATAAACCGTCTTTTCAAGCAGCCCACGCCGGGCCTTTGGGCCCGGCCCAGGCTTTCTGGAGGCATGTGATGGCCGAATTCACTTATCCCACCTACCGCTACGCCGGCGAGGCCAATGCGCCGCTGGTAATCGCTTTTCATGGCACCGGCGGCGACGAGACGCAGTTCGTCGAGCTGATCCGGCAGATGCTGCCGCGCGCCGGCATCTTGGCGCCGAGAGGTGATGTATCCGAAGGCGGGGCCAACCGGTATTTTCGCCGCACCGGAGAAGGCGTCTATGACATGGCCGATCTTGCCTTGCGTACCGAGCGGATGGCGGCGTTCGTGGCCCAGGCGCGCACGGATTATCCCAACCGGCCGTTCTATGGGCTGGGTTACTCGAACGGGGCCAATATTCTGGCGTCGGTCTTGTTCGAGGAGCCGCAGCTGTTCGAGCGCGCTGCCTTGCTGCACCCGCTCATTCCCTGGACGCCCGCCCCGCAGCCGGGCCTGGCGGGCAAGCGCCTGTTTGTCAGCGCGGGTACGCAAGATCCGATCTGCCCAATACTGCTGACGCATGCGTTAATCGACTGGCTGGTGGCCCAGGGTACAGACGTAGACACCGCGATCGGGCCCGGCGGGCATCAGGTCTCGCGCGAGGAACTGCAGGCATTGCAGCACTTCATGACGCATGAAACGGCGGTGTCGCAGCCGGATAGTCGCCCGACAAACAACCGGATAGGGGGCTAGCCGGCTAGGATGACAATTCAACACAGGATCTGACCGCGAGTACGGCTGACGCGCGGCGCGGGCAGATCGATAGCCACCAAGGACAGCGACCATGGCCCGTCTTCCCTACGCCGACCTCGACAACCCGGCGGCACAGCCCTTGCTCGAATCGATCTCCGCCCAGCGCGGCGAAGTGCTGCATCTGTACCAGATGCTGTTGCACAGCCCGCCGCTGACCAGCGGCTGGCTGGGTTTTCTCAGCGAGATCCGAAAAGGATGCAGCCTGTCGGGCGCTGTTCGCGAGCTCGTGATCATGCGGATCGCCATCTTGAACCGCGCACCCTACGAAGCCGATCAACACCGGCAGATCGCACTGGACGAGGGGCTCAGCCAGGCGCAGCTCGATGCGCTCGAACACTGGCAGGACAGTGACCTGTTCGATGCTACCGAGCGCGCCGTGCTCGCCTTGACCGATGCCATGACCCGTGATGTCCAGGTTTCCGATGCGGTTTTCGAGACAGCTCGCGACTGCTTCGACGATACGGAAATCGTCGAGCTGGTTGGAACCATTGCTGCCTACAACATGGTGTCGCGGTTTCTCGAAGCGCTGGGCATCGACTCCAGCGATCCGCGGTAGAGCACCCACCAGGGACAGGCCGAACGCTGGAAGCGGTTGTTGTTCATACGCTGACAGGCAGGTAAAACGAGATCGCAATCGCGTTGGCCACAACGCACAGCGCCGCTGCCTGTTTGCTGGCCGGGCCTCGATCGACATTTTCAGTTAACGTCTACCTGTTAACACCACAAGACACACAACAATGAGCAAACAGAAGATCGGCGTGATCGGCATGGCCGTGATGGGTCGCAACCTGGCATGGAACATCGAGAGCCGCGGCTATGAAGTCGCTATCTACAACCGTTCGCGCGAAAAAACCGATGAGGTGATGGCCGAAAGCCCGGAGCGCAAGCTGGTGCCCAGCTATTCGCTGGAAGACTTCGTGGATTCGTTGGAAAAACCGCGCCGGATCCTGCTGATGGTCAAGGCCGGTGCCGGCACCGACGCCGTGATCCAGGCGCTGCGGCCGCTGCTGGACGAGGGCGATATTCTGATCGATGGCGGCAACACCTTCTTCAAGGACACGATTCGTCGCAACAAGGAGCTGTCCGAGGTCGGTCTGCACTTCATCGGCACCGGGGTATCGGGCGGCGAGGAAGGCGCGCTGCACGGCCCGTCGATCATGCCGGGCGGCCAGCGTGAAGCCTACGATATGGTCGAGCCGATTCTCAAGGAGATAGCGGCAAAGGCGCCCGACGGCACGCCCTGTACCACCTACATCGGTCCGGACGGCGCTGGCCACTACGTCAAGATGGTGCACAACGGCATCGAATATGGCGACATGCAGCTTATTTCCGAGAGCTATGCCGTCCTCAAGCACGTACTGGGCATGACCAACAGCGAGCTGGCCGATATCTTCCGTGAATGGAACGAAGGCGAACTCGACAGCTATCTGATCGAGATCACCGCCCAGATCTTTCTCAAGAAAGACGAGGAGACCGGCAACGATCTGCTCGACATGGTGCTCGACCGCGCCGCCCAGAAAGGCACCGGCAAATGGACCAGCCAGAGCGCACTGGACCTCGGCGTGCCGTTGCCGCTGATCACCGAATCGGTGTTCGCCCGCGTGCTGTCGTCGCTCAAGACCGAGCGGGTGGCAGCCAGCAAGGTATTGACCGGCCCCGACCCCAAGGTGGACGTCGGCGATCGCGATGCCTTCATCGAAGCGGTGCGCAAGGCGTTGTACCTGAGCAAGATCATCTCCTATGCCCAGGGTTTCGCCCAGATGCGTTCGGCCGCCGAGGAATACGACTGGTCGCTGGACTACGGCGCCATTGCCGGGATCTTCCGTGCCGGCTGCATCATTCGCGCCGGTTTTCTGCAGAAGATCACCGATGCCTATGCCAGCGACGCAGAGTTGACCAACCTGCTGCTGGATCCTTATTTCCAGGATATCGCCGAGCGTTACCAGGGCGCGCTGCGTGAAGTCGTTGCTACTGCAGTGAAAGCCGGTGTACCCGTGCCCTGCTTCTCTTCCGCCATCGCTTATTTTGACGGCTATCGGGCCGAACGGCTGCCCGCCAATATGATCCAGGCCCAGCGCGATTTCTTTGGTGCCCATACCTTTGAGCGCGTCGACAAGGACGGCAGCTTCCACGAGCAGTGGGGCTGATTGCCCGCTGTGTGTTTACAGACTGTGCGGCCGGCGGGCGATCGAGTTCGCCGGCCGCGTCGCGCGGTCGTCGTCGTTCTGGCGACCGGCTCGCAACGGATCAAGCAACGCATTCAAGCCGTTGTGATCGATCTCGTGCATCAACGCCAGTAGCCGCCCGGTTTCTCCGGCCGGAAAGCCGACGCGGGCGAACCAGGTGAGATAGTGGCCTGGCAGATCGGCCAGCAATCGGCCTTCGTAGCGGCCAAACGGCATGTGACAGGTGACCAGTTTCTGGAGATCGTCCGGACTCACAACGAGCGCGCGCTTTGGGGTTTGCTGCCAGAGTGCCTCATTTGCGCGCTGTCATCCATCACAAGTACCTTATTTCACCTTATTTTACAGCAGCAGCGGCCTGGCGCTTCGGCCCGCCTGGTCTGCGCGGTCGCTCGGCTATGCCGCAGCATGCGCTGAGGCTCAGATCGTTGTTTACCGCTATCCAGACGCACCTTGTTGACTCCTGATGACATCACTGTCGCGCCCAAGAACCCGGCAACGCCGGATCCTCGACTTGCCAGCCCGTGCCGCAGCGAGGCCGTGAGCGCGCTTTCGGCGTCACCGTGGCTCAGGCGGTTGCCGTTAGGGCTGCTGGATCGGTATATCCATCGGTCGGTGGATGTAGTGGCCGCGCGACTCGCCGACTTCAACCGCCGTATCGAGCACGCCGGACTCGCGACGGCCAGCAGCTGGGCGCTGTTGCAGTGGGCGACCGGGGTGAGCACTGTCGGCCAGGCCGATATACCGACGGGTGCGCCGTTGTTGATTGTCTGCAATCATCCCGGCGTGGTGGACGCGCTTGCCTTGTTGTCGCAGCTTGAAGGACATGATGTCCGCGTGCTGGTGGCCACGCGCCCTCTGCTCGATGTCCTGCCGGCCCTTCGCCGTCATCTGACGCGATACCGGATGCCCCACGGGAACGAGTCGGTGCAATTCGCTGTGCGGCCGATCACCTGAAAAGCGGTGGCACGTTGCTCACTTATCCCGCCGGATGTATCGAGCCGGATCCGGCTGTTCGCCCACGCGACGCAATCGACGCCCTGTCGGGCTGGTCGACCAGCAGCGATTGCCTGTGTCGGCTGGTGCCTGGCCTGGTCGTGCTGCCGGTGGCGATGCACGGCGTATTGGCTCGGCATCATCGCGACCATTGGCTGGCGCGCCGCTGTGGTGACGACAATGCGCGTGATTGGTGGGCAGCGACGCGCCAGACCCTGCGCCGCCGGCCGGCGGATATTCATCCGACGCTACGTATCGGCCAGCCGTTGACCAGCGCGCCCGGCCACGCGCTGCACGCCCGAATTCTGGGGGAAATGGCTGGCCTGCTTGCGTAATCCGGCAGGAAAGCCCGGATAATCAGTCAGCCATGATTTCGTGTGGCTCGCGGGCCAGCAGTTCGGCAATCAGCGGATTCTGAAAATAGCGTTTTACGCTGATGGCATAGAAGTTCTCGTGCACGTTGGGAAGCTGGGCGTACTCGACCAGGGTGCCATCGGCGATTTCGTCGCGCACCACGACCGGTGGCATGATCGAGATGGCATCGGTGTCGCGTGCCAGCAGGCGCAGCATGGCCATATCGTCGACTTCGGCGAGAATATGCGGGCGCATGCCCCAGCGTTCGCAGTACATATCCACGGCGGTACGAATTTCGCTGTGTTCGCCGGGTAGCAATACGCGGGCGTCCGCCAGATCATCCGGTAACCTGAACGGCTTGGCGCGCGGACGGCCGAGTACGCTTACGGCCTGGCGTGCAATACGTCGACTGCGCCAGGGCGTTTCGGCGGTGCTGCGCAAATCGGTATTGGACAACACCAGGTCCAGCCGATGCGTACTCAGCTGGCCAAGCAGGTCGTCGAGCCGGCCAGACTGCAGGACAAGCGATATATCACTGCGATCCATCAGCGGGCCAATAAAACCTTCCTGAAAGTTTCGCGACAGCGTGGCCATGGCCCCAATACGAATAACCTGGCGTTCGGCCCCTCGGCCTTCGCGCAGGGTAGCCAGCAGCTCATCGCCGCGATTGAAGATCGGCTCGGCGTAATCGAGCGCGACCCGGCCCGACTCGGTGAGTTCCAGCCGACGGCCGACCCGCTTGAACAAGGCCTGTCCGAGAGCTGCTTCCAGTTTCTTGATCTGGGTGGATAGCGCCGACTGCGACAGATGCAGACGCTCGGCCGTTTCAGTCAGGTTGCCCTGCTTGGCTACGCGCCAGAAATAGTACAGATGATGATAGTTCAATCGCGCCATCGTTCTATTATAAAGAACGATTAGGACAAATATAACTATTTTTATTTAATCGAGATCAACCCTAGGCTATGCCCGGATCTTCACCACTTCGGGCCGCCATGCATGCCATCATCACGACTCTAGCCGCGCTGGTCGCGGTTGCTGTTCCACTGCTCTATCTGCTCGGTGCGGTAGTTGCCGGCGATGGTCGACGCTCGGTGCTGGCTGGCTGGTCGGCTACGCTGAACTATGCGCGCGGCGTGATCGGGCTGACGATTGTGCTTTGTCTGCTGTACGCGATGACCGGCGGTTCATCGGCTTTGATTGCTCGTCTGCCCTGGCAAGCTGCCGGCGGCCTGACGCCGAGCGTCCGCGTGGATCCTGTCACGCTCGCCATGCTGGCGCTGATTGGCTTTATCGGCCTGATCATCCTGACCTATTCCCGGCATTATCTGGCCGGTGATCCGAACGCGGAAGATGCTGACCAGCACATCTATCGGCGCTGGTTCTGTGCCACGCTGGCAAGTATCTCCACGCTGGTGATTGCCAATCAGCTGCTAGTTCTGGGCGTGGCCTGGGTCGCGGCCAGCCTGTGCCTGCACCAGCTGCTGACCTATTACAGCCAACGTCCACAGGCGCTGCTGGCGGCCCACAAGAAGTTTCTGAGCAGCCGCCTGGCCGACGTATTCATCCTCACGGGCCTGGTGATCGTCGGTCTGCACTTCGACAGCTTTCAGATGGATGAGGTATTCGCCCGGGTCGACGGCGCATCCTTTACCCCGGCGCTGACGGTGGCTACGGCCCTGATTGCCTGTGCCGCGATCCTGAAGTGTGCACAGCTGCCGTTCCACGGCTGGTTGATTCAGGTGATGGAGGCGCCAACGCCGGTGTCGGCACTGTTGCATGCCGGCATCGTCAATATGGGCGGATTTTTGATGATCCGGTTTGCGCCGTTGATGGGGCATGCCGATCTGGCCCAGGCCTTGTTGATGATCGCCGGCACGACGACCGCGGTGCTGGCGGCCTTGATCATGACCACGCGAGTGAGCATCAAGGTGATGCTGGCCTGGTCGACCTGTGCCCAGATGGGCTTCATGCTGCTGGAATGCGGGCTGGGCCTTTACAACCTGGCGCTGCTGCATCTGCTGGCGCATTCGTTCTACAAGGCCTATTCGTTTCTCAGCGCCGGTGAGACGGTGGCCAATTCGGCGCGCCGTGCCAGCACCCCGCCAGGCATCGGGATGACCGCGCCCGGCTGGTTTGTGGTGGGCGGCGTAGCCGGCCTGATCATTCTGGCGGTGTTTGCGATGCCGGCCAGCCAGTTTGTCCATCCGGCCCTGTTTGCGGTGCTGGTGCTGGCGGTGGCTTCGCTGGTCGGCGACGGCGCGGCTTCCGACTACGGACTGCTGGCACGCGCCAGCGTCGGTGGACTGGCCGTGGTGGGTCTGTATCTGCTGTGGTCCTGGCTATCGGCGTTCTGGGCACCGGCAGCCGCGGCCTCCTCCATGCTGGCGGAGATCGCTATCACGCTCGCCTTCGCCGCGCTGTTTGTGGTGCGCGCCATGGTTTCCACGCCGGGCGGGGCGCAGCGCCTGGCCTGGCTGCATCCGCATGTCTACGGCGGCTTTTATCTTGATCAGCTGTTCACCCGGCTGACGCTTGTCATCTGGCCGCCCCGACTGCCGGTTGGCGAACGGATGGCCGCCACCCAACCCATGCCACATCCGGAGTCCGGCGCATGAAATCCGCTACTGCAAACCGTCATCCAGCGGCCGTCCCGGCTGAAGTGATCGATCGTGCGATCGACGCTGCCTGCGGGCAGATCGCACCGACCTGGCCGCTCGACCAGTTCGTCGCCGTCAATCCGCTCTGGCCACTGCGAGGCCTGTCGATTCGACAGGCAGCGGCCCGGGTGGCCGCACGCGGCGGGGCACGGGCCCTGCCGGCGCGAGCCGAGTTCAAGCGGCTGTGGGACGACGGCCGTATCACGCCCGCCGACCTGTCGGCGGCTTGCGCGGAATTGGATACGCAATTGACGGCCAACAGTCTGGTGGCCCATCTGGATCGCCCAAGTCAGGGGCGGCGGTTGCAACTGGTCGCCGACCAGTTGGACGCCGTACGCGACCTCGCGCACTGCACCGCATGGACCGAGGAGATCGTGCATCAGATCAGCCAGCTGTGTGCATCGGAGTTCGACTGTGGCCAGGGCGATTGGCCGGCCACGCATTCCAACGGGCTCTATGCGGCATGGCGCTACAACGTATGCCGCGATCGCGGGATTGCGATCCTGATGGGCGAACCGGGGTTGCAGCGTAACTTCGAAGATCTGCCCGACAGCGCCGATACGCTGATCCATGCCGCGATCAATGCCATGGCCGTGCCCGGCGATCATCTGGAGGCGTATTTGCACGGGCTGTTGCTGAGCGTCAACGGCTGGGCCTCCTGGTGTGCCTATCGCGGCTGGCAGGCCGGGCTCGCCGGCACCAAAGACAATGCGATGCGCGAACTGCTGGCGATTCGCCTGGCCTGGGACTGGGTGCTGTTGACTCGGATCGCAGACGCCGATCAGCAGCAGGCCTGGCAGCGCACGCTGACCCATAGCGCCCAGATCGAAGCCGATCATATGCGTGATCAGGAGGCCGACTGGATCTGGCTGCGTGCCCTGGAGCTGGGCTATCAACAGCCGTTGATCAACGATCTGGGCAGGCCGTCAAGCACGATGAAGTCGACGTCCCGGCCAGCGGTGCAGGCGGCTTTCTGTATTGATGTGCGCTCTGAGGTCTTCCGGCGTGCGCTGGAGGCCGGCCGCCCGGAAGTCGAGACGCTCGGCTTTGCCGGTTTCTTCGGCGCGCCGATCGCACATCAGACGCTGGGCTCCGCCTGCGCGCAGCCCCAGCTGCCCGGGCTGCTCGCGCCCAGCCTGCTGGCGATGGATCAGGGCCACGACGAGGAGGCCACCCAGCGCCTGGGCACGCTGGCTCGTACCGCACTGCGGGCCGGCGATGTCGCCCGGCGTTTCCGCTGGGGCAGCACCTCGACTTTTTCCTATGTCGAATCCACGGGCCTGTTCTATGCCGTCAAGCTGTTCAAGGACGGCTTGCAGCAAAAGCACAAAAAACCAGCGGATAGCGCCTCGAGCCAGGCCGGGCACGCTCGGCCGGCACTGACGGCCGACGGCCAGGCGCTCGACACCACACAGAAAGTCGCATTGGCCGCCGGTATTCTGCGCGGCATATCATTGACGAATGGCTTTGCGCCGCTGGTGCTGTTGGCCGGCCATGCCAGCCAGACCCGCAACAATCCCCAGAAATCAGGGCTGGACTGCGGCGCCTGCGGCGGCCATTCCGGCGAAGTAAACGCGCGCGTGGTCGCCGGGCTGCTCAACGAATCCGCTGTGCGCGACGGCCTGCACGCCGAGGGCATCAGCATTCCCGACGACACACGTTTTGTCGCCGGGTTGCACCACACCACCACCGACGACGTTACGCTGTTCGATCTGGAGCACCTGACGGCCGAGCAATCTGCTCGGGTTGATCGGCTGCGCCAGTGGCTGGCCGACGCGCGCCAGCGCGCCAACGCCGAGCGTGTGCCAAAGCTGGATGACACCGCGTATTCCACCAGCGGCGTGACCCGGGCCCTGCAGATGCGCGCCAGCGACTGGTCGCAGGTACGGCCCGAATGGGGCCTGGCGGCCAATGCCAGCCTGATCGTGGCGCCGCGCAGCCGCACTCGCGGGCTGAATCTGGCCGGCCGGGCGTTTCTGCACGAGTACGACGCCGCCGCGGACGACAATAACGAGATTCTGGAAGCGATCATGACCGCGCCGATGATCGTCGCGCACTGGATCAATTTTCAGTACTACGCCTCTACCGTGGACAATCGTTTCTATGGCAGCGGAAACAAGGTGCTGCACAACGTCGCCGGCGGCCATATCGGCCTGTTCGAGGGCAACGGCGGCGATCTGCGCACCGGTCTGTCGTTGCAGTCGCTGCACGACGGCAAGCGCTGGATGCACGAGCCGCTGCGGCTAAGCGTGTTCATCCAGGCATCCACCGACGCCATTGCCGGGGTGATCGCCCAGCATGAGGCAGTGCGGCAGCTGGTCGATAACCGATGGCTATTCATCTACCGCATCGGCGAACCGGACGAGCCGGTTCAGCGCTATGTATCGGGCGACTGGCAATCGATAGGCGAAACGACCTATCAAGCAGGAGCTGCCTGAACAGCGGCGACGCCGTCGCCCGTGTCCATCGCGCCATTCTCTCGCCTTGCTCGCTAAGATCACTTGAGTCTGACAGCCTCCTGACGCGCCAGCTCCTCGTTGAAACCGAACTGCGTCATGTCCTGCATGCGCTCGGTATAGAGCACGCCCATCAGGTGGTCGTATTCATGCTGCACCACGCGCGCATGGAAGCCGCTGGCTTGTCGCTCAATGGGTCGGCCGTTCTCGTCCAGTCCGCGATAACGAATATGCGCCCAACGCGGTACCCGACCCTGCAGTCCGGGAATTGACAGGCAGCCTTCCCAGCCGTCCACGATTTCGTCGCCGATCGGCTCGACCTCGGGGTTGATCAGCACCGTCAACGGTACGCCGTCACCGTCGCCGCCGGTTTCGATACGGGATGGCGGAACAAAGAACATCATTACGGCACGCGATACGTACACCTGCGGTGCAGCCAGCCCCACGCCCTCGGCGTCGGCAAGCGTGTCTTTCATATCCGCGATCAGGCGCTGGATGTCAGGCGCGTCGGGACCGGCCACCGGGGCAGCGATCTGCCACAGCACGGGATGGCCCATTCGAGAAATCTTGAGTATGGCCATAACCACCGCGTCCACGAGCAAGAATGGCAAGGATACCGTGCGATCACCGTTGCATTTCAAGTCGATCAGCGACCGCTGATCAGAACGTCCATTGCAGCACCACCGCGGTTACCATCATCAGCGCCATGAACTGATGAAACGCCACGATGGCGCCCGGCGCCTTGGGCTTCAGGTTAATCGCGTGGAACAGGAAGAATCCCACCGCGGCCTGCGTCAACACCAGAACGAACGCGACCGAATAGATCGGCATGTACCAGCCGAGCGTGCCGATCACCAGCAGCGCAGACAGCCCGTGCAGCGAAAAAATCCACTGCGACGTCTTCTCCGGCTTGTAGAACGATCCGATCGGCTGGCCAAAGCCGCGATAGCCCGTGACCATACCCCCCATGAAGATCGCCAGCAGCAGCGCATGCAGAGGCACGATGATCTTCAGGTACAGGCCCAGCCCGATGCCGGGATGCGCGACCTGTACCAGGTAGGAAATGAATACCAGATAGGCCAGCAAGCCATGCGTGCCATGCACGACCGCGGGCGCCCGGCCGGCTAGTACATACAGCACGCCCATGCCGAACAGGGCCGTGACAACGATCAGGCCCAGTCCGAGAAAACTCATGTAAACCGGATGAATGATCACCAGAGCCACCGCGATCAAGCCGACGCCGGTCGCAACTACGCGATGGGCCGCCTCGGGATCGCCGCGCAGCGTCAGCACGAGAATATTACGGGTATAGGGCCATCGGGTGCCCAAAGCCAACCCAAACCCGAAACTTTCCACGATGCTGCCCAGCATGATCAGCACGCCAGCAAAGACAATCTGTGTGATCAGCAGACCATGCGTCAGCGATTGGGCCAGCGTGCCCGGTGTGGCTTCGGTTTCCCAGGCGCCGGCCAACACCCCTGCGGCAAGCAGACTGCCGATGAGCAAGCCGACAGCGCGCACCAACCCGGTGATTTCGGCGTCGACAACATCATGGGCATTACCTGCGTCCACCGCCGGGTCGGACGTTCTTGCGCCTTGGCTACTCATGCTTGCTACTCCTGTGGGCTATACGGCAGATCACGGTGATCAGGTAACCGCCCTATCAACCCAACCCGCCAAATCGATTGCGCCTGGCTACCAGTTCAGGCTTTCAAAGACGGCCTCGTTCTCTGATTTGAAATATTTGGTGGTTTTGTCTTCGCCGGCCTTGCGCTGGTCCGTGGGAATAGTGACCGGTTCGACCGGATGATCGCGGAAATATTCGTCGAAACGCGCCTGCGCGTCGTCGCCGAACAGGATTCGGCAGGCTTCCATCAAGCCGTCCGATTCGCGGATCACCTGCTGCCGGCAGACCAGGGATATCTTTGAGCGCCGACGCAGGAAATCCTCGAGTTTGGTGACCATTTCGCGGCGTGCGGCCTGACGAATCTCACAGCGCAGGTATTCCGTGCCCTCGATCAGAACCTCGGCCTGCTTGGGATCCTCGCGGATATTTTCCAGCAGTCCGATCGCCTGAGCGGCATAACGACGCCACAGACGTGTACTCAGCGCTTCGGACGAGGCCTCGGCGGTATAACCATCGAGATTCATCAGGCGAGCCTGATGGAAAAACTCGTCGCGCACCGAATCCGTCGGTTCGCCGTACCAGCGGTACTCAGGATAACGGATGCCAACGCCCATTTCCTTGACCAGCGCCGTCACCTCGTTGCCGACGTTGACACAGTCGGTGATCTTGCCGCCGAAGATGCTGATATGACCCTGCTCGATATCGGAATCGATCTCGTGCTTGCGCGACATCTGCAGGAAATCGCGGTCGGTACCGGAATCCTTTTCCACCGCCAACGGGCGCACGCCGCAGCGGGTGGAGATGATATCCGATCGATCGAGCGGCTTGTCGAGCGCCAGACGCTCGTTGATGTTGCGCAGCACGAAATCGACGTCCTCGTCGGTGATCGGCTCGAACGGATCCTCGGTTCGGGTATCGGTTGTGCCGATACAGGTGCGGTTGCCCATGGGGATAGAGAAAAACAGCCGGCCATCGTCATCGAAGAATGCAAGCACGCGCTTGTGCGGCGTCAAACGATCTACGATCAGGTGGATGCCCTTGGAGAGCACGTGCCGGTGCTCGGTCTTCTTGTGGCTCAATTCGTTGTAGCGATCCGCGAGTGGGCCGCCTGCGTTTATCAGAACACGCGTACGGGCAGTGAACTCGCGCCCGCTGACGCTATCGCGCAGCTGAACCGTCCAATAGCCATCGTCGTCGCGCTTGGCACCCGTCGACACGACATAGTTGGCAGCGGTGCAGCCGCTGTTGAGCGCCAGACGTACGAAATTGAATACGAAGCGCGCATCGTTATCGTGCAGATAGGCATCGGAATACTCAAAGCTGCCGATCGCCGGCTTGGTATTGATGATCGGCTCTTCCTTGTTCACTTTTCCGAGGGACAGCAAACGCGGGGTCTTGGTAAAGCAGTTCCCCATGAACCAGTACAACCAGGTACCTGCCCACAAAAACAGGGGATGATGGCGAAAACCCTTGGTGATAGTCGTCAGGAAGCGGATTTCCTGCACCGTCGACGGGTAGCTCTTGATCAGATGGTTGCGGCTCACGCACAGCTCGCGCACCAGCTTGAAGTCGTTCGACTCCATGTACTTGATGCCGCCCCAGATGAGATTCGATGTCCACATGCTGGTCATGCCAGCGAAATCGCCGCCGTCGATCAAAGCGGTCTTGACACCCTTGCCAGATAGAGCCGCTGCGCAGACAGCGCCATTGATGCCACTGCCCACGATCAGCGCGTCATAGACGCCACCGTCCAGTTTTTCGATGTTGCTCTGTCTCAGTTGCATTTGACGGTCTCCGATGAGGATCTGTTGACATTGCTCACGGCTGGGCGGTGTCCCGGCCTGTATTGGACAAGCCGTCAACAACCAGTTCCGGACTCTCCGGGGCAGGCCGTTCGGCTATGTCGCACCGGCCAAAGCAGCGAACCTCTCAACCACTGAGGTTGAGTGGCTGGGTGGTTCAAGCCATAGCGCACCGCAGCCTTTTTGCTCGGCGTGCGCCGCATATAAGGCTACACCAAACCGGCAGCCTCTTCCCCTGCATACCATGGCGATCGCTGCCAGTTCACGCGCTTCGCCCCGAAGCCTCTAGTCCTCGACGCGAAATCCCATGGTTGCTTTAACCGCGCGTTTCCAGCCGTCGTACAGAAAGTCTCGTTTTTCATCGCTCATCTTCGGCTTGAATTCCTGATCGATCGCCCATTGCTCACCGATCTGCTCGCGTGACTCCCAGAACCCCACCGCCAGCCCTGCCATATACGCAGCGCCCAGCGCTGTGGTTTCGTTGATTTTGGGCCGCAGCAGATTCACGCCCAGCATGTCGGCCTGAAACTGGGCCAGGAAATCATTGGCGATGGCGCCGCCGTCGGCGCGCAGCTCTCGTAGCTCGATCTCGGCATCGGCCTGCATGGCCTTGAGCACGTCGGCGCTCTGATAAGCAATCGACTCGATAGCCGCCCGAATGAAATGCTCCTTGCTGGTGCCGCGCGACAGCCCGAACACGGCGCCGCGCACGTCACTTTCCCAGTAGGGCGCGCCCAGGCCGGTAAACGCCGGCACGAGATACACGCCGTCGTTGTCCTTGGCGCGCTCGGCGTAATCCTGGGAATCACTGGCCCGACCAAGCATGCGTAGCCCGTCGCGCAGCCATTGCACCACCGACCCGGCCACGAAGATACTGCCTTCCAGCGCGTACTCGAGCTTGCCACCCTGCTCCCAGGCAATGGTGGTCAGCAGACCGTTCTTCGACGTGGTGGCCTTGTCGCCGGTATTCATCAATGTAAAGCAGCCGGTGCCATAGGTGTTCTTGGCCATGCCCGGCTCGAAACAGGCCTGGCCGAACAGAGCGGCCTGCTGATCGCCGGCAATGCCACAGATCGGGATCTCGTTGCCAAAGAAATGCTTCGACTGGATATGGCCGTAGACCTCGCTGCATGAACGCACCTCTGGCAACATCGACTCGGGCACGTCGAACAGCTCCAGCAGCTCCTTGTCCCATTGCCGTTCGTGGATGTTGAACAACAGGGTGCGGGAGGCGTTGGTCACGTCGGTGACGTGCACCTTGCCACCGGTGAGGTTCCACAGCAGCCAGGTATCGATGGTGCCGAACAACAACTCACCCTTGTGCGCGCGCTCGCGCACGCCATCGACGTTCTCGAATATCCATTGCAGCTTGGTCGCCGAGAAATAGGCATCCACCAACAGTCCGGTCTTTTCGCGAACCATGTCTTGATGGCCGTCCTCACGCAGCCGGTTGCAGATCTCAGCCGAGTGGCGAGACTGCCAGACGATGGCGTTGCAGACCGGCTCGCCGCTCTTCTTGTCCCAGACGACGGTGGTTTCACGCTGGTTCGTGATACCGATCCCGGCGACTTCGTCTGCATCGATACCCGTATCGTTGATCAGCTCGTTCAGCGTGGTCAGCACGCTGGTCATGATCTCTCGTGGCTTGTGCTCGACCCAGCCCGGACGCGGGAAGATCTGCTCGAACTCGCGCTGGGCAATACCAGCGATCGCGCCGTCGTGATCGAACAGCATTGATCGGGAACTGGTAGTGCCCTGGTCGATCGCTACGATGTATTTCTTGTCCATGACGGATTCTCCTTTTTTAGAATATGTGGCCGCAGTCTGGTAAGCCCGTTATTCGTCGCTCTCTTCGGACTCTTTGTTCTGAGACGATTCTAACGGCCGTTCGGCGCGCGCAGCCACCAGGTCGGGCAGGAAAGGTCTAATCAACCATTGATACGCGGCACTGCCGACCACGCCTCCGATCAGTGGCCCGACTATCGGCACCCACCAGAAATCCTTCGGCGCCGGAAACGCATTGCCGCCCCAGCCGGCAATATAAGCGAACACACGCGGCCCGAAATCACGCGCCGGATTGATCGCCCAGGCCTCCAGATAACCCATCGAGCCGCCGATCAACGCGACCAGCAAACCAATCAGCAAGGCACCGGAATTGGCCATCGGGGCCATATCGTTGTACTGCTCGGTGATCGCAAAGATGCCGAAAACCAGCAGCGCGGTGAGAATGATCTCGTCGACAAACCCGTGCAGTGCTGTGATGTGGGCGTGTGGATGGGTGAAGAACACGGCTGCCGTCTTCTGTGCTACGTCTGAACTGGCGGCACGAACGGTATTGTGATCGGCCAGCAGGTTATCGATGATCGGCTGGTAGAGCACATAGACGATCACCGCGGCCAGAAACGCCCCCACAACCTGCGCCGCGCAGTAGGGCAAGACCTTCTTCCACGGAAATTGGCGGAAACAGGCGAAGCCGAGCGTCACCGCGGGGTTCAGATGAGCGCCGGTGATCGAGGCGGTCGCATAAATGCCGAATGTGACCGCCAACCCCCAGCAGATCGCGACACCCCAATAAGCGTTGAGGTAAGGGCTCGGGTCGAACAGAAAATACATGGCGGATACGCTGTCGCCAAAGACAACGATGATGAACACGCCTACCGCTTCGGCAATCAACTCGCCTGCATATGCTCGCATGCCTGGGCTCCTGCGACTTGTCCGATGTTCACTGCCGAACCTCGCACACAGCAACAGGGGCCGGGCTTACGCCACATACCGCCCCCAACGGTCTTTTTTCATATCGCTGTATAGTTCAGCGATCATTTTCACCGTACACGAGATAGCGCCGATCTGCCTCGACGCTCGCATAGACCTCACCTGTTCAGGCCCGAGCTGCGCTCAGCGAGTCAGCTGGATACAGCGGCACAGGGCAGGGTACGGTTACGCCCGGCTCGCTTGGCCGCATACAGAGCACGATCGGCATGGCTGATGAGTTCCTCGAGCCTGTCCTCGCCTACCGCTCTGGCAAAACTGTAGCCGGAACTGATCGTTACGTTACCAGCGATCGGCGACTCGTCGTGCCGAAGTGCCCGTTGTTCGACCCGGTTATGTAATCGGTTGGCCATGCTGGCGCATTCGTCTGGCGAAGCCGCCTCGACCAGCACCAGAAACTCCTCGCCGCCCCAGCGGGCAATGCAGTCGTTGTCTCGACTCAGCGTGGCCGCCAGCGTCGTGGCAATCTCTTTAAGACAGTCATCGCCTGCAATGTGTCCATACAGATCGTTGAAGCGTTTGAAGTAATCGACGTCGATGAGTATCACGCCGATCGACTTGCCCACATAGTGCTCGAGCAATCGACGACGCAGCCCGCGCCGATTGAGTATCCCGGTCAGCTCGTCAAAGTAGGTCAGCGTTTCCAGGCGTTCATTGACGGCATCGAGCTGGCGCTGGTCGTGATCCCGCTGACGATGAGCCTGGTAGTTCAGCCGCTCGCGCTGTTCCAGTTTCCAGCCGCCGTACAAGGCATAGCTCGCCGCGACGATCTGGAGCAGCAGCATCCACAACTGCTCGCCAAGCATCTGCTGTGAGAACAACGCATTGCCTACGCCGATCATCACCACGATCGTCAACGAGCCGAAAAGACAGTAGGGGAACCGTAATTGAATAGCCACAGCCAGGACGAAAGGCTGCAGGGCGATCGCGGTCTGAATGATCCATGTCTGCTGCGGGGTGCCAAGAAAGCTGAGAATCTCGGCCATGAGAACCCAGGACAACACGCCGAGCATCATCAGGACCTCACGCCCGACCGGATGCGGCCTGAGCTGCATGAGCACAAGACCACATAGGCCAAACAGATCGATCGCCACCGTGCCGATGATTACGGCCAGTGCGTTGCCCAGCAGCACATAAAGGCCGACGGCGCCGATGTGCGTCATTACCAGTTGGATACCGGCGATGCGATTGAACGAATGGCCCCTCGCTCGCCCCGTCTTCCTCTCGAATTCGCGCTCCTGGTCGTGCGCGAATCGCAGATCGAGGCGTTGCAAGGGCTTGGTCCAGCGAGACCGGCCAAAGGTTACAAGCTTTTCATCAATCAATGCGGTGGTGCTGACCGTTCACAAAATCGGGGTACCTCGATCATCGTGCGAATACGTGGCAACGACGTGCTCAGATCCAATATCGGCAAGCGCTGCCTGATCTGAATGGCCGTTCGTCGTCAAGGCGGGACGACGCGCGGTAACGGTCGTTATTTCCACGGCTCTACGGCCCAGGCTCCTGCTTCGGGGGTGATTTTTCACCGTCTGCTGTACGTGGTGTCCAGCAGCTCGCGCTGCCAGAACCGGTGGCATGACGTGCTCTTCTGGCACGAGACACAGGCGGCGGCGCTGCATTCTCGCCCCGAGGGTTCGTCGAGAACTCCACACCGTGAAAGGCACCGCGAGGGCAGGTCCGGCTAGAATCGGTAATGCCCAGACAGCTGCATGGGTGCCGACCATGCTCCAGAGGATTACCCCCATCGTCACAGCTGCCAGCATGTGCGGCGCCAACGGCAGCCAGGCATCGCGCCAGGCGAGATCGAGCCGATCACGATTCTGTCCGCCCCAGGTTATGTGGCGGCCGCATAGCAGCCCGATCAGAAACAAGGTGATCGAGAACGCGACGACTGGCGCGATCAGAATGGATGCGACCAGTTCCACAACCGCCGAGGCCATAAACAGTGCGGCGCCACCGTAGCGTGCAGCCTCTCGCGCCGAGAGCATCACATCGACCACGCCGATGATCTTCGGCGCGATGGCAAGCAAGAACACCGTTAGGAAAAGCATCAGACCCAACGTGGGACTGCCGATACTCAGATTGTGGGTCGCAGCGCCCAGACAGGTCGCCAGAATCATCCCGATCCATGCCGCCGGCGCGATATACATGCCGATCGCCTGTATCAGCTGGAAACGACTGACTGCCCGCAGTCCGGGCGTACGCCATAGACGCAGGTACTGCATGTTGCCCTGGCACCAGCGCAGCTCGCGCCGGATGAAATCGAGCAGCGTTGGTGGATTGATCTCATAGCTGTCGGTCTCGAGCGGCACCACGCGCACCTCGTAGCCGGCACGTCGCATGAACGCCGCCTCGACCTGATCGTGGCTGAGCACCGCGCCGCCGAGCGGCGGACTGCCCGATAGCTCAGGAAGACGACAATACCTATGGAACGGCGCCACCCGGATCACCGCGTTGTGGCCCCAGTAGCTGCCGCAGTCGGCGGTCCACCAGGCCGCGCCCGTGGTCACTGCCCGCATCGCGTGGCGCATGCCGAACTGGAACAGGCGCGTAAAGCCGCTGGCGCTCGGCATCCCGACCACCAGGCTCTGCAGGATGCCGATTTCCGGATGCGCCTGCATGGTGCCTACCATCCGCACGATCACTTCGCCCGACATCAGGCTGTCGGCATCGAGCGGAATGAAATAATCGAAGGCGCTGCCGCCGGCGTCGAGAAATTCGCTGATGTTACCTGCCTTGTAGCCTGTGTTGCACAAGCGACGGCGATAGATCGGGTCGGTTCCGCCGGCCTTGGCTCCTGCCGAAAAGCGATCGAACGCCTGGGCCTCGGCCGCAACGACCCGCGGTTGGTCGCTGTCGCTCAGGATTACGAAAACAAACGGTGTGATGCGACCGGTCGCGGCGAGCGACAAGCGCATTCGTTCCAGACGCTCGAAAACCGGTGCCGGATCTTCGTTGCGCAGCGTCATCACCAAGGCCGTGCACGTGGTCAGGGCGGGCAGTTCGTCGGTCGCGGTCAGTTCAGCGACACCGGGCATGGCTCGCACGGTTTTCGGGCGCATATGTCTGAGTGCAATACCGATCACCGCATTCCAGAAACCCAGCACGCTGTACGGCAACGTCAGCACAAAACCCAGCCCGATCAGATACTCGGACCACGTGACTCCGTCGATCAGAATCAGCCGCAGCATGACCGCGAAGGCCAGCGCCAGCGTGCCGCTATTCAGCGCGGCGACCGACCAGCGACGCCGTTGGATACAGGCCGGAGTGGACATGCCGTATCAAACCCTCGGAACAAGGCGCGTTAAGGCGTGGTGCCGTTTAATACGACGCTGCGCGTAGTCTAGATGAATCCTAGAGCCAACGGCGTATCGGCTGATTGATCAGACTCAAGCTCGTATCATTCGGTCAACTACAGGCCAGCCTGGCTTCACTTTCAGTGCTTTCGCCGGCGCGGCCGTTCTTCGGATTCGACATCGAATCTACCAGCAAACGTATTGGAGCCACGATCATGTCCAACGGCGACAAGACAACGCCCGCTATCCTTCACGCACGGATGCGCGAGACGGTCCCGCTCGTGCAGTGCATCACAAACCACGTGGCAATGAATTTCGCGGCCAACGTACTGCTGGCCGCCGGCGCTTCTCCGGCCATGGTGCATGCCGCCGAGGAATCCGGCGAGTTTGCCGCTACGGCTGGCGCGCTGACCGTCAATATCGGCACACTGTCTCCGGAGTGGCTCGACGGCATGAAGGCCGCAGCCCAGAGTGCCCACCAGGTCGGCAGACCCTGGGTGCTCGACCCGGTGGCGCATTTCGCGACCGGCTTTCGACGCCAGGCGATTGCGGACCTGTTGGAATGGCGACCAACCGTGATTCGTGGCAACGCCACCGAAATCATTGCGCTCGATGGCCGGCCGGTGGCCGGGCACGGCGTCGACAGCCGTGATCCGGTCGAATATGCCGAAGAAGCGGCCAGACATCTGGCCATGACCCGAAACGTGATCGTCGCCGTGACGGGCGTGACCGACCTGGTCACCGACGGGCATCGTGCGGTGCGTATCTTCGGCGGTTCGCCGTGGATGCCCCAGGTCACGGCCACCGGATGCGCTCTGACCTGTCTGGTCGGCGCTTTCACCGCCACTGAACCCAGCGCACCGTTCGATGCCACCGTGGCCGCACTGGCGAGCTTTGCGGCCGCCGGTAGTGCGGCGAATACAGACGCGCGAGGGCCCGGATCCTTCGCTGTCAATTTTCTCGATACGCTTCACGCACTCGATGCCGACGGGCTTGAAGCCGGTGCACGGATCGAACACCTGTGAAACGATCCAGACGATCGCGGCGCCGGCCGTTCACGCACAATGAGCAACGACGGACTCGATATGCCCACTGGCGCAGCGATCTGTTGACAGTAGCCGCCACATGAAAACCGATATCAAGCGTCTGGTAGCCGATGCGCCGTTCTTCCTGCTCTGGTTCGGGGCGGCCGTATCGCTGTCCGAAATTCTGGCCGGTACGCTGCTGGCGCCACTGGGATGGGCACGTGGACTGGCCGCTATCGTACTGGGCCATATCATCGGTACCACGTTGCTCGTACTCGGTGGACTGATCGGGGCACGTCAACGCCAGAGTGCGATGGGCACCGCGGGCGCAGCCTTCGGCTCTATCGGTCGACGGCTGTTCGCCGCGCTCAACGTGATTCAACTGGTGGGCTGGACCGCGGTCATGCTGAGCGTAGGCGCCCACCAGTTCGCCGAGCTGGCGGCTGCGCTTGGCGCGGCTGACGCGGCCTGGCCGTGGATCCTCTTGCTGGGCGGGTTGGTCGCGGGCTGGACGCTCTTTGCCCGGGCAGGCATTGGCCGGCTCAACACCGTGTCTGTTGTTTGCCTGATGCTCTTGCTGGTTGTGGTGTTCATGCGCCTGTTCTTCGAGCCGAACAGCAGCGCACTGGTCGCTGGCGCGTCGATGCGCTTCGGCGCCGGCATGGAACTGGTCATCGTGATGCCGCTGTCGTGGCTGCCGCTGATCGCCGACTATAATCGACATGCCTACAGCGCAAGCGCGGCGACGGTATACACCTGGCTGGGCTATGCGCTGGGAAGCGCTTTGATGTATGCCATTGGCCTGTGCATGGCGTTGCGTTTCGACGGGCTGGACTTCGGCGCACTGCTCAGCGGTGGCCCGGTGATTGTGGCAGCGCTGATGGTCATTTTACTGTCGACCGTGACCACAACGTTTCTGGATGTCTATTCGGCGGGCGTGAGTGCCCGCCACGTCTGGCCGATAGCACCAGTACGCGTGCTGGCCGTGATCATGGTCATGGTGGGCATACTGATCGCGCTGGACACCCCCATGACCGCCTATGAGGGTTTTCTCTACATCATCGGAGCGCTGTTTTCGCCTTTGTATGCGGTCGTCCTGGCGCGTTATTTCCTGGTCCGCGATCGATCCGACGACCCGCGCTACGTCGCGTGGCCGGCATTGACCGTGTGGGCCCTGGGCGTCGGCGTCTACTACGGTTTCCTGGCGATCGATACGCCCGTCGGTGCCACGCTGCCCGCATTTGCCGTGACCGCTGCGCTCTATACGCTGGTGCACAAGCTCGATCGCAACGGTCAGGCCTCTGTCTAAGACCTGTTCCGGATTCAACAGACAGTCTTGAAGCCTTACACTGTCAATAACCGCT
>JAQIBT010000049.1 GCA_027858915.1 Salinisphaera sp.
TCATACGACACCGCGCCGCCGTCCCTCCGGGTTGCGGCCCAAAATCCCGCCATCCGGCGTTGCAGAGCTTGACCGCAGAATGACTGCGGCCGGCGCTCTGCGCCTTGTATGACAAGATTTTGGGTCACAACGCGGGGCCGTATGAAGCGGCAACAGGCCCTAGCCGTCCAGGGGCCAGACGAGCGGCACCAGGCCGACGGTCATCAGGCCGACCAGCAGCGTCAAGGGTAGGCCGAGGCGCAGGAAATCGGTAAAGCGATAGCCGCCGGGGCCATACACCATCAGGTTGGTCTGGTAGCCGATGGGCGTCAGGAAGCTTGCCGAGGCGCCGAAGATCACGACTACCGCAAATGGCATGGCGTTGCCGCCCAGCGTATGCGCCAGCGATACGGCGATCGGAAACATGATCACGGCCGCTGCATTGTTGGTGACCACGGCGCTGATCAGAACGGTAGTGAGGAACAGCGCGCAGAGCGCGGCGTACTGGGTCGATCCCGCCAGGCTGATCATCATATCGGCGGTCGACTGTGCGAGCCCGGTTTGTTGCACGGCCGAGCCGATGCCGATGGCCGCGCCGATAGCAATCACCAAGGACCAGTCGAGGGTCTTGCGGGCCGAGGCGGTGCTACAGCAGCGCAGCGCGAGCATCAGGGCGGCCCCGCCCAGCGATGCCTGCAGGATATCGAGGGCGCCAACGGCAACGCTGAGTACCACCGCAGCCACGATCGCAATGGCGGTATAAGCCTTCTGATGCTGTGGCGGCTGCGAGTCCTCGATCTGGCTGACCAGAAAGAAATCGCGTGAATGACGGTGCTGCTGCACGAACGATGGCCTGGCCTCCAGCAACAGCGTATCGCCCGGCTGGAGCTCGATGTCGCCGATCTTGCGCTTGATGCGTTCGCCGTCGCGCGCCACCGCCAGCACTACCGCGTTGTACTGACCGCGAAATCCCCCGGCACGGATGCTCTTGCCGATCAACGGGCAGCTGTGTGAAACCACGGCTTCGATGAGCACGCGCTGGGCGCGCGGCACGTCGAGTTTGAATAGCTGTTCGGTCGCCGGCAGCAGCCCACGAATCCTCTGCAGATCGACCACCGAATCGATGATGCCGACAAAGATCAATCGGTCTTCGGCCTGCAGGGGCTCGCGCGGCGATACCGCCGGCAGGATATGGCCGTCGCGCTCTATTTCGGCCAGATACATGCCCGGCAGTTGGCGCAGACCGGCACCCTCGATGGTCTGGCCGGGCAATGGGCCGTCAACCGCAACCAGCATTTCGACGCTGTACTCACGCGCATTGTCGAGTTCGGTCAACACCGCTTCGCGACGTGGCAGCAGCCAGCGCGCAGCGATTACGATGAACAGCGTGCCGGCGATCGCCACCGGCACACCCACCCAGGCCAGCTCGAACATGCCGAGCCCGTCCCCGATGTGCTGCTGCACGAGCAGGCTGTTGATCAGCAGATTGGTACTGGTGCCGATGAGCGTGCACGTGCCGCCCAGAATCGCGGCAAAGCTCAGGGGCATCATCAGTTGGGATACCGGCAGACGATGCTTTCGGCACCAGTCGCCGACCACTGGGATGAGCGCCGCCACGACCGGCGTGTTGTTCAGAAACGCGCTCATGAACGTGGTCGGCAGCATGAGCTGAAGCTGCGCGCGGCGCGTCGTCCGTGGCGCACGCAACATGTGGTTCGCCAGTAGCTGCGTAGCGCCGGTATCGCGCAGACCGGCCACGACCACGTACAGCGCGGCGATGGTGATTACGCCCGGGTTGGAAAAACCGGCAAACGCATCTGCCGGCCTGACAATGCCGAGAAACAGCAACACCACCAGCCCGCCCATGAGTACCATGTCCGCGGCCAGCCGGGTCAGCGCGAGCGCGCCGAGCACGCCAAGCAACACGACCAGCGTGGCGAGCGCGCTCAGCGACATGCGCCATCTGACATCGAGACTGGCACGCAGGCAACAGCGGGCCGGTAGGCACGGCAACGCAGCGATGCCGTCGTCACAGGTCTGGGGCAGATCACGGGCCAGTCAGGCATCGAAACAGGGACGATGCGCGTGATGATAACGACCGCGGCCGAGCCCCGGTAGCCTAAAGGAACGGCAGCGCGCCGGCGTTGGCTCAAGCAGGTCCGACACGGCCGATCTCGCGCCGCCAACGATCGAATCCGCCGGCCATGTGCGCCACGTTGTTGCAGCCCATATCGAGCAGCGTCGCTGCCGCCAGCGCCGAGCGCCAGCCCTTGTTGCAGTGAAGAATAAGCGCATGCGCTTCGGATAGCGCCGGCTTGTGATAAGGACTGTCGGGATCGATCCAGAACTCGAGCATGCCGCGCGGGACATGCAGAGCCCCGGGGATCACGCCCTCGCGTTGGCGCTCGCGGACGTCGCGCAGATCCACCAGCAGCGTACCGGCTTCATCCAGCCGCTCAGCCACTTCAGCGGGGGATAATATGCAGACGCGCGCTTCGGCGCGTGCCACCAGTTCTCGAGCAGTGGTCTGAACAGCCATGGCGAAAATCCGTTCGTAATGGGCGGTCACCTATCATGCCGCGCCGGAAAGGCAATGTCTGCCAGCGGCATACGCCCTCCGTGGCTTCACCGCGAACACCTAGAGTGGCTCCATCGAAGCGCTGGGGGCGCGCGGCTTGCAGGGTGGGCTGTGATCTAGACCACTTCCTCCCAACGGCGGGACAGATGCAGCGCGGCGTTGATGATGCCCACCATGCTGTAGGTCTGCGGGTAGTTGCCCCAGAGCTCGCCGGTCTTTGGGTCGATATCTTCCGACAACATGCCCAGGTCGCTGCGATGCGCGGGCATGTTGTTGAACAGCCTCAGCGCTTCATCCTTGCGCCCGATCGCGGATAGCGCTTCGATATACCAGAACGTGCAGATATTAAATGCGTTTTCCGGAGCGCCGAAATCGTCGGCGGCCGCATAGCGGAACAGATGATCGCCGCGTCGCAGCGTCTCGCCCACCGCATCGACGGTGCCGATGAAACGCGGGTCGTCGGCCGGCAGAAACGACAAGTCGTTCATCAGCAGCAGGCTGGCATCAATGTCCTCGCCGTCGAATGATTCCACAAAGCTGTTTCGCTCGGCGTGCCAGGCGCGGTCGCAGATGGCCTTGTGGATCTCGCTGGCCGCTGTACGCCATCGATTGGCTGATTCAGTAAGCTCAAGATGTTCGGCAATCCGCCGCAGTCGATCGCAGGCTACCCAGCACAGCAGCGCTGAATGGGTATGGATGCGCTCGCGTCCGCGAAACTCCCAGATGCCGGCGTCCGGTGTGCAATAGTTCGCCAACGCCTTTTCGCCGAGCGGTTCGAGATGCCGGAAGAGTGCTTCATCTCTGAGATGGATCAGCCGTTCGTCGAAGAATATCTGAGAGACAGCAAGAATCACGCTGCCATAGACATCGTGCTGAACCTGACGATAGGCATCGTTGCCGATTCGTACCGGGCCCATGCCGCGGTAGCCGCTGAGGCTCGGTGCCTGTGTTTCTGTCAGTTCTGCTTCTCCATTGATGCCGTAGACCGGCTGCAGAGCGTTGTCGTCAGCGTTGGCCACCAGGTTGATGATGTACTGGAGATAGTTTTCCATCGTCCGGGTGGCACCAAGACGGTTGAGCGCGCGGATGACAAAATACGAATCGCGCAGCCAGCAGTGACGATAATCCCAGTTGCGTTCGGTATGCGCCGCCTCCGGAATCGAGGTCGTCATGGCCGCAACCACCGCGCCAGTTTCCGTATAGGTCGACAGCTTGAGCGTAATCGCCGAGCGAATCACGGCCTGCTGCCAGTCGTAGGGAATCGATAGGGCGCGGACCCACTCATGCCAGTGATCGCGGGTCTGCTCGAAAAATCGTCGCCCAACCTCGCCGGGGGCTTCGGGCAGGGTTTCATCGGCAGCGGTGATCAGTGTCTGGGTATCGTTGGGCACAAATGCGCGTTCTTCGAGCACATAGCTGATCGGCACATCGGTTGTCAGCCGGATGACCTGGCGGTCAGCGATATAACGCACGTGATTGGAACCGCGCATGATGCGCATATCCGAGTTCCCGTAGTCGCAGACCGGGCGCAGCCGGACGCGGACTCTGGGGGTGCCGGCCAGGCGCTTGATCTGACGTACCAGCATCAGCGGGCGGAACTCGCGCCCGTACTGCCAGAATTGCGGCACGAAGTCGGTCAGCCGGATCTCGCCGCCGCTGGCGTCCCGTAGGGTGGTTTCGAGGATCGCGGTATTGCGCAGATACTGCTGTTCGACGGCTACGCAGTTGTCGATCGTGACCTCGTAATAGCCGCGGTCGCGCTCGTCCACCAGCTGACTGAATATTGGATCGCCCTGAAGATCCGGAAAGCAACTCCACACGATCCGGGCCTTGGTATCGAAAAGTTGCAAGCCTTCCGCGAACTGCTGCAGCGCCATCCGGATCTGATCGGTCATATTATCCTGCATCAGCTTGTCATTCCGTCGCGGCAACAAGTGCCTGAATATGCCGAGCAGAAAGAAGAGATCGAGCGCCTGATCGGCGAAATAAACGGCGAATTCACGCATTCGGGCTGGGTACCGATCCACTACATGTTCGGACGCGTGCAGCCGAGCGAACTGATGGCGATGTTCCAGGTCGCCGATATCGCGCTCATCACGCCGCTCAAGGACGGGATGAATCTGGTGGCCAAGGAGTTCTGTGCCGCTCAGTGCGATACGCACGGCGTGCTGATTCTGAGCGAATTTGCGGGCGCCGCCGCGGAACTGGGCGACTACGCGCTGTTGGTCAATCCGCACGATATCGTGACCGTCGCCGAGCAGATCTACGAGGCGTATCGCATGCCGGCCGACGAGCGATCGCGCCGCATGACAGCGATGCGCGACATCGTGAAAAATCATACGGCCTTCGACTGGGTGGACAGCTTCTTGAAGGCAGCCGGTGTCGACAGCTAGCCCGTCGCTATCGTGGCTGGGCGTCGGAGCCGGAGTTGAATTCCAACGCCCGCCACATATACCAGGCACCCACCGAGCGATAAGGCCGCCAGCTTTTGGTCGCCGCCTCGAGTGCCTTCGGTTTGGGTAGTGCGTCCAGTCCGTAGACGAGCGCATAGCCCTTGCGCACGCCCAGGTCGTGGATCGGCATGACGTCTGGGCGGCCCAGATGAAAGATCAGGAGCATCTCGACGGTCCAGCGTCCGATGCCCTTGATGGCCGAGTAGGCCTCGATCAGATCCTGATCGGAATACTCGTGCAGTCTGGATTCATCGGGTAGTTCACCAGCCAACTGCGCGGCGGCCAGCGCGCGCAGACTGGCCTGTTTGCCGGCTGACAGCCCGGCAGCACGCAGCGCCTGTTCGTCCGCCGCCTCGATTGCTGGCGCCCCTGGATCATCGCTCGCATTCAGGGTAGCAAGCACCCGCGCATGAATGGTTCCAGCGGCCTTGCCCGATAACTGCTGATAGATGATTGCCCGCATCAACGAATGAAAGACGTCGGGCGCCGAGCGGGTAGAAGGGCAATAGGGGCCGGCGCGTTCGATCAGCTGGCCGAGACGCGCATCAATAGCCGCCAGATGGCGCGCGGCCAGGCCAGCATCGAAAGCGAGTTGTGTCGCCCGTTCGGCCATGTCGACTGACATCGCTACAGCGCCTCGACGGCATCGGCAATCGGCGTATCACCGCTCAGCAGCTCCAGTTGCTGGTTGAAGGCGGCGGGCGCGTCGACCAGCGCCAGCAAGACGCTTGCTACATCGTCCCGCGTGACATCGCCGGAGCGGCCGAGACGCTCGGCTAACGCCACCTTTCCGGTACCGGTATCGTCAGTGAGCTTGCCGGGACGCAGCACCGTGTAATCCATGCCCGACGCCTTGAGTCGATCATCGGCGGCTTTCTTCGCTGCGAAGTAATGCTGCATCGCCTCGGGCCCGTTCTCGGGGGTATCCGCGTTCATCGACGACACCAGCAGGAATCGCCGCACGCCGTGGCGAACCGATTGGTCGATCAGAGAAATCGCGCCGTCACGATCCACGGCGTCGGTCTTTTCGGGCGGCGTGTGGGCGCCGGAGCCGGCCGTGAAAATCACCACGTCAACGCCGGCCAGCGCGTCGCTGCAATCGTCCTCAAGATCGGCGACTACGGTTTCATGCGCGCCGAGTGCGGTCATCTCCGGTGCCTGGCCGGCGTTGCGAATCATCGCAATCGAACTATGGTCGCTATCGGCAATGGCCTTGATAAGACGCTGGCCGATCTGGCCGTGAGCCCCTGCTACGAGAATTTTCATATGGTCTCCGTTCGAGCGGGCATCCCGGCTGACCGGCGATGCTTGAATTCAGGTATTCCAATACAAGGTTTGTGGAGGTGGCGATGCGGCTTATCAACCAATCGCTGTTTCAAGCCAATGCGTCGAAGGAGGCGTCATGATTGATCTGTACACCTGGACCACACCGAATGGACACAAGGTCCATATCATGCTCGAAGAGATCGGCCTCGAGTACACAGCGCATCCGATCAATATTGGCAAGGGCGATCAGTTTGACGACGCGTTTCTGAAAATCAGCCCGAACAACAAGATTCCTGCCATCGTTGATAACGACGGCCCGAACGGCAAGCCTTACTCAGTATTCGAATCCGGCGCGATTCTGATGTATCTCGCCGACAAGACCGGGCGCCTGCTGCCAACTGATGCAGTCAAGCGCTACGAAGTGATCCAGTGGCTGATGTTCCAGATGGGCAGTGTGGGGCCGATGTTGGGTCAAGCCCATCATTTCAACCGGTATGCGCCCGGGAAAATCGATTATGCGATCAAACGCTACGAGAACGAGGCCAACCGGCTCTACGGCGTCATGGATCGTCGTTTGGCAGCTACTGAATTTCTGGCTGGAAACGAGTACTCCATCGCCGATATTGCGACTTGGCCGTGGCTACGCTCGGCCGAAACCCAGGGTGTCAATATCGACGATTACCCGCACGTCCGACGCTGGTTCGAGATGATCGGTGATCGCGAGAACGTGAAGAAAGGCCTGCAGGTGTTGGCCGACCACAAGTCGGACCTGACCGATGACGAAGCCTTCGAGAATATGTTCGGCAACCGCCAGTATGAAAAACGTTAGGCCGGGTCTGCCGGCTCTGCACATCGAAAGGCCGCCGCAGATTTCTGCGACGGCCTTTCAGGTTCGGATTATGGTCGGTGCATGTCAGAACATTTCTGAAGCGTCGACGTCGGTTTCGCCGGTTTCATTGGCATGCCGGTTGTTTATATGGTCGCCGGTGATCATCTGACGGTAGGTCTTGCCTGGGCCAACCATGGGATATACGCCAGCGTCCGGATCAATCACCACTTCCAGAAACGCCGGGCCCTGGAAATCGAGGAAGGCAGCGACGGTATCGGCAAGCTGAGCCGGATCGGAGACTCGCTGCGCGAACTCGAAGCCGTCGGCTTCAGCGGCCTTGATGAAGTCTTTCTTGTGCAGGGATTTGTCCGAGGCAGACAGTCGGCCCTTGAAAAACAGCTTCTGCCATTGCTTGACCATGCCGTCGCCGTTGTTGTTCAGCACCACCACCTTGACCGGCAGGTTGTAGGTCGTGGCGGTCTCGAGTTCGCCGATGTTCATGCGGATAGAGGCGTCGCCATCAATATCGATGACCAACTTGTCGCGGCGCGCGCAGGCGGCGCCGATGGCAGCCGGCAGTCCAAACCCCATGGTGCCCATCGATCCGGAAGTGAGCCACAGACGCGGCTCGCGGAAATCAAAATACTGGGCGGCCCACATCTGATGCTGGCCAACGCCAGTGGCGATCACCGCGCGCCCATCAGTGTGGACGTTGATCGCCTCGATCACCGCGTACGGCTGGATCATGGCGGTATCGCGCGCATAGTTCATGGCGTAATCGACTTTCAGTCCAGCGATGTGCTGATGCCATTCCGAGAGATCCGTGGAAAATCCCTGCTCTCGTCCGTAAGCCAGCAAGCGCGAGAGCGTCGGGGCGAACAGACCAACGTGGTGCCATTCCACGCTCTTGACCTTGTTGATTTCCGAAGCGTCGGCGTCGAAATGTGCGATCGCCTGCGCATTGGGCGCGAACGAATCCGGCAGCCCGGCTACACGATCATCAAAGCGGGCACCAATCGCGATCAGAAAATCGCAGTCTTCCACCGCATAATTGGCGAACGCGGTGCCGTGCATGCCGAGCATGTGCAGCGACAGTGCGTCGGTCGTATCGAACGAACCGATACCCATCAGGGTGGTGACGACCGGGATACCGAAGGCCTGCGCCAGCGCGCGCATCTGATCGCTGGAATCGGAGTTGATGACGCCGCCGCCGGCATAGATCAGCGGGCGTCTGGATGCGCCGAGCAGTTCAAAAAAGCGAGCGCAGTCGTCGTCTGACAGTTTGTTCTGGCGCAGCGCACGCATGCGCTGGCGATAGCCGGGCACGGGCAGCAGACCTTCACCCTTGAACTCGCCTTCCCAGTTCTGCACGTCCTTGGGTACGTCGACCACGACCGGGCCGGGCCGTCCGGAACGCGCAATTTCGAACGCCGTGCGGATGGTCGCCTCGAGCCTGGTCGGATCGGTCACCATGAACACGTGCTTGGCCGCCGAACTCATGATGTTGGAGACCGGCGCTTCCTGGAACGCATCCGTGCCGATCGCCGCAGTGGCCACCTGGCCACAAATCAGCACCAGGGGCACCGAGTCGGCCATGGAATCGCGAACCGGCGTCACCGTATTGGTGGCACCTGGCCCGGAAGTCACCATGGCCACGCCGACCTTGCCGGATGCGCGAGCATAGCCGGCGGCCATGAAACCGGCGCCTTGCTCGTTGGCCGGCACGATCAGCGGCATCGCGTCGTGATTGTCTGCGTTATAGCGGAAGATCGCGTCGTAGGTAGGCAAAATCGCGCCTCCGGAATAGCCGAACACGGTATCTACACCTTCGTCAGCCAGTACCTGAACGATCATGTCGGCGCCGGACAAGACGGTACCCGCCAGCGGATGGCGATCAGAGGTCGAGGGCGATGGCTGCGGTGGGGTCATTTGGCTACCCGTTTGCGACGTGGAAAAGGGCGCGAGTATAACTTAAAAATCGATTTTTCCCGCGCTCGGACGGCGGCGTTCTTGCTTCGCTCCGCCATTGGGCGTATTTTGCGCGCTTTGCTCGCTGCGGTACAGGCGAGCTCGCGATTTTCAGGCGAGTGCTGATGCGACACGTGATCTCGGTATTGATGGCGAACGAGGCAGGGGCCCTTGTGCGTGTGGCGGGTATGTTTTCCCAGCGTGGTTTCAATATTGAAACCCTGAACGTTGGACCGACCGAAGATCCGACCATGTCCCGGCTGACGCTGACCACCGAAGGCACCGAAGCCGTGGTCGAGCAGATCAACCGACAGCTGCTCAAGCTGGTCGATGTGATCGATGTGCTGGACATGACCGGCGATGAACACATCGAAAGCGAACTGGCGCTGATCAAGGTTCGGGCGGACCAGCCGGTGGATGCGCTGGCCAAAGGCTACGACGTGACCGAGGTCAGCAAAGAGGACGGGCTCAGGACACTGCGTTTTATCGGCGCCGGCGACGATCTGAACCGTTTTGTCGATGCACTCGACGATGCCGACCTGCTGGTAGAACTGGCGCGCAGCGGCGCAGTCACTATCACTCGGGGCGCAGCAGGCCTGCGTTTTCGCGAGTCTGCGAACGAATTCGGTAGCAATAGCTTTTAATCGATTATCTATTCATCAAGCATTGCACGCGGTCGCCACGGCCGCGTTATTCATTGAAACAAGCAGGAGAACGACCGTGAGCATGAACGTGTACTACGACAAGGACGGCGATCTGTCCCTCATCCAGGGCAGGAAAGTCGCCATCATCGGCTATGGCTCACAGGGCCACGCTCATGCCAACAACCTGAAGGATTCCGGCGTCGACGTCGTGGTTGGCCTGCGTGACGGCTCCTCGTCGGTCAGGAAGGCCGAGGCCGCCGGCCTCAAGGTCGCCAGTATCGAGGATGCCACGGCCAGCGCCGATGTGGTCATGCTCCTGACCCCGGACGAGCTGCAGGTTTCGCTCTACAAAGAGAAGATCGAGCCCAACATCAAGCAAGGCGCCGCGCTGGGTTTTGCGCACGGGTTCAATATCCACTTCGATCTGATCGAGGCCCGCAAGGACCTGGACGTCATCATGGTCGCGCCCAAGGGCCCCGGCCATCTCGTACGCACCACTTACGAGAAGGGCGGCGGTGTGCCCAGTCTGATCGCGGTGGCGCAGGATGCCTCGGGCCAGGCCAAGGATCTGGCTCTGGCTTACGCCGTGGCCAACGGCGGCGGCCGTGCCGGCGTGATCGAGACCACCTTCCGGGCCGAAACCGAAACGGATCTGTTCGGCGAACAGGCGGTGCTGTGTGGCGGCACGATCGCCCTGATTCAGGCTGGCTTCGAGACACTGGTAGAAGCGGGCTATGAGCCGGAAATGGCGTACTTCGAGTGTCTACACGAGGTCAAGCTCATCGTGGATCTGATCTACGAGGGCGGCATCGCCAACATGCGCTACTCGATCTCCAACACAGCCGAATACGGCGATATCAGCCGCGGCCCGCGTCTGATCACCGACGAGACCAAGGCCGAGATGCGCAAGATCCTGGCTGAAATTCAGACTGGCAAGTTCGCGCGCGAATTTATCGGCGAACACCAGGCCGGCATGCCCACGCTCAAGGCCAGCCGTCGGCTGGCTGCCGAGCATCCGATCGAGCAGGTCGGCGAGAAACTGCGCGGCATGATGCCTTGGATCGCCAAGGACAAGATCGTAGACAAATCGCGTAACTAGTAGTACACGATACGATTAGATCCATTGTCGGCTGACCCGAGGTTCGAATGCGGCGCAAGACGCTGTTTCATATCGTAACTGAAGGCTGGCTTGTCCTGGCGGGGCTGGCTATCGCGTGTGCTGTGATCAACGCGGTGGTCGGCTTCTGGGCTGGGGTGATCGTGCTTGCGGTGATGACTCTCGCGGTGCTTTACTTTCGCGACTCACCACGTAATGTGCCGGCCGAGCCACTGTCGGTCATCGCGCCTGTCGACGGGGTGATTGTGCACCGACGTGAGTGCTATGACCCCTATCTCGATCGCGAAGCGATCAAGCTCACCATCCAGCTCGACTGGTTCGGGGCCTACCTGCTGCGCTCGCCGGTCGAGGGCCGGGTGCTGGAACTGCCGGGCGAGACTGTACTGGAAATGGGCGGCGTGGCGTCCTGGATTCGTACCGACGAACGGGACGACCTGGTGATGGCAATTCGTCGCGGGACGTTGTTTGGTCAACAGCCGTGTCGAAACGGCTACGGCGAACGGCTAGGCCAGGGGCGCTGCTGTGGTTATCGCCGGCTCGCGCGCCGGGTGGAGCTGTTTCTGCCGGTCAATTCGCGCCTCGAAGTAGAGCTGGGTGATCGCGTACGGGCAGGCACGCAAGTGCTCGCCAAGCTCGTGCACAAGAAGAAAGAGTGCCGCCCGGAGACTGCGGGCCTGACGCCTGACCCAGGCGGTGCGGCCGCGGGCGCCGCTTGAATTCCTTCGTATCGGGCGCGCCATGCGCGTTCGCACGATGCCCATCCGGCTCTCGACGATCATCCGACGATTGCTCTATTGCTATCCCCTGACGGCCATCGTTCTGAATGAAACAGTTACACTACGCCCATGACTGATGATTCCACCCCCGAAGTACCCAGCCGCCGCAGACGCGGTATTTTTCTGCTGCCCAATCTGTTCACGACGGGCACGCTTTTCGCCGGTTTCTATTCGATCATCGCCGCCACCCAGGATCGCTTTGCGGTCGCCGCCATCGCGATCTTTGTGGCAATGCTGACCGATATGCTGGATGGCCGGGTTGCCCGACTGACCAATGCCGAAAGTGACTTCGGCATTCAGTACGACAGCCTGGCGGATCTGGTGGCGTTTGGGCTGGCTTCCGGTCTGCTCGCGTATTTGTACAGCCTCCATTCGCTGGGCGATTTCAGCAACGTAGCCGGCAAGGTCGGCTGGCTGGCTGCCTTCTTCTACGCAGCGGCGGCGGCACTCCGGCTTGCGCGGTTCAACATTACCCGTGGTGGGGCGGTCGAGAAGACGGTATTCCTTGGCCTGCCAAGCCCGGCTGCTGCCGGTTTGCTGGTTGGGTTTGTCTGGGTCGGCGCGGATTTCGATATCAGCGGTAACACGCTGGTGCTGCCGGTATTTCTGCTGACTGTGATTGCCGGCGTTCTGATGGTCTCGAACGTCCGTTACAACAGCTTCAAGGATTTCGATTTCGGCGGGCGGGTGCCGTTTCGTTATATTCTGTTCATGCTGATCGGTTTTGTACTGATCATTCTCGATCCGCCGCGCGTGCTCTTTCTCGGTTTTCTGATCTATGCGTCGTCGGGGCCTGTCATGGCATTGCGTCGTCGCCAGAAGGCTGGTTGGCGCAAGCGTGGTGGTGAGTAGCGCTCGTTGCCGATCAGGCTTTTACGCTTTTTTTATGCCGCGCGGCTCAATCTGGGCGGCTGAACGATGTCAGCTGAGATCACCAGCGTGTCAATTTCGGATGTACTGCCTGAGCTGACCGTGGTGGTGCCGTTTTTCAACGAGCAGTAAAGCGTCGCCCGCTGATTGATGATCGATCAATGAAGCATCTCGAAGACTGGATATGCGTTGCCCTGCTGGGTCTGCTCGCACTCGCCGTCGGCCTGGCCGGAGCTGCGGGCGTGCCGCTGGACGATCACGAGATCTATGTCGCGCAGACGGCGCAGAACATGCTCGATCATCACCATTGGATTGTGCCGCATCTGAACGATGCGTGGCGGCTGCAGAAGCCGCCGCTCAGCTACTGGGCAACGGCAGTCACCGCGATGCTGGTTGCGGGGTCCAAAGTCAGCGAGCTCGCAGTGCGCCTGCCCAGCATTATTTCCGGCGTACTGCTGGTCTGGCTGGTCTTTGTCGTAGCCCGGGCCGAACGCGGACGTGCCACGGGGCTGCTGGCCGGTCTTATTTGTATTACGTCGCTGGGATTCTTCCGATACGTCCATAGCGGCCGTGCGGACATGCTCTACGCCATGTTGGCGTTTGCGATGCTGGCGGCTTATCTATGGAGCACGCACACAACAGCGCGCCAGCGCCTGTTCGCGGCGCTGTGTATCTGGTTGGCGTTTGCATTGGATATTCTCGCCAAAGGTCCGCAGTTCGGCGCGGTTGTGCTGGCTGTGGCGTTGCTGCACGCAATATTCACGACCCGCGACTGGCGCCTGGTCTGGCAGCGATTCCGGCCGGAGCTGGGGCTGGGCCTGTTGGCCGTTATGGTCTTGCCGTGGTGGATTGCGCTGCACTATCTTGTTGGCCCGCAGCTGGGCAATTCGCAATTGTCGGGTTCGCTGTTGTCGTTGTCGCCAGCGCGTCTGCTGCATGGCTTCTACTGGTGGCACGCGCCAGGGCTCTGGGCGCCCTGGCTGGTTCTCATCGTGCCCGCGGTGTATGTGTCGTGGCGCGAGCCTGCAGGGGTCGCTGGTCTGTTGCTGTTGACCCTGCTGGCGGCCGTGATCGTGTTCACGCTGGGGCCGCAGTATCGCGATATCTACATGCTGCCGACGGTTCCTATCGCAGCGGTCTGGCTGGCGCTTGGTGCTTGCGAGTTCTGCTGCGGCGCGGGTCGTTCTGTGTGGCTCGGATTCGCCCTCCAGGCGTCGGTACTGCTGTTGTTGGCCGTTGGCGGCCTGGTGTGGATCGGGCAGCATACGGCGACGCACTGGATGCTGCTGACCGCCGTGTGCATCGTGGTTGCGGCACTGCTCATTGCCGCTGGATGGGCGCTCTGGCAAGCGCGGCGCGACAGTGTCGTGGCGCGTTGGCAGGTGCTGTCGCTATTGGCGCTGGCCGTGGGCGTTGCGCTGATCCAGGCAGCGTTCATCCCCGACATATGGAGTGCGACGCGGTACTACCAGCACCAGTTGACGCAGGATATGGCGCCTTATCGCAACCGGCCAATGGCGGTTCTGTCTCCGCAGAAACCGGATGTGTTTGTCTACTACCTGGGGCGGCCGGTACACGTGGCAGACAATGTGTCGGCCTTGTGCGATTGGGTGCGCCAGCAACCAGAAAATCGTCGGCCGCTGCTGCTATATAACCCGGCCGAGGCGAAAAAAGTCACCGCCGTGTTCGGGCCGATCGAATTCCTACTGCAATCGCCGGGCAGCCACCAGTCGTCCGTGATCGTGGCGCAGCCCGGGGCACAGTCCCGTTGTATGCCAGGCGCCGTCGGGTCATCACGCTGAACCAGAAGATGGCAAAATCGTTCAAAGCGGTTAGGCTTGGCGGTCATGGAATCTCGCAGCTGCCAACACGATCTGCAGGCCTTGGGTCTGACCGAGTGGACGTTTCGTTCCGATGGTCCGTTCAGCGGTGCATTGCGCCCAGGACCCGGTTTGCGGCAGAGACCCAAGCCAGCCGCCGATATGGCGCAAATTGCCGGTTCAGGATCGTCGGCCGACCGGGATAAGGAGGCCCCGCACGAACCCGAAACCATCAAGGCTTCAGCCGAGGGCGCGCCCGCGAAATTCAAGGCGCCCATGCAAGGGCCTCGTGCAGCAGACGAAGACGGACCCGGACCCGACCTGTCAGGCATGGATTGGGCAGCGCTCGAGTCCTATCTCGCAGGCTGCGATCACCGCGGCGCCGCGCGACCGGTCTTCGGCGTGGGCGCGCGGGCCGGTGACGTGCTGATCGTAGGCGAGGCGCCAGGGGCGAACGAAGATCAACAAGGCGTGCCGTTTGTTGGTCGTGCCGGCAAACTGCTCGACCGCATGCTCTTTGCGATCGGCTGCTCGCGCGAACACAATGTCTACATCACCAATATCTGCAAGTTCCGGCCACCGGATAATCGCGACCCCACCGCGGCCGAGGTAGCGGCCGATTGGCCGATTCTGGAGCGCCAGATCGAGCTGATGGCGCCTAGGCTCGTCGTGGCGCTGGGACGCGTCGCGGCGCAGACTCTTCTGGATAGCAAGGAACCGCTTGGCAAGCTGCGCGGCCGCATGCATCGCTACCCGCAGCGCGAGCTCGATGTGCTTGTCACTTATCATCCGGCCTATCTGCTGCGCAGCCCGCAGCAGAAAGCCCGGGCCTGGGACGATCTGCGCATGATTGCGCGCTGTATCGGCGATCTAGAGTCGTGAGTGCGCAACTCGAACCTGCGGTTACGATTCGCCGTATGCGGCGCTCGGATGTGACGCAGGTGATCGAGAACGAGCGCGAGTCTTACTCGCACCCCTGGAGCGAGCGGATATTTCACGACTGCCTGCGCGTCGGCTATCGAGCCTGGGTGGCCGAAGACCGGGCGGGGCGGGTTGTCGGCCACGCGCTGGCCTCCATCGCCGTCGGCGAGGCGCATGTGCTCAATCTGTGCGTGGGCAGGGCAGCGCGCAGGCGCGGCGCCGCGAGCCAACTACTCGAGGCTCTGATGGAGCAAGTCATCCGCGAAGGCGCTCACGTGTTGTTTCTGGAGGTTCGTCCGTCAAACAAGCCGGCCCGACGGCTGTATGCGCACTATGGATTTGAACGCATCGCCACTCGGCCCGGATACTATCCGGCTGGAGATGGTCGCGAGGATGCGCTCGTGCTTGCACGCGATCTGGCGCCGTGACCAGCAGCTTGCTGACCCCGGCGGTTGACCGCTCATTTTTCGGCCTATGACGCATTGTCAGCATGCCGGCCGCCGGTCGCGCCTCGGCTGGGCGTTCTACGACTGGGCCAATTCAACCTTTGCCACTACGGTTGTTGCGGGATTCTTTCCCGTCTTCTTCAAAACGTTCTGGAGCAGCGGCAATTCAGCGCAGATGAGTACGCTGCAGCTGGGTCTGGGAAGCGCGCTGGCCAGCCTGATTGTCTTGTTCGCTGCGCCTCTTGGCGGCGCGGTTGCCGATCGCGGTCATCGCAAGAAAGCCGGCCTGGCACTGGCGACCGGCATCGCCATTGCGGCCACAGCCGGCCTGTTCTTTGTCGGCCAGGGCCAATGGCTCGGTGCGATGACATTGTTCGTTATTGCTTCCATCGGTTTTTTCATGGCGATGGTGTTCTACGACAGTCTGCTCGTGGAGGTTGCGGCCCCGCGCGACTACGACCGCACCTCGGCGCTGGGTTACGGGCTCGGTTATCTCGGGGGCGGATTATTGCTGGCGATCAACGTATGGATGACGCTGTATCCTCATCTGTTCGGCCTGCCCGATCGGGCCGCCGCCGTGCGCTGGTCGTTTCTCAGCGTCGCCGTATGGTGGGCTGTATTCTCGCTACCGTTGTTCGCGTTCACCCACGAACCGCCCGCCCGCGATGCCCCTGGCGCGCGCGAAGCGCTGCGCGATGGCCTGCGAGATCTCGCCGTCACCGCACGACAGATCCTGGGTCAGCGCGACGTGTGGATGTTTCTGCTGGCCTACTGGCTGTATATCGACGGCGTACACACCATCATTCGCATGGCTGTCGATTTCGGGCTGAGCCTCGGCTTTGGCCAGGAAAGCCTGATTGTTGCCCTGCTGCTGGTGCAGTTCATCGGCTTTCCTGCGGCGGTTGCCTTCGGCTGGCTGGCGTCGTTCTGGGATACCCGAAAAGCGATATATCTCGGCCTCAGCGTGTACGTCGGTATTACGGCCTGGGGCTATTTTCTGACGGCCGTCTGGCAGTTCTACTTCATGGCGGCTGCTATCGGACTGGTACAGGGCGGGGTCCAGTCGCTGTCGCGTTCTTATTTCGCGCGGCTGATCCCTGACGGCAAAGCCGGTGAATATTTTGGCGTCTACAACATGATGGGCAAATTCGCCGCGGTACTCGGGCCGGTGCTGGTCGGCGTGACGGCCGCCGCGACCGGCAGCGCGCGGTTGTCGATCGTCTCGATCGTCATTCTGTTTATAGCTGGCGGTGGGTTGTTGACCCGTGTCGGTGGACAGGAGAGCGGAGATACGGCCTGACGACGAGTGGCCAGCGTGCACAGACACAGGGAGAGCGATCGGGCGTGTGTAATCGCCACCCATAAAAAAGCCCCCTTAAGTAGGGGGCAAGTGCGAGAAAGGCCCGAAGGCCTTTCGGAGGAGATGAGCTGAACCGATTCATCAATTCATGTGGAGAATTGTAACGGTCTTCTGATATTAGTCAATAGTCGTAGTCAAAAAAGGTCATTTGTCTTCGCGTTCGGACTCCTGCTCGGCGCTACGGTCACTGAGTTGTGCGGCGTTGAAGCGATCGGTGCGTTCTGCATCGGCGTCGCTATCGCGCTCCCGACGCTTCATATTGAGAAGAAATTCACGGCGCACGCTCCGCCAGAGTGGAATCTGCTCCTTGGACAACTCGCGCATCACGCTCAGCGGATGATTCGCGCCGAGTAGACGTTTCAGACGATCCTTGAACTGATGCTGCTGTTCGCTGAAGAACTCGAGCGATAGTTCCAGATAGGAGCTGACGGTGCTCTGCATGGAGTCGCCATAGAACCGGATGATGTTGCGCAGGACTTCCGTCCGGAAGATCGGATCGCCACCTTCTTCCTGTTCGCTTATCACCTGCAGAAGAATGGTGCGCGTTATATCGTCGCCGCTGCGCTTGTCGATCACGGTGAAGTCTTCACCGCGAATGACTAGCTGCCGGATGTTTTCCAGCGTTATGTAGCGACTGACTTCCGTGTCGTACAACCGACGATTCGGATATTTTTTGATGATGCGGGTCTGCTGCGCCATCTGAAGTCCCCTGTTGGCTCCTCATTATTGTGCGGTGCGGCATCTATTGTGCCAGATGCGCCGCCGCCGAGCCGACCCGCCTTTCGAAATGCGATCAGCGACCGAGCTGGCGCTCGCGAATCTCGTCGAGGCTCTTGCAGTCGACACACAGGGTGGCCGTGGGGCGAGCCTCGAGTCTGCGGATACCAATTTCCATGCCGCAGGTTTCGCAGAAGCCGTAGTCGTCGCGATCGACGCGCACGATGCCCTGGTCGATCTTTCGAATCAGCTTGCGCTCGCGGTCGCGGGTCCGCAGCTCGAGGCTGAATTCGGATTCCTGGCTGGCGCGATCCGTGGGATCAGGAAAGTTGGCCGCCTCATCCTTCATGTGATGCATCGTGCGATCGACTTCCTCCATGAGCTCGCGTTTCCACTGAACGAGGATCGCGCGGAAATGTTCGCGCTGGCTCTCGTTCATGTAGTCCTCGCCCTTATCGGCTTCGTAGGGCGTAAACTCCTGAGGGGAATCAAAATTCTGTTCTTTCTCGGTACCGGCCATGATCGTTCCGAATCGAAAAGCGACGCGTAGCTTTAGCAAAAAGCGGCGAATGATGCAATAACCGGATGCAGCAGCAGGTTGCCGACCGATGCAAGATGGGCGTCCTGAAACCCGATAACGATTACAAAACGCGCGATGCCGCGGTTTGGCTGAGGGCGACAGTCTCCTTCCGGCCTTCGGCGGTTTCCAGATAGAGCAGTGTGGCCCCGATCACGGCCGCCGGCATCACCACCAGGTTCGCCAGCGGGATCGCGGTGGCAAGCGTGACCACGCTGCCAAAGCCCAGATGCTGCCAGCGATGCGCTCGCATGCGGACCATCTTGTGATCGAAGCTCAGGCCACGGTTGGCCATCGGTTGGTCCAGGTATTCGAATGCCAACATGAACGCGCCGAAGATGAACCACAGCGGCGCAATCGCCAGATTGGCCACGGGAATGAACAGCAGTACGAGGCTGATCAGGCCAAGCAGAGCAGCGCGACCCAGGTAGTAGCGCAGGCGTCGAAGCTCGCCGGTTACGCCGTCGAGCATTTCGCCGGCAAGGCTCATACCCGACTCAGGGGCTGTACCGGTAACCAGCAGTTCGACGCGCGCGGAAAGCATGCCGTTGAATGGACTGGCGATCAGATTGGCGAGCAAGGTAAAGACATAGCAGAACGCCAGCGTACAAAGCGCCATTACAATCCACCACAGCACATCTTCCAGCCAGGCGAGCCAGTGCGGGAGTCCCGCGAGCCAGGCGTTCAACCAGTCGTTGAGTTGCCAGCCAGCCAGCGAGAGCAGGCCGACAATCAGCACCACATTGATCAGGATCGGAATAACGACATAACGCCGCAGCGATGGTTCCTGAAGCAAACCAAAGCCGCGGGCAAGATAGGTCGGGCCCGAGGCGAATTGAATAAAAAAATTCATCTGCTGTTCGACATGCTGAGGATAGGTTGGGAAGGGTACGCGCGAAGCCACTGGTGCCTGGTCGCCATCTCAGTGGCCAGGTTTGTTCACCATCATTGAGGAGTCACTATATGAGTCGACAGTTTATCCAGGGCTTCAGCGCCCTGCTGATGTGCAGCATGCTGGTGCTGGCGGGCTGCTCCAAGAACGATAGCGGCAAGACACAGGATGCCCAGGCGCAGCTGAACCAGGCCAATCAGAATTTGAAAGACGCTCAGGCGCAGGTCGAAAAAGCCAAGGAAAAAGCAGCGCAACAGGCCAGCCAGGATAACGCGGACAAGCAGATTGCCGACGCCAAGGCCGAAAAACAGGCCGCGTCGAAGCAACAGAACTCGGCACGCGAAAAATCCGGTCAGTCCAGCCAGCAGGCACGCTCAGACGAGCGGGCGCAGGCCAAGAGCAATAACCAGCCGGTCTGCAACGACTGCGGTACGATCCGCTCGGTAACGCCGATCACCCGTCAACCCGAGCATGGCTCGGGCGTCGGTGCCGTTGCCGGCGGTGTTGCGGGCGGCGTGATCGGTAGCCAGATCGGCCACGGCGCGGGCAAGACGATTGCCGAGATAGCCGGTGCGCTGGGCGGAGCCTACGCGGGCAATGTGGCCGAGAAACAGGTGCGCAAGGTTACCGTCTACCAGGTTCAGGTCGCCATGGATGCAGGCGGTACGCAAACCGTCACCGTCGACAAGCCGAATGGCATCAGCGCCGGCACCCGCGTTCGCGTGCAGGGCAATAACATTGTGCTGATGCATTAGGGCCGGTTGCCGCTTCATACGGCGCCGTCCCATCGTTAGTTATTGGGGGTTGCGGCCCAAAATCTCGCCATCCGGCGTTGCGGAGCTTGACCGCATAGGGCTGCGGCCGGCGCTCTGCGCCTTGTCTGACGGGATTTTGGGTCGCAACGCGGGGCCGTATGAAGCGGCAACACGCCCGCCGATCGTTGGGGTCAGGGTAGTGCCACCGGCGTTCCAGGATGCCAGCCGCCCGCACGGTGCTCTGCGATGATAGTGGTATCGATACCGCCCCGGACCCAGAATTCGGCCGTCAGCCGCATGAACCGCGGTGCGGTGGCAGCGACCAGATCATCGAGGATCTGGTTGGTTACGGCTTCATGGAAAGCGCCCTCATCGCGGAATGACCAGACGTAGGTCTTCAGCGCCTTGAGCTCGACGCACTTGGCATCGGGCACGTATACCAGATGCAGCGTGGCGAAATCCGGCTGGCCGGTAAGCGGGCAGAGGCAGGTGAATTCGGGAATCCGCATGCGGATGGTGTAGTCACGCTCGGACTGTGGGTTGTCGAACGTATCCAGCGAACGGCTTGGCGAGCTTGGCATCTCGGCTTTCCTGTGAGCTCTGTTTGGGAGGACGCGCTAGGTTACACTAGCGCGCTTTGTTCGAGGAACTGGACGAGGTCTGTTGCGCCGATCCGGCTGTACTGCTGCGAAGGCTATGTGTGCGTATCGTTTTCAGATTCAATCGCCAGGCAACAGGCCCTGACCACGTGCTGCTGGTAGTCCATCCATGCGCCTGACCCATATCAAGCTGGCAGGGTTCAAATCGTTTGTTGACCCGACCACATTATTGCTCAGCTCGAATCTGACCAGCGTCGTCGGACCCAATGGTTGCGGCAAGTCGAACGTGATCGACGCCGTACGCTGGGTGACCGGCGAATCTAGCGCGCGCCAACTCCGCGGCGAAGCGCTGGAAGACGTTATTTTCAACGGCTCCAAGGCGCGCAAGCCGGTCGGCCGTGCCTCGGTCGAGCTCAAGTTCGACAACGGCGAAGGCAAGCTCGGCGGCCAGTACGCTGCGTTTTCCGAAATCTCGGTCAAGCGCGAATTGTCGCGCGATAGCGGTTCGAAATATTCCATCAATGGAACGCGGGCCCGTCGGCGCGATGTGGTCGATCTTTTTCTCGGTACCGGTCTGGGCGGCCGCAGCAACTACGCGGTGATTGAGCAGGGTGCGGTCAATCGCCTTATCGAGGCGCGGCCCGAGGACATACGCCAGGTGCTGGAGGAGGCCGCGGGTATCTCCAAGTACAAGGAGCGCCGCCGCGAAACCGAACATCGTATTCGCCACACGCGTGAGAATCTTGATCGCCTGAATGATCTGGTCGGCGAGCTGGGTCAGCGACTCGCCACACTCAAGCGTCAGGCGACCAGCGCCGAGAAGTACAAGGCCTACAAGGCCGATGAGCGTGCCCTGCGTGCCGAGTTGCTGGCTCTGCGTTGGCGTAGCCGTAGCGCGGAGGTGGACCAGGCGGCAGCGTCCGTCGAAGCAGCGCAGGACAGCCTGCGCGATGCCGTATCGGCCCGGCGCCAAGCCCAGCAGATGCGCGACTGCGAGGCCGCCGGCCAGCAACAGTTCATGAGTGAAGTCCAGGCCCAGCAAGCCGCCTATTACGACGCACAGGCTGCGGTTGGGCGTATTGAGCAGGCACTGGCCCATGCGCGCGAGGTGGAAGCGTTGCGCCAACGCGAGCGCCACACGTTGACCGAGCGACTGGGCGCGCTAGACAAGCGCCTGGCCGACGACAGAGACATCGACTCCGCGCTTGCAGGCGAACAGGACAAGGCAGAACAGCAGCGATCCGTGGCAGCCGATACGCTCCAGCAGGCCCGCGCGACGCGCGGGGTTACCGAAAACGAAGCCAGCATCGCCGAGCGGTGCTGGGACGATCTGAACAACGCCGAACACAACCCGGTACATCAGCTGGATGCCGAACGCCGACGTGCGCGCTATGCCGTGGAACAGCGGGACAAACTGAGCCAGCGCGATGCGGCACGACGTGCCGAACGCAAACGACTGCCCACAGTCGACGCAGCAGCACTCGCGCGTCGCGAGCAGGATCTTACGGCGCTTGAGCAGCGCCTGGCGTCCGACCAGACAGCGGCTATCGCGGCCAGTCGCAGCGACGACGCCCTGATAGGCGAGATCAGCAAACTTGAGCGCAACCTGCAGGCCCAGCGCACCGCGCTGGGCGAGCAGCAGGCAGAGTTGGCGTCCGAGAGAAAAATGCAGCAGGCCGTGCTACGCGAGGACGACCAAACCATTGGCCGCTGGCTGGCCGCGCAAGGTCAGCAACAACCGACCGGCGTAGCCCGGCGCGTCAAGGTACGGCGCGAGTGGCAGACAGCGGCTGAAACTGCCCTCGGGTCATTACTGGGGGGCTTTCTACTCGAGTCTCTGGACGCCCCGCTGACCGGCGAGTGGCCCGGCGAGTCGGTCGCGCTGGTGGAGGCCGATAGGCAACCGGCCAGGCAGTCGCATGCACGCGACAGGGCCGGCCCACCGGGGCTGGAATGTCTGGCAAACGGCCTGGAAGGACCGGCTGGAATCTGTGCCGCCGCAGCCCGGGTTTTCGTAGCCGATGACGTTACGGCCGGGCTCGCCGCGCGCCGCGCGCTTGATGCCCACCAGGAGATTGTCACTCTTGACGGCTGCAGAATCGGGCCCTCAAGCCTGATCACGCCGGCTGCGCAGTCCGCCGAGAAAGGCGTATTCGAACGCGAGCAGCGCATTGCCGATTTTGAACAGCGGGTGCTGGCCAGCCAGGACGCCGTCGAGCAATGCCAGATCGCCCTCGACTCCACGCGCACCCGTCAGACCGAAGCGCGCGCAGCGCGCGCAGCGCTTGACCGGCGTATTGGCGAGCAGCGGCGAGAGGCCGAAACCGTCCGCGCCCAGCTGCAGGGCGAACGCCTGCGCCTTGAACAGGCCCGACAACGTACCGCCGAAATTGAATCGGAGCTGGCTGAGTTGGCCGAGCAGTACCAGGCGGCGCTCGTCGAGGCGGAGCAGGCTGAGTATCAGGTAGGTGAGCTGGAACAGCAGGCAAGCGATTTCAGCGCAGCACGCCGTGCTGCGCAGACGCGGATGGCAGACGCGCGCAGCGCACGCGACCGCGCGCGCAGCGAGGCGGTGAAGATCGAGCGCGGCCTGCGCGAGCTTGAAGCCGCTTTATCAAAGCTGGCCACTCAGCGCGAAAGCCTGGTCGTACGGCTTGCCGATAATCGAACAGCGCGCGAGGATGTGCTCCAGCGCCTGGCGCGTTTCGACGCCGATCAGACCGGGGACAGCGGCCACGACTACAGCGAGGATGAGCTGGCCGCGGCACGGGAGGCGCGCCACACAGCTGAGCGTACTCTGCGTGCGGCGCGGGAAGCGCTGCAGGCCAGGGAAAAAACGCTGCAGCAGTGCGCTCAGGCCATGTTGATGGCCGATCAGGACGTCGATCGGGCCCGCGAGGAATTACAAAAGACCCAGATTGCAGTCGAAACTGCCGACGTGCGCCGCCAAGGTGTGGCAGAGCAGCTGGCCGAGCTGGGTGAGGCGCCCGAAGCCGTGGCCCAGCGGTTGGCCGAGGATGCCACCGTAGATGCATGGGCTGATCGGTTGGAAACCATCGAGCGCCGTATCCAGCGGCTGGGGGCGATCAATCTAGCCGCGATCGAGGAATATGAGGAAGAAGCCGTACGGGAAAAATATCTGGCCGAGCAGCATGCCGATCTCGTCGCGGCGCTGGAAACATTGGAGAACGCCATTGCCAAGATTGATCGCGAGACACGCCAGCGCTTCAAGACTACGTTCGAGCAGGTCAATTTACGCTTCTCGGAAATGTTTCCACAGTTATTCGGCGGTGGTGAAGCAGCGCTCGAGCTCACCGAAGACGACTGGCTGTCGACCGGTGTGCGCGTAATGGCGCGCCCGCCGGGCAAACGCAACGCATCGATCCAGATGTTGTCTGGCGGCGAGAAGGCGCTGACCGCCGTCGCGTTATTATTTGCGCTGTTCGAACTCAATCCCGCGCCGTTTTGTATGCTGGACGAAATTGATGCGCCGCTCGACGACGCCAACGTATCGCGATTCTGCGAACTCGTGCGTCGGATGTCGGCCCAGGTACAGTTCATCGTCATCACGCACAATAAACTTACGATGGAGCTGGCCGAACAGCTCCACGGCGTTACCATGGCCGAACCGGGCGTGTCTCGGCTGGTCAGCGTCGATATCGATCAAGCCCTCGATATGGCCGGTTGACCGGCTGTTTCATCACGTCACACCTTTCGCCTGTAAACGCTTATGTCTATCGTGCAGTGGCTTCTTCTGATTCTAGTGATCGTCGTGGTTGGCGGTGCCTATCTGTACCTGCGTCGGGGCAGCGGCAGCGATCCCTGGCAGGGCATGGAAGAGCCCGGCGAGCCCGACCCACCGCAAGAACGCGCCGAATCCCTGGGCGGCGATTCCTATATCGTCGGCGTGCGAACCGTTGCGCGTGAAACCCCTGCGGATCGCAAGGCCGCGGCACAGGCGCAGCGCGCGGCTGATGCCGAGCGTCGCGTCCACGAGGACGCGCTGCCGCCGCTGCGCGCGTATCGCAAGTCGCCCCCCGCTGTGTCCGAGCCGGAGACTTCGCCATCGCAGAAACCGGCGACCCGATCGAATGGCGGCCAGATGGATACGGCCGGCAGCCATGAAATACCGCGGCAAGCGACCGAACGCGTGGATATGCGTGCGCCGAGCGCGCCATCGGACCGGCGCGAGATCTTCATTCTGTACGTGGCAGCCCGCAACGGCCAGATGTTCGATGGGCCGGCTATTCACGAGGCGCTGGTCGCAGCGGACCTGAAATTCGGGCTCAACGATATGTTTCATCGCGTGACCGAGATCCACGGCGTTACCGAATCCGTGTTCGCCGTGGCCAACATGCTCAAGCCTGGCACACTGGATCCGGTTGATCAGGATCATCTGCGCACGCCGGGGCTGGCCATGTTCCTTGCCGTGCCGGGGGCGCTGGAAGGGCGCCCTGCCATGCACGACATGATGGAAACCGCCAACCGCCTGGCAACTGCGCTCGGCGGCCAGGTCCTCGACGACAAGCGTGCGCTGCTCAAGGTTCAGACCGCCCAGTTCATGCTCGACGAAATCGCTGATATCGACCGCCGCGCCACGGTGGCTGCCCGCCGCCGGTGAGGGTCTGCGCGGAATGAGCAATCAGACGAGCGCCGATATTCGGGCGCGTGCGACGGAGCTGGCGCGCGCGCTGACCGAACACAGTCGTGCGTACTATGTCGATGACGCGCCGACCATCGCCGACGCCGAGTACGATCGTCTGTTGCGTGAACTGGAGCAGATCGAGTCCGATCATCCCGGGCTGGTGACGCCGGATTCGCCGACTCAGCGCGTGGGTGCGCCGCCAGCCGACGGCTTTGCTGCCGTGGACCATGCGACCCCCATGCTGTCCCTGACCAACGCGTTTGATAACCATGAGCTGGCCGAATTCGACCGGCGAGCACGCGCGGCCGTTAACGGCTCGGCGCTGGCTTATTGCGCCGAACCCAAGTTCGATGGCACCGCGCTCAATATTCGCTACGAGAATGGTCTGCTGGTACGGGCCACCACGCGCGGCGACGGCGCGACCGGCGAAGACATCACCCTCAACGCGCGGACGATTCGCAATCTGCCGCTACGATTGATGAGCGACAATCCGCCGGCCTTCATCGAGATCCGCGGTGAGGTGGTGCTCGCGCGCTCGAAGTTCGAAGCGCTCAACGAGCGCCTGCGCGCCGAGGGGCACAAGACGTTCGTCAATCCACGTAATGCCGCGGCCGGCAGCCTGCGACAGCTGGATTCGAAGATTACCGCGACGCGACCGCTGGCGTTCATGGGTTATGGCATCGGCCGGGTCGAAGGCTTTGAACTGCCGGATAGCCTGTTCGATCAGTTGCAGCAACTCGCGGCCTGGGGGTTTTCGATCAGCGAATATGTCCAGCGCGTTGAAGGGCTCGACGGCTGTATTGCCTACTATAACGCCATGGCCGAACGCCGCGCCGGGCTGGATATTGAAATCGATGGCTGCGTTTTCAAGGTCGACGACGGCGCCACTCGATCGGAACTGGGTTTTGTGGCGCGCGCGCCGCGCTGGGCCATCGCCCGTAAGTTTCCGGCGGAAGAAGCCACCACCATCCTCAACGAAGTGGACTTCCAGGTCGGGCGCACCGGCGCGCTGACGCCGGTAGCCAAGCTGGAGCCGGTATTCGTTGGCGGCGTGACCGTCTCCAACGCCACCTTGCACAACATGGACGAAATCGAGCGCAAGGATATCCGGATAGGCGATATCGTGACCGTGCGCCGGGCAGGCGATGTGATCCCCGAAGTCAAGGCACTCTACCGACGGGGTGAACACAGCCGGCCGATCGAGCTGCCCGGCAGCTGCCCGGTCTGTGGCTCGGCGATCGAGCGCGTACAAGGCGAGGCAGTGGCGCGTTGCACCGGCGGTCTGGTGTGCGCAGCGCAACGTCGCGAGGCACTCAAGCATTTTGCCTCGCGCCGGGCGCTGGATATCGAAGGCCTGGGCGATCGTCAGATCGAAGCGTTCGTCGACGAGGGCCTGCTGGCCACACCCGCCGATATCTTCGCCCTCGAGCCACACCGCGAAGCGCTGGTCGAACGCGAGGGCTACGGCGAAAAATCGGTGACCAATCTGCTGGCCTCGATCGAGGCCAGCAAGCAGACCACGCTGGAGCGATTCATCTTTGCGCTGGGCATCCGCGAGGTCGGCGAGACCATGGCGCGCGACCTGGCGCGTCACTTTGGCAGCCTAGAGGCGTTGCAGGCGGAGGCCGGCGCTTATCTGCGGCGGCAGCAGGAAGCGCACTATGCCCATCCAGACAACCGAGCCGCGCGCGAACGCCTGATGACCGCCGAAGGCTTGCAGGCTGTGCCGGGTGTGGGAAGTCGGGTGGCCTCCTTGATAGCGGATTTCTTTGCTGAGCCGCGCAATATTCAGGTGATCGAAGCGCTGGTGCAGGCCGGCGTGCGCTGGCCGACCGTGGACATGGACGACGCGCCACAGCCGCTATCTGGCAAGACGTTCGTTCTGACCGGCAGCATGGAGTCGCTGACACGCGACGATGCCGGCGAGCGTCTGGAAGCACTCGGCGCGCGCGTGACCTCCAGCGTATCCCGCAAGACCGATTACGTAGTCGCCGGCGCGCGCGCGGGAAGCAAACGCGAAAAAGCCGAAAAACTGGGCGTATCGATCCTCGATGAGTCCGCGCTGCTGGCACTGCTCAACGACCCCAACACCTTGCCCTGATTGAACAACGCGCATATGGCGCGTGCAGCGACAAGAAATTCGCTCTTGACTTCCTTTCGTTTAATAAGTTAAACGTTTCACAAGGCGATGTGTCGGGTGCGGGGGAGTCGTGATGCGAAGCAGGAAAACATCGATTCGGGACGTGGCAGCACGTGCCGGCGTGTCGACCGCTACGGTGTCCAACGTGCTGAGCGGTCGCAAGCCGGTGAACGCGGATTTGTGTGAGCGTGTACTGGAAGCGGCGCGAGCGCTGGGCTACCAGCGCAATCGCGCGGCCTCGTCGCTGCGCTCGGGGCGAAGCAGCGTGGTGGCCGTGCTTGTCCCTGATCTCACGGACACATTCTTTGCCGCGATCGTTTCTTCCATCGAAGCACTGGGCCATGACCAGGGCTATGACGTCATCGTGGCGAGCTCGCGTGACAACCGACGGATTGAAGAGTCGCGTCTGGCGGCGATGCTGGAGTGGCACCCGGCTGGCGTGATCGCGATTCCCTGCAGCAATACCGTCCCCGAGTCGCTGGTCCAGCAGCACCAGGACATGCCGGTGGTGTTGGTGGACCGCGTGATTGCCTCTGAAGCGCCGACCGACACGGTCACACTGGACAACGCCGACAGCGGTGAGATCGCCGCCCGCCATCTGGTTGAACGAGGCCATCGGAATATCCTGCTGGCCGCGACGCGTATGGATATCGCGGCTATCAGCGAGCGGGTCGGCGGCGCATCCGAGCTGATCGTACGTCAAACGGGCTGTGCACCCACCGTGCTCGAACTGACCTCTTCGCTTGCGCGCGGTACCGAAATACTGTCGAGCTGGCTGGAGCGTCATCCGCTGCCAGACGCCGTCCTGGCACTGAACAACGTGACCACCTTGAGCGCCTTGTCGGCGCTGGCCGGGCAACGCATCGCGATCCCCGACCGCGTGTCGCTCATGGCCTTTGATGATTATCCCTGGATGAGCGCGCGTCGTACCGGCCTGTCGGCGGTGGATCAGCCCGTCGAGGCAATGGCGCGCGCTGCCTGGGACCGATTGTTGCTGCGCATGCAGCGCCGGCAAACGACCGCACCGCGTTCGATTGTATTCAACGCCCGGCTTGTCGTGCGGGACTCGGTCAAGGAGCTGGAAGGCAAAAAGCCGGTTCGTGGCAGCACCGGGGTTCCGCTGGCTGTCAAAAGCAGCCAACCGGAAAAGACCGGGCAACCCCGTGCCGACGACGACATATCGGTTCACTGAACATCGGTAGGTCACAGGATGGCCGTGCCGGTAGACCGAAGATAAAGAGCAGACCCGAAAAACCACAAGAGGAGATGAACAGATGACCCATAAAAAACTACAACGAACGGCTGTAACCGCTCTGGCGGCCACTCTGCTGATCGGCACGGCCGGCGCCGCGCAGGCGGCCAATGCTACCAACGCCAATGCCACCGTCGCCTTCCTGATGCCCGATCAGAGCTCGACGCGCTACGAGCAGCACGATTACCCGGGCTTCAAGTCCGAGATGTCGAAGCTATGCCCCAAGTGCAAGGTGATTTATCAGAACGCCGATGGCGATGTCTCGCGCCAGCAGCAGCAGTTCAATTCCGTTATTTCGCAGGGCGCCAAGGCCATCGTTATCGATCCCGTAGACTCCACCGCGGCTGCGTCACTGGTCAATCAGGCCAAGAGCCAGGGCATCAAGGTTATTGCCTATGATCGGCCGATTCCGCAGATTCCGGCAGATTTCTACGTATCCTTCGACAACAAGGCGATCGGCAAGTCGATCGCGGAGTCGCTGGTCCATCATCTGAAAGCCGAGGGTGTCAAGGCGAACAACGGCCAGGGTCTGCTCGAGATCAACGGCTCGCCGACCGACGCCGCTGCTGGGTTGATCAAGGACGGTATCCACGAAGGGCTGGCCGGCAGCGGTTACCCGGTGCTCTCGGAATACGATACGCCGGGATGGGTGCCAGCCAAGGCCCAGCAGTGGGCGACCGGCCAGGTGACGCGTTTTGGCAAGAAGATCATCGGCGTGGCGGCAGCCAACGATGGCACGGCTGGCGGTGCGATCGCTGCCTTCAAGGCAGCGGGTATCGACCCGGTGCCGCCGGTGACCGGCAACGACGCTACCCAGGCCGGTCTGCAGTTGATCATCGCCGGTGATCAGTACAACACCGTCTCCAAGCCGAGTGAGATCGTGGCGGGTGCGGCGGCCAAGGTGGCGGTGAAGCTGATCAATGGCGAGAAGCCGAAATCCGATGAGATGCTCTTCAATACGCCGACCAAGCTGTTCACGCCGACGGTCATCACGCAGAAGAACCTGAAGTCGGAAATTATCGACAAGGGCATTGCGTCTGCCAAGGACCTGTGCACCGGACGCTATGTCGCGGGCTGCAAGAAGCTCGGCATCATGCCCTGATCGGAAGTCTCCAGGGCCTGGGCAAGCGGTTGGCCGTCCTGTGTTCTTAGCGGAACCGGACGGTCGCCGCCGTCTTTTACTGGCGTGGAAAATCAAGAAAGGGGCCTTCAAATGACGGAATCAGCAGAGCAGGCGAATGCGTCGGCAACAGCGAGCGCCGACGGCCAGGCAGCCGGCGGTAATGGCCGTACTCCGGTCCTCAGTCTTCGGAACGTATGCAAGAACTTCGGCGCCGTATCGGCGCTGACCGATATAGAACTGGATGTGCACGCAGGCGAGGTGGTGGCGTTGGTTGGCGACAACGGCGCCGGCAAATCAACCCTGGTCAAGGTGCTTGCCGGGGTTCATCAACCGACATCAGGATCGATCTCCTTCGACGGTAAATCGGTACGCCTCGCAGATCCCAGTGCGGCGCTGAACCTCGGTATTGCCACGGTCTTTCAGGACCTGGCGCTGTGCGAAAACCTGGACGTGGTGGCCAATATCTATCTGGGCCAGGAAAAAGACCCGTATCACCTCGACGAGGTGTCAATGGAAGTGCGTGCCTGGACGTTGCTCAACGAGCTGTCTGCGCGTATTCCCGATGTCCGGGATGTGGTCGCCTCGCTCTCGGGCGGACAGCGGCAGACGGTTGCCATTGCGCGATCTCTGCTTCTGGATCCCAAGGTCATCATGCTCGACGAGCCGACCGCCGCGCTCGGTGTGGCACAGACGGCCGAGGTGTTGAACCTGATCGAGCGGGTGCGCGACCGCGGTCTGGGCGTGATCATGATCAGCCACAACATGGAAGACGTGCGCGCGGTAGCCGACCGCGTTGTCGTACTGCGGCTTGGACGCAACAACGGCGTGTTCACGCCGGATGCCTCCAATCAGGAACTCGTCAGCGCGATTACCGGCGCGACCGATAACTCGGTCTCACGTCGGGCAGAACGCCAACGAGCGGCTCAACCCGTGGCAGAAGAGGTGCAGGCATGACCGACAATGCGAAACAGGACAAACCGTTTCTGGACCAGGCCGACGTGCGGGTCTCGCACGAATCGGGTGCGCTGGGTGCGATCCGAAGCTTTCTCTCTCGTGTTCGATCCGGCGATCTCGGGTCGCTGCCGGTCGTCGTTGGCGTGATTGTTATCTGGACAGTGTTTCAGACGCTCAATCCGATTTTTCTATCCAGTAATAATCTGGTCAACCTCTTGTTCGACATGTCCACGGTCGGCGTGATCGCGCTCGGCGTGGTCTGCGTGCTGATGTTGGGACAGATCGATCTGTCGGTCGGTTCGGTCAGCGGCCTGGCGTCCGCGATTGTTGGCGTGCTCTGGGTGAATCAGGGATGGCCCGTGGCGCTTGCCATCATCGTCGCGGTGGGCGCTGGCGCGTTGATCGGTTGTGTCTACTCGCTGCTTTACAACCGTTTCGGTATGCCAAGCTTCGTATCGACCCTGGCTGGCTTGCTCGCATTTCTCGGCATGCAGCTATATATTCTGGGCAACGCCGGTTCAATCAATCTGCCCTACGGGTCGGGGCTCGTGAGTTTCGGTCAGACGTTGACCATGCCTGCGTGGTTTTCTTATAGCGTGGCCGTGCTCGCTGGTATCGCCATGCTGCTCTCGCGGTATCGCACGGCGGCTCGTCGCAAGGAAGCCGGCCTGTCCAGCCAGTCGCTGATAAGTACCGTTCTGGTTGCCGCTGTGCTCACCGCGATTCTGTTGTTCGCTGCCTGGTATCTCAATCAGGCGCGCGGCATTCCGTGGATGTTCGGTCTTTTCGTAGCGCTCGTACTGGCACTCAATTACGCGCTTACGCGGACAAAATGGGGCCGAATGATGTTTGCCGTAGGCGGCAACAAGGAGGCTGCGCGGCGTGCCGGTATCAACGTGGCGTTCATCAATCTCACGGCGTTCACACTGTGCTCTTCGCTTGCCGCGCTCGGCGGCGTGCTGTCGGCCGCTCGGCTGGCTTCGGCAAGCCAGCAGGCCGGCACCGGAGACGTCAACCTGAATGCGATTGCCGCGGCCGTGATCGGCGGTACCAGCTTGTTCGGTGGCCGCGGCAATGCCTACTCCGCGCTGCTTGGCATTATCGTCATCCAGTCGATTGCCAGCGGTTTGACGCTGCTTAACATGTCGTCGTCGCTGCGTTACATGATCACTGGCGCGGTGCTTGCGATCGCCGTGATCGTCGACTCGCTGGCTCGTCGATCCAGGGTGTCGCACGGTCGCGAGTGAGAGTCAGGGCGCATGACGCGGGGGTGTACCCGTCGAAACAGCCGTTCGTCCCTCGGGCCATACGCTGGCTATAGCAAGTCAGCCCGCTGTGGTCTGCCACGCATTCTGGCATCGAATCCATAAACCCCTGCAGGCCGATACCCGTAACTCGTGCTATCGGCCTGCGGCAAGGAGACACATCATGACTCAGGATCTGACAGGAAAAGTGGCGGCGGTGACCGGTGCTGCATCCGGTATTGGCCTGGCCTGCACGAAGGCAATGCTTGATGCCGGCTGTCGCGTAGTCTTGGTCGATCGGTCCGAAGCGCGGCTTGACGAGGTCTGTGGGCAGCTGGGCCCGGACGCTATTCCACTGGTCGTTGATCTGATAGATCGAGACAGTGTGGCCGGCATGATGCGGGGGATCCTCGACAAGACCGGCCAGTTGGATATATTTCACGCCAACGCAGGCGCCTATGTCGGCGGCGACGTCGCCGAAGGCGATCCCGATGTCTGGGATCGCGTACTCAACCTGAACATCAACGCCACCTTTCGTTCGATCCATGCGGTGCTGCCGCATATGATCGAGCGACAAGCAGGCGATATCGTCGTGACCAGTTCGGTCGCGGGCGTCATCCCCGTGGTCTGGGAGCCGATCTATACCGCGTCCAAGCATGCGGTTCAGGCTTTCATCCACACGGTCCGCCGTCAGGTAATGCAACACAATATCCGTATCGGCGGCGTGCTTCCTGGCCCGGTGGAGACCGCACTGCTGGACGACTGGCCGAAAGCCAAGCTCGAAGATGCGAAAGCCAACGGCAGCCTGATGGGCGCGGAAGAGGTGGCCGAAGCCGTGATCTTCATGCTGACGCGTACGAAGACGGTAACCATCCGCGATATCGTCATCCTGCCGCAGCGTGTGGATCTGTGATGCCTTGTTCCTCACAAAAACCCTGCCCGTTCGGTCGGCGTCAACGCTCGCGACACGAGCGCGGCTGCATGGGACGATCAGTCGGGTATCCTAGGCGCTGATTCATACGAGGAGCAGAGTCCGTGGCGAGAAATTGGCTCGAGGTGACCACTGGCGAAGTACAGGCTCGCATGGGTGCGAATGAGCGGCTGGCCGAGCGTCGCGAACACATGAGCGCGCGCGCGTGGACGATCATTGAATCGCTGGTCGCGCCGGCGTTTCAGAAAGCAGGCGAGGCCATGGGCCGCCGCGAATATCGCGAAGCAGGCGATACCGAGTGGACCGTCGCTCGCTGTGGCCTCTATGCGCCGGGCTCGGTAGAGCAGGACCCAACGGTGGCGTTCCATGAAGCGGAATTCGATGCCTATCAGCCGCTGGTGGTTCTGCGTCGCAAGGCCGCCGGTGCTGGAGCGCGCGTAGAGACCCAGACCGTGCGTATCGAAAAGCTGGACGCCGCGGTTCTGGAGTCGTTTCTCAAGGAATAGCCAGACACCGGCCCGGACGTTTGTGCATGGGCCCTACGAGGGCTAGCGACCTCTGGCTAAAGGCTATAAGTCAGCCCGGCGTACAGCGTTCGGCCCGGCGCCGGCTCGAAATAACGTCCGCCGTAGGCATTAATGCGAATGTTGTCGAAATAATCCTTGTCGAACAGATTATTGACTCCGAGATAGACGGTCATGTGGTCGTCGCCCGCATCGATGGTCTTGCCAATGCGGGTATTGACGACCGTTCGCGGCGCGACGCGGACTTTATTGGCGTCGTCGGCGTAGATCGAGCCGGCCCAATGCACATCGACGGTGGCATAGCCAACGTCGTCGCGCTGCCAGGTCAACTCGCCAAAGGCGGTCTGTTCCGGAATACCCGGCAGGCGATTTCCAGCGTAGTTGTGCCCTGAGTTGTCGACATACTGGCGATATTCATATTGTGCGACGGTGTAGGCAACGGTAGCCGAGAAATCGCGGCCGAGATCATAGGACAGCTTGGATTCGATGCCCTGGCGTCGAGAGCGGGCGGAGTTACGATAGAACGTCCGATCGCCGTTATCGCTGAAGGGCACCAGTTCGTCACGCACGTCAATCCAGAACGCATCGAGTTGATAGCGCCCGCGGCTGCCGAATTCGCCCTTGGCACCAATTTCATAGTTCACTGCCTTCTGCGGCGACAGCCGCGGATTGAAGCCACCGCCGCCGTCCGGGTTGGCGAACTCGGTGAAGGTTGGCGACTCGAACGCGTTGGCAATATTGGCGTATACGTGTTGCCGATGTGCCCAGGCGTAGTTCAGCCCGCCGTTGACCGACAAACGCGCATAGTTGCGGCTGCCCGAATCGTTACCATCGCTGAGGAAATGATCGTTGGTATTGAAGTCCAGCCAGTCGTAACGAACGCCCGCGGTAGCCTTCAGATCGTGAATCAGTTCGAACTCGTCCTGCGCAAACAGCCCGACGTTGGTCGCGGTTTCATATTCGTCCAGCCGCAGTGCGCCCTTGCGCCCGAAATGGTTGTTGTAGCGTTGGCGATTATCCTGCTGGAACTGGGTATCAACGCCCAGAACGAGTTGATTATCATGGCCCCAGAAGCTGTCATGCCGCGTCGTCTGGCCGCCGCCGCCGAAGAAATTACGCCGATAGGTCACCACGCCGCCGCCGCTGTTGGTGGCAAACGGCAGGTATTGAATGAAGTTGCGATGGGTGTAGAACGCATTCAGCTGATAATCCTGATTCGCGCTGAGCGAGTCCTTGAACACGCCACCGATGGTTTCCTGGGCGGCGGTCTGACGAGCGTTGTATAGCAGGTTCTTCCGATAGGCTGCGTGTCGATCGGCCTTCGCCGTATCACGGGTGATGCCGCCAGGATCCTGAGTGTTCGGCGCATTGAGTAAGCGCGTGATGAGCGTGAAACGTCCATCGTCGCCCACGTCGCGGCTCAGCTTGCCGGTAAACTGATTTTTGACGACTTCGCTGTGTTGACGAAAGCCCTTCTCGTGCAATCGCGTGGCGGTTGCAGCATATCCCCAGGGCCCATTCTTGTGCGCCGAAGACACGCTGGCGCGCCGATACCCGTTGCTACCTGCCGTGAATTCGCCTCGATCCAAGGGGCCGTCAGACGGCGACAGGGTGGTGATATTGATTACGCCGCCGGTCGCGTTGCCATAGAGTGCAGAAAATGGTCCGCGCAGCACTTCCATGCGTTCGATGGTACCGAGATCGATGACGTCGGTCTGGGTCTGGCCATCGGGCAGCGTTTCGGGGATGCCGTCTACGCGTACCCGCACGCCGCGCACCCCAAACGCCGAGCGGGCGCCGAAGCCGCGGATCGATACGCGCAGGTTCTGCGCAAAATTGGAGGCGTTGTTCGCATACACGCCCGGCACGCGGTTGAGTGCAGAATCAAGCTGCGCTTTTTCACGACCCTGGCTGATCGCGCGGCCATCAATAACGTCTACCGCGGCCGGCGTCGAGAGAACGTCCTGTTGAAGTCGAAAAGCAGTGACTTGAACCGGTGCGAGCTGCGCTACCGGTGCGCTGGATGGCGCAATCGGCGCGGCTGCGGCGGCCGGCGCTGGCTTCGAGGAAGACGGAGCGGCTGCGGCCTGTAGCGATCCGGCGCCCAGAAGGGCACAACCGCCCCAGAAGATGAGTGTTCGGATCACAAGTCTGATTCCATTCGGCCAGTATCCTGCGCCGCGAAGATCGCTGCTTATTCCTCGGGCGCCAGCGCGCGGATCGACAGCGCATGAATATCGGTCTGCATCAATTCGCCGAGTGCTTCATACACCAGCCGATGCCGGTTGATGGCATTCTGACCGGAAAACCTGGGCGAACGAATGGTGGCATGGAAATGCCCAAGGCCGGTTTGTGCGCCGACGTGGCCGGCATGCAAGTGGCTGTCGTCGCGGATGGCAATATCGTCGGTGTCGAGGCCCTGCTGCAGGGCCTCGCGAATACGCATAATACGGTCGCTCATGGCGTGTTCTCTGAAGGTCGTGATCGAAAAAGCATGGCGCGTGCGTCAGAAGACTTTCTTATAGGGATAAACCGTCGATTCCATGTACACGCCCTCGGCGGTATAGGGATCGAGGCTCGCCCACTGGCGTGCGGCGTCCAGGCTCTCGAAGGACGCGATGATAATGCTGCCCTGAAAGCCGTCGGTGACCTTGCCGAACTCATCGGTACGTGGCAGCGGGCCCGCGGTGAGCAGACGGCCCTCAGCATCGAGATCCGACAAGCGCTGGCGGTGTTCTGTCGAGGCCTTGGCGCGGCCGTCGGCGCTCTCGGCGACATCGAACGAAACGATAGCGAAGTAATCCATAGGGCGCTCTCTGCTGTATGAAAACCGGCAGCGGGCATCGATCGGTAGCGATGATCCCACCCAGGTTTGATTGGTATGGGCATAAGTGTGCCCCAAATACCAGGCGGCCGGCCATGCCTGAGCGCTGAAAAGTCTTGCTTGCGCAGGTTCGCAAACCGTTATAATGCGCTCATGGCCGATTTGATTCATGTAAACGCCGAGACGCCGCAGCCGCGGCGTATGGACCAGGTGGCGGCTGCCCTGCACGAGGGCCGCGTGATCGCTTATCCGACCGACTCTTCGTACGGCCTGGGCTGTGCGATGGGCGAGCGTGGTGCGATCGACCGCATCCGTCAGATCCGGGGCCTGGGACGGGATCATTTCTTTACCCTGGTCTGTCGCGACCTGTCGGAGATCTCGCGTTACGCCAAGGTCGAGAACGCTAGCTTCCGGCTGTTGAAGGCCGCGACCCCAGGTGCCTATACGTTTATTCTGCCGGCCTCGAAGGAAGTACCGAACTGGCTGGCCCATCCCAAGCGCAAGACCATTGGCATTCGTGTGCCGGGTCATCCGGTGGCCCGGGCGATTGTTGAGGCGCTTGGCGAGCCGTTTATGTCGGTGACCGCCCAGGGCCAGGAAGACGACGACGAGGCCCTGTCCGAAGCGCTGGACGTCCGCGAGCGCATGGATCGTCAGGTTGATCTGATAGTCGACGCCGGCGCGACTGGCGTGGAACCGACCACCGTGGTCGATCTCACCGGGCCGATGCCCCGAATTCTGCGCCCAGGCAAGGGGAGCGCTGAAGCACTCGGCATCGAATCGTCCGATTAGGCTAGCTCGGCGTGGCAGTCCGCAACCTGGCCAGCGGTCGGCCCTGCAGATCGCGAAGAACCAGCTTCGAGCCCTCGATGGTTTCGCCGCGGGTCCGGGCGAGCGCCTCGGCGTAGTCTTGCGAGATGCCTGAGTCCGCGTTGCAGTGTCTATGATCGCTCGTGTGCAGATTGAAGCGCAGCTGCTGCGGCAGGCCGGGTTGGGTATAGCGCCCGACGAACGTCTGGCAGCGCGATTCGGCGTGAACGCGCTGCCCGCGATCCTGGAGGACGAGAAAGGGTGTGTCGACGTGCTTGCCGCTGGTTATGTGGTGTCTGCCGACTTGTTCCAGCGTCCAGTGGGTGTCGGTGAGCGTGGGCTCAGCCGTGCTGCCTACACCGGCCTGCAAGATAATGGTTACGCCAAGCAGGCTGGCGAGTAAGCCGACGCAGGCAGCGTCGGCCAGGCGATGCAACCATCGAATTCCGCGGCCGGCGCGGGTGAATAGCAATCGAAACATGGCGCTCTCCGGTCCAGTCCAGTCGTGATCATGTCGTGCGGTGTGATGGCCGCAAGTGTGCCCGCTAAGCGTCCATCATCTGCGCATTGGCGTAGAATCCCGGCCCTGATTCAAAGGCCCAGTTCTGCGTGCCTGATACTCCGATCCCCGTTAGCCTCTGGTCGTTGCGCCGCGAGCTGTTCGCTCAGACCTGGCCGATGGCGATCGGCGTACTGTCTCTGCTGGGTTTTCAGCTGGTTGATGCTGCGTTTGTGGCTCGTCTGGGTACGACCCCGCTGGCCGCGCAATCGTTCACCTTTCCGATCACGTTTTTGATGATTGGCATTCAGGTGGGGTTGGGTATCGCGATTGCAGCTCTCATTTCGCGTCGTCTTGGCGCCGGTGAGCCCGAGCGCGCGCGTCGTCTGGGGAGCCTTGTGGTGTTTGGCGGCAGCTCAGCGATTGCGGTGCTGGCCATCGGGCTTTGGTTTGCCCACCGCCTGATCTTCAGCCGGCTCGGTGCCACCGGCGACACGCTCGATCTGATCACGCCGTATTGGGCTTTCCAACTGCTGGCCAACTGGCTCGCGGCACTGCTGTATTTCGGCTATACCTTGTTTCGAGCACATAACAACACGCGTCTGCCCGGTTTGTTGATGGTGCTGACAAGCCTGGCCAACGTGGTGCTTGATCCGATCCTGATATTTGGCCTGGGCCCGATTGGCGGCTTCGGTCTGCCCGGCGCGGCGATTGCGACTATCTGTTCGTTTGCGGTGGGGTTGGTGCTGCTGGTCTGGCAGTTGCAGGGTCGCGGCTGGCTGGCCTTTGACGGGCTGGTAGCCGAGGCACGGCGCTCGACCGGCTCGTTCATCGTGATTGCCGGCCCGGCGATGCTCAGCCAACTGATGCCGCCGCTGGCCGCGCTGGTCGCGACCGGCCTGATTGCCTCGCTGGGCGACCAGGCTGTAGCGGCCTGGGGCCTGCAGAGCCGTCTCGAGACCATGTCGCTGATGTTGGTGCTGGGGCTCACCATGTCGCTGCCACCTTGGCTTGGGCATTGCTACGGCGCCAACAACTGGCCGCGTATCCGGGCGCTCATGTATATCTCCGCGCAGGCTGTGATCATCTGGCAGCTGACGCTGGGTGTTGCCATGGCACTGGCTGCGCCGTGGGTCGCCGCCGCGCTGTCCGGCAATCCCGCAGTGCAGGCGAGTATGACCACCCTGATCCGCTTCATGTTGCCGAGCTATGCCTTGCTCGGCATCTGCATGTTGGTGGTATCAGCCTCGAACGCGCTCGGTTGGCCGTTGCGTGCGACGCTCATTTCTTTCGCCCGGCTGTTTGCCTGCTATCTGCCCTGCGTCGCACTGGGGGTATGGTTTGGCAGCATGACCTCTATTGCGATCGGCGCGCTGGCGGGTAACGTACTGGCGGGCAGCATGGCGTGGATCGTCTTTCGAACCAGCCTCGCCCGTTTGTCAGCCGCCCAGACAGAGCCAAGCGAGGCGCGATGACCCAAAGCGACGCTGCCCACGTCGATAACAGCGCGCCCAGCCCGCTGCCGCGCCCACATGCCACCCGTCTGCGTCACTACTGGCGTACCCGCGGCTGGCCTTGTTACGACAATCTCGACATTGATCTGATGGGCTGGGGATTGATCCGCGAGCAAGACGCCGTCGGTAACACGGCCAGCTGTTTTCATCTGACAGAGCAGGGTCAGGCCGCTCTGACCCAAAGCGTGACCCGCAATCGCCGCGCGCGGAGTCGGCACACAGAAGCCACCCGGGCGACAGCGCAGTATCTGACCGATAGCGGTCGGTTGGTGTTTACCGAGTTGTCTGTGCGCACCGAACTGGACGGCCGCTGGCGTACCTGCAAACCGGATGTCTTTTCCCTGGTTCGCGGGCTTCGGGCCGATCATCTCGCGCCGCAGGTGCACGAGATCAAGGTAAGCCGTGCAGACCTGCTGGGCGAGCTGCGAACCGCCAAGATCGAGCGCTACCGCGAACTCGCGGCCTCGATCTATTTCGTGATTGCCGAAGGTATTGCCGAGCCGGACGAGATTCCGACTGATTACGGCGTCGCCATCTGGCAGGCCGACGACCATTACCGGCTGGCGCGTCGTGCGCCGGTTGCTGAGTACCAGATCGAGACGAGCCACTGGATGGCGCTGGCGCGCGCACAGCCGTTTGCGGCCGAGCACAGTTCGCCGCAGCTGCTGCTCTGATCGCCGTTGGCCTGCAATGCGGGCGTGGATTCGTATGACTGACGGACATTTGCCGGACTTCGCTAGAGACGTCTGGTGTCGTCGCAATGATCAACTGGATGATGTCGTGCGGCACTTTGGCTTACCATGCGCGCATGAACAATCTCTCCAGCAATTATCCCGGCGCACGCAACGTCGCTCGTGTGCATTTTCGACTGCGCCTGGCGGTGCTGCTGATCGTGTTGCTCACACTGTGCAGCGGCCTGTCGGGCTGCGGGGTAAACAGCATCCCGCGCGATAATCAGGCGGTCCAGGCGGCCTGGGCGCAGGTTCAGAACGAGTATCAGCGCCGCGCCGATCTGGTGCCCAACCTGGTGCAGACGGTCAAGGGCTATGCCAAGCAGGAGCGCGAGACGCTGACCGCGGTCACTGAGGCCCGCGCGAAGGCAACATCGGTCCAGGTCGATGCCAGCACGATCGATGATCCCAAGAAACTTCAGCAATATACGCAGGCGCAGGGCAAGCTGTCCGGGGCGCTCGGGCGCTTGCTGGCGGTATCGGAGCGGTATCCCGATCTGAAGTCCAACCAGAACTTTCTGGCGCTGCAATCGCAGCTGGAAGGCACGGAAAACCGGATTGCCGTGGCGCGCCGTGATTACATTCAGGCGGTACAGAAATACAACACCGAACTGGTGACATTCCCGGGCCGTATCTGGCACTCGATGATGTACAGCGACATGAAACCGCACGCCAATTTCCAAGCTACAGCGGATAACGCAGACCAGGCGCCCAAGGTTAAGTTCTGATGACCCTGTCGCGATGTCTCTGGCGACAGTGGATGCTGTTGTGGCTGTGCCTCCTGGTGGCCTGTGCTGCCTCGGCAGCGCCGAATTTTCCCAAGCTCACCGGCCGGGTCGTGGATAACGCGAACATGCTGGATGCGCCCACGCAATCACGGCTCACCGATATGCTCGCTGCCTTCGAGCAGAAAAGCGGCGATCAGATCGTTGTCGTGACCTTGCCGAATCTTGGCGGCAATACGATCGAAACCTACGGCTATCAGCTCGGTCGGGCCTGGGGCATCGGCCAGAAGAAAAAAGACAACGGCGCGCTGCTGATCATCGCCAAGAAGGAACACAAGATCCGGATCGAAGTGGGTTACGGGCTCGAAGGCAAAATGACCGATGCGCAGTCATCGATCATCATCCACAGCATCATTGAGCCGGCTTTCAAGAAAGGCGACTTCGATAGCGGCGTGCTCAAGGGCACCGCCGCGATGGTGCAGGTGCTGGGCGGCAATCCACTGGCCGAGCCCAAGCGTAGTGCGCGGCAATCGAACGGCAAGCCGTCGATACTGCATACCCTGGGGTTCTTCGGACTGATGGTTGCTATCGTGTTCCTGTTTGGCGGCGGCGGCGGTGGTGGCCGCGGCGGTCGTCGACGGCGGCGCTCCGGCATGCCCTGGTTCCTGCCCATCGGTGGCATGGGCGGTGGCTCGGGCGGTGGATTTGGTGGCGGCGGCTTCTCCGGTGGCGGTGGCGGTTTCGGAGGCGGCGGCGCCTCTGGCGGCTGGTAAGGAATAATCTAAATGAGCCTGCTGAACGAACAATCCCGAACCGCAGTGGCCGAGGCCATCACCCGTGCCGAGAAAAGCACCGACGCTGAACTGGTGACCGTGCTGGCGCCACAGGCTGACGACTATCGCTGGATCGGCCTGCTGTGGGCCGGGGTAATCGCACTGTTGCTGCCGGGGGCGGTGGTGTTCTTTCCGAGCTGGGTGGATACTCGCACGCTGGTGTTGCTGCAATGGGCCTGCTTTGTGTTGCTGGGTGCGTTGTTCCAGTGGCCGGCAATCACCCCGCGGCTGGTGCCGCGTTCGGTGCGTCATGATCGGGCGGCGTTGCTCGCCCGCAGCCAGTTCCTGGCGCAGAACCTGCACCGCACGGCCGGAGCTACCGGCATGCTCATCTTCGTATCCGAGGCCGAGCGCTATGTCGAAATCCTGGTGGATCACGGCATCGCGAGCCGGCTTGATGACAGTACGTGGTCTTCCATTGTGGATCGGTTCGCTGGCCAGGTAGCGCACGGACACACCGAGCAGGGCTTTCTTGAGTGCATCGAGTCCTGTGGTCAGCATCTGGCCGCGGCGCTTCCGGCAACCAGCGAGCGGAATGAGCTTCCGAATCGTCTGGTCGTGCTTGAGTGAGTCGGCCACAACCGCCTGTGAAGTTTTGACTGATCTGGCGTAAATTGAACTCAAGCTGGGCGTAATTGCTAGACTGTCCGGCTTTTCTGCGACCCACCGGGGGCGAGATGGGCAACGAGAGACCTTTGGTCGGCATCATCATGGGTTCCACATCCGATTGGGACACCATGAATCATGCCCACGAAATACTCACCGAGTTCGGTGTGGCTCATGAGTGTCGTGTCGTGTCGGCCCATCGCACCCCGGAGCTGATGCGCGACTATGCCCACAGCGCCGAAGCACGCGGGCTTGAGGTGATCATCGCCGGCGCCGGCGGTGCGGCGCATCTGCCCGGCATGGTCGCGGCGCAGACCCTGGTTCCGGTGCTCGGTGTGCCGGTGCAAAGTCGGGCCTTGCAGGGCATCGATTCGTTGCTGTCAATAGTGCAGATGCCCGGCGGCGTACCAACGGCCACGTTCGCCATCGGCAACTCGGGCGCCCGAAACGCCGCCCTGTTCGCGGTCGCCCAGCTGTCGATCCAGCGACCGGATCTGCGTGAGAAACTTGCAGACTATCGTCAGCGTCAAGCCGACAAGGTCACTCGCGATACGCTGCCGGGGGCCGACCAGTGAGCGCCGGCAAGTCCCGCGTCATTCTGCCGGGCGCGACCATCGGCGTGCTGGGTAGTGGCCAGCTAGGACGGATGTTCGCCTTGTCGGCCCGGCGCATGGGCTATCGCGTTCATACCTTCTCACCGGGCGACGACACGCCCATGGGTCAGGTTGCCGACCGCGAAGCGGTAGGTGACTACAACGATCTCTCGGCAGTCGCCGAGTTCGCGGCGCGGGTAGACGCGGTGACGTTCGAGTTCGAGAACGTCCCGTTCGAGGCGGCGGCGGCCGCAGCCGAACATGCGCCGGTTCGACCGGGTGGCCGCGTGCTGCATATTGCCCAGCATCGCCAGCGAGAGAAGGATTTTCTGGCCTCAGCCGGCTTTCCGACGGCCCCATTCGAGCACGTGCCCGACCGGGCCGCCCTAGACGGCGCGATCAGCCGGCTGGGTACCCCCTGTGTCTTGAAGACGGCGGGTTTTGGTTACGACGGCAAGGGCCAGTTCGTGATCAAGTCGCCGACCCAAGCTGACGCGGCCTGGCAATCGATCGGCGCGGGCGAGGCGGTACTCGAAGGCTTTGTCGATTTCGACTGCGAGATATCAGTTGTCGCGGCGCGCGGTTCCGACGGCGAGTTTGCGCACTTCGGCGTCACTGAAAACCGCCACCGCGATCATATTCTGGATGTATCGATCCCCGATCCCGATCTCGATCCTGCGATCATCGGCTCGGCGATCGAGATGGCACACGGCGTGCTGGATGCACTCGAAGTGGTCGGCGTGCTGTGCGTGGAATTCTTTCTGGGCGCCGACGGCACGCTGCGCATCAACGAGCTGGCGCCGCGCCCGCACAACTCCGGACATTTTTCATTCGATGCCTGTGTGACCAGCCAGTTCGAACAACAGCTGCGCGCGGTCTGTAGCCTGCCTCTGGGTGATACGCGCCGGCTACGCCCCTCGGCCATGGTGAATCTGCTGGGTGACCTGTGGGCCGATGGTTTGCCCGATTGGCAGGTAGCATTGCAGGATCGAGCGCTCAAGCTGCATCTCTATGGCAAGGCCGATGCCCGACCGGGCCGCAAGATGGGTCATATGACCGTCTTTGCCGACGACGGCGAGCAGGCCGCGGCAAGGGCCATCGCCGCGCGCGGGCGCCTGATCGCACGCCACCAGCGCTCTTGAGGCGACGGTTCACCGCGCTGCGCAGGAGAATCGGCCACCGCGGCCTGTTCGGATACGGCCTGCATCTTGCTCGTTCACCTTATTTTCGATATCGCAACGCGCGCTACCTGCACGGTTTGCGCGTAGCGGTCGCCATGGCCAGCTCGATTGCGCTGACCAGCGCTCTGGGCGTCCCGCATGGCTTCTGGGCTTCGGTGACGCTTCTGGTGGTTATCGGCGGCCTCCAGCATCATGGCAATATTCGCAAGAAAGCGTTCGAGCGCGGGCTGGCTACGGCGATCGGCGCGATGCTGGGACTGTTATTGATCGCCCAGCATCATCTGATTGGTTCATCCGTGCTGACCTACGCTCTGGCGTCGGTCCTGGCCGGCGCCTGCGCCTACTACGCGGTCGGCAAGGCCGGTTACGTCGCGCTGCTGACTGCGATCACGCTCGTAATTGTCGCCGGGCAGGGCGACAACCCGATCGATATTGGCCTTTGGCGCGCGTTCAACGTTGCGCTCGGTACTATGATCGCACTGCTGTTTTCGTTTGCGTTCCCGCTGTATGCAACCTACGACTGGCGCTTTCGACTGGCAGACAATCTGCGTGAGTGTGCCCGTCTTTATGCCCGCGTGATGATCGGAACCCCGATTACCGCAGACGAACAGGTCGAGGTGTTCGTGCGGCTGTCCGGACGGTTGGTGGCGCTGCGGTCGTTGATCGCGCCGGTCGCCAAGGAACTGAAGGTGCCCGCGGAGCGACTCGAGGAAATACAGCGCCTGCATCGCTCGATACTCAGTGGGCTCGAGATCCTCGCCGTATCAGCCCGACAACGCGCCAATAAACCAGAGTGGGGGACGAGTTACGATACGCTTACTGCTCATCGCTCGGCTATCCGAGTGATATTGCTGGCCTGCGCCAGAGCGCTGCGTTCCGGGGATACAACCGCCCTTGCAGCGCTCACTCTTGACGATAACCGGCTTGCGTCCGGCATCGAGCCGGACACGGCCTTGGCGTACGAGATGCAAGGGTCCTATTGGCTGGCCCAGCAATTGGCTGAACAGGCCTCTCAGTTGGCAAACGAAATTGCGCCGATTGCACTCAAGTGAGCGCCGAGACGTTTTGCCGCCGCAAGCAAACAGATGGCGCACAGGTAGGTAGAAGGTGGCTTGCAATATTCATCGATGAACTCTGGAAATGCGTGTTACCTTCGAACGACGAACACCTCAAGGAACATCCCAGACATGCATAATCTGAAAAGACAGACACATATCGCCGCTGCTTGCGCGCTTGCCCTGAGCGCTGTTATTGCCAGTGCCCCCGCGTTCGCAAAAAAAAGCCAGACGGAACACGTTCGGGGCACCATCGAGTCAACCTCCAACAACGGCTTCACCGTCAAAACCAATGACGGGCAGATGCGGAAGGTCACGATGTCGTCCTCGACCAGGCTGTCGACAGTGATGCCCGGCGATCTGTCCAACATCAAGAAAGGCACGTACATCGGTACTGCCAACGTCAAACGCGATGGCAATAATCAGGCGCTGGAAATGGTGATTTTCCCGGCATCGATGAAAGGCGCAGGCCTTGGTGATTACGGATGGGACATGTCACCGTCGATGAGGCAGCAGCTGTCCGGCGGCGGCAGCCAGACGTCGGGTTCCAGCATGACCAATGGTACGGTCACTTCGAACAACAGCGGCTCCATGGCAGCGGGCTCCAGCATGACCAACGGCACTGTCACTTCCGCCAGTGGCAGCTCCATGAGCTCGGGATCGAGCATGACCAACGGCACGGTCGAGTCGAAAAGCTCGGGTTCGATGTCTGCTGACGATAACTCGGGTTCCGGTAACTCGAGCATGACCAACGGAACGGTCAGCAAAACGTCCAAAAGCAATCAGATGCTGACGTTGAAGGTGGACTACGGTAAAGGCAGCAAGACCATCCAGGTGCCGGCCGATGTGCCGACCGTCAAGGTCGGAAAAGGCCAGAAGTCGGATATCGTCAAGGGCGCCCACGTGTTCGTGGCCGGACCGCAGGGCGGTAATCCGCTCAAGGCGAAATTCGTAGCAGTTGGCGTCAACGGCACCGTTCCGCCGATGTAATCGCACTATATGGCGTGGGCGGTCTGTTGGCCGCCCATCGATCAATGGAAACAGTCTGAAGGCGCCCGCCATTGCGCCTTTTTTCTACCCGCTGCGCGACAGGCTACTCAGCCTCGGGCTCGTCGGGCCGGTGGGCTGATTCACGCGAAGCAGGCAGATTGGTTTTGCCGGCGACGAGCAGGCCGTCCGCACCGGGCAGAGAAAGCCGCTCCATCAGTCATCTCGACGATCGCTGGCGTAGGTGATCTCGGTCTTGCCGTGTGGCTTGGGCTGGCCGTTTTCGTCGACGCTGACAAACACGATCTCGTCGATGGTGAGAATTGATTTACGCGTGATCTTGTTGCGGACCTCGCAGCACATGGTCAGCGATGTTCGGCCAAAATGCGTTGCCATGATGCCCAGTTCAATGACGTCGCTCTGAACCGCCGTGGACACGAAATTGATTTCCGAGATGTACTTGGTGACGATACGCGAGTTCTCGAGCTGGATGATCGCGTAGATCGCGGCTTCCTCGTCGATCCATCGCAGCAGACTGCCGCCAAACAGCGTGCCGTTGGGATTGAGGTCTTCTGGCTTGATCCATTTACGCGTATGAAAATTCATCGGACGTCCCCACAAAGACATCCAGCTTACTGCAAGACGGACAAACGATCTGCGCTGCAACAGCCTGATCGATTTTCGAGGCATTAATTGACTGACTCCCAGACCGATCCACGGGTGCAGCTGGCGCAAGTACAGACGCGTGAGCGCCACCGTCTGACCGTGCAGCTGAACAAGGCACGTAGCGCCGACGCGCGCGCCAGCGCGGCAGCCAGCATTCACAAGAGCGCAACGCAGACTGCACAACGCCAGCAATCCCGGCCTGATATCCAGCTTGCCGAAGGGTTGCCGGTGACCGGGCGCGCCGAGGAGATCCGTGCCGCGCTGGACAAACACCAGGCCATCATCGTGTGCGGCGAAACCGGCTCCGGCAAGACCACACAGCTGCCCAAGATTCTGATGCAGGCCGGATTCGGCGCGCGCGGGCTGATCGGCCATACGCAGCCCCGACGGCTCGCAGCACGCAGCGTCGGGCAACGCATTGCCGACGAGACCGGCACGAACTTCGGCGATCTGATCGGCTTCCAGACGCGTTTCGAGAACAAGCTGTCGGATGCCACCCAGGTCAAGCTGATGACTGACGGCATTCTGCTGGCCGAGACGGCACGCGACCGATTTCTGAACAAATACGAAGCCATCGTGATCGACGAGGCCCACGAGCGCACGCTCAACGTGGATTTCCTGCTGGGTTATCTCAAGCAGCTGTTGCCCAGACGCCCCGATCTGAAGGTTGTCGTTACATCCGCCACTATCGACCCGGAACGATTTGCGACGTTCTTTTCAGATGCGCCGATCGTCAACGTAGAAGGGCGGGGCTATCCCGTGGCCGTACGCTATCGCCCGCCGGAAGAGAATGCGAGCCAGCCCGATGCGGTGGAAACAGCCATTCGCGAACTATGGCGTGAAGGCCCGGGCGATATTCTGGTGTTCCTGCCGGGCGAGCGCGATATTCGCGACGCCGAGCAACATCTGTCCAAGGCGCTTGCGGGCGAGAAATACAACGCCGAAGTGGTGCCGCTGTACGCACGCCTGACCCGTGCTGCCCAGAATCGGATATTCTCGGCGTCGAACGGTCGCCGCGTCGTGCTCTCGACGAACGTCGCAGAAACATCGCTTACCGTGCCGGGAATTCGCTACGTCGTGGACACGGGTCTGGCGCGTATCAGCCGCTATTCCACTGCATCCAAGGTACAACGGCTGCCAATCGAGCCGGTGTCGCAGGCCAGCTGCAATCAGCGCGCTGGCCGCTGCGGACGCGTCGCCCCCGGCATCTGCGTGCGTCTGTTCGACGAAGCCGATTTTCTCAACCGACCGGAATTCACCGATCCCGAGATTCGGCGTACCAACCTGGCGAACGTATTGCTGACCATGGCGGATCTGCGGTTGGGTGCGATCGAGGATTTCCCCTTCATCGACCCGCCAGAGCGTCGCTATATCAACGACGGTCGCAATCTACTCACCCAGTTGGAAGCGTTGGCCGACGGCAAGATCACCAAGCTGGGCCGACAACTGGCCCGTCTGCCGCTCGATCCCCGTATCGGTCGCATGTTGATCGCCGGTGATCGCTTTGCTGTGCCGGCCGCGTTGCGCGTGATTGCGGCAGGGCTGACGATTCAGGATCCGCGCGAGCGCCCGGCTGCCATGCGCCAAGCCGCCGACGAGGCCCAGAAACCGTTTGCCGATCCTCGGTCTGACTTTATCAGCCTGCTCAAGCTGTGGGACCAGTACAGTCAGGCCCGACGCGAGCGCTCGAACAGCCAGCTGCGGCGCTGGTGTACCGAGCATTTCGTCAATTTCATGCGTATGCGTGAATGGGAGGATCTGGCTCGCCAGCTACGCCGTATCGGCCATGATATCGGGCTGGCCAACGAGGCCGCCAAGGGCCACCTCGCCGAAGCGGATTTCATCAATATTCATCAGGCGCTGCTGCCAGGGCTGCTCGACCATATCGGTCAACTCGACGACAAGAGCGGCCGCATTCCGGACTATCTGGGCGCCCGCGGACGCAAGTTTCGTATCTTCCCCGGGTCCGGTCTGTCGAAAAAGAAGCCGCAGTGGATAGTGGGTGGCGAGTTGATCGAGACCAGCCAGCTGTTCGCGCATACAGTGGCCAGCGTCGATCCTAAATGGATAGAAGCCGCGGCCGCGCATCTGATCGTGCGTGAACACTACGACCCACACTGGGAGAAACGCCGCGGGCAGGTAGCGGCCCGTGAACGCGTGAAACTGTTTGGCTTGACACTGGCAGATGGCCGCAAGGTCGACTTCGGTCGCTTGGAGCCAGTGCTGGCGCGCGAGATATTCATCCGCGACGGTCTGGTGGCGTTCGCGGTGACCTCGGCGCGGGGCCGACTGCCGGACTTTCTGGCTTTCAATCAGGCAGTGGTGGAAGAGATCGAGGCGCGCGAGGCAAGATTCCGCCGGCGTGACCTGCTGGTGGATGAAGCCACGCAGGTGGCGTTCTACGATGAGCGCCTGCCGGCGAGCGTTCGCGATAGGAAGACGCTCGAGCAATGGCTCAAGCGCCACGACGACGCACAACTGCATTTCGAGGAAGAGGCGTTGCTGCGCTCCGCCGGCGTGGAACTGGCCGAAAATGCCTATCCGGAATCCATGCGGCTTGGCGACCTGCCGGTAGCACTCGACTATGCGTTCGAGCCCGGTACGCCGGCTGACGGTGTGACGGCGCGTATCCCGCTGGCCGCGATCAACCAGATGTCGGCCGAGCGGGCACAATGGCTGGTGCCCGGCCTGCTGGAAGAGAAATACCGAGAGTATCTGCGCGCCTTGCCCAAGAAACTGCGCAAGTCTGTAGTGCCGGTGCCTGAGTTTGCACGAGCCGCCGCCGAACGCGCGGACTTTGGCATCGGTGACCCGGAAGCAGCGCTGCGACAAGCAATCAAGGCGATGACGGGACTGACGATCCCGCCTGATGCATGGGAGGATTTCGCGCCGAGCGCACATCTGCAGATGCGCTTTGAAGTCGTCGACGACGACGGCGAGATCGTGGCCAGTGGGCGCGATCTGGATGCCCTGCGCGGTGAACTGGGGGCACGCGCCCGCGAGGCCGTCAGCCATGCCGCCGGGCAGAATTTGTCGATCCGGGAACTGGTCGAATGGCCCGATCGCGATCTATCCCAGCCGGTCGCGCTCACCCACGCCGGCGTGCGCCTGGAGGCATTACCAACGCTGGTCGATCGCGGTACACACGTCGACCTCGAACTGCTGGACGATCCGGCGGCTGCGGCGGCGGCCCATCGACAGGGCGTCATCCGACTGCTGCGTCTGGCTGCCGCAAAACCCTGTCGACTGGTGAAGCGTGATCTGCCGGGTCTGAAACAACAGGCGCTCGCACCGCTGGACAATCCGCCCGATACGGCGGCGGTGCCTTCAGAGCTGGTACAAGCCATTCAGCGCGACAACGAAACGCCGCTGGTCGCTGATCTGCTCAACGCGCTCATTGGCTCGCGAATATCGACGCTTCCCTATCAGCCGGCGGATTTTCTTGTGCTGGCCGACGCTGTACGCAGCCACATGATGGCCGATGCCGTTGTACTCTGGAAAGATATCAGGCCCGCCCTGGAAACCGCAGCGAACGTGCGCAAGCGTCTGGCGAAGAACATAGGGCTCGACTGGATGGCCGCGGTTGAGGATATCCGCGACCAGCTGGCTCATCTGCTGTATATGGGTTTCATCAGCGCCAGTATGAATGCCGCGAACCATGCGCGCGATCTGGCGCGCTATCTGGCCGCCATCGAGCAACGGCTCGACAAGTTGGCGCGAGACGGCGCAGCGCAGGACAAGAGTCGCATGCGCCAGATCGCGCCGTACTGGCAGGCGTACAAACAGCGGGCCGAGAAAGCCACTCGGCGCAGCGAATGGAGCGACGAAATCACACGACTGCGCTGGATGGTCGAGGAATACCGCGTTCAGGTGTTTGCGCAGACGCTGGGCACGAGTATCAAGGTGTCTGCAAAGCGGCTTGACGCCCAGATCGCACTGGTAGACGGCCGTTGAAACCACGCTGCCCATGCCGCCATTTAATCTCGTCTGGTCCGATAATCTGTCGCCTAGGTTGAGTGGCCCCTGTCTTTGTCTTCAATCCTTATAATCTGCGGATAACCCTGTCCTGGTGTTTGCTGCCGGATGCGCACACCCCTGGCAAGCAACAGGCCAGCAAACGATCCCAGTCAAGCGCGCCCGATGAGCACGCCGGCGGCGAAGACCAGCGCGCCGCTGAGTACGACCTGGAAGCTCGCCCGCAAAAACGGCGTATCCATATAGCGGTTCTGGATCCAGGCGATGGCCCAG
>JAQIBT010000103.1 GCA_027858915.1 Salinisphaera sp.
TCGATACCGTGCGCAGCGACTACAAGCACTACTTCATGCTGCGGTTTTTCACCGGCATGCGCACCGGCGAGCTGCACGGCTTGAAATGGTCAAAGGTCGACTGGGAAGCGCGCCAGATCCTCATACGCGAAACCGTGGACAAGGGGGTAGTCGATTACACCAAGACCGATGGGTCGCAACGCGAGATCGCGATGTCGTCGGTCGTTCACGACGCCTTGCGTGCCCAGCACAAGGTGACCGGAGACGGTGAGTATGTCTTCGTTACCCGAGACGGGACCCCGCTCGATACCACCAATGTCACTCAGCGCGTCTGGTATCCACTCCTGAGACATCTGCAGCTCGCACCCAGGCGCCCGTATCACTGCCGTCACACCGCAGCCACGCTATGGCTGGCGGCTGGGGAGAACCCCGAGTGGATCGCTCGTCAAATGGGCCATACGACCACCGAGATGCTCTTCCGCGTCTACTCACGTTACGTGCCCAATCTGACACGCCGAGACGGCAGTGCCTTTGACCGATTTGTGACCAACGCCATCAATGGCGGGATGGAAGAGGAGGGCCAATCATGATCTCAATAGCAAACCTGGGAGCCCATGCCGGGTCGACGATATCGGGCATCTACCGTCTGATCTCTATCAAACGATCATCGAGTCAGCGCCACGAAAACAGCGCGCAAGTCACGGTAGCTGACGCGACGGGGTTTGCCGTCTGTCATATACCGCTGACCAGCGCGGGTGTTGTCGGACTGACCGATGTGCGCAGTCGTTTCGTTGCCGTGACCGGCCGGGTCAGCCTGTCGCCCAGCGGGACGGTGTGTGTCGATGCAGATCGCATCGAACGGGTGGCCAAGCCCGATCGTCCCAGCTGGCACTTGCTCTCCCGTACGTGGGTCCCCGCCGAGGCATTGGATGCCTTCGATCAATTAATCGCGTTGTTGGATCGACTGAAGGGGACGGCCATCCGCTCATTTGCCCATCGACTCTTTGCGAGCCAGGCGATCTCGGAGCCGTTCCTCTGTGTTCCGGCAAGCCGAGCGCACCACCACGCCATCGCCGGTGGCTTACTGATACATAGCGTTGAGTGTGCGCAGATGGCCGAGTCGCTGGCCGGCTACGTACTGGCATCGCATGAGCGTGATCTGGCGGTGATGGGGGCGCTCCTGCACGACCTCGCCAAGATACGCATCATGAAGTGGGGCCAGCGCAGTCAATACGCCATCTACGGCGTGACCCAGGAAGCGCTGAATCTGGAAGTGCTATCGCCGTTTTTGCGACGACTCGATCGCGACTGGCCCGAGGGCGGCGCCGGATTGCGCGAAATGCTCGCACCGGCTCGACAGTATGGTCCGGGCAGTCGCGTGTCTCCGCTGCTACTCACCGATCTGGTTCGCTACATTGATCGGCTCAGTTCAGGCGCCGACATCCGCGCCCAGAGCTTTCGCGACTCACCGGCCTGGCGACATTGTGCCAAGACAGAGCAGGGCGATCTGGTGAAACGTGTGCTGCCGGCTATCGACCATGCCACCGAACTTCGGGTAGCACCATGAATTCGTATGTTCACGGTGACCACCAACACGAATGGTGCGGTGGCGATCTACGTCTGATTCCGACGATGACTGTGTTCGATTACACGCAGGTCAAAGCCGCTCACGACGCAGAGACGAGCAACACGCAGCGGCGAGAAGCGTTGGACCGAATGCTGAAAAGCGGCCAGCATCGGCGATTGGCGATAGCCGACTCCGGGATGATGGCCGACCTGGACGATCTCGAAAGCCGGCAGCCCAATTGCTCGGCGGTGATTGCCACGATCCGTCGTTATATCGCATTGAGTCTGCTCGCCGAGCCGCGTGTCCTGCGATGGCCCCCGTTGCTGTTGGATGGTCCGCCCGGAGTGGGCAAGACCTACTTCGCACGCGCGCTTGCCACGGCCATCCAGGCGCCGCTTTTCATGATCAACTGTTCGTCGGTGACCGCGAGCTTTGTACTGGGCGGCAATAGCCCGAGTTGGGCGGGTAGCCGACCCGGCAAGATCGTCGACGCTTTAAGAGACAGCGCGGTCGGTAATCCGATTGTCTTGCTCGATGAAGTCGACAAGCTGCGGGGGGACTCACGATTCGATGGTTACGGACCGCTTTATCAGTTGCTGGAAGAAGACACAGCACGGATATTCGAAGACGAGCACATCGGCGTGCCGGTCAATGCGTCGCACATTCTGTGGCTGGCGACGTCCAACAATACGGATCGACTCCCCGAGCCGATCAAGTCGCGGTTCGAGATCTTGTCGATCCATGAACCATCAGCCACCGAGGTGAGCGCTATTGCGCAGTCCGTATATAAAGGCCTGCTGGAACGAGACCGTGGATGGCAGACTCGTTTTTCTGCGCGACTGCCAAACAATGTGAAGACGGCCCTGGCGGCCTTGCCGCCGCGTGAGATCAGACGCGTGCTGATGGGCGCCATGGGTGAAGCGGCTCTGGTACGCTCGGGTCGACAAAAAATATCGGTTCGTCTCGGAGATTTGAACATGCATGCGGAACGAGAGAGGCCGAGTGTGGGGTTCCTCACGTGAGTGCTGCAGATGAGGCTTCTCTAATAACTGGCCTACCGACCGCTATCGGCCAATAGCCGACGCCACACGACTAACTTTCGGCAAATTCTAGGCAGTAAGCGGACTGTATCATTCAAAGGGCCACTCTGAGGCTGCATGCTGGGAGGTATGAATGGAATGCTTCCGGATCGACGAAAGCGGCTACACCGGCTTCGACCTACTAAATTCAGAGCAGCGTTTTCAAGGAGCCACGGCCATCGCCATTGACGATGACGAAGCCAAGCGCCTCATCCATGAACACTTTCCCAAGCTTCAGGCGGAAGAGCTCAAATACAGGGCCCTTGCTCGCCGTCCAGCTAATCATCCGGGCTTATTGGCACTGCAGCGTGACTTACTGGCTCACCACAAATGCGTGACCTGCGTCTGCGACAAACGATTTCTCTTGTTGCTGATGTTCTTGGACTACGCTGTCGAACCGTACTATTACGAACGCGGAATAGATTTCTATCAGGACGGGGCGAACTACTCGCTGGCATCGCTGCTATACGCTACAGGTCCGACGCTTCTTGGGAAGGGCGCTCTAGACCGGTTGCTGGGGTGCTTCCAGCGTGCAGTGAAAGAGAAAAGTCAGAGGGCGCTTGATGATCTAATCGAGGCCACGCGTGCTTCGCGTTGGCAATCGCTGCCGGAAGCATTGGGGCCCTTGGCTCAGTTCGCAGCGCCGGAGTGCCTGCAAGCGATCACCACACCTGGCGTCAGCACCGACGCTGCCTTTGTGGTGCTGCAGTCGCTAGTAAACCGGATGGAGGTCATGGCCGTTGGGCCCTACCGGGTCGAGCACGACCAGTCCAAAAATCTGCTCACCTACCACGATCTGCTGCAACGCTATATCCATCACGACGAAGCGATCACGTTCCGCCAGTCAGATATCGCGAGCATTACCTTTCCGCTGAAGCTGCATTCGGTGGCACAGGTTGACTCCAAGACCAGTCCGGCAGTGCAACTTGCAGATGTGATGATCGGTGCAGCCATCGAGGCAGCCAACACGCTCACTGGGCAGCGTGTTGGCGCGCTGGATGCCGAGGCGGTCCTAGGTCTTTATGAGCATCACCAATTTATCCACATGCTGCCTTCGGTGGACTTCGCGGAGCAGAAGCGCTTCCGCCAAGGGACTCAGGCGACACAGGTGATCGACTACTTTGCTGCGAATTTCCATAAGCCATGACGGCGGATGTGATAATGATCTGATCGCGAGCGAAGAAGTGGGGCCGATCAGCTCCACCACGGACGCGACCTAATGCGACGGCCTGCGTAGAGGGGGCTAAATGGCAAGCATTTCTTCGGAGTACCACCGGTTCCTCGCACACCTAGCGCAGCAAGAGGTGCACGACGACGTGCGCCGACTTGCGCACTTAGTGCTTGAGCATCTGCAGCCACTTGCCGAGGTAGGGGCAGCACGGCGAGGGAGGTCTACGCGTCTGGCGCCGCTGGCAGTTGAGAACTTGGCACAAATGTCTGTTGCGTACGCCGGAGATCCAAGAGGCCCGGAAGCCGGGCCTGCGCTAGGGCGCCTGCACCAGCTTGACGTAGGACCGTTTCGCGGGTTCATGCGGCAGGAGACGTTCGACCTCAGTCATGACATTACCCTTATCTATGGCGCCAACGGCACAGGCAAGAGCAGCTTTTGCGAGGCGCTGGAAGTGGCGATGCTGGGCACCATCAGCGAAGCACAGGTCAAACGGGTGGACCAGCGCATCTATTGCGACAACGCTCGCTTGCGACGCCATATTACACCCGTGCTGATGGCGACCGACGAGGAACAGATAGAAGTCGTTCAGCCCGATGAGGGTGAGTACCGCTTCTGCTTCATCGAAAAGAACCGCCTGGACGACTTTGCCCGCATAGCAGCGAGGACGCCCAGCGATCAGCGCCAGCTTATTGCCACTTTGTTCGGAATGGATCAGTTCAGCGAGTTCGTGCGCGGCTTCAATCCATCGCTTGATCAGGACCTAACGCTTACCGGGCCCCAGGCATCGCAACTTGGACAACGTCGCGAGCAACTAGCAAGCTCGGAGCAGACGATCGCCGCTTATCCGGAGAAGATCGCCCGGGTCGACGACCTAGAGCGGGCATTAGCGCAACGCATGTCACAAGATGCTACGTATCCAGCTTGTGTCGATTGGCTGCTCGGTACGCCACAGCAGCAAGGACGGCATCCATTTGTGCAAGCACAGCTGGATGCTGTCCCACCGACGGACAATGAGGTAACACAGAACCGGCTGCGAGACCTGCTGGCCGATGCCTACCGGATCAGGGGCCTATGGCAAGCGGAGTCGGGACAGCTTGCGACCCGTACCGTAGAGGTGTCATACGCCAATCTCTACGAGGCCGTTTTGGCCTTGGCCGAAGGAGCGACCGCTTGTCCCGCATGCGGAACAGATCTGGCCACCGTGACGCAGGATCCTTTCGTAAACGCCCGCACAGGATTGGAGCAGCTTGCAGAACTGGCTACCATCCAGCAGCGCGAAAACAGCCTCAGATCACAGCTGAGCGATGCAGTACGAACGCTCTGGGAGGAGATGCGGCGCGTTGTCGCGGCCGCCGCCAGAGTATGTCCCGCAGAACTGCAGGCGGCAGGCTTGCCGTTGCTGCCTCCAACAGCTGAGGTAGATTGGCTGGCCGCGTGGGTAGATGGTGACCAGCGAGCTTGGAACGGCCTGCTGCGAATTGCCGAGGTCATCGAGCGTGCCGACGCGCAGGCCCGTGAGGTGCTTGCCCAACGCGGCGCGCTAGCTCAAGAGCGGCAAAGGCTGGACCAGTATCGTTTGGAGGTCGAACGGTTGCGAACGATGCGAACTACGGTGGACCAAGAACTGGCAGCGGCTAACCAGACCGTCGCTGAGTTCGATGAGGCGAACCGAGAACTGATCGAGGCCGTCGCGACCGAGGTCCTGATCGTTGAACATCAACAGCGAATCAAAGCTGCTTACGATGGATTCCTGCCGAAGATCCAGCAATACCTGGCCGCGCTACCGGGGTTATTACTCCAGGGTCTGGGAGAACAGGCTCGCGGTCTCTACAACGCGTTCAACCGCGCCGATCCGCCCGGAGATTTGCTACATGCGCTTTGGCTGCCCGTGGAAGCGAACGGCAAGATCGAAGTGGAGTTTGCCAGCGAGCCGGGCGTGCGCTACGACGCACTGGTTGTCTTCAGCGAAGGGCATATCAAGTGCGCGGGCTTGGCAATCCTGCTAGCCAAAAACATCGCCCAACGTTGCCCGGTAGTTATCTTCGACGACGTGGTTAATGCGATTGACGACGAGCACCGGGATGGCATCTGGCGCACGTTCTTCGAGGACGGGCTGCTAAACGACAAGCAGGTCATCCTGACTTCCCACGCTGAGGAGTTTCTGCATCGTATCCAACAGGAGTTAGGTGCGCGTCGCGCTGCTTCCACCAAGCGGTACAAGTTTCTGCCGCATCGAGGCGAGCATGAACTCTTCTGCGTCGATAGCGATCCGCCGGTGAAGAACTATGTTCTGCTGGCTCAGCAGGCACTTGCGAACGACGAAAAGCGAGAGGCGCTACGACAGGCACGTCCAGGCCTGGAGAGCTTGACTGACCGGCTCTGGACTTGGTTAGGGCGGCGTACGGACGGGCGCATCGAACTAAAGCTTGGGGGGCCGCGCTCGCCCTGGGAACTGAACAACAAATGCACCAAGCTGCGATCGGCCGTTACTCGCGCTGCTGGGCAGCATGCCCGCACAGAGGATGTCAGCGCTGCGCTGACCCGCCTGCTTGGCGTTGGCGCTGGAAGCATCGAATGGGGCTATCTCAACAGTGGAGTGCATGACTCTCAGCGTGACCATGAGTTTGATCGAGCCACTGTAAGGGTCATCGTGGAATCTGTTACGGCATTAGACGAGGCCCTAGGAGCAGCCAAGCGCTCGAAGAGCGCCCGCTGTCGCGGAAGAAACAAGCGTCCTTCATTGCGTGCATGGACCGTATTAAATCGACGTTTTTCAGGTATTACAAAACAACAAGTTATGTAATGTTTCATGAGAGCTTCGCGGTTTTTGGCCCGCTCGCCCTGCTCGGCAGCGCCTTGTATCCGATTCTTGTTCATCGGCTCGCAGCTTCGCTCCACGCTTCCTCCCCACGGTCGGTCGCCCTTCCGCAGTTGCGCTTCGCTTCGCTCGTTGTGATCAACTCACGGGAGGACTTCCATCTCCAAGAGTGCGCCCATGCTGGGCGCACCAAAAAAAGCCGTCCTAAGACGGCTTTGAATATCGAAATGGTGGAGGCGGCGGGAATCGAACCCGCTCGAGGCGTATGTCAGCGTATCACGGCGCATATAAATCAACTGCTTAGTGCGCCATCATACGCATAAATACGCCAGTTATTCCCCGCAATGTTCCCCGCCGGTGGCGTCGTTGAGCTTGGCAAGTTCCCGACCCTGATCGGCCTTGTCAATCCATCTACTATAGCGTGTCAGCGTCATCTGCATAGTGCTGTGACCCAGTTGACGGGCAACCCACATCGGATTTGCCCCAGCCATCAGTGCCAGCGTAGCGAATGTGTGACGGGTCTGATATGCCGTGCGATGGCGGATTCCAAGCGCCTTGAGCGCGGCGTTCCATTGCAGGCGTGGGGGTTTGTCATTCACATAGGGGCGACTGGTAATGGGGTCTTGAAAGACCGTATCTTGTGCCCGGTGCGTGTAGGCGCATTGACGGTCAAGCGCGACCAGGGCGCGTTGTGTGAGTTCCACGCTGCGCGCTTTCGCAGTCTTAGTCGTCTTGTTGTTCCCCAGAACACGCGCGCGCTGAACGCGTGCAATGCCGGAACGTTGGTCTATATCACCCCATTCAAGCGACACCAGCTCGCTGGTACGCAAGCCGGAAAAGAACGCGAACTCAAAGTAATTTACTGTTTGAGGGTCTCGTTTTTTTGTCAGCCATGACAAAATAACGTCTGTTTCGATTAATGTCAGAGGGTTGGGATCGGGTGCTTGTGTTTTGGCCGACTTGAGCAGGGCGGCGGGATTGACTTGAATCACGCCATCACGCAGCGCTAATTCGAACACACCGCGAATCGGCGTCAGCGCGTTGTTGCGAGCCTTGGCGGTTTTGAAACCGTGTTCTTCTATGATCGTGCCGAGCGTGGACGCCTTGACTTGATGAATTGCCATGTTTCCGATCCGATCATCCAGTACCGTCCGGATTGATTGCTTATAGCCGCGAACGGTGGAGTCGGCGAGATGGTTTTGCAGTCGCAAGTATAACGCCGTGTAATCGCGTACTCGTACGCCGGTTTGGGCACGCTTTGAATTCGGAAAGTATTCGCCGTAGTCGAAAACACCGTGTCGGACTTTGCCCCGAATGTCAGCAACCAGGCGTGCGGCGTGTTTGATATTCGTTTTGGTGGCAGGCAGTCCTAGGGGCTCGCGGCACAACCCGCCCGCGTATCTGAAATAGACCCTCAGCTTACCCCGTCGTATTTCGACGCCGCTTGGTGTTGCACCCATTTTTCGTATCCCTCCAGATCAATCAAGATTCGGCGGTCCGGTGCGCGGATATACTCGCGCCCTTCGACCCATACGCCGCGATCTATTTTCGTTTCGATCGCACGCTTGGAATAGCCGGTTTCTTGTTCGGCTTTTTTAACCGTCACATACCTGGTAGCCATGAAATCATCTCAGCGGGATCATGCAAGCTGCACTTGATCAAACTATATTGCGGCTAGAGAGCGATTTTAGGGGAATGAAATACCCTGATATTGAGCGTTTATTTGACCTATTCTTGAGTTGGGCGCCAATAATTAGTGTCCTTCCGGAAACAGCCGTTTTCGGCGTTGGCGAGGGCTATGTCATCGTTGAGTGTTGATATGCATGCCCGCGGGCAGCAGCCCAGCATGCTGTGCGGTGTGACCGAGTCGCCGACGGCATCGAGCATTCGATGCCATCCCAGATAATGGTTGAGGTAGCGAGTGGCCACGCCGTGGAAGCGCTCCATCCAGCCTTTCCAT
>JAQIBT010000146.1 GCA_027858915.1 Salinisphaera sp.
TCCAGACAAGCCCAATCACAGCCAGCAAGCCTACCGAACCGTAGACCGGAGCAGCGTATGACCGCCCAGTCGCTGATCATCAACTCGCCCTACGAGGTGCCGAACCAGCATTGGTCACAGGATGCCAACGGCAAGATCGCCCAGATTGCCGAAGGACGGCGCCCGGCGGCTTATGAAATGTACGACACCCGCAACAACACGCGGCGCGTGGAGTTGCTGGAAACGGTCAATCGCATCCGACAGCGCGTGGATGACTGGCGCGATGCGGGCTGGCCCGGTATCACCATGGTCACGCGTGCCCTGCTTGAGCACTGGGATGCAAAGGGCGAATGGGTTGGCGAAGCACGATGCTGGCAAGGCGGGCCGCGGCAATATCCGTTCTATTTCTGTCAGCTGGAGGCGATCGAGACGCTGATCTGGTGGCTGGAAGCACCGGCCGATTATCGCCAAGGGATTTTTCTGCCCGGTGACGGCGGCGCCTGGGAGCGACTCTGCAGCAAGATGGCGACCGGCTCGGGCAAGACCACGGTCATGGGCCTGATCGCGACCTGGCAAACGCTCAACGCGTTGCAGTATCCCAGGGATTCGCGGTTTTCCCATGCGATATTTGTGGTCGCGCCGGGTTTGACGGTAAAGAGCCGATTGCAGGTGTTGCTGCCAAGCGACGAGAAGAACGTCTACGACGAGTTTTCCATGTGCCCGACCGAGGCGATGCGCCAGCGGCTGAACCAGATGGAGATCGTGATCGAGAACTGGCATTCCCTGATGCCGCTCAAGGAGCTGACACGCTCGGTGGTCAAGAAAGGCAAGGAGAGCGATGAAGCCTTTACTCGGCGTGTGCTGGGGCGGCTGGCCGGTTTCAAGGATCTGATTGTATTCAACGACGAAGCCCATCATGCCTATCGCCAACGCGCCGAGGTAAAGATCGGCAAGAAAGAGGCGGAGACACTGGGTATCGACCTGGATGAGGCGACTCGCTGGATCGAGGGGCTGGACCGGATTCACAAGACACGACGTATCCGCCGATGCTTCGACCTGTCGGCCACGCCGTTCGCGCCGACGGGCAAGACCAATACCGAGGCAGGGCTCTACGAATGGATCATTTCTGATTTCGGCCTGAACGACGCGATTGAGGCCGGGTTGGTGAAAACACCGCGCGTGGTGATTCGTGACGGTGCGCTCGCCAATGCCAAGAGCTATGCGAGCAAGCTCTATCATCTGTATCGCGAAGACGAGGTGCGAGACGACCTGAATCGGAAGGCTGACTCGACCGATCCCTTGCCGAAGCTGGTGCAGAACGCTTATGCGTTGCTGGCCTACGACTGGCGCGAGACCCAGAAGGCCTGGCGGGCCGAGGGGCACACTATTCCGCCGGTCATGCTCACGGTCTGCAATCGCACGGAAACGGCGGCGCGGATCGAGCGATTTTTCAACGAAGGCGATTGCATCATCGAAGGCACGCAGGCGCCGTCACTCACGTTGCGTGTGGATTCGAAGGTGCTTGAGAAAGCCGAGCGCGGCGAGAAAGTCACCAAGGACAAGGAGTACGCCGCTCGGCTTGAGCAAGTGATCAAGGCCGCAAACCTGCCTGAAGACAAGCAGGACGAACTGTTGGCCCTCAAGCAGGAGGAGCAGTTGCGTGCGCTCGTCGATACGGTCGGCAAGCGTGGGCGGCCCGGGCAGCAGCTGCAGAATGTCGTGTCGGTGGCCATGCTGTCTGAAGGCTGGGACGCAGCCAATGTGACGCACATCATGGGGCTGCGAGCGTTCACCAGCCAGTTGCTGTGCGAACAGGTCATCGGCCGTGGTCTGCGACGCGTGGCTCACGATATGGATGAGCAGGGTAATTTCCTGCCTGAGTTCGTCAATGTATTCGGCGTGCCGTTGTCGATCTTTCAGGAGGTTGGAGAAGGAGGCGAAACGCCACCCGTGCCCAAGGCCAGCGTGCGTATCGAGGTCGAGCCCGGTCGCAACCGTTACGAGATTCGTTGGCCGAATGTGGTTCGGATCCAGTCGATATTGAAACCCGAATTGGTTATCGACTGGTCGGCGGTTGATGCGTTGTCGCTTGATCCAAACCACACGTCGATCAATGCCGACGTGGCCCCGTCGCTGACTGGCATTGTCAACCTCGGTCAGGCCTCGGCGATCGATCTGGAAAAGGCAGCGCAGGATTTCCGGCTGCAGAATCTGATCTTCCGGGCCACGCGCAAGCTGTATCGCGAGCTTGATGCGGGCTTCGAGGGCGATAAACAGTACCTGGCGGTTCAGTTGATACGGCTCGTAGAGCAGTTCATGGCCAGCGGCAAGCTGATAATCCCGGCCCTTTGGTATGCCGAGCCGGTACGGCGACGATTGTTGATCGGCCTGAATATCGACGCGATCGTTGGGCACGTGAGCCGCCATATTCGCCAGACGAATACGAC
>JAQIBT010000149.1 GCA_027858915.1 Salinisphaera sp.
TGCATAGTACAGGCCACCAGCAACCACAAGCCCGACCAGGAACGAGATGTCGGCGCCGCCTAGCCACTGGGTCACCGTACCGGTGTAGAAGGACACATCGAAAAACGGAATCATGGCGACGAAACCCGCAGCATAAGCGAGCATGCCGCGCCATGACCACTGACCATAGATGCCGCATCTGCGTGTCAGTGATCAGGCCAAAATAGCGCTCGACCAGGTTCAGCCAGGACGAGCTGGTGCAGATGTGCTGCGCTTTATCGATCATGCAAACGTGGCGTTTACCAACAATCTCGGCGAACGCGATATCCGCATGACCAAGCTCCATCAGAAGATCTCGGGTTGTTTTCGATCCTGGAAAGGCGCCCATATCTTCGGCAGTACCCGCAGCTATCTGTGGCGGCTTGGTTCAACGCGGATCCTGCTCTACAGCCCAACGCCGGAGCTTAGCCGCCGGCAACTTTACCGTCATCTCCGGAAAAACGGACTGGCCTAAAGCGGCCGTTCGCGAAAGGCCGCAACGGGTCCCCCACTGAGTCCAGTGTTGCGCGCGCATCACGCGCGACAAATCTCACTGCGGCCGTTGGATAAGGGTTGGTCGACGGCCCGACCAACGGTTATCCGGCGCGGCCGCATCGGATACGCCTCGGGCGGAATGCGGCCATCGAACGCTGGTATGCCGGGCTCCGTAAAAAAATCCGGACAGAACAGCGCGGGTCGCCGTGCTACCGTGATCTGCACAGGCTAGTCCCGTGCCCTCTCGTCGAAGTTTCGCGGTGCCTGCCGCTTTTTCTTTACGCGGCCGCCCGTCTAGCACAAAGCGGCGCGGCTAGGAGTTCGTCGGACTGAGCCTTCAGCAGAGTGGGAAGTCGGACCGAGTGTGCGTCGATGTGTCAATTGTCCACCCGTGACCGAGAATTGACTGTTTTGGTTAGGACAAAAAGAGGCGGATCGCCTCTTATCCAGCCAAGGTGTGGAGTTTCTTCAAGTTGAAGGCGAGACAGACCAGATTCCATTCGCCTTTGACGGCATTCAGGCCGCGTAACAGAAATTGTCGAAAGCCCATCACCTGCTTGATGATGCCGAAGGTCGGTTCGATGGTGCACTTGCGTCGTGCATAAATACGCTTGCCAGACGGCGTGCGCATTCGATGACGCATCGCGTCGACCGGTCCGTCGAAATCGGTCTGCACCGGCGGCTCTTCAAGCCGTTCCATCAACGATCGATTATGGCGTTCACGCGCATCCGAAATATAGGGAACGATTGCCTGGTCGGCGACCGCTTCGACGTTATCGCCGCTGTAATACCCGGCATCGGCTAACAACGCGGTCGGAGCGCCGATCGCCTCGGCCTGGTCGGCCAGTTGCGCCAGGGTCGGCTTGAGCTCTTGCTGGTCGTTGCTCTGCTGGGTGACGTGGCCGCTGACGATCAAGCCGCTGTCGGTCTCCACGCTGGCCTGGGCGTTATAGCTTTGCTCAAAGCCACCGCCGGACGTCGGCATGATGCGGGATTCGCGATCGGTCAGGTTGACCTGATCCTTGTCTCGTGGGCCCAGTGTGGGCGGCGACGGCGGCTTGCCGCCGGGCTGCCGGGTTTTTTCGGCACGGCGCTCGAGCTTGGCCTTGTACTCGGTCTGAGCCTGCGCATCGCGTTCATCGGCCCGCGCCTGGATCGTGGCCTTGGCGGCGGCAATCGCCACCAGTCGATCCTGGCGGCGCTGGATCTCGGCCGGAATATCGAGCGTGTCCGGCAGCGGCGTGTTATCCGCGGCTTCGGCCCAGCGCATCAGTTGTTCGACCTCTTCGCGCAGCTGCGCTTTCAGCGCTTGGGCATGCGCCCAGCTCAATGCCTTGTGCTTGCTGGCGTTGGCCTTGATCCTGGTGCCGTCCAGACTGACCGTGCCCAGCTGGAGCGTGCCCATTTCGTGGGCAATCACCAGGATCTGCACAAACAGATCTTCCAACTCGGATAGAAAGCGTTTGCGAAACGCGCTGATGCTGTCGTGATCCGGATACTGATTGGCACAGATAAAGCGCACGGCCACACTGTCGTAGCTGGCAGCTTCGAGCTTGCGGCTGGAAAATGTGCCCGTCGCGTAGCCGTAAAACAACAGGGATACGCGCATCGCCGGATGCCATGCGGCCGATCCGCCTCGACCGCCGTAAGCCATCGTCAATGGACTCAGGTCCAGTTGATCGACAATATCGACAACGAACCGCGCCAGGTGATCGTCGGCCAGATAATCCTGCACCGTCGGCGGAAACAGATGCGGGGTATCGCGGTTGACTGGTCTGAATCTATCGGCCATGAGAACCTCGAAATCCCACTC
>JAQIBT010000151.1 GCA_027858915.1 Salinisphaera sp.
GTAAAGACAACAAACAGTGCAAAAAAACATTTGCTGAAACTATTTACAAAGAGGTCGCCCTTCGACACGCCAAAACCTGAAGAACTTTTGTCTCGAATACTGCAGATAGCCAGTAACCCGGGCGATGCGGTGTTAGACGCCTACTTGGGCTCTGGAACTACCGCGGCAGTTGCCCACAAGTTAAACCGTAGCTATATAGGCATTGAGAACGGCGAGCATGCGAGAACTTATTGCGCTGAACGACTTCGGCTTGTAGTTGAAGGTGAGTGTGGGGGTGTTTCTGGCGCCGCGGCCTGGCTAGGTGGTGGTGGCTTTGACTTTTATAGCCACAGTGGCTGATATCGAGTGTAGTCCCCGGATTATAGGCGCCGCCGATCTGACAGTGGCTGCTTCCGTACAGTTATTTCCACGAGTCCAAGTGCTCGCGGCTTCGCCGCTGCGCTCGATCACGTTTTGGCCCGGTCGATATTCGATCGTCCATTTAAGCGGACGCGTCGTATACGAGCCGCCACAAGCCGTTAAGTAGGCTCGGTACTTGGGTTCCCCGTAACGGCCTTTATCCGTGTCCAGGGCATAGCGAACGCGGGCAGGGCGGTCTTGTGCCGTTGCGGCAGCGCCACCCATTAACGTGATATAGAGGCCGTAGTCGCCGTCATCTGCCGACTGTCGCAGCGCTTCCGCATCTTGGTTTTCTTCGATGCGCGCGAGGCGGCGAAGTTCTCGCCACGGACCTATAGGCGGCAAACCGACAAACTGGAATTGCCGGATACCCCATTGTGACGCCCATGCGCGCACGCGCTGAGCCGAATCCTCGGGATCAATTCCAAGCGTGATTTGATAGCCATCAGTATCGAGCGTCGTTGCATCCGATAGCCCGTAGCCATCGATCGCCTTTGCGACGTACTTCGCGACATACCCCGTTGCGGACCCGCGCGAGCGGTCAATCGCCACGATCTTGCAGGCGTGTTTACGGCGGGCCCGATCCTGAGATCCGTTAACGAAATAATCGTGCAACGTGGCCGTTAACGAATCCAGCGCGTGCGGAGGCGCGAATAGAAGCAAGTGCCAATGCGGCGTACCGTCGTGGTGAGGCTCCGCCACCCGAAGCCCGTAGACCGGTATACCGTTACGGTGCAGCTTGGCGCGTGCTCTGGCCCACTGCGTGCCAAGCCACTGCTGCGCCTCGCGCGGCGTTACGTTACGGCCCGCTCCAGGCGTTAACGAACGCGAATCGACTGCGTGCAGCTCGGAAGGCACCGTTAACGTGACGAACAAGCCTGAATCCCCACGCTGATCTGCGTACCGCTCGGCACCTTTGATACGAGCCATTGTCTCGCTGCGACGCACCGACGGATTGCCAACGCCTTTTTCGGCGATCTCAGCGAGGTTGTATTCGGTCCCGTCTTCGCAGACTGCGACGCTATCGCGAAGTGTGCGCGCATTTTGATATTGCCTGCCGCGCCAGCGCTTAAACCCGGCTGCGCTGATATAAAGTCCGGCACGCTTATGCACGAAACCGAGCGAGCGCATGATGCGCTCTTGCCGCCGGCCAAAGATGGAGCGCGCTTGTCGCCGCCACCAGAATTGACAGCGCAATCGCGCGATACAGCCGAATAACGTGATCGTCTTGCTGGGCTTGGGCGGCGTTAGGCCAAACCGAGAGGCCACCATGTACCCGGCGCTGTAGGTATCCATCTCGTCGCCATTCACACGCCGCATGCTTGCGTCGCATTCGATGGCTCGTTGTTTTGCCCACGCCCGAAGCTGGTTCTCGTCGGCGTCGAGCGGAATGAGCCAGCGCGATTCGTCTACAAACTCCCGCAACTCAACGTTTGCCGGCCGCATAGGGTTCGACAAACGCTGACGCTCACCCGTTCGATAGACACGCTCATGCTGTGCCGCTAATGCGTCAGCAATCGGGGGCGGTTGTGTGTCCAACATCCGGCGCAGCCATAGCCGACCCTCGGCGGGCACATCGCGGTCAGTCAGGCCGTTAACGTAGGCTTGCGCGTTCATCGCTTGAAGGTCAGTGGCACGGGCGCAGACTGCTCGCGGTCAAATTCTTGGCGTGCTTCCCGGCAGGCCCGGATTTGTTGTTCCAGCTCGAATGCGGCTTTCTGGGACAGATGCACAGTGCTTGCATGCTGGCCGGTGGCATCCGCTGCGACGATCCGCACGGCGTGACTCGTAGTGTTCCAGGCCTCGACCTTGATCGAGGCATCGTACCGACCTAATGCGCCGCCCGATGCCAGCAATTCGGGTCGCACCGCCTTACGCTCTTGCGAACTCATGCCGACTCCTCGATGCGGGAGTCGATGAAGGCGTCAATATCGGCTTGGCGATAACGCACGCGAGAGCCGACTTTCAAAAAACGCAGCGGGTAGCGTTTAGTACAGCGCCAAACCGCGAGCGTATGCACGGTCACGCCAAGCATGTCCGCCACTTGGGCCGGCGTCAGTAGTTGTGGGCGGTCTGTGTTCTGCATCCTGTCCTCTGTCTTGTCGTTGAGTGCAAGAGGAAGGATGAAGATGCATCTGTATCTCAGGTGCAGTGCAATTTATTCGTATGTACGAGTAAATTACTCGGCATGCTCGTTGTGCTAGTTGAAATGTATCCCGAGAAGTTCTCTCAGCGTTCGGGCAGTTCGGAGGCTTCCGCCGTCCGAGGGCGCCATTCCATCAGGAGCCCATTCCGCAGGGTGCGATTCCAGATATTTCGCCAATCTGCTCAGATTTGGCTCGCCGTCCGATTTGAGGAATGCCCGAGGCTTGCGGGTTACGAGATCGTCAGCGGCTTTACAGGCGGCGTCGCGAATCGCTTGGTTTCGCAATTTATTGCCATGCTCGGGTTCATCGCCAGCGTCCACGCCCAGCGCAGTAGCCAGCGAGTCAGGGATCGCGACGGCCTTTTCCTCGGCTAGGCGTACCAGATCACGCACTTTGATACGCGTTTGCAGCTTTCGTAGTGCTGGCATGCGGCCTACTGGTGGCAGGCTGACTCCGACGCAGCTCGTTAGAAATGATTGCGTCGCTTTAATCTGTTCGTCTAGTGTGCCGTTGCTGCCCGGCAGTGGCACCGGCCGTGTTGGATGACAACTGTGTAGTAGCAACGCGGCCTCTGAGATCGTCCATGTATCGCGCTGAGCGTATTGCTCGCACAGCTCGTCGAACGCAGGCGGGTTCGGCTGGTTGCGCGAGGCTGCCGCCGCCTTTTGATTCAGTGCGTCTATGCCTCGTTTCAAAATGCGTGCCTGCTCTGCGGCTTCTCGCTGTGCTTGGTTTTCGTACTGCTTATCATCCATAGTGCTACCCAGGCAGCCCGTTGCTTGTTCTCGATGTTTCCACGCTTGCGTGCAACCGCCCGAGTTGCATGAAGTGCTCGCTAATCTGCTGCATCGGTTCTCGCAGGCGCTCCGGATCCATCACGATGTAGTCACGCGTCACGGCATGGCCGAACTTGTGATTGGCGAGCGCGCTAAGCGCATAAGCCGGGACGCCGATACTCTCGGCGACCGTAATGAACGTGCGGCGAAGGTCGTGAATACGAAACGGTACCCCAGAGTCGCGCGTGACGCGATTCGTGTGCGTACGAAATTCCACGATGTGGCCGGTCTTGCCGTGCCCCGGAAATACGTAGGCCGCGTTATCGACGCGATGCGCTAAGCGAGCGCTCAGCAGATTATGAAGGTAATCCGATAACGGCAATGTGTGATCCTCGCGATTCTTGGTGTCGATGAGCGTTAGCCGCCGCTCTTTGAGGTTCAGAGCGTCCCATCGCAGAGCAGCGGCTTCACTACGCCGCATGCCGGTCATGATGACGAGTTCGAGATAATCGCCGACGGTATGCGCGCCCGTGCCCCATGGCTCTGTGCGTAGTGTCTCAACGGCTGCGAACCAGTCGGGTAGTTGGTGGCGAGTGATGACTGTCGTGCGCGGTTTGGTTTTGTTCCACGCACGCGTCTTCGATAAGCGCTGTACCGGATTCGATGGCATGAGCGAATCGCCTTTGCTGTCCTCATAGACGCTGGCCGCGAAGTTCCACAGCGCTTTAAGCGTCCGCATGACCAGATTCGCGTAGCCGGGGCCGGATCGTTCGGTCAGCTGTCGGTGACGCTCTGCGACCATATCCTTGGTGATGCTCTTTAGGGGCGTCGCGCACCAATCCTTTAAGCCGATCTCGACCGTTTGGCGGTAGCTCTTAACAGTGCTGGCTTTCAGGGTATGGCGGGTGTGCAAGTATTGCTCCAAGGCTTCATGCAGAGTGATCCGCTCGGCAGCCTTGCGACGGGTAGTGACCTGCGGATCGATGCCCTCGGCGAGCTGGCCGAGCGTGGCATGCAAGCGCTTAACGGCATTTTCGGGCGTGAGATCGGGGAAGCGTCCAAGGGTAATGCGTTTCACTCGGCCGTCGATTCGGCGCTGTAGCACCCAGCTTTTGGCACCATTGGCCGTAACCGAAATTCGCAGCCCTGGCGTTTTAGGATCTTGATAATAATCGCGTTTTCCGGCGCGGGCGGGCGGCAGATCAGCGATGACTCGCTTATTAAAGCGGATGTTTTTCTGGCTCATGGCTGTATCTCCCGGTTCATGGCGTGCCGCGTGTCTATTGGCGGCTTGGTGCTACGCTGGTGCTACGCATTGGGTGCATTTTGATGCATCAAGCGTAGCACCGGTGAATCGGAGAATAGGCGATATACCTTTACTTGTATAGCCACCGGAACCCTCGTTAATCTACGAGTATTCGGCATACATAAGACTTTTAATCAATTGGTCGCTGGTTCGAATCCAGCACGGCCCACCATTAAATACAGTGACTTAGGCCGGAATCGTTCCGAGCCTGTTCTTGACAAGTCACCAATAAGTCACCACGGGGACGCGTTTCGGCGTCCTCCGTGCGTCGAATGAGCGCGTGAATCCGCGCTGCTGATTTCCCCCTGAACCGATGCCTCTGCGCCCAATCTCGGGTACGCTGGCCCTAGGCACACGCCACGGCCTGATCCGTGGCGGCTCACCAAGCAAGGGGGCTGATTATGTACGCAGTTCAACGGTCGACACTTGGTCTGCGTCTGCTCGGGGGATACCGAGCCCGAGGCGCGCCGCTCTTGAGCTCGCAATACTCGATCGACAGCGCGTACCGGCCGACCCCAGACGGGCAGCACGCAGCTGCGTAGACGCTGGTTGACGGTGCCGCCGTAAGTCCGATCAGTGCCTGCGTGTTATGCCTACAAATGTCGTCGAATTGGCGTTAGGAGTTACGGAGATCGCAGGCTTAGCCCTTTTTGTATTTGTGTAAGCGTCCGACGATCCCCACTATTTTCTGCTACCGATCGAGTGCAGCCTATGGTTGTCATTCAACAGCCCAGGTGGACACGCGATAGGTGTCCACCCCAAAGCAGTGGACACCACACGCCAGCCCATTCGACGCACCTACCCGGATAGCTACCGCCGCCAGGTCGTAGCCGAGACCTGGCGCGGCCCTGAGTCAGTTTCCGAAGTTGCCCGCCGGCACGATCTGAACACGAATCTTCTGTTCAAATGGCGCCAACGGTATCCGGAGTTGTCGGCGCCCGCCGGCACATCATCACCGACCTTGATCCCGATTCAGCTCACGCCGACCGCGACCGACGCGCCGCCTTCGGCTGAGCGTCCGCCAGGACGGATCGCCCTCACCCTGGCCGGCGGCCATCGGCTGAGTCTGGAAGGCGCGCTCGATCCCGTCTTGATCCGCGTGGTGCTGGAGAGCTTGCGATGATGGGCTGGCCATCGGGCACGCGAATCTGGTTGGTCGCCGGAGCGACCGACATGCGTCGGGGTTTCGACGGCTTGTCGGCACAGGTACAGACCACGCTTACGACGAACCCGTTCTTGGGCCATCTGTTTGTGTTCCGGGGTCGACGCGGCGATCGGATCAAGATTCTGTGGTGGGACGGCGACGGGCTGTGTCTGTTTTATAAACGCCTGGAGCG
>JAQIBT010000164.1 GCA_027858915.1 Salinisphaera sp.
CCGTAGAGCTTTGGCATAGACACGGTCTGCAGCGTGCTCATCAGCCCGGTAGACGTGCCCAGGCCCATCACGGCCGCGACAAAAAAGAGCGGTTCGCCGAGTTGCGTCGCGCCTAGGTAACCGACGCTCTCGGCGACTGCCATGGTGAATACGAGCCAGCGCAGGCCTATCCGATCGCTGGCCATTCCGGCTAGCAACCCAACCACTACGCCGATGATCGCCATAGGCGGAAACAGTGCCAGCGCCTGGGCGCTGGACAAGCCATCGGAAGCGCCGAGATCGATGATATTGAACGTAATGCCGGTCATCGTCGCGCTGTGGACGCCAAGCACGAGTGCTACCGCCCAGAAAGGCCCGGTGCCCAGCGCTTCGCTGCGCGTATAAGTCCGAGTCGCTACCGGTCTGGCGGTCGCCCTTGCCGTACTCGCGCCGTCGACCAGGCCGTCGGGCAGCAATCCGCATTGCTCAGGCGTATCGCGGTAGAAGACCCAGGCAATGAGAGCCATGCCAACGCCGACTGTGACGGCCAGAACAAGCCAGGCGCTGCGCCAGCTGCCGGTCGCATGGATCAGCGTGTTCAGCAGCACCGGCGCGAACGAAAATCCAAGGCTCATCAACACCCCGAAGATACCGGCTGCAAGCCCGCGTCGGGCATCGAACCACTGGCCGACGAGATTACGAGACGACAGCGTGAGCAGCCCCTGGCCGGAAAAACGCAGCGAGACAAAGCCGACTGCCACCACGATAAAGGTGACGATCGCGCGGTCTGCGGATAGCGCCGCGGCGATAGCCGCGCCAATACGATCGACCTGGGATAGCGCTACCAGCGTGAGCGCGAGCAACACGCAGGCGCCGATTGCGGTAGCCCGTTCGCCGTGATTGTTCAGCCAGCGGCCGCCGATCGGCAGCACCAGACCGCTGCTCACGGTGCCTACGAGATAAGCGCTGGACAAGGCCAGCCGCGATAACCCGGTAGCAGCAATCAGCGGATCGGCGAATACGCTGACGCCCATCGTCTGGCCAGGCACGCTGGCGAGCACGCCGAGCACCGCGAAGCCCAAGACCACCCAGCCATAGAACACACCGGTGCGCTCGGTGAACCGCCCGGCGTCGAACGGGCGGGCAGGGTCCAGCAAGCCGAAAGTCAGACGTTGGCGCTTGTATCGAAGGTTAGAAATACTTTGGGATATTCCAGTGGCAGACAAGAAGGTCGTCCGCAAATGAACACCGATAATACAGAAAGCATTTGCCCGCAGCCTACGCAGGCGCCTGTGAATTTCAGTATCAGTAAACGAATAATGCATTGAGGTCTGAAGTGCGGTCATGGAGGCCGCTGTCGATCTCATTGCCCCGGGTCAATATCGTGCGGCTGCCTGCTGCGATTCAGACTGGGACAGTGAGCGCATCGTTACCGATACCGACGGCAAGCGCGACAAACGCAGCGACGTGGCGCTGCTGGCGATCGGGCTTGCGTACCCCGAGATGAATCTGCTTCGGAATACCGCGCTGCCCAAGCCGGACGGTCGTCACCCGCAGATGCCGGGCATATTCCTCGACCAGCCATCTGGGCAATGCCGCAATACCTCGGCCGGCAGCCACCATCTGCAACATGATGTCAGTGGACTCGATGGTCTTGTGCTTGCGCGGTGCGGCGCGTGCCGGGCCCAGTAGTTCGGTGAATATATCCAGGCGCGCCGGGTCGACCGGATAAGACAACAACACTTCATTGGCCAGATCCGCCGCCTCGATATATTTCCGGGTCGCCAGCACGTGACCCGTCGCTACGACCAGCACCTGCTCGTAATCGAACACCGGCTCGAACACCACGCCGGTTTTCTCCAACGGATCGGGCGTCACCAGAATATCGATGTCGTGGTTGAACAACGCCGCCATGCCGCCGAAGCGGAACTGCTGGATCACGTCTAGATCCACGCCCGGCCAGGCGTGCAGATACGGTTCCACGACCTTTAACAACCACTGATAACAAGGATGACATTCCATGCCGATACGCAAGGCGCCCTGCTCACCGCTGGCATAGTCGGCGAGAGCGGAATCGATGCGCTCGAACTGCGGCAACAATCGCTCGGCGGCATTCAACAGATGCTGGCCTGCGGGTGCGAGCTGTATCCGTCGCCCCTCACGCACCCAGATCTGCGCACCCGATTGATTCTCCAGTTTCTTGATCGCATGGCTCAACGCCGACTGGGTGAGATGCAGCGAACGGGCAGCCGCCGTCAACGAACCATCGCGCTCGATCTGGCGCAGGATATTGAGATGGACGCGTTCGATCATGGCTTTGCTCTGAGTGACGGAATTAGGCTGAATTTATTTTGACATGTGAATTATATTCATCGATATATGCGAATATACCAGTATTATTCATGCGTAGTCCGCTATAAGATCGGTTCAACATGTAAGTCCGCAGGCTGCGCCTGAGGGCGTCAGTGATTCATCAATCAAAGGTCTACACGCATGACGATTTCGCAGAATCTGGGATTCCCCCGTATCGGCGAGCGCCGCGAGCTCAAGAAAGCGACCGAGGCTTATTGGAAAGGCGATCTGGATTATGCGGGTCTGGAAGCCACCGGCGCTGAACTGCGTCGCGCCAACTGGGCCAAGCAGCAGGCCGCCGGCATCGATCTGATTCCGTCCAACGATTTCTCGTTCTACGATCAGGTGCTGGGTCTGTCATGCCTGCTTGGCAACGTGCCCGAGCGTTTTGGCTGGGATGGACAGAACATGAACATCGACGTTGCCTTCGACATGGCCCGCGGCACCGACGGCGCAATCGCCTGCGAGATGACCAAGTGGTTCGATACCAACTATCACTATCTCGTGCCGGAGTTCACCAAAGCCACGTCCTTCAAGCTGGCCGGTTCCAAGATCTTTGAGGAATTCGCCGAGGCCAAGGCACAGGGCATCACCACCAAGCCGGTGATCGTTGGCCCGGCCACTTATCTGTCGCTCGGCAAGGTCACCGACGGCTCGGGGCTCGACAAGTTCGCGCTGGCCGACGAACTGATCGGTGTTTACGTCGAGATCGCCGAGAAGCTGGCCGAACAAGGCGCCGGTTGGCTGCAGATCGACGAACCGATCTTCGCGCTCGATCTGAACGACGCGCAGCGCGACGTCATCCGCAAGGCTTATGACGCCCTGAGCCAGGTCCGCGGCATCAAGATCATGGTCGCGAACTATTTCGGCCGGCTTGGCGATAATCTCGAGCTGTTCACCTCACTGCCGGTCGCGGCATTGCACGTCGACGGCGTGCGCGGCGTGGAAGAGATCAAGGCAGTCGCTGCACGTCTGGACGACGAGAAATACCTGTCGGTCGGCATCGTCGACGGCCGCAACGTCTGGAAAACCGATCTCAAGCGGGCAATGGAAGCGCTCCAGCCGGTACACGGCGCGATCGGCGGCAACCGTCTTATCGTCGGCCCGAGCTGCTCATTGCTGCACAGCCCGGTTACGCTGCGCAGCGAGCGCAAGCTGGACGATGAATTCCTCAACTGGCTGGCCTTCGCCGAAGAGAAGCTCGACGAGATTGTGTTCTTGGCAAACGCCATGGACAACAAGATCGACAAGCCGATGCTCGCAGCCAACAGCGCAGCCATGGCCGATCGCGCCGAGTCTGCCCGCATCCACGACGAAGCGGTCAAGCAGCGTGCGGCAGCCGTAACCGACGCCGATTACAAGCGCTTTTCGTCTTATCCCGAGCGCGCGGCCAAACAGCGCGCCAAGCTCAACCTGCCGGCGTTCCCGACTACCACTATCGGCTCGTTCCCGCAGACGGCCGAAGTGCGGAAGGCTCGCGCTGCCCACAAACGTGGCGACCTGTCGGATGCCGATTACGAGGCGTTCGTCGAGCAGCAAATTGCCGACGCCGTGAAAATGCAGGAAGACATGGGCTTCGACATGCTCGTGCACGGCGAATTCGAGCGTAATGACATGGTCGAATACTTCGGCGAGAAGCTCTCCGGCTATGCGTTCACCAAGTTTGGCTGGGTCCAGAGCTATGGCTCGCGCTACGTCAAGCCGCCCATCATCTTTGGCGACGTCTCGCGCCCCGAGCCGATGACTGTGAGATGGTCGAAGTATGCCCAGTCGCTCACCGACAAGCCCATGAAAGGCATGCTTACTGGCCCCGTGACTATGGTGCAATGGGCCTTCGTCCGCGACGACCAGCCCCGCTCGGAAACGGTCAAGCAGGTCGCCCTGGCCATTCGTGATGAAGTCGTGGATCTGGAAACCGCCGGCCTGGCCGCCATCCAGGTCGACGAAGCCGCGTTCCGAGAAGGCCTGCCGCTGCGTCAGTCCGATTGGGCAGAGTATCTGGACTGGGCCACGGCCAGCTTCCGGCTCACCGCCGGCGGCGTCCAGGACGATACCCAGGTGCACACCCATATGTGCTACTCGGAGTTCAACGACATCATCGAAGCCATCGCCGACATGGACGCCGACTGCATCTCCATCGAGACCTCACGCTCGCAGATGGAGTTGCTGGACGCATTCGTGAAATTCGACTATCCGAACGAAATCGGACCCGGCGTCTACGACATCCACAGCCCGCGCGTGCCGGCCAAGCAGGAAATGATTGACCTGCTCAAAAAAGCCACCGAAGTCCTGCCGCCCGAGCGGATATGGGTCAACCCGGACTGCGGCCTCAAGACCCGCGGCTGGGCCGAGGTCGAGCCGGCACTGCGGCATATGGTGGATGCAGCGCGTGAGCTGCGAGGGGCCAAGGCTGCCTGATTGGCGGAAGTCGTAGGACTTGCCAGTTAAAAAGCCGCTCTGGCTCGCCAGGGCGGCTTTTTTTTCATAGATTCGCGAGATGTGTTAATCAGGTTGCTGCGGTATCTTCGGTGGCAAGCGGCTGGTGATGCTGCGCGCGATCACCATGACCATCAGCAGCAATGCGAGCGTCAGTAGTTCATTGCTCGACACGCTAGGCCGATAGAGCTTGACCAGCATGTCGCGCAGGATGAAGACTGCGGTGACGTCGATAAGACGATACAGGCGGATCCGCTTGTCTTTCACATAGTCGATGAACGTACTGAAGAGTTCGATGATGACGAATACGTCGAGTACGCTAGAGATAAGATCACGAAATTCGATATCGTTAAGCGTGACGCTGGTCAGGGTCGGCATCAGCTGTATCAGGCCGCCCAGGACATCGAGAAAGGCAAATACCAGCATCACCAGCATCATCGATACCAGACCGATCGCGATGGCATCAATGGCGATGTCGTAAATGCGCAGGATTATGCTTTTCACTGGCGGTATACCATCAGCTGCGTGTGGAAATTGGCCTAAGCAGCAACGGTAGGGTCATGCGCAATAATTTAACAGCCGCTCGTAGGGCAAGTAAGACAACAGCACATCATCTTCGTTTCCACCGATCGCATATTGATCTGACCGCTGCGTTCGGCAACGATGGCCTTGGACGGTGGGCCGAGACCTTTGACCGCTAATTTATGTGCTTAAGTGTATGATTTTAAAATATAATGTCGCAGCACAGCACGCGGCAGTCGTCTCCTCCGCCGGCGATCGATAACGTGATGCACATGCTCATGTCGGTGGCTGACAGAAACGGCCGCGATGTCTTGACACGTCGCCGGTCGTATAGCGCGGCGCGAAAATACGGTCGCCGGAACCAGGCGGCGCCCGCGGTATCGGCGATCGGGCGGCATCGCGCGTCCTTGCCGCGCCGTTCTATCGGTGCGGGTAGATAAGCCAGCTCTTCGCCGCGGGCGTCGAGCAGATAGCACCGTTCGGTACGTGGCATGTCCAGCAACGCCCGGCAGCTGAGATCGATATCGCAGCCCTGTTCGATCGCCTCTGCGCTTGCGCGAAACATGTCGATATACGGAGCGAGAAGCTGCCTGTCCCGGCAGTCCTGGTCTACCGCCGTATCGGCAAAATCGGCGGTGAGCTGTTCGAGTCCGGGCAGCTTGGCGGTGGACTCGTTGATCTGCCCCAATGGCCGGCCAAAATAGAAGCCCTGAACAAAATCGATGTCGGCGTCCAGCGCCATCAAGCCCTGGTCTTTTGTTTCTACGCCTTCTGCCAGCACCATAATGCCTGCCTCGTGCATCATCGAAACCAGATTCGGCAGCATGCGCCGCAACTTGCGGCCACCATGCTGAGCCGACTCGACGACGATGGATCTATCGAGCTTGATGATGTCCGGAGCGAGCCGCCAGATGCGGTCGAAATTGGAATAGCCGGTGCCGAAGTCGTCGAGTGCGACCAACGCGCCCAAGCCGCGGAAATGCTCGACCGCATCGATGAGCACGGCCTTGTCGCGTATTGCGCCTTCGGTAATCTCGACCACTAACTGATGAAAAGGCAGCTGCTCGGCCGCCATCGACTGGGCGAGAAATCCGTCCCGGTAACTTTTGCTGGTGATGGTTTCGGTATCGACGTTGAGAAATAGCCAGCGGTCGTCGGGTGCGTATTGCGCGAAATGATGGATATGCAGCTGCTGGCATATTCGATCCAGCGTCTGCGTTTGCGACAGCTCCTTCGCTTTCTGGAACAGCACGGCCGGCGAAGCCGGCTCGTTGTGCGGACTGCGAGCGCGAATCAATGCTTCGAACCCCACTGCGCGTCGGTGGCCGAGACCAAATATCGGTTGAAAAGCACTGTTCAGCCTGTAGTCCTGAAAGTGTGTCTGGACTTTTTCGACAGTGTCTTGAGCATTGGGCATCGAAATGAAATCCTGATTCAACTGGCATATAAGCCTCGGTTCGTTCGGCTCGTGCTATCGGCCTGCGTCCTGATAACTTGATTTGCAGCGAAATGGCGCCGAATTTGGTCGATTTGCCTGATCTGGGTGATCGGCAGGGCGACGGTGGCCGACTCCCGGATAGGGGCGATCAAGAATCAACCAGAACAGCGATATCGCGGGCCTTGGCACCGGGTACCTGTGACTCTGCCTCGGCGGCGGCCCGGCGATGAATCAACGCGGCCAGTGCGCGGGCGTATCGATGATCAAGGCGGGATAGTCGATGTCGGCACGCTGGCCGGCGTTCATGAAAAACGGCGCCTGGCGTTGGTTGGCTGGGATCGCCGCCAGTTCGGGCAGCCATTCGCTGATATAAGCCGCATCTGGATCGTGGCGCTGGGCCTGGGCGAGTATGTTGAAACCGCGGTCGCGCTTGTCGGTGCCCACGCCTGCGATGTTGGCCCAGTTGCCCCAGTTGCTGGCGACGTCGTAGTCCACTAGTTGGGTTTCGAACCAGGCGGCTCCCACGCGCCAGTCCTGGCCGAGATCGCGAGCCAGAAAGCTCGCAGCATTCTGGCGACCGCGGTTCGACATATAGCCGGTCGCTGCCAGTTCGCGCATGTTGGCGTCGATGAAGGGCATGCCGGTGCGGCCTTCCTGCCAGGCCTCGATGCGCTCCGGATCCCGGTCGGCCGGCCGATCATCGCGCTTGAGCAGTCCGCCGAGTTGGAACAGGCGCGCTCCATGCAGGCTGAGAACCCAGCGAAAGAATTCGCGCCACTGCAGTTCGAAGCCGAGCCAATAGGTCGATTCGTTGGCCGTCACGGCCTGCTCGAAGCGAGCAATGTCGGCCATGATCCGGCGCGGTGACAGGCAGCCGCGTGCCAGCCAGGGCGAGAACTTGCTGGAAAAATCGGTGCCCAGAAGCTGATTTCGCGTCTGCTTGTAATGCGCCACGGCCTGGCTGCTCCAGACATAATGATTCAGACGGGCCAACCCCGGCGTTTCGCCGCCGGTGAACAGCGTCGGTGTATCCGGCCACTGAATGATATCCGGCAGGGCGTCCGGTTCGTTGCCCAGCGCAGGCGAAGGCGGGAGCTGCGACGGGGCATCGACTGGCGCGCCGATGACGGCATCGGCTTCCACTGCTTTGCGGAATACGGTGAAAACGCGCGGCAGATCGGCCAGCTCGAACGGCAGGGCGCTCTGCTCGTACAATCCGCCGCCTTCGTGTGTGTGCAGAGCCGTGCTGTGTAGCGCGTTGGCAACGCTTGTGACGTCGGCGCGTTCCTCGGGCGCGAATTCTGCCGTGGTGTGGATCGTGTCCGCGTTGGTATTGGCCGCCAGCAACGGCAGTACCTGATCGGGTTGACCAGCGATCACGCAGAGCTGGCCGCCAATAGCTGTCAGCCGCTGGCGCAGATCGGTCAGCGCCTGGCTCAGGAACCCGCGGCGATGCGGGCCGAGCCTGGGCGGGCCATAGCTGCTGCGGTCGTCGTGGCGTGCGTCGACGACATATACGCAAAGCAATCGATCGGCTCTGGCGGCCGCGACGAGTGCCGGATTGTCGTCGATACGCAGGTCATTCTTGAACCAGCAGAGCGCTGTTTTCATACGGTGTCTTCCTTGTCACCGGTGTGGGCGCCGTCTACGGCGTCTGCTGCTTGCTCGCGGCGGATCACGCGCGTCGTACGGCGCTGTCGGAGGGCATCGATGGTGTAGAGCACCAGCCCGATCCAGATGAAGACAAAAGTCACGCCGTCGGTGGCCGTGAATGTCTCCTTCAGGATAAAAACGCCGCTGAGCAGGTGCAGGGTGGGCGTCAGATACTGAATAAGGCCCAGCGTGCCCAGCCGCAACCTTTGCGCGGCGGCAGCAAAAGACGCAAACGGCACGACCGTGAGCACGCCCGCGCCGATCAGCAGCAGGTCGATATGGAGGTTGTCATGAAAGAATGCCATGCCGCTGCGCGCATGCAGCACGGCAAACGCCACCAGCATGATCGGACTCAGCAACAGCGTTTCGACCAGCAGCCCGGTGATGCTGTCGACCGCCAGTTGTTTTCGAACCAGGGCATAAAAACCCATGCTGCCTGCAAGCACCAAGGCGACCCAGGGCACGGTGCCAAAGGCAACGATCATTATCAGCACGCCCGTCGTAGCGACCGCAACCGCTGCCTGTTGCAATCGCCGCAGGCGCTCGCCCAGAAAGATAAAGCCAAGCGCGACGTTCAGCAGCGGGTTGATGTAATAGCCCAGGCTGGTTTCCAGTACGTGGTTGTTCACCACAGCCCAGATGAAAGTGCCCCAGTTGGTGGCCACCAGCGCGGCGCTCAGCGCCAGCCACAATAGAAGACGCCGGTCTGCAAACGTCGCGCGCACCCGATCCAGGCGCTGGGTGACCAATGCCACCCCAAGCAGGATCACAGCAGACCAGAGCACGCGGTGAATCAGCACTTCCCAGGGCGAGACGCTCTCGCCAAGCAAATGAAAATACAGTGGCAGCCCGCCCCAGATCAGAAACGCGCTGAGTGCGGCGATCAGGCCGATCGATTGGTCATTTGGCGGTTTGCGAGATTCTGAGTTCATGCGACCAGTTCTGGAAAAGACCTAGACAGATAGTGCGGTTCAACCGGCCACCTGCAGCCCGGAGAGTCCTGCGTATCAAAACGGGTTTCGTTCGCGAAGTGGCTGTGTAGGCGGCTCCGGTTGCTTGTGCGGCGC
>JAQIBT010000138.1 GCA_027858915.1 Salinisphaera sp.
CGCTACTACCAACGGCGCGGGTTGATCGAGCAACCGCCCAAACCGTCTTCTGGCTACCGCCGCTATCCGCGCGCGACCATGGAGCGCATTCGTTTCATCAAGCGCGCGCAGGGCCTGGGGTTCAGCCTTGACGAAATCCGCGTGTTGCTGACATTGGGCGACGGCCATTGCGATGATGTACGTCGCGTGGCCGAACACCAACGCGCCCTGGTGGCGGCCCGTATCGCTGATCTGGCCGCGATGCAGGACACGCTGGATGGGCTGATCGATCGCTGCCAGAACGCGCATCCGCCCGGCCATTGCCCGCTGATCGAGACCCTGTCCTACCGCGACTAGGGCCTGTTGCCGCTTCCCGCGGCACCGCGTTGCATCCCCAAATCGGGCCAGCCAAGGCGCAGTGCGCCGGCCTTGATCATTCCAAGGTCAAGCGCTGCAACGCCGGATGGCGCGATTTGGGACCGCAACCCTTCGGGACGACGGTCATTTTGCCGCAATCCGGCGTTATCGCTCGCTACTGTAGACCCACTACACCACGCTCGCGATGCCTTGGCTTGCGACAAAATGACCGTCGGCGCGGCGTCGCGGGAAGCGGCAACAGGCCCTAGAATAATCCGCCCAACCCCTTGACACGGTACCTGGGTACCGCGCTTAAGCTGTGCTCCGTCAGGTCATAGAACCCGCACGGAGCCATGCCATGAACGATTCCACTACCGCGACTGATCGCACCGGTTGGGCCCAGATCGGCGCCGTCTGGCGGCGGTGGGCGCGTCGCTGTGTTGCGTGGCGCCGGTGTTGTTCATCTCGATCGGTATCGGCGGTGCCTGGATGAGTTCGCTCACCGCACTGGAACCCTATCGACCGATCTTCGTGGCTATCACGGTGGCCCTGCTGATTTTCGCCGGCTGGCGGCTGTATCGCCGCAGGCCGAACTGCGAGCCCGACGCAGCGTGTGCCCGACCCGCGGTCAAGCGTCGTCAGCGCCTGATCTTCTGGCTGACTGTCATACCCGTGCTGGCACTGCTCACCTTTCCCTGGTACGTGCCGGCGTTTCTCTAAGGAGTAAGACGACATGAACCGCAACAATAAGCTGCTTGGTGCCGGCATCGTCGGCACCGTCATCGCGGCGCTGTGCTGTTTCACGCCGGTACTGGTAATCCTGTTCGGCGTCGTCGGTCTGTCGGCGCTGGTCGGCTATCTCGACTATGTGCTGCTGCCGGCCCTGGTCTTTTTTCTCGGCCTGGCTGTCTATGCCGTTTATCGCCGCGAGAAAACAGACTGCTAAATAAACCATTGTTCGAGATCAATAAGGAGTTGCTATGCAACATTCACTCGCTATTTCCGGCATGACCTGCGCCCACTGCGCTCGCACCGCCGAGGACGCCCTTAATGCACTCGCTGGAGTCAGCGCTGCGGTGTCCTATGCCGAAGGTCGCGCCGAAGTCCAGCTGACTGACGACACAGACAAAACCACGCTGATCGAAGCGGTACGTGCGCGAGGCTATGAGGCGCACGCCTGGGACGACGACTCATCGACGACCGCGCCGTCGCTGATCGCGCAAGACAGCGGCGGCGACAACCTTCATGTGGCCATCATCGGCAGCGGCAGCGGGGCGTTTGCTGCTGCCATCCGCGCCGCCGAGGCCGGAGCGCGTGTCACCCTGATCGAGTCGGGCGATATCATTGGCGGTACCTGTGTCAACGTTGGCTGTGTGCCCTCCAAGATCCAGATTCGCGCGGCCGAACTGGCCCAGCATCAGCGCCACAACCCGTTCGAGGGGCTGGCAGATCGCGAGCCGCTGATCGACCGGTCCCGTCTGCAGAGCCAACAGCAGTCGCGGGTCGAAGAGCTACGCGAAGCCAAGTACCAGAAGATCCTCGATGATAATCCGGCGATTACCCTGCGTCGCGGGCGGGCCCGCTTCGAGGACGCCCATACTCTGATTATCGCGGCACAGGACGGGACCGAACATCGCTTGGCGGCCGATCGGATCCTGATTGCCACCGGGGCCTCGCCGACGATCCCCCCGATACCGGGCCTTGCGGAGACGCCGTATTGGACCTCCGATGAAGCGGTCTTCAGTTCAGACACGCCCGAGCATCTGATCGTCATTGGCGCATCGGTAGTGGCCGTCGAACAGATCCAGGCGTTTCGCCGTCTGGGTTCCGAGGTCACCGTCCTGGCCCGAAGCACGCTGCTGTCCCGCGAGGATCCGGCGCTGGGCGAGGGCCTCGCCGCGGCATTTTACGCCGAAGGGATCGACGTGCGTTCGCACACCCAGGCGCGTGCCGTACGTTTTGCGGCCGGGCAATTCATTCTCGGCACCGACGACGGCCCAATCCAGGGCGACCGACTGTTGGTCGCCGCCGGGCGTGCGCCCAATACCCGTGATCTGGCACTGGACAAAGTCGGGGTGGCGACCGATGAAAGCGGTGCAATCGTGGTGGACACGTCGCTGCGTACCAGCGCCGAGCCTATCTATGCCACCGGCGATTGCACGACATTGCCCCAGTTTGTCTATGTGGCCGCTGCCGGCGGCACCCGGGCGGCGGTCAACATGACTGGCGGACAAGCCCGGCTGGACCTATCCGCCATGCCGGCGGTGGTCTTTACCGATCCGCAGGTGGCAACCGTGGGGCTGGATGAACGCCAGGCACAGGCGCGCGGCCTGGAAGTCGAGACCCGCACGCTGGGGTTGGAACACGTGCCACGGGCGCTGGCCAACTTCGAGACCCGCGGCTTCGTCAAGCTCGTCGCCGAGGCGGGCAGTCATCGCCTGCTGGGGGCACAGATTCTGGCCCCCGAGGCCGGCGAGATGATCCAGACCGCCGTACTGGCGGTGCACCACAGCATGACCGTCGAGGCTCTGGGTGATCTGCTGTTTCCTTATCTGGTGCACGTAGAAGCGCTCAAGCTCTGTGCCCAGACCTTTACCAAGGATGTCGAGCAGCTGTCCTGTTGTGCCGGCTGAGACTTTTCGTCTTTGTCATCAGTCTGTTTGAAGAGGTATGACCATGAGTTTTTCACGTCAATCGCCCGGCCTGGTCGGTTCACTGTTCGTCAGCGCCTGTTGTCTGGGCGCCGGCCCGATACTTGCCGCACTGGCCGCGACGCTGGGCTTCAGCGCGTTCCACTCGATCCTTAACATCTACGTGTTTGCGCCACTAATGACGTTGTCCGTACTCTGGACGGCATGGAATCTGGGCGTGCAGGGTCGCGCATTGACGGGGGCAGCGCATCGCTATCGACCGTTCTGGGTCGGATTGGTAGGTGGGTCATTGGCCTGGGTGGGCGTCTTACTGCCGCATGTTGTCATGGGCACACGTACCGCAGGTACGGCTCTGATCATTATTGGCATGCCGTTGTTGATCGGGGCATCCGTGTGGAGTGTGATCGATCAACGCCGCCGATCTTCCAAGACCGGTGCGGCACGTTCGATCCGAACCCCTGATGTGCATAGGTCGTGATAGTCGATACCCACAGGTGCGCCCACTCACTCTTCCTTCTTTAACAGGCCGGCAATATGACTCAATCATTCGATCTCATCGTCATCGGCGTCGGCATGGCGGCGGTCAGCGCGGCCCATAAATGTGCCGCCGCGGGTTGGTCCGTGGCGGTCGTGGATGAATTGCCCTACGGCGGCACCTGTGCCTTGCGCGGCTGCGATCCCAAGAAAATTCTGCGGCGTGGCGCGGAGATTATCGATGCCGCGCAATTGATGCAGGGTAAGGGCATCGAAGCACAGGGCTTGAAAATAAACTGGTCCGATCTGGTCGCACACAAGCGTAGTTTTACCGACAAGATGCCGGATACCATCGAGAATGGGCTGGAGAAGAACGGCATCACGACGCTTCATGGGCCCGCCCGGTTCGTGGCTGATAATACAATCGAGATCGAGGGTGCACGCTTCCAAAGCCGCTACTTCCTGGTAGCGACCGGCGCCATACCACGCCCCATCGACATTCCCGGCGGTGAGTACCTGATCGACAACGCCCAGTTCATGGCGCTCGAAGCGCTACCGGCACAGCTGCTGTTCGTAGGCGGCGGCTATATTTCCTTCGAATTCGCGCATATGGCGGTGCGGGCGGGCAGCCACGTCACGATCATCGATCGCGGCGACCAACCCCTCAAAGCGTTCGACCCTGATCTGGTGGAACAACTGGTGGCACGTAGTGTCGCGGCAGGCATCGATTTCCAACCTGCTACGACACTGAAATCGATTGAGGAAACCGCCGATGGATTCGTGGTTGTCGGCGATGAGAATGGCAATGTGAAGCAATGGACCGTGGGCCGAGTCGTGCATGGCGCCGGCCGCGCGCCGGCTATCGACGCGCTCGATCTACCGGCTGCGCACATCGATGCGGATCGGCACGGCGTGGTGGTCAACGAATATTTGCAAAGCATTTCCAACCCTACGGTCTATGCCGCGGGTGACGCGGCCGATACGATCGGCCCACCGTTGACGCCAGTCGCTGTTTTCGAGGGTAAAGTCGCCGCCTCCAATATGCTCAAGGGCAACCATACAACCCCGGACTATCGCGGCGTGCCCAGTGTAGTGTTCACCATCCCGGCACTGGGGCGCGTGGGCATGCTTGAATCAGAGGCCAGGGACGCAGGCCATGATGTACGCGTTAAGTTCACCGATACCAGCGGCTGGTTTTCCAATCGGCGTATCGGCGAACAGCATGCGGCGGTCAAGATTGTGGTCGACAACACGAGCGATGAAATCCTGGGCGCGCATTTGTTTGGTCCCGAGTATGCAGAACTGATCAATATTTTCGCGCTCGCGATCAAGCTACGTCTGAAGGTTTCGGATTTGAAAACGATGGTGCCCGCCTATCCGACGGTGGGTTCGGACTTGGGCGCTATGCTTTGAATCTGGCGGCGAAAAAAATTGTTTGATCCTGCGATGAAGAACGCCGGCACGGCGGAGGCGTTCGCCGGCTGCTGAGCCATCGTGAACAGCCGTGGCGAGGGTTCCAGCCCCAGGATGTTGCGTACACCGTCCAGGTAGAAGGGCAGATTGAGACCCGAGCCGATGCCGATTTCCAGCACATGGCCATGCGGACCACCCGCTTGCGATAAGGAACCAAGTGCTGACTACGCATCGCCAGATGGCACAGTCTCGGCAAAATGACTTCGTTGTAGAAACTCATGCGCCCTCAGCGATACGGTCCTTTATCCGCAAGTCATTGGTCCATTAGCCTCGACCCGGATAGTCCTGAGAAACAACGGATTGAGCGTTCAGCGCGCACTGCTTTCCGGTCGCTGCAAAAGCTGCAACAGAGGCGCGCGCAGGATCGGTACCGCGAGTACGATCAGCAACAGCCCGCAGATCAGGGCCAGCCATTCAGGCACCAAGTCACGACTGGCATGCAACTGGGCGACCACATTGATGTCCAGCCGGCCAACGATCGCGTCGGTCAGCCAGCCGAAAGCTAATGCGCACCCGCTGATGCCCGACAGATAAACCGCCACATAGCGTGCACCGAATTCCTTATATAACGCGCCGACCGTGCCGATGTTGGTCGCTGGACCCGCCAGCAGAAAAACCAGGACGGCGCCCGGCGATACGCCGGCCAACAGCATGGCGGCCGCGATCGGCGTGGATTCGGTAGCACAGACATAGAGTGGCACACCGACCACCAGCATCGCGAGCATGGCGGGCCATCCGCTCCCGTACTGCGCCAACGCCGACGGCGGGACGAAGGTGATAGTAATGCCGGCGACCACTAGGCCGACTACCAGCCAGAGGCTAAAGTCGTCCAGAATGTCAGTTATCGCGTAATGCAAGCCCTCGGCGGTCCGCCGCCACGGACTGCGTGGCTTGTCGGATGCGCTCGCGGACGAGGTCGAGCAGCAACCCGTGTCGCATCCTATAGTGGATTTGACCTGTTCCTCCTCGCCGCCTCCGCACGAACTGCCGCAACAGCTATTGCCTTCAACCCCCGGTGAGCGCCGGACAGGGGTTGCCGGTGCCAGGCCCGATAACATACCGGTGATGATGCCACTGGCCACGGCGGCGACCGGTCGCAGCACGGTAAAGAAGGGTCCCAATAGCGCATAGGACGCCCCGACTGAATCGGCGCCGGTCTCGGGGGTGGCGATCAGAAACGCCGTCGTCGAGGCGCGCGACGCCCCGGCCCGGTGCAGGCCAAAGGCGGCTGGGATGACCCCACAGGAACATAGCGGCAGCGGCGCGCCGATAAAGGCCGCCTTGGTCGTCGGCCACAGGCCCTTGCCGCCTAGCGCGGCGGCCATGCGGCGTTCCGGAATCCACGCCTTGAGCAAGCCTGCGATGGCCAATCCCAGCAACAGCCACGGCGCGGCTTCCAGAAACAGCGTCCAGGTGTGGCCGACCATGTGTGCGATCAATGGCATGCCAGGCCCCTCACGCGCTCTGTTTACTTGTTACCGCTACGGGCATCGCCAGGGCCGCCAGCTCAGCGTCCAGGTGCGCAAACGGCGCATCGTCGCGCAGACGGTAATAGACCATCTTCCCGTCGTTGCGCATGGCCACCCAACCCTGGCCACGAAGCTGCCTGAGTTGCTGTGAGGTGGCGGCCACACTCAGCTCCAGCAAGTGCGCTATATCGCACACACACAGTTCCGACTCACGCAGCGCATGCAGGATCGTCAGCCGTTTCACGCTGCCCAGGGTTTTGAACAGCTCCGCGGAAGCGGCCAGTCCCGGCTCATCCGTTTGCAGCGATTGTCTGATGCGCTGGACGGCCTCTGGGTGGAAGCAGCGAACCTTACAGACCTCGGGGTCGGACGATGCGTTTTGGGAGAGATTTTTAAGTTCCATATTTTCGAATATAACAAAATGTATTGCGAAAATATATGCTGTGGAGGCTTGGATATCTATCGGGTAGCTACCATCGCCCTGTGCCGGATCGATAGGCAGAATTGTTTTTCCCGCGACGATCTATCGGGGTCTATTTTGGCTGGGTGCAAGGATAGGTGAAGCGCCTTGAGATCATCGATCTACGTTGAGATGAGCGGCAACCAGATCGCCAGTGCAATCAAGGTTGCCAGCAATACCGGTGGCGTCAGCATAAGTCCGACCTTCATATACTGACCCCAACCGATCCGGTAGCCCTTACCGGCCAGCACGTGCAGCCACAGTAGCGTCGCCAGGCTGCCGATCGGCGTGAATTTAGGACCCAAGTCGTTGCCGATGACGTTGGCATACACCATCAGTTGGTGCGTCAACTCAGGCACATGCGCCTGTTTGATTGCCAAGGCACCCACGAGCGTCGAGGGCATGTTGTTCATGATGGAAGCGACGAGCGCAGCGAGAAAGCCCGTGCCCAGCGTGGCGACGAACACGCTTTGTCGCCCCAGCCAATTGAGCACCGTTGCACCGTAATCCGTCAGTCCGGCTTGCCCCAGGCCGTAGACCACGAGGTACATGCCAATTGAGAACAGCACGATCTGCCAGGGCGCGTTACGAAGGACCGGACCAAGCGGGATGACAGCGCCGTCGCCACCGCGCCACCAGCGGCCGGCAATGGCCATGAGAACGATTGCCCCGGCTCCGGTCACCAGGCAAAACGGCACATGCCACGGCGCCAGGACGAAATAAGCCACAAGCAGCACGGTGAGCACGGGTAGCGCCGCACGAAACACGTAAGGATCAACGATTGCGCTGGCCGGCGGGTCGAGTGCGGCCAGCGGATAACGTGAAGGAATACGCCGCCCAAAAGCCAGCCAGAGTACGCCCAGCGTCGCGGCGATCGAGACCAGATCGACGGGCACCATGACCGCGGCGTATCGGCTGAACGACACATCGAAGAAATTCGCGCTGACGATATTGACCAGATTGGAGATCACCAGCGGCAGACTCGCCGTATCGGCAATGAAGCCGGTGGCGATGATGAAAGCCAGCGCCGCCGAGGCGGAGAACTCCAGCCGCAGCAAGATCGCGATGACGATAGGCGTGAGCAACAGCGCCGCGCCGTCATTGGCGAAGAATGCGGCGATCACGGCCCCCAGCAGCACGATCAACGGAAACAGCAGATGTCCGCGCCCGTTGCCCCAGCGCGCGATATGCAGTGCCGCCCACGAGAAAAAGCCGGCCTCATCGAGGATCAGTGAAATGATGATGAGTGCAACGAAGGTGAACGTCGCATCCCAGACGATATCCCAGACGACGCCCACATCGGCCCAGTGCACCACGCCCGTGGCTAGCGCAACGGCCGCGCCGCCCAGCGCGCTCCAGCCGATGCCCAGGTTTCTCGGTTGCCAGATGACGAGCACGAGCGTGACGATGAAGATGGCGAGCGCCAACATGGAAAGAGCTCCGAAAATACCTAGAGGGTTTAGTGCGCGACCTGGTTGACGCGCCGGGACGTTTCTTCGGCGCTTTCGACGCGCTCGGAGTAGCTGCGGGTCAGATAGTCGCTTCCGTCGCGCATCAGCCAGGTGAACTTCACGAGTTCTTCGCACCCATCGACGACCCGTCGATACAGCGGCGAATCCTGCATGCGGCCGTCCTCGTCGAACTCGCCGAATGCTTTCGGCACGGAGGACTGATTGGGAATCGTGACCATGCGCATCCAGCGGCCCAAAATCCGGAGTTGATTGACCGCATTGAAGCTCTGGCTGCCGCCCGAGACTTCCATGACCGCCAGGGTCTTGCCCTGGGTGGGCCGAACCCCACCCAAAGACAGCGGAATCCAGTCGATCTGAGTCTTCATGATGCCGGTCATCGCACCGTGGCGTTCCGGGCTGACCCACACCATGCCTTCCGACCACATCGCGAGTTCCCGCAACGCCTGAACGTGCGGGTGATCCGGCTCGGCGGCGTCGGGCAGAGGCAGACCCGAAGGGTCGAATAGTCGCACCTCACAGCCGAACCACCGTAGTAGGCGAGCGGCTTCCTCGGCGACAGAACGCGAATAGGGCCGCGACCGAAGCGAGCGGTAAAGAATCAGAATCCGCGGCGCATGCCGCGAAGTGTTGGGGCCGGCCAATGCATCGATATCAATCGGCTGTAGCGACTCCGGATCGATGCCGGGCAGATCGTGAAAATCTACGCGATGCGTCATCGGCGGTCCTTCGAATACGTCACGACTTCGCCGTCTTCTTTGGTGAAGGTTTCGACCGGGGCGGCCAGCAAGTCCAGAACCCGTTCAGAGGGCCGACACAAACGCACGCCCTGGTCGGTCACCACGATCGGTCGATTGATCAGAATGGGGTGCGCCAGCATGGCGTCGATCAGTTGGTCATCATTCAAAGCTGGATCATCAAGACCCAGCTCGTCGTAAGGCGTGCCCTTGCGCCGCAACAGATCGCGCGGCGATATCGCCATCTCGGCAAGCAGCGCGATCAGGCGCTCACGCGACGGTGGATTCTTCAAATACTCAATGATCTCCGGCGTTTCGCCGGACGCTTCCATCATGGCCAGCGTATTGCGCGACGTGCCGCATTCGGGGTTGTGGTAGATCAAAGGTTGCATGAGAGTTCGTCTCCAGTTGGGTCGCCACTCGTAGCGGCTGCGTGGGGCATTCCGTGGGGTGTCAGCGTTCCAGTCAGCCGCATCCCAAGGTGGCGCTTACTTATCAGTTCAGTGGGGTCGCCGGCTCGTTGAGCAGTTGTTCCACGTAAACACGCATGGCGTCTCGGGTGGCGGCAAACGCGTTCTCGATTTCCTGCGCGTCGCCACCCGCGCGGGCCGGATCTTCGAACGGCCAGTGGATTTTTCGAGTGCCTGGCGGCAGTACAGGACAGTGTTCGTCGACATGGCCGCAGACCGTCACCACCACATCGGCCCATGCGACATCCGCGTCGTCGAGAATAGACGACGGCTGGTTCGAGATATCGATACCGACGGCCTGCATGGTCGTAACGGCGTTGGTGTTCAGGCCGTGGGCTTCGAGACCGGCCGAGCGCACGGATATGCGGTCATCGCCGAGGTGTCGGGTCCACCCTTCGGCGATTTGCGAACGGCAGCTGTTGCCGGTACAGACATAGAGAACATTCATCGAAACGTCCTTGGCCCATCAATTGGCGCAGTGTTCGCCGGGGCGGTCCGGCATGGTCGCCAGTTGCATCGCGTCATCGGCGAAGGGCGACGACTCGACGTTTGCCGCGACCGTCGTCTGAATCACTTGTCGCGCCCAGGCGGGCAGGTTCTTGGCGATGCGGTAGTGCACCCAGATACGCTCGCGTCGATCATCCACGACGCCGGCATCGCGCAGCAGTTTCAGGTGACGCGAAATTTTCGGTTGAGACAGGTCGAGCGCGTGCACCAGTTCACAGACACACAGTTCCTCGTGTGTGGCAATCAGCACGAGGCAGCGCAGGCGCGTGCTGTCCGCCAATGCCTGGAAGAAATCGTCGGGCCGGAGCGGTGGGGTATCGGGTTCGATAGGTGGAGCCGGTGCACCGCTCATGCCCTGGGCTCCGAGCTGGCATCCGGCGTGCCGGTCGATGACATCAGCGTCTCGTTGCAGGGTGAGTCGATCGTGCGAGGCGATCGGCAGGCTCATGAACAGTTGTACCCGGCGACTGATGTCATGCAATGCATCGGATACAGCTTATCGGTAGGGATCGAAAGTGATTCGAGCAGAACCAGCGTTTGCGGATGGACCGCATCGGCCGGATCACTTCCAGCGCTGTAAGCGCGAAGGCCACTGGCCGGCATCGAGTTCACCAGTGCCTCACCAAAGATACTGCGAGCGCTGTTGTGCTGACACAGGAACAGCACGTTATAGGAGCGTTTGTCGGCACGCATAAATATGGTTATTCGTATATTCTAAAAATAGTATATACGGGGAAACGTATATTGCAACGGTGCGCATTCAAAATAAGTAGGGTGTCCGGCTGTCGGCACTCGAGTTCGAACGCGATTAGACCGAGGTGATCGGCGCCGGCGACCAAGGCCTCGAAGGTGTTGGGTCGCTGGCGCCGACAAAATTCATAGCACGCGATGTCGTCGGCGCTTTTCAACCCGGCGATGACATCCGGCATCGGACTGTGTTCGTCGACCATCGACACTAGATCCCCAGTTCCTCGCGCCAGTCGTTCGCAAGCTCGGGGTCATACTCGGCGAGTGCATTCAGTTGGGCCTCGATGTCGATGCCCGCGGTGATTTCCTGATAACCACAGGCGGGGCAGATCCAGATCTCGCCGTCGACGAGATCCAGGCGATTAACCGGAGTCGTATCGCATTCGGGGCAGGGCGCATCGACTTTGACCATATTGAACCTCCCAGTGTGGGATCCCAGAGGCAGCTTAATCGTGGGCGTATTGTTCAAGCCAGCCCCGCGGCGGCATGCCTTGGTGCGCCTTGAGATCTCCGTTCCGATCCGAATACACGACGGTCGGCGTCCCACGGCTGCCGAGCGTGAACATGGCCTGCCGGTTCTGGTCGAGCACGTCTCCGAGCGTGGGGTTCGGCTTGCCAATCGCTACGCCACCCTGCTCGTTGGCGACGTCGAAGTTGGCCTCGTTCTTCGCCATGGCCGCACTCGGATTCTTGGCTTCGAGAATGGTCGCGGCCCTGCCGACACTGCTCGGTCCGAGTAGACCGACCATGATCCAATGCAGCTGCAGCATGCCCGTTTTCACCAGCGGCTTTGCCCGTTGGTAGAGCTTGTGGCAGTAAATGCAGTTTGGATCCGCGAACACATACAGCGTCGGCGCATCCTTTGGTCCTTCCGTCACCATGCGATCGGCGTCGAGCGAATGGATGACTTTGCCGACGTCGGGTCTCGGCTTGTACTTCCGCGCGTACTGCTTGGACAGATTGTGCCCTTGTGGATCGTAGAGCGGCCCCAGCATCAGATAGCCGTCTTCGCTATAGACGAGGGTCTGGTAGCCGCCGTGCTTCACGAGATAGCCCGTCAGGCCGTTCTTGTCGGTGGGAAATTGCTTCACGACCTGCATCTTGCCGGCATCGACCATGTCCTGAAGCACTTTCGGATAATGCGTATCGGATGTCGGGGCTGACCAAGCCGGCGACGCGGTGGTGATCGCCAGGCCAAAGGCGAGGGCGAGGCCTTGAGCGATCGGGGCGAGATCGGTGACGTTGCGTCGTTTCATTGCGGGCTCTTGTCTCTGGAAAGGGTGCAGCCGCACTGGCAGCGTGCCGCTGTGATCGGATCTCGATCTATTCGACTAGACGCACGCCCTTGGCGCGACGCATAGCCTCAACGCGATCGCGGATCGTATTGCGAACCGTCTCGTGGTCCTTGATTGCCCGGAGCGTCAGGCTGTCAGCGGTGCGGTCGGTCGAGAGCACTTCGACATTCCCGCGACCGCAGAGACGATAAAGAAGCGGCGCCGTGGGATTCGTATCTTCGACACGATAGAGTTCGACCTCCTCGCCGCGGCGCGTCAGGATCCCCCAGGTTTTGCGCAGACGCTCATTCGTGAGCTCATAGCGGATGCTCTGCACCGACCAGACGTAAAAGCCGGCGATCGCTACGGGTACCAGGGCGACACCAGCCCAATGCCAGGGGACGTAGACGCCGGGAATGCCGGCGACGATTGCGGCGATCAGATAGACGTGTAGGTTGACGACCTGACCCGGGCCCGCCGACCAGATAATCTGTTCATCCTCGGCTGTGCCAGGGGCTGCTTTACGGCCGGCCGGGATATGGGTGCCATCGTCGCTTGAATCGTTCATCGACTGTGCCAGGGGAAGTGACGGCACTAATCTGCTGGGATAGCCGCGTTGCGACAACAAAAAATCCCGACACGACCGTGCGGAATTATTCGTAAGCGATCGTTCGCAGTCTCGTGTGCGGCCGCTGCCATTTGATGCGGTGAACTCGCGCCAATGATGCCAGCCGCGGGCGCAGTGGAATCCCCATTCACGCCGCTTGCGGCCGGTCACGAACAGCGTGGTCGCGGGCCGCTGCTCAAGTGATTCGATGCGGTGGGGCCGCGACATTGCGACGTATGACGATCTCGCCCGCACGGCGCCGGCGGGTGATCGTTGCGCCGGCCGGTTCCGAGGCGTCGGCCGGCAGATGTTCCAGGTATTGGTTCTCGAGAATGAGGGTCATCCAGGACTAAGGGTGACCGCGTAAGGCCCGATCATCGTCACTCGACAGCAATTGATGCACGAACACGTTACGCTTGCCGCCGTCGACGCGCGGGTTCTCGCCGACGAACTTCGGGCGACAAGTCGAGCCACCGTTGACCGTGGCGAATCACTTACCAGCGTTAAGGCCCGTGGGCGTTCTCGATCAGAAAATCGCTGGACTTGGCCTCGCAGCGCCAGTCGCGTGCCCAGGCCAGTAAACTGCGTCGCAACACATAGGGTAGCCGCATGGGGTGTTTCATTGCCTCAAGTGTCACATGCAATCCGTGCGGCCTCGACACGACAGGCAATACAAAATCCAACGACACCGTGTCGGAATTTGGCTTGGCGGTGGCGCGGCGATGGTCAGAAACCGACCAGCACCCAGCCGAGTCGCGACCTGTCAGCGATTGCGCGGTCGTAATCCGAGGTTTTACACAGCGAATGTGAGGAAAAAGGAAGGCCCCTCGAAAGGGGCCTGGATGTGGATCAGACTGCTGGTTTGATCGACGCGATGCACCGGCGTGGAATCCGCCAGTGTGAACCGTCGTCGGCGCGACCAATCAGCGGCTTCTTGGAGGCCAGCGTCACCGTGTGCGGCACACAGCCCTCGGTGAGCGTGACCTGGTCGCCGATAGATGCCGCGGTCACCGTGCGCTTGAGGCGTTGTTTGTCGGCATGACGCCGGCGAACACGCGCTCGCCACGGTGCAGCGAACTCACTGTCGGGCACCGGCGCCTCGTCGAGATAGGACGCCGGGCACGAGAGCTCGGCCGGCCCCATCGACTCGGTAACGGGTTTGTAGCCCCAACCGTAACCGGGATCGCGCACCATCAGATATGCAACGATGAATCTACCAAACTCAGGGTATTTCAGGTTTTCCTGAATGGTCCAGAGCACGTTTCCCCGCACGCATTTTCGATGCGTGCGAAGGTTCGGGTCGCCTTCGGTGACGTGTTTAATGAGTTCGGTCTTCGTCTGGCCTTTTGTGATTAACCATCCCATGGTGCTGCTCCTGTAAAAAAGGGGAACACCGGAGCCCGTCAGGGATACTGTGTTCCCCCGCGGGTGGATGAAGACAGCTGAAACTGTCCGATATGGCGTATGAAACGCCCGGTGGATGCGGTCTATATCAGTCCGCGCTCAGCCATCGACGTCGTGCTTTCACCCACAATGAGATGATCCAGCACGCGAATGTCGAACAGGGCCAAAGCCTCTGTGAGCCGACGCGTGATGTCACGATCAGCCCTGCTCGGCTCGGCCACGCCCGACGGATGGTTGTGGTAGAAGATAACGCCGGCAGCGTTGTTTATCAGGCACTCCTTGGCGACTTCCCGCGGATAAACCGCGGAGCCGTCGATAGTGCCGCGGAACAGGTCCTGTTTGCCGAGAACCCGGTTCCGATTGTCGAGAAAGATCACGCCGAAGATCTCGTGCTCGAGGCCGGCAAGTTGTAGGCGTAAATAGTTACGCGTGGCGGCCGGATCAGTCAGTACGTCACGATCGGTGATACCGCGCTCGATGATCTCGATGGCCTGCTGGATGATGCCGGATTCTTCCGGCGTGATGGATAGCAGCATGGTTTTGCTCCTTAAAAAAGGGGCACACGCCGCACCCTGCGGGGCGATGCGTGCCCCGCAGTGGGTCGAAAATACTCGCCTGGAAACGAGCGGTTAATGGATGAGACTCAATCGATGGCCGCGAAAATAGCCGGGCCTTCGGCATGGTCGCCGGCATAATCTCGCAGCCGATCGAACATATCCTTGTGCCTCGACCTGCGTGTCTTCCAGACCAACGCATTGAGCGCGTAAAGCGTCGCGACGATACCGGCGGCATCGGGCGACATCTGTCCGTTGTAGAAGTTGCCGCTGCAGCGGATCCGGATCGTCTCGCAATCGAGCTCGGGGGCCATGTAGAAGCCGCCGTTGCTCAATTCGTAAAACGTCCAATAGCCGCCGTCGTAATCCGCGGCCAGCTCTTGCATCCAGTTAAAGACCAGGGTTTCGCCGACCCGCATGTCGTGGCCGAAAAACCGTGGCAGAAAGTGCATGCGCTGATCCTCGGGTACGGCAGTCGCGGTGGTAAGAATGGATTGACCCGTGACCGAGTCGTCATCGATTGCATGGTTCATGGTGATGCTCCTTGGAAAAGGGGCAGATACCACGCCGCACGGGGTGGAACTGCCCTGTGGTGGGTGAAAGAAAGGCCCCGCGTCAGCGGGCGTCGTGGTTAAAAAACCAGAACGGGCGGCAGATCGAAATCCCGAGCAATGAACTCGAGGCCATCGAGCATCTCGGCCTGGAACACGTCGAGCGAACGCCAGGGTCTGTGGCTCGCGTCCATTGCATGAAAATCATGCTTGTTCTGGACTGCGGCCAAGAACGCGGCGTCCTCGCGCGTGAGCCGATCCACGTTGAACACGTGCCTCAGCACGTCCGGACGACAGACGAATAACGTCGTAACGTCCATGGTGGCCACCTATGGGTCATCCAGCAGGTAGTCGTTGTCGAACAGGCCAATCGCACAAGGGCGATCAATAGCAAACGGATCGCCCGCAATCCTCTGGTGATAGCAGACACGGCCGTCGATGACGCCCGGTGGCCGCCCAGCGACCACGAAATGCTCGTAGACGTTATGCAGGATCGATTCATAGTCGAGGGTTCACATGGTTCGCTCCTATACAAAAGGAAGGGGCAAACCACGCCCCTGCGGGCGCTGTAATGCCTCGCAGTGGGAAGGAAGTTCTCGCGTGAGCGAGTGGCTATAAATCAGCCGGCGCCGAGATCACTCGGTGAACACGGCGAAACGAGATCTTGTTCGCCGGCAAAACGATCAAGCCGGTGCGCCAATTCCTCGATGAAGAACGTGTCAAAGGGGCGATCCGACCGCGCCGCGTTCTTCACACCAGGTCGTGCTCGTCCTGAACACCGGCCAGAAAGCCAATATCAGAGATTGTGAGCTCGGACTGGCCGAAGACATCGCAAAGTGCGTCGAGAGCTTGATCGTAGAGATCGGAAACCGCCAGGGTGACCAGCGGTTCGCGATCGAGTCGTCCTTCGGTGTCGAAAATGCCGATCGCACACGATACAGGGCGACCATCGTCATCGTGGCTGTGATAGATACAGCTGGCTTCGCCACTCAGACGCCCAGCGGGGAGACGCCCAGCGGGGCGTCGATTAACGATGAAATGGGCGTAAACTCGGTCAAGAATCCACTGGCGATCCAGTGGTTCGGTATCAGACATGGTGTTTCTCCTACGAAAATGGGAAACACCAAGCCCGCACGGGGGAATGATATTCCCCGATGGGTGGATACAGATCGCCGCAGCGATGAGTTGCGAAGGATGGATCGAGCCTGAAGGCGCCTCTGCTCACGATCCGAAGAGGCTTCAAGGGCCGCTTTATACCCAGCGGTAGGGTTCGCAGCTATAGATTGACTAAAAGCATGCTGCCGTGTCAACGGCTGTGCATCTTTCCGCGGCGCTGTCGAAGCGTTCAAACATCGATCGTACGATGTGCCATACTAATACGACGTAAAAACGTCTTTATAGAGGGGCGTTATGTCCGAAACACGACAGCTTGCGCATTCGGCGCTCTACGAACGGGTCATCCAGGATGACCGCGTGCTTTCGAGCATTCTGGCCGAGGCGCTGCATGTGACCAAGGCCGAACTGGCCTCCTCGCTGGGCCTGCCGGCCGAAACGCTGCGAAAGCGTGAGCGCGAGCAAAGCCGGCCAACACAGCGGCGCATGCGCGATGTGGTCGAGATCCTGAACCGCGTGAGCCGTTGGACCGGCTCGGATATGCAGGCCTATGCCTGGTACCGCAGCGAACCGTTGCCATCGTTCGGTGGCCGGACGGCCTCGGACCTGGTCGCTGCCGGCCTCGCTGATGCGGTCAAGACCCACCTGTCGCGAGTCGCTGTGGGTGGCTTTGCTTAGTGCTGCCGCTGTATCGGCACCAGGGACTGGCCTATCGCGCACACGATCCCAAGTGGGCCTTCGATCCGGCCTCCGGTGAGGGCGCGGCATTGTATGGCGGTCGGTTCAACAAGCCGGGCACACCAGCGCTCTACACTGCGACCTCGATCATGGGCGCGATCACCGAAGCCGCCCAAGGCATGGTGATGCGATTGCGCCCGCTCACGATCATGAGTTACGAAGTCGATCACGAATCGGTGCTGGATCTGTCGACGCAAGCCGCCTGTGACGCCGCCGACGTTGATTGGACGCAGGTAACCTGCGATTGGGCGTATTTGAACGCCGTCGGTGAAATGCCGCCCAGCTGGACCCTATCTGAAACGTTGCAACGCCACGGCGTTGGCGCGATCCGCGTGAAGAGCTTCGCGGTCGGCGCACGGGATGATGACACCAATCTGGTGTTCTGGGTCTGGGGCGATCAGCCTCCGTCGCAAGTTACCGTCATCGATGACAGGGCTCAGCTACCACGGGACCAACGCTCTTGGCCTTGATCGAAAATGCAGCCGCTATTCATGAATGACGAGATCAAGGGCTGATAACAAGTCGTCCGAACTCATGATCAATCCGCCCGCGCTAAGTGCTGCTTTCGACGCAGCGGCTGGGTGTCAGGACTTTGCTTGCCGAACGCCGGCGGTGTGCCGACCGTTCGGCGCGGCTTGTCTGGATTCAGTATTGGCGCTACGCTTTTCTGCGGATAAATCTAACAAGGAGACGCGTCATGAAGGTCTCGAACGCACACAACGCCCCGAACATCGGCGGCCGCAAATACGGCTGGCTGCGTCTGCTCGTCGCAGGCAGCATTGTCTGGTCGGTATTTGGCTGGTTCACCGCCGGCCTGGATCCCAATTATGCCGGCGGCGGGCTGATTGGCGCTGTGGGCGGATACAGCAACTGGCTCGGTCTCGGCGTCACGCTGATGGCGGCCGGCCTGATCATCCTGGCGCTTTACCGCGCTGGCGGCCGGCGTCGGGCATTGATCGGCGGGCCATTCGTGCTCGGCGCCGCGATTGCGATCGCCACGTCCATGAACTGGAGCGCGCTGTTTCAGATTCCGCTGGTTTTTGCTGGTGTTTTGGCAGTGGCGTTTTGTATGCGAGGAGGCGGCCGCCATTCAGCCCGTAGCAACGTAGTACCAATGGGCCGCTCTGAAGATGGCGATGGCTGGAGATATGGATATGACGGCTACGGATACTATCTTCAGAACATGCGGTATATGACTGCGACTTCAATGGACGACGATGACAGTTAGATGCGCTGCAAAACGCATTTTGTTTCATCAAATCACTTTGTTTTGTACTCCTTCGCCGCCACGTTTACCAGCAGCTTGAGCTTCCCCGACTCCGCCACCTATAGCTTTTCCTAAACCTCCTCCCACCGAAAACCCGGCCCAACCCAGCATCGCCAGCCACAGCGTCGGCAGAACAATCAGCAACGCAGCCTGCACCAGGCCCATGACGCCCTGGTCATAGGCGTTACTGATGCCGCTCATCCAGACCAGTTGCGTGGCAGTGCTGTGGTAGATCATGCCGACCAGGTGATTCTGTAGCCAGCGGGCCAGCGTGAACCAGAACGTCATTGTGACCAGCCCGAAGTAGGCAAACGACAACAGCCCGATCACCTTGAAGCTATAGCCCGAGATCACGATCAGAAACGGCATGGCCATCACCAGTGCCATCAGCACCAGGTACTGCACCATGGGCAGGGCACGCGACATCACATTGGACATGCCATAGGCCGGCACGGAACCCATGGCGGTCCCGAAAAAGCCGGTGACGTCGCCGAGCACGCGCTGAAAAAAATTGCCGTTGGATCCACCGGAGACGGCCTGGCCGCTGTTGCCCAGCGGATTGCCGTGCTGGGTCGAGACCAGATCCCGGATCGCGTAGTCGTCAGCGCTGGCAGAACCCGGGATCCAGGAGTGGAAGGTATTCCACCAGCTGGGGCTGATCTGGGCGTGCAGCCGCGAGCGCAGTCCCACATTCGAGGCCTGCCACCATTGCTTGCAGCTCGGATATCCGCCGAGACTGGGCGGCGTACTGTGACCCTGATCGCGCCGCTGATTCCAAGGAAAGCCCTGGACCGGGCGATTGGCTTGAAAGGTATCGTAATAGCCCGGCGTATTCATGAAATACGTGGAACCGATCCAGTCGGTATCCTGGGCTTGCTGCGCGCTCACGGTCGATGAATTCTGTAGCAGTTTCGCCCGCGCCTGGCCGTAGCACCAGTTCTGAAAATCCGAGACCTGGTTGCGCAGGGTCGGGTCCTGGATCGAGGTCAGGTTCAGCTGGGTGCGCATATACGTATAGTCGGTCTGACACGGCAGGGCCGCGAGCGCGACGTTGGTCAGGCCGGTCGATACCGCGTGCACCATCGCCCACCAGACCGGCAGGTTGGCCGTGCGGCCACCCAGCGCTGACCCGGCGTTCTGGCTCTGGCCACCCGAGGCCACCCGCACGCCGCACTGATCCAGATGCTGTTGATCGATGCTCACCGGCGCGAAGCTGACTTGCATGATCGGTGCGACCGCGAAGATATAGGCGATGATCATGGCGTAGAAACTGGCTTCGAGGCGATTAAGCGCCAGCAGGCCCTTGTTGCCTTCATCCTCGCCATCGCGACGGACCTCGAACCAGACGCCGATTATCGCCACCACGAAAGGCAGCGCCGCGATGCCGCTGTGATTGAGCGCCGACCAGATCTGATCGTTGACGATCCAGCCAAGCATCAGCACGACGTTTTCCATGAAATCGAAGACGTTGAGATCGATGCTGGTAATGGTGTGCATGGCCGGATGCCGTCAGCCCGAGAAAAAAGCGATTTCGCCGGGCAGGTTGGTCGCCTCGATGAAGATGATCGCGACCACCATCATGCGTTCGGCCCGGATCAGGCGCGCATACGCGGCCTGACCGCCGTCGGGGCGGTCGCGCTGCGCGGCACGCAGCCGCGGTCGCCAGCGCGTGATGTATAAAAGCCCACCGCCGCCAAACAGTAATGCCCGCCAGACCATGAAACCGGGTGTAGCCGATTGCACCCAGTGATGGAAGGCAGCCGGGCCGCCGGCGATCGACATGCCGATCGACGTCGCCACCAGGCCGAACACGATCACCGCGATCCAGGCCGCGATGAACAGGCTGCCCACACCCCAGCGGCGGCGTGATAGCGGCCCTCGGCTACTCACGGCAGCGGATTCCGGCTGTTCAGCTCGGTGGTGCCGGGCTGGGTGTGCGATGCCTGGTTGGCATCCGAGCGCGCCTGTTGCCGAATCAGGGACACTTGGGCCGCGTTGTGGGCCAGATCGCGGCGGACGTCCATCTCGGTCCGCAGGCCGTTGATGCCGCGATCCAGCTGGGTCAGTTCGCCGTTGATCGCCTGCTGGCCCTGGCTGTTGCCGGCGATACCGGGATCGCTCGCTCCGGCTAGCATGACGCGGCGCGCCCAGATCGCCTGGGTGAGCGTGCGCGATAGGGCCATCTCGCCGGCCAGGCGGTGGGTCAGCAACGCCCCCTTCGGATCGTTGGCCAGCGCCTTGATGACGCCGGCCGAGATCGACAGCCCCGGACCGCCCGACACGGCACGCAGGTTGGCCGCGGTGACCGGCTGGCTGCCGTCGACCATCGCGGTGAGCTTCTGCTGAATCTGTTTTTGTTCCTGGGCGAGCGCACGCATAAGCCCGGTGCCGGCCTGGCTCTGCATCTTGTCGCAGCCCGCACAGGTCCGGATACTGCGGTTGCCAATCACGGTCGTGATCCATTGCGCAGCCGTGGTAGGCGAGCCCCATACGGTGCACATGCCGCCGTCGCAGCCCGGGCCCAACGGCGCGCCGGATCCGGCACCCGAACCGGATCCCGCGCCTGGCCAACTCCCGGCACCGCCCGGAATCGAGCCCCAGCCACCCCCGCCGCCGGCGACCGGGGCGGTACTGTTGGGATTGCTGCGGCCCAACAACAGGTTGTAGCCGGCGATCGCGGTGTCGTGGGTCACCTGGATCGGCGCCTGTCCAGCGCCGCCACGTTTCTGACCGCCGACCCAGGTGACGCCGTTGTTGCCGCCGCTCGTCTCGACTGTGTGCTGGGCGGCGACCGCATCCGGATTGATGGCCGCCTGCTGTTCCCAGTTCTCGGATTCGGCCTGCTGGCGCCAGCTACCGGACGTCAGAACGCCGGCCGCACGCCGGGCCATGGCCTGGCACGAGGTCTTGGCGCGATTGAAATTCAGTTTGCCCTGCAACACGCCGTTGGTCAGCAGATCGTATAGACCGGGGGCGGCGCGCTGGATGATCATGGCCGGCAAGGCGCCCACCGCGGCTGTGGCGTTCTGGATGACCGAACCCATGAGGTTATGGAAGCCGTTGGTGACACCGTTGAGCTGATTGGCGACGGAAACCTGTGGATTCAGGCCGCTGCAGGCCGAGCCCTGATTCCAGCGGATACCCAGGCCCAGGTTGCCGGGTTGGTGGCCGGCACCGGCCGATACGCTGACCGGCGAACCCCCGCCCAGCTGGTAGTAGAGATTGTTACTGGCGGCGTGGGCAGCCCAGGGCGCAATCGCCAGACAGGTAGCGATCGCGAGCAGGGCACGGCAAAACGACAGGCGAACAGACCGACTCATGCGTATCCTCCGTTAGTGATAGCCCTGCTGGGCATCGGCGAATGTCCAGTGGTCCTGGCCGTTACGCTGATACAGCACAGTCATCTTGATCGGCTGGTTCTGGATGAACCGGGCCTGCTTGAGCAGTCCCCACTCGTTGCCGCCGGAAATGATGTTCGAGTGCATCCGATCCTTGAGCTTGGCCTCGGACGGCCCGGGCGCGGACGCCGTAGACTGTCGGTTGGGTAGTCATGGGGTTCTCCGTTGATCAGGCATCAGCCCGGCGTGTCGTAGATGAGCATCTGGCCGCGGCGTTTGCAGCAGGAATACGGCCGCCACAGCGTCCAGACATAGGCCTGATCGGCGGGAATATCGCCCTGAAAGGAGGCCAGCGGTCCGCGATCCGGAAACACATGGCAGGACTGGCTCTGGTCGGGCTGCAGACGTTGCCACTCATGCGTCGAGGCATCGCCTTCCCGGGCTGCGCCGGGCGGCCACCAGCCGGGCTGGGCCTGTGCGACCAGCGGTAGATAGACATGTGGCTGACCGCTGCGGGTGACGATATCGGCCACGCGCTCTGCAATAACCGCCGAGGCCTTGTAGTCGTTGGCCTGCGTCACAAAACCCTCGCGTGGGTAGACATGACCCCAGTGATCGCCGGGCTGGCCGATCGTGCGTGCGCCCGGAATCAGGGATTCCGGATAGGCCGACTCCGGGATGCCGCTTCGCCAGGCCAGCGGATCATCGACCGACAAGTAGTAGGGCTTGAACGGGGTGGCCGCGGAATGACAGGTGAAGCCCACGCTGGAAAGCAGGGCAAAACCGGCCGCGGCGGGATCGCCGATGGCATCGGCGTTCTTGAACCGCAGATTGGAATGATGACGGCTGGCATCGCGTTTGGCGCGGTTGCCGGCCTCCTGGGACAAGCCGTTGGGCGGCGCCAGCGGCGCGACCACCGGCCAGGGATTGTGCCCGGTCCGGTGATACACCGAGACCACCAGATCCGGCATGTAATGCTTGACCTTGACGCTGGTTTGGGTCGTACAACCCAACGGCGTGCAGGTCAGCCAGACGCATACGCCGATGACCTGGTAGTGCAGGCATTGGGTCGAAGCGGACGACGCCACGATCTGGGGTGTCGTGATGGCGCGGGCCGGGCGCGACAATAGTGTGCCGGCCAGCAGCAACACGGCCGCGATCATGGATGTGCGCACGAAACGCGCCTTCATGGCGTAGCCGCCGTATGGCGCGCCCGACGGATCGTGGCGAGCGCGGTCGCGACGTCCGGCTGGCCGTAGACTACATATTGGCCGTCGACCACCACCGCCGGCACCTTCGCCACGCCCAGCTGCCAGGCCCGCACCAGGCCACGATAGTCGGGCCCGTACCGGGCCTTGAATGACTTGAGGCGCCGACGAACGATCGCGGCCGCGGCTTTGGGATCGGCCGGCAGGCCTTGTGACAGGCGCTGGTCCAGGCGCGCCGGCGCGTCAAGCTCGACTACCGTCGCATCCGCTGGCACCTGCGTGACCGGCAGGCCGGCGAGGGTGAAGACCTCGACCTGGGCAAGCGCGATCGACGGCAGTGCGGCCAGAGCGATCAGTGCGATTGAGGCAATGGCGATCAGCGCCGGCCGTGGGTTGGACGTCGACCGTCTCATGCCCGTGCCTTCTCGATGGGGTGGCCGGATTCTCGCGCGCCGTGCGCGAGCGGCGCCGACGACGGGTCGTCTCCGGCGACCGGCTTCATGCCGCGCGCGGCGTCCATCTCGGTCGCGATATGCAATGCCGCATCGAGTTCGCTGCACCCCAGTTCGTCCATGAGGCGCTTGCGTGCGGCTTTTTCCTCGCCCTCGGTTCCGGCCAGTGCCAGATATCGACTGGGCGGCACGATACGAAACAACGCCTCGATCCGATCGGCCAGTACGACGCCTTCGGTGTACTGATGCTGGGCCTTGGTCGCCGAGGCCAGCAGTTTCTTTTGATCGTCGGTGAGCGTCTTGAAGCGCGCCAGCTGCTCGATCTCGTCGGGCGGTGCGACCAGCACGATGTACCACTCGATCATGTTCAGCAGGCGCGTGGCCGTATCCGGAAAATCCTCCAGGTTCTGGGTCGCCAGCCAGATCCAGTAGGACAATTTGCGGCCCATCTTGCCGGCCTTGACCAGATAGGGAGACAGCAGTGGGTTGACGGTGACCACGTGACACTCGTCGATCACCTGAATGATCGGGCGTCCCGAATACTGATCGCGCTCGGCCAGCCCGATGATGATGTGGGTCAGACTGATCACCGACAGCGCCAACTGGGCCTCGTAGCCGTCGCGGGCATAGTGGGCCAGATCGACCACGGTCACGTCACACTCCGGCCAGGCGGTCCCCTCGCGGTTGAAAACCTGGCCGTCGAAGCCGTCGCAAAACAGGCCCATGGCCTCCGCCATGTTATGGGCTTTTTCCCGACGCGAAGCCGGCATGTCGTCGTGCGTGGACAGCGCCAGCAACGCGTCGCGCACATCCTCGGCCAGGCACTGCCGGTGCGCCGCCGCTGCGGTGCGGGCCGCGGCATAGATCGCATCGCGCACCAGGCGGCGATCGGCACGCCGGAAATTGTGTTCTTCCTCGACCTCGCCGCCGGTGATCATCAGCCGCGCGGTGATCTCCATTTCGCCCAGCAGATCACGTTCGCCGTCGCCGTCGTCGTCATCGGCGTCGTCCTCGATATCCAGCGGCGCCGGATCGTCGGAATGCAGCGCGTCGTCGCGATCATAGGCATAGCGAGCCTGGCGTTCGCACGGATCCAGCAGACGATGCGCTTCGGCAAACAGGGGCAGCGGCGGGGCAGCGCCGGGCGCCAGCCGCACCCGATTCACCGACAATCCGTGGCGTTCGAGATCTTCAGCCAACAGGCCAAAGCTGTTGCCGACCTCGATGATGAATAGTCGGGGTTTACGCAGGGCCATGACCTGGGAAATGATCCCGTTCAGGGTCGCCGACTTGCCGGCGCCCGTCGGCCCGAAGATAAACATATGGCCGTTCTTGGTGCGATCCTCGAGACTCAGCGGATCGAAAGAGAACGTGCCGCCGCCGCGGTTGAAAAACGACAGGCCGGGATGCTGGGTCCCACGCGAGCGGCCGAAGAACGGGGTCAGATTCGCCAGATGCTGGACGTAGGCCAGCCGCGTGTACCAGCCTTGCTTGTCCTTGTCCGGATCGAATGCCATCGGCAGCCAGCGCAGATAGGTGTTGAGCGGCGCGATCTCGTCGGCGGCATTGACCGGCTTGAGCTTGGCCTGTTGCAGCTGGGTCGTCAGGCCGAGCGTGCGCCGGCGCAGATCGAGCGCGTCGTTGCCCCGCACGTAGAAGGTCAACGCGGTCTTGTACAGCTTGTGCTGGTGGGCCAGCATCTCGCGTGCGATATTGCAATCCTTGCGTACCTGGGTGGCATGGACGGAATCGCCGTGTGCCTTGTTGCGCAACGTGTTGATATGGTCTTCCAGGGGCTCCTGGGGCACGGCGACGAGGGTCATCGCCATGATCACGTCTTCGGGTAGCCGGTCCATGACAGCGTTATAGGCTTTGCCACCGGCGCGCGGCATCTCGCCGGTCACATGACCCACGTCCGGCGCGCGGCGCAGCTCCTCGACCGCGATCGCGCGATGCGGCAGGCCGTCGAAGTACCACAGGCCTGACGCCACATCCCCGACCGGGCAGTGATGAATCAGATCCTCGCCCAGATCGTAGTGGGCGAGTTGTCCGATCGCTTCGTCGCCGGGATAGGCCACCCGGTCATAGAACGCCTGCGGATTGTCGGGATCGGTGGCCGGTGCCGGGTTGAACCAGCGCAACAGCCAGCGATGAAACGCCGCGCCGTCCATGCGTTCGAGCCGCAGGCCCGTTCCGGCCAGGGCTTCGGCCAGGCGCTCGTACAACTGGTTGGCCTCATCGGCCGAGCCCACGCCATCGGCATCGGAGCCCAGCCAGCGATACAGCACCAGGCGCGTGCGCCGGGTCTGGCCGCGCCAGCGGGTCTGGGTGACCTGCTGGTCATGGAACAGCCCGCCGGGCCGGGCGAGCGTGCGCAGGTGGGCGGCCATGCCGTCCAGCCAGGCGCGCGTAAATGTCGTCTCGCGCAGGCCCTCGGCGGCGTAGTCATCAAGCGCCTGGATGTCTTCGGCCGGATCGGTGTCGTCGCGGGCATAGATCTGGACCACCCAGGGGTGGTGATCGTATTCCGGTTCCATGGCGTCCTGGAACGCCGCCTCGATCTGATCGCGGATATCCGCCAGCGCCTCCTGTGACCGCCCCTCGGTGGGTACGGGCCAGACTTCGGCGGCCAGACCGACCGAGACGCCGTCCTCGAGCAAGAAACAGCCCGAGTCGGCCAGATACTCGACCCACGGCAGATAACGCGAAAACGACGGGCCGCGCTTGTAGCTCGCCTTGATCTCGCGGTTGGTGGGCGGTCGCCCTCGAGGCTGGCCGCGTGCGCCCGGCACTAGCGAGGCGGCCGCCGAGGGCGGCGACGGGTTGCTGTCCGGCGTGGGCGTAGACGGTTTCGCGCTCGAGCCGGGCACTAGCCGATAGAGCGGGCCGAGCAGGGTGTCGATCGCACTCATGGCGTCGTCCCGGGCGCGGTGCGCGTGGCCCGGGGCCGCTCGCCCGGCTGCGCGTAGTGCGGACGCTCATACATCGGAAAAACCGTGGTATAGCCCGGAATCGGCACCTGTTCGACCGACCCGCCGGTCAGATGGGCAAAGACATACAGCGCCATGTCCAGATTGGGCAGGCGCGGAAATTGTGTCTCGACGGCCTTGGCGGCGTGGCGGGTATACCCGGCGCGGATGGCGGCCGCACTCGGCGCGGGCGTGATCGGCCGGCGCAGCGCAGCACGCGCCTCGGACAGCCGCGACGTCCGAGATTCGCCTTGATGCGATCCACTGCCACCGGCGCCGGGTGCGGTCGCCGAGTGCCAGATGCTGGACATGGTCACACGCGGCTGGGTAGGCAGCAGCTGCTTTTCCGAGGTCGCGCAGCCGGTCAGCCCTGGCATGGCCATCGCCAGGACGAGCCCGGCAGCCAGGCCGCGCGGCGCGGCGCTAATCCAGGCTTTGCGAGCGCGTGTTTGCGACATCATGCACCTTCCGTCCGTTGGGGTCGTAGTCGATATCCAGGGTCTTGTCGATATTCACGGCCACCGGGTGACCGGGCGGCACGTAGATGGCATCGAAGGTCTGGCCGAACCGTTTCTCGACCCATTTGCGTACTTCGGAGATCCCCTGGGTCGCCGCTTGGCCGGCGATGTACTTGCCAATGTTGCCGGTCACGCCTTGCGTGGCGCCGAAGCCGCTGACGCGGGTCGTGGTCTGGCCGCCGGACACGGCGTTGGCGGCACCGGCACCGGCCGAGAGCAATAGATCCGTCAGGATGAATGAGCGCGCATTGGTCTTGCGCGTGCCGGCCACACAGGGCACGCCCTGCGGATTCGAGATGTAGCCGATGTCCTGATTCTTCTGATTATTGTTGTCGCTCTTTCCGGGCTTCTTCGACTTGGGCACGGTCACGACCCGGCCATCCTGGAAGATGAAGGTGATCGACTTGACCGTGCCGCGCACGCACGACAGCGTCCAGTCGCCGGTCGCCACCCCGGAGACGATCGCCCCCTGCACCTCGGGCACTTCGATGCCATTGGCGGTCAGATCGTCGGGGCCGATGACGACCTTGAACGGATAGGGATCCTCGACGGCGCCGTTGATCGGCACCCGCCCGAGCAAGGCGGTCATCGCGACCGAGCCGGTCAGCGTGGCATTCTTTGGCACTGTATAGACCGGAACGGCCGCGGCCAACTCGCTCGCGCCGGTGACGGTCTGGCGAAGGTGACTGGATGCGGTGGCCACGGTCTGCTCACCGGTGCTAAACGCGCTGGAAAACGCCGACGTGTCACCGTCACCGCTCGATGGCTGGCCTTGACCGGTCCCGCCTGGACTGGCGTGTGTGCCCAGCGGATTGACCCAGGTCACGGCCTGACCTTTCGCGCCGGCGGGCGTTTTATTGTTTTTCAGGCCCAGACCGACCGGCACCCGGCCATTGTTGGCCTGGCCGCCGTTGTTCCCGTTGACGCTGAGGCTGGCGCGCAGCTCGGCCATCCGGCGATTGATCTTGTCCACCAGCGACTGCCGATTTTGTGTGTCCTGTTGCTGTTGGATCGACATCGCGCTTTTGATCTGCGCTTTGACGTTCTGGTTCTTTGTCGCCAGGCGGTGATTTTGTTCGCGTAGCTTGGCCGATTCCTTCTGACTGTCGGCTAGCTGCTTGTTCATCCGATGCATCTGTGCCACCAGGGTGGCCACCGAGTTCTCGGGCGTGTCGGCGCCCAGGCCGAGGGCCTTCATTTCGGCCGGTGTAAGCTGGTTTGCCGGTTGGGCTTTGGCCTGATTCGCGGCGGCCTGTTGATCCGACGTGCCACCGCCGTTGTGACAGGCGCGCAGCGCGATGACGCCGGCGACCAACACTGCCAGCGGTACGCCGTATTTGAGTACGCTATTGGCTTCAATGCGCATCGTCGGCCTCACGCGCGGTGGCTTGATCGCCGTAGGGTCCGGTCAGGGCATCCGCGAGATCGCCGTCGCGGGTGACCGCAAACAAGGTTGTGGTGTCGGTCAGGCTGCCCGCCGGGCCGATGGTCGACTGCATGAACGACGCCGCGTAGAAGTGGCCTTCCAGCGCGCGCGGATCGAGGGTGAAGGCCCGACGCGGATCCTGATTGGTGATCTGCAGCGCGGTCACAATGAACGATCCGCCGCGCCAGGCGGCAAGCGGGGTAACAATGACCGGCAAGGTCGGCAACAGGCCGGGCAGCGGGTGTTGGGTTGCCAGTGCGACCCGCCGGACGCCGGGTGCGCCGCTGACCAGGCGCTCGGGCGCATACAGGGCCTGGGCCGCATGCCGAACCAGGCGGACCGCGGTCGGTGCGGACTGGGCGGACTGGGCGGACTGGGCGGACGGCGCGAAGGCCGCCGGCGGGATGTTCGCATGGGCCGGTGCGGCGTCGGATCCGGATCCCGCGTTGTTTGTGTCGCTGGCACCCTGTACGACCTTGACCGTTTCGTGCGACGCGTGGGGCTTGGCGGTCAGATCGAGCAGGATCATGCGGCCGGTGGCGATGTCCTGGACCTGCACGCGCTGGGTGACAAACGCCTTGTGCGCTTCGAAATAGACGGCGCCCCCCGTCGATTGCACGCGCAGTTGCTCGGGATCGGCGATTGCCGACGGCAGACCGACCCGCACGTCGTCGCCGAATACGACGATGCGTTCAGTGCCCACCGGCAGGTTGACCTGAATGGGCGTGCGCTTCCAGTGCCGGATCTGGGTCGCATCGGCGCCGGTCGCGGCCAGCAGGACAAGGCCGGCGAGGCCGCACGCGAGCGGTCGAGTCCAGAGATTCACGAGTCGTTCTCGGTGGATTGGAATAGCGTGTCATCGCGGCCGCCGGCACGGCTGTCCTTGCGGATTTCCGATTTGTCCGATGACGGCACGGTCAACTGCACGGGCGGACTGGCAAAGCAGTCGAGCTGCAAGCCCCAGGGGTTGCGCTGCGGATCGACATCGGCGCGCACCACGCGCAGGTGGTAGCGGATGAACAGCTGGCGGACGCGAGTGGCATCCAGGTATTCGTTGATCTCGAGATTGAGCCTAACCACCCAGTTGTTGCGATCCAGGATCGTCACATCCTTGGGCTGATAGCCGCGACCGGGAATCTCGTACATGCCGCGCACGCGGTCCTTGAGCTCGTTGCGGTCCTTGCGCGCCTTGTAGTCGGTCTTGAGAAACCGCTGACAGTGCGGCGTGAGGTAAGGGGCATACTCGACAATGTTGTTCTGGTAGTTCGTCAACCCGTTCGACGGCCAGCGGTTGACCTCCTGCCAGATATAAAAAGCAAAGGAATAGACCGAGGCAGGGGGCACCACCCACCACTTACGGGTGGATCCGCTGCGCAGGTCGGGCGGGTTATAGATGGTCAGATGGCGCGGCGCGTTCTGCCAGCCATACCAGAGTCCGCCGCAGGCGATGGCCAGGATCAGGATGATCCCGCGCAGGCTCCAGATATGCGAATCGCGACTGGCTAGGGCATGACGGAAACGACTCATGCGCGATCTCCCGAGCGCCGACGCCGGTCGCGGCCCGGTCGATAAACGGCCGTGTTCACGATCAGCTGCCCGCGATTGATACCGCGAACCGCTGCCTCCCATTGCAGCCGGCGATACAGCCAGGTTTCGGGCCGACCGCGGCGCAGCCGGCGCATGAGCCCGCCGCCATACCAGACGGCCAGCCCCGCGCCGGCAAACATGCAGGTCGGCACCATGGCAAACGCGATGAAGTAGAAGCCGATCAGGCCCGGCGGCAGCCCCAGCAGGAAGCCGGAGACCGCCATCAGGCCCAGTTCACGACCGGTCATGCCCCGAAAAACGATCGGGGCCGCGTTCAGCCGCGTCGGCACGAACTGGATCGTTGAATCCGCCACGATCGGTCGGTTACAGGATGGTAGCGGCCTGGTTGGCCAACCAGACCACGGCCACGATCAGGACCACGCCGACGATCAGGGTGACCGCGAAATCGCCCCATTCACCGCGTTGACGTGCTTCGTTGAACTTGCCGAGGGCGCCGCCGCCGACTACCAGGAACGCGGCCGTGGCGAGCGTCAGGCCGACCAGGATGCCGGCCATAGCGAGATAGCCTTGCAACGTACCCATCAGGCCGGTGCCGCCGGTGCCCGCGCTGGGCGCGCTCACCGTGGGCAGGGCGGCAAGGGCCGCCTGCGGCACACAACCCGCCGCGAGCAGGACGGCCGCGCCGCATCGGGCGACAAGCCAACCGGTCCGGGACCGGGGAAGGTTTCGAGGCAGTTCGGAGGGATGCATCAGTGGCTCCTGTGGGTGGATGATGGGCTCAACCAAGAAAAATCCAGAACATCAGGACCGCCAGCAGGGCGATCCGAATGATCGCGCCCTGGAACACCGGCCCCCTGACCCGGCCGCCGGCCCAGCCGCGCCAGGTCGACAGCCAGGCCCAGCCGGCCCAGAGCAGCACGATCGTGGTGCCGACGCCGGCGACCAGCGTGGCGAGGCTGCCCATCGCCAGGCCGGAGCCGCCGGCGAACGCCGCACTCGGGTTCATTGGCTGGCCGGCGCGCCATGCGTGGCGTAGTGGCCGGCCAGCGGCGCCAGATGGCGCGGTGCCAGTCGCGGCGGCGAGAGATAGGTGGTGATGCCGGCGCGGATCGTGTCGACGTCGGCGCGCAGGCGCGCCACGTCGAGCCGGACGTGTCCTGGCGGCTCGTTGGCCTGACGCGCCGTCAGTCGGTCGATGACCTGATCGACGCGCGCCAGCTGGGAGTTGATCAGTGCCAGATCTTCGCGCTGGATCGGAGCGCGTGTTTGGGCGGCGAGCGCGGCCGATGCGCATCCGATCCAGGCCAGGACGCCGATGAGGGTGCCGATGACGACGGCCTGTTTCAGTGACGGCATCTTCAATTTCACGGATGTCCAGCCTCGTGTGCTTGGCATGAAAGCGTTGCGTTCATCCTTGCAAACGGCTTGCGCGTCGTGCGGATAAATTCCGCGCGCCGGCGTCGGAATTTATCGAGGCGTGGCGTGTGTGATGGGAGCCGGGCGCCCGGCGCCGGATCGATCACAGGTATTTCTTGAAGGAACCGATCGTGACCGAGAGCATCAGGCCAAACAGTGCGGCACAGGGCACGAGAAACGCATCGGGATAGATTGAAAACGGCAGGCTCAGATAGATCAGCCAGCCGGCGACGAACACCGGTCCGGTCAGGCGCTTGGCGTGATGATAGACAAATGCCGATTCTCGACCGGCGCCGAAACGGCGCAGATCGCGGCGGACCAGGCCATCGACCGTGCCCACAAACGCCGCCATGCCGAACAAGGGCAGGGTCAGGATCAGGATGACAACGCGCACCAGCACGATCAGCGAGACATCGACCGCGGCCTGGCCGTAGGTGGCCAGCGCACCGGCCAGCCCGTCGTTGTGGGCGTTGGCGCTGAGCCAGGCCGCGGCACCCGTGACCCCGAACACATAGTGGTAGGCCAGGCCCAGACACCACTGGGCGGTCTCGACCGGCTGGTTGAAGATCAGGGAGCGGGTGTACTGCGTGTCGATCCAGCCGATCGCCGAGGCGAGATCCGCCCGCGCATGGGCCGCACCGGGCAGGCTCCACCACTGGAAATAGATGCCGGCCCATTCGATGACGATCGAGCTCAGGATCGATAACACCAGCACGCCGGCGATCCGGAACGGCAGGCCGACGGCCCAGCCCAACCAGGTCGGCGGCTTTTTCGGCGGCGGGGCTTTTTCGACCGGACGGCGCGCCATGCTTAGTCGTCGGCCACGGCGCTGTCGTGCAGATCGTCACCAGCCCAGCCGCTGACTGTCGAGCTCGGCGTGGGCAGCTGCGGCAGGCCGCTGTTGATCGGGCGCGGTGTCTCGGCCTGTGTAGCTGCCACCGGCGCGGGCGCCGGCGGCGCCCCATCGATCGAGACCGGTGGCGGCGCGACCGACGTCCACCAGTGATCGGAGGTGTGATAGCGCTCGCGCATGTGCTCAGCGATCTCGCTGATATCGCCCGGCATCTCGGCGGCGTCTTCGGGTTTGGGCAGCGGCATACGGATCTTGTGCAGTTGACCGCCCTCGAGCAGAGCAAATGCCTGACCCTTGGGCAGGGACACGACGTCGGCGGCCTCGATCATGGGCACCTGGACGGTGGAGACGCGATCGCCGCCCGACGAGGAAAAATCGGTGTCGGTGTCGACGTCGGAGTTATCCGACGACATCGAGACCAGCATGCGTTGATGCACCATGACCTTGCGCAGTTGGCGGGTCAGCAGCTCGGCCGTGGATTCCTCGCGCACGCGCAACATGATGATGTTGTTGAAATTGCCGATCACCTGGCGTGACTTCGCGGCGTTGCCCAGACGTGCCTCGATATCGGACAGGGTCTGGGTGTAGGCAGTGACCTGGATACCGGCGCCGCCGCCCTTGTTGATCAGCGGAATGAACTCGTCCCCAATCAGTTCATTGAACTCGTCGCAGTGCAGGTTGATTGGCCGCTTCTGGTTCAACTTCGGGCCGGGCAGGCCGTCGTCGACGCCGCGCTTGTAGATTTCGCCGGCCACGGAAACCAGGTCCGCAAACATGGAATTGCCGACCGCCTGCGCGACCTCGAAGTCCGATAGCGCGTCCAAGCCAACGTAGACAATGCCTTGCTGACGAATGACCTGCATCCAGTCGAAGATCGGGCGCTCGTCGTCGATGTTCTGATAGTCCGGCGATAAAAGCTCGGCGGTCTGGCCAGTGGTGAGTTTTTCCAGCAGCGGCAGTAGCGAGGCCACGATCTTGTCGAAATAGGTCTTGTCGTAGCGCACGGCGGATCGAAGGCCGGCCAATACGGGGTCACCGATCTTGTTGCGCTGCAGATACATCTCGATCGCGACCACGCGATTGTCCCGGCCTTGCATGTTGCGCGGGATGGTCTTCGGGTTGAGCGCGTTCTCGATCTTGATGATCTGCGGCCAGGCGTTGTCATCGTGACCGGGTAGGGCGTGTTGCGCGTACTCGATCATCAGCTCGTCGATCGAGACCACGTCGGCGAGGATCTGCTCGTAGCTCGGCCGCTGACCGAGCGCATGCCGGGCACGGGCCACGATATTGACGAACCGCCAGGCGAACTCCCGGAACGCCGCACTGTTGCCTTCCCCGGACAGCTGTCCGGACAGGCGCGTGGCAACCTCGGAGATGCGGCTGAAGCGCCCGACCGCGTTGTAGCGTGCGCTCAGCTCTGGATAACCCAGATGAAACACGCGAAACACATCGCCGCGGCCAGCGCGCTCGGCTTCGACGTACATGCGCATCATCAGATCGGCATCGCCCTTGGGGTCGATGACGATGGTGATATCGCCGCGCCGGATATCCTGGGTCACCAACACCTCGGCCAGGCGAGTCTTGCCGACACGCGTCGTGCCCTGGACCAGGGTATGCGCGACGCGCTCGGCCAGCGGCAGGTAGATATCCGTCTCGCGCCATTCGACGGCGTGCAGCGTCGGATCGCCGCCGACCGGGGGGCGCGGGCGCACCGGATTGATCGGTGAGTCCCAGCGCAGTGCATCCACCAGCCAGGGCATATGCCAGCGCTCCAGGGGGGCTTCGAGAGCGCGCGCGGCGCGAAACAACCGGCCCGGGCGCAGAGACGGCTGGGCCTCGGGCTGCTGCGCCTCGTACAGCCGGCGCGTATGCTGAACCTGCCAGCGAAAACCCTTGCCCAGCCACAGCGAGCGATGACTGACCGGGATCTGGCGGCTTGCCATGGCAAAGCGTGGCAGGCGCTTCATGTTGCGGCGATAGCGCAATACCCGCCAGGCCTGGTTTGACCGCATGAGGCCGAACGCGATAAACGCCCCGGCCATGCCGTAGCCGATACTCGGTGCCAGCGCCAGCATCCAGGGCGCCGTGACACAGACCACCGCACAGGCCGCGCACGCGGCCACCGTATAAACCTCGACGGCCGGCCGCAGCAGGGACTCGATCGGATGGCCGGTGGCCATTACGCGCGATCCCGGCAAAAAACCGGTGGCCGACTCATGCGCGCGCCGAGACCTGCTGGGCCTTGCGGAACAGCACCACCGCTTTGGCAATGGGCTTGAGCCATTGCTCGCGATCGAGGGCTACGATCAGCGCGTTGTAGTGATTCTCGCCCTGATACCGATAGCAGTCGTCGCCGTTGAATCGTGCCCCCTGGCGACAGGAGGTTGCCAGGGCATGCGTAAGATCGCCGTGATCGGTGAGGTGATCTTCGAGGTGATCGAGCAGGGCGAAGATGTTGCGATCGATGAGTTCGGTCAGGCCGAGTGAGCCGGGCGTATTGTCCGGATCGAATTCGAAATGCCCGGGTTGCGCCATGCGCGCGCCCAAGCGCACGAGCTGCGCCCAGGCATCCGGCGGCAAATTTTGCTCGGCGTAGAGCAACGTCAAGATATGCAGGCTGTCCAGATCATAGTCCTCGACGCAGTAGTCGTCCTTGTAGATCGCGCTCTCCGTGCGATCCGAGAAGCCGAGCGACTGATTGGCCATATCCCACAGACGAAACACGCGCGCCACGAAGATCAGGCGACCATCGCGATCGTCTACCAGCGAACGCGAAAGCCGCGGCGGCATCAGTTCGTCGAAAGCCGATTCGGGTAGCTTGAAGGCGTGGTGCGGCATGGCAGGGGGTCCGTTGTGCTTGCGTGGGTAAGGACAGAGGTCTTCAGGATTGAGTGGATTGTTCCAGCGCCAGGGCCTGTGTCATTGCTGGAGTCCGCGCGGTGTAATGAGCACCGGGTAATGGGCAAGTCCCAGGCGTTTTGCGATGTCATCGCCGGTCACCGGCCGCAGGATCAGGCCGTCGCCGAGCGCCCGCAGATGCCTGAGCTGGGCGGCTGTATTCACTTTCACCACCAGACCCACGGCGTGCAGCTGGCGCAGCCGCGGCCCGCGCTGTTGCAGCCAGCGCTGCGACAGGTCGCCGTCGCCGATCAAGAAAAACGGCGTGGTCGCCGGCGGCAGGTGGATGGCGCGGGACGCCACGCGTCCTGGTGTCAGTCGCTTCGAATGCACCGGCAGCATATCGGCCTCGGTCACGGGCCGATGCGCACTCGCTTCGGCCTGCGCGTGATACCCGTTCTGCTCGCTGACGTCGGCGTCTTTGATCGCGACGTAGTAAGGCGTGGCCGACTGGCCACCGTCATCGGCGACCACCGTCAGCTTCGCCTGAGCCGTGCCGGCGATGGCCAGCGCGAGCGAAAGCGTCAGCGCGACGCCCTTAATCCAGGCCATGCGGATCCTCCGCCTGGGGATTGATCCAGGTCACCTGCTGCGCGCGCACGTGCGTTGTGTGCGAACGCGCGCCGGCAGCTGACGCCATCGCGCCATGGGGCGGCGTACTGGCGCCGGTCGACGAGTGCTCGTCGGTCGCCAGACGCACGCCGGCATCGACCTGACGCAGTTGGACCTTGAACGCCCGCCGGTAACGCGCCGCGGGCGCGCCGCCGGCCGGGTGGTGATAGCAGCCGGCCGCGGCGATCCAACTGCCCGAATGATGCAAATGACAGCGGGCCAGTACGGCGGCGGCGGCGTCGAGATTGGCGTAGGGGTCGAGCGCGGCACACGGCCGGGCAAAGCGGCCACCCGGGCCAAACAGGCCCTGCTGCCAGTGCACATTGAGCTGACCCAATCCGACGTCGACAATCGGTGTCCGGTTCAGTGCGGCGTGCAGTGCGCTGCACGCCGCGGCGCGGCTGACATAGCGCACGCCGCGGCCGTCGATATCCAGTGTCCACGGCCAGGGGCGGCGCCCGTAGGCCAGAGGCGCAGCCGATTCGGTCAGCGACAGGGCATAGAGCATCGCGGGCGGCACGCCGTGCGTATTCGCCGCGCTCCGATAGGCGGGCGGTACCGGCTGGACCGGCGGTCGATTCTGGGCATCAGCCAGCGCTGCAACACACACCAGCAGCCACAGGAGGTAGCGCCACCGCGGTCGCCGGTTCAACGCCTGGCAGAGACTCAACACCACCACCACGACTAGCGCGTGATGACCTGGGGCAAGGTCTGCCCCTGGAGCGCCTTTACCGTCTCGCCCGGCGCATGGTTGAGCGTAATCTCGCCGTCTTGTACCGACTTCGGCTTGATGCCCACGCGCTGCGCCCAGGCGCGGATCGCCTGATCGTTGCCGGCCGCATCGACCACGAAGATATCCATCGGTGTATTCGAAGCGGCCAGATCCTTGACCGTCGAAACACAGGCCGGGCACCCGTGGGCGTCCACGAATACGGCCCTGCGTTGACGATCCAGGCCCAGCTGCTCGGCATCCCGCCGACTCGCGGCCAATGCCTGGGTGATATGCGCCGTCTGGATCGGCTTCTCGTTCGGGTAGAGCTGCTTCCAGGCCGCGTCATAAGCCTTCTGGAAGGCCAGCACACGCTGTATGCGCTCATGTTCCAGGCGTGCCAGTTTGCGCGCGTAGCGCGCACGCCCGGCATCGCTGCGTGCCCGAATGCCCAGTTCCGTGATGGGATCCAGCTTCTGCGATCGATAACCGTCGATGCCGCGCAATAGCTTCTTGTATCGATCCCACTCGTTGACCGACAGATGCCACTGGCGGGCCTGGGCAATCGCGGTCTGTTGCACCTGCGTCGATTGGTTCTGGGTGGTTCGATGCTGGGTCGATCGTGTGTCCTGTGCCCAGGCCGGCAGCGCCAGGCTCAACAGGAACAGCATCGCCGTCAGGCTGGCCTGAAGCTGTGATTGTGGGCGACAACGCACGCTCAACGATCCGCTGGCAGCGCGACCGAAACGGCCTGGCCGCCGGCGGCAAAGATCACGGTGCCTCGGTCTTCATGAATGCCGGTCAGCTGCCAACCGGCAAAGTGCTGGCGCGGCGATAGCCAGGTGATCTGGCCCGAATGGATGGCGCCTTCTGGGGCCACGCCCAGATACTGATGCGCGCCGCGCTGTTCCACGCCGACGATCTCGAACGGTGTCGATAACACGGGCGGGGTCTTCGCCTGGGATGGTGCGTGTCCCGCCGGGGCGTGATGCGTGTGATCGGCCGCGTGTCGATGGCTGTGGCGGGCCCGACGGGGCTTCACGGCTGCGATTCGCAACGGCAGTCCGGTCTTGGCATGGACCGTCTTCTGGCGGTGCTCTGCCAGCGGACAGGTGCCATAGCGACCGACGTAAAGCCGACTGGACGTCACAAACCAGTCGTGCAGCGCGGCTTTCTTGACCGCTGCCCGGGCCTGGTCCAGTCCCGTGCTTTGACTCTGCTGAAAAAAGACGTCGAACTGATCGGTCGCGGTGTGTGGTGGGCAATGGGCCGGCGGTTGTTGCTTCGGTATCGCGCCGCCCGTTTCCGCCTGGGTCGACTGGCCGGGGACCTCACCAGCCGACGGGTCAGAACTCTGTGCGTCTACTTTACGAACGACATCGGCCGGATCGCCGCCGTGCGCGTCCGCCGCGGCTGGCGTCGCCGCGGCGGTCTGGCTCTTATCCGATGATTTACCGGGATCAGCCGATGTCGAAGACGTCGGATGCCGATTATCGGACGGCGGCGCACTGCCTTGCGCATCGGCAGGCGCCGGATGGGCCGTCTTCGACGTGGCGTCCGACTGCGCGGTCAATTTCTTGAACGCCGACGGCGGCGGCAGGCGGCGCAGGCGTGTACGCAGTCGGTCGACGGTCTGTTCCAACTGGTCGATACGCTTTGCCTGCTGGGCGAAACGCTGATCGGCTTGCCTTTGCTGTTTCCGCAGTGCCTGGCGCAGCGACTTGATCTGATCGGCCAGAGACGGCTGCGGTGGCTGCGCCTGGTCGAGCGGCAAAGGCGGCGCGTTGTCAGCGCTCGCCGCATCGGTGCCCGCGCTCTGGGCGGCCGATGCGGACTGCGAATCGCCACAGCCGCTGACCGGCAACGCCGCGGCGGCAATCAACAATGCGATCGGAAGATATCGGTTATGCACGGGCATCTCCCGTGCTGGTGGCCTCGGAGGAATCAGCGCCGGTGGCAGCGTCCTGACGTGGCGCGAAACACACTCTGCGGTCGGTGAAATCGACGTTCAGCCGCCACGCCGGGCCGGCCAGCACCTGTAGCGCCGTGCCCAATGTGGTGGGCCCGAGCTGACGGTGGACCGCGGGCAACGGCTGCGCAAACAACGTACGCCCGCTCTCGCTGTCCTGTGCGCAAAGACTCAGGCCCGTGTGCTGAAGGACGTTCTCGAGCCCGCCGGCGACCGAGATGTTCATCGATTGCGGCAGATCGATGGTGACCGTCTGTGCCAGCAGATTTCGTTGCCCGGCCGCCGGCGTCATCGTGACGAGCTGATAGCGACCGGTACGCAGTACCTGCGTGGGCGTCTTCTTGCTGCCAGGCGCGTAGATATCCGGTTCGACCGACTGACGATCGGCGGGCAATGCGAACGATGAAGAAGCCGACTGTGCCGTGGTTCGATCCGAGGGATGGGGGATGACACCGGATCGGGGGGTGGCACAGCCGGCTAAAATCAGCGCCAGTCCACCCGCTAGAGCGGTCTGGCGCGCTGTCTGCGCGAGTTCAACAAAAGTGCAGTCCATCCGTTGCGTGCCTCACTCGTGATTCCACGGTCAAGGTGAGACAGGCACTGTCGCCCTACAACAGAAAATGCCGACGAGCGCGCGTGGAATTTTTCACGCAGACGCGGTTAAGAGCGGGTCATCTGGCTGCGGCCTACTTGCCCCAGCCCTTGCCGCCGATCTGCACCGTGGCCGTGCAGTCGGGATACCCGGTACATCCCCAGAACGGGCCGTGCTGGCTCGTGCGTTTGCGCATGGGCTTGCCACAGTCGGGACAGGACTTGGCCGGCTTGGGCGCCGGCAGACCGGACAGATTCAGGCCGTTGGAGCGCACCTGGTCGAGCGCGGCCGTGACCCAGCGTGTCTGTCGTCCAACGAAATCATCCAGGCTCATTCGACCCGAACTGATGTCGTCCAGGGCCTGTTCCCACAGGGCGGTCGTGTCCGGGTTGGTGATCGCTGCCGGCAGCACCGCGATCAGCGCACATCCGGCTTCGGTCGCGACCAGCGTCTTCTTTTTCTTGGCCAGAAAACCACGATCGATCAATGTCTTGATGATGCCGGCGCGGGTGGCTTCGGTGCCCAGCCCGGCGGTGTCTTTCATGATCTTTTTCAGCCGTTCATCGGTGACCCGTGACGCGACGTTTTTCATCGCCGCAATCAGCGTGCCCGCGGTGTAATGCGCCGGCGGGCGGGTCTGCTTGGCCCGGATCTCGGTGGCGGTAACCGGGCAGGGATCGCCCTCGTTCACCTTGGGCAGACTTGCGTTGTCGCCGGATTGTCTACTGTCAGTGGCGTCCTCGTCACGCTCGAGTGCTTTCCAGCCGTCGACAATGACCACCTTGCCAGTGGCCCGGAACGCCGCGTCCGCGATGTCGATCGCCAGGACTGTCTTGTCGGCTTCGTGATCGGGATAGAACTGCGCCAGATACCGCGTGCAAATCATCGCATAGAGACGCCGCTCGGCTGCACCCATTCGCGCCATGCCGCAAGGCTTGCCGGTCGGAATGATGGCGTGGTGCGCCGTGATCCTAGCGTCGTTCCAAGCCTTGGACTGGCGCGATCGGTCGGCGGCGTCGACGGCGGCCACGAAACCCGGATCCGATCGGGCGATGGTATCGAGGACCGCATCGGCCTCGCCGAGCATGCTGGTCGGCAGATAGCGGCAGTCGGTTCGTGGGTAGGTCACCGCCTTGTGCGTCTCGTAAAGCGACTGGACCGTGTCCAGGACGGCCTGTGCTCCCATATCCCCCGCCCGACTGGCGTCCTGTTGCAGCGTGCCGAGATCATAGGGCAAGGGCGGCGCGACGCGCTCACGCGTCGTCATGGCGGCAGTAATCCGTGCGGTGGAGCCGTCGATCTGCTGCGCCACGCGCCGAGCCGTATGTTCGTCGAGACAGCGGCCCTTGTCGTCAGTGACGTTCGCCGGCGGTTGCCACTGTGCATCGAACCGATCGCCGGCTTCGGTGGCCAGCGGTGCAACCAGATCCCAATAGGGGACCGGCTTGAACGATTCGATCTCGTGATCACGGTCGACGACGAGCCGCAGGGTCGGTGTCTGGACTCGCCCGACCGGCAACAGGCGGTCATAGCCTTGGGTGCGCGCGACCACGGTATAGGCGCGCGTCAGGTTCATGCCGACCAGCCAGTCCGCGCGGGCGCGACCCAGGCCGGCGTGATAGAGCGGTTCGGTCTCAATACCGGGTTTCAAATTATCGAGCGCTTGCCGGATGCTGACGTCGTCGAGCGCCGACAACCACAGCCGCGAGATCTGCCCCTGATACCGGCAACGGTCCAGAATCTCGCGGGCGATGGTTTCGCCTTCGCGATCGGCATCGGTGGAGACGACGACATGCCAGGCTTTACCAACTAGTTGCGTGATCGCCTTGTACTGCGCCTTGACCTTCGGGCGGACATCGAGCCGCCATTGGTCCGGAATGATGGGCAGAGTCTCCAAGGTCCATTTCTTGTATTCCTCGCCATAGCGATCGGGCGACGCCATCTCGAGCAGGTGGCCGAAGCACCACGTCACCGTCACGTCGCTGCCGGACAGGTAGTGCTTGGTCTTGTTCGTCGCGCCGAGGATTCGGGCGATATCGCGCGCCTGAGACGGCTTTTCGCAGAGATAGACGATGCCAGCCATGGCTCTGCCCGGTGTGGGTTACGCCGACAGAATTGCAGGTGGGGCGTCCCTATAGCGGAAAAATAAAAGCGTCCGATAGTCCAATTTCACGAGCAACAATACGAAGAACAGAGGAAGCGATGATGTAGCGTCACATTCGCGATAAGAGACAGCGCGGTACGCACAAGATCGCGACGTTAAGAAAGGATGCAGACGACCGTGTCCTTCGTATCGTCAAGGTGGGTACACTGTGGCCACCTGCACGCTGGAGGTGCCGCTGCGATATCCCAATAGATATCGGCGACATCGTGCACGCCGTCACTCGAACACTGACGTGCGTTAAAGTAATTCTGCCAGTCGAAGACGTGATCCGCGCTTAGGCGGCAAGTGTTGCGTTCAAGCCCACGCTGCAACTTCTGCTGTCGGCCCAGGCTGTGTGAAAACGCAAAACAGGGCTGTTTTAGAGGGTCCTTTGACCCTTGCCCACCATGAGATCGTTGCTTAGACGCGCGCACAGAGGGTCGGTTTCCGGCTAAGGCGGGATCGAGATGAGTTTTCACACAGCTTGGGCCATAAGCGGACCTTGAATCAAGCACTTGGTTAGCTCGCTTAAGCTCTAGATTCGGACGCTATTAAAAATCGGGGAATGGGCGGATGTTCGGGGGTCAAAGTTGAACGGCCGCGATTGGGCACTAAGCGCGGAGCGCAGCCCGCGGACCCGAGGGCGGCATGCCTGGATGTATCACTTTGATACGCAGCTACTCCACAGGCGCAAGCACCGAACCTCGACCTAATCTCGGCATCAATTCGGCATATAGGGATTTTCGCCCGATGATGACAGCGAGCATTGGTCGCTTGTCCCGACGCTTCGCCGATAAGCGGTTCCATTCCGATCTATCGAGACCAGAAGGATGAGGATGGTCTTCCGGATGGGTGTGCCATTCACCCAGATAGCGAACGGTTCCCTGACTCGCCGTCCATCGAGCCAGGGCAATGGCTTCGTGGCCAAATGGCATCCGCTCGAACAGGTAGCGGAATCGCTTGTCGCATACCGTGGGAACCGTTGCTTGCTCAATGAGCATATGGGTTCCATGAACCGAGCCGAGCAGAAGCCCACCAGCTTCGCAGTCAACATCCCGAACTTGAACATGTTGATTGAATGTCTCCAGCGAGGAGTCCGAAAAATGCAGCAGCGTCCTCCTGTCGTCAGTGGCCCAGGCACTCATGAACTGCATACAGGACATTCCGGGTCCCGCAGCGGGTCGCAGTCGGGTGTGGCAGGTTGCTGAGCGCGGTCGATCAGCCGCGTTCGCAACGCAGGGGAATAGACGCCGTTGACCCAGTCAAGCGTCATCTCCGCGCCCAGGCTGGCAGCGTGCACGGACACCGAAGCGGAGAATGGTACGTACAAACCCTCGCATCCATGCCCCGCCAAGATGGCAGGAAGAGGGTCAAGGGTGGAACGGAGTTCACCTCTCCTGTTGCTATGCCAAAGACATCGAAAGCACGCACCAGATGCATTCGTTCTCAGGAGCGCGCGGATAGCCGTTCCTGGTCCCTCGATCCAGACCGAAAGCATGGGCATCGGAGGTGGATAGTGGTCGCATAGCCAATGCCCGAGGGATTCTTCTCCGGTGGCATCTATAATTAGGTCTAGCTCCCCCAGTTGAGCCTGCCGAACATCCACGGGGAGAGCACGAATCTCGGCGCCTGGGGCCAAGCGCTTGAGTTCTTTCGCCATGGCCTCGGCTTTGTTCGACAACAGGTCCGGGAACCCTAGGCGATGACGACCGATGTTTTGCGGGAGAAGAAGGTCGAAATCCACCAACGTGAGTTTCCCGTCGCATGTCCCCGCTCCAGCTTTGACCAGCATGTCCGAAAGATATCCACCGATCGTGCCACATCCCACGACGGCCAAGTTCTTACCTGCAAGCGTTTTTGATTTGGGTATGTTCCGCTGGGCAAGGTACCGGTCGTCAATTCTGACGACCGAGACGGGCATCGCCTTCAACCCGTAGGTTAAATCCCTGCGATCTGCGAGCTTGTTCTTTTGGACGGGGCGTTGGCGGTCATAGAGAGCCGCAAAGCCATATGTTATTAACGGAGACTCGATGACGATCAGAACGCCGTTGGCCTTCTTCTTTTCCCCTTCCTTGATACGTTCGTGAATCTTGCGACGACACCGAGAGTCCAGGGTGCTTTGCCAAGTCAAGATATCCCCAACTGTTTCAGGAGGCCAATGGCTGGTCAGAGGCCGTGGTTGAGCGCTTGTCTTTACCCGGTAAGTCAGCATCGTTTGATCGGTGGCTTGGTAACCGAGCGACTTCAGCTTCTCAGCTGTTCGATCAACGTTGTCGGTGATGAACCACAAAGGGCTTCCGTTGATCTGCGCGACTATGCAGTTCTGTCGCCCTAGGTCTTCGCCCTGCATGTCCACGAAGCAAAGCAAGCCATTCCAATAGGCAAAGAACTCTTCCGCAAGGTTTTCAATCATCTCCCCCTTTACAATCTGCCCGAGCAGGACGGCCGCGCGTTGCAGGCATGCCAGCGACTGTCCAATAGGGTCGTAGATGTCCAGAACGACCGTACCCTTGCCGAGATAGCAAAGTTCACCACCGGCACCAAGATGAGGAACCGCTGCGGGTAGCTCAGGAGAAATTTCCAGCAGCCGGATGCGAGGCAAGTCGAAGAACGTAGGGTCGAGCTCAACTTCGCATGGACAGCCCTTGTCCGCTTGGGGTGGGGTCAACCGTCCATGCAATCTAAACCAACCGTCATCCGCCTTGCCAACAAACTCGAAACCTTGCTGCTTGAAGGCTTCAATCATATCTTCGATCGTTGCGCCGCTGCTCATCCAGCCTTCGTTCGTCCGATAAGTTCGCTCGGACCAGTCGTTGCTGGAACTGCAGCAATGGTAGCGGCGACGGATACCACCTTGACCCGATTCGGTTCGTTCGGAAAGCGAGGGCCGAATTCACCCTGCATCCAAATGCAGGCATGTGAGGGGTTACCGGCGCGGGTGGCTCCAAGAAGCACTTTCTCAAGTTCTTCAAACGCTTTTGCCGCGTTTTCGACACCCGCCTTACCAAGTCGCTCCGTGAGCGACTCAGATTCCTCTACGGGGTTATTCACGTCTGCCCGTAGCCGAGCTGGTAATGCCGCGACGACATCCAGCAGCGCGAGGTCGTCGCGCCGATCTCGCTTCTCAAAAAGAGGAGCAGCGGCGGCCATCAGCAAGATCGAAGCAGGCCCCCCGCTGGACCACTTCCAATCACGAAACGCCTTCAAGTAACGAATCACGCGGCGCAACTGCTCCCCCTTGGCCTCCACCTCACCCAAAAACCATTCCTTCACGGGCCTAGGATCAGAGGACATCCAATTGCATTCACGATGAGCCAGGAGCACCTTGTCAGCGGGCAGCGCCGTCCAAGCGTCCTGCTCCGCCATGTTCACTGCTTCCATCAGCGAGTCGTAGCCATATCGCTCCATCGAAGCCTTGGCAAGAGTGACAAATTCCTCGTTGGGAATGGCGTACAGAGGAATATCAATGTGGGCATCCGTGGCAATGACGATGCGGATGCACGTCGGTTTATCGGTGATGAGCTTCCACCGCTTTTCCTCAGCCAGCGGCTTCAAGGCTTCTTCTGCAGCGGTAAAGAACACCGTCGCCGCGATGCTGGGGCGCTTCGTTTGCGAAACGAAACTCAACGGCAGATAGCATCCGTCATCGACATCCGCCTGTTGAGGGTGTTGTGCTGGAGAATTCAGCGTCTTGTATGCCCACGACCCTTGAGTGAAAAAGCGCGGCTGCGGTACGTTTTCCGTATACCCGCTTGCCCTCAGCACGCCGGGAAGACCCGTGCGCAGGCAATCTCTGACATCCGTGCGTGCGCTGGCGATCCAGGCGCGTTGTTCAGGCGTCAGGTCCAGCCTGTCATGCATGCAGGATTCGTCGTCAACGGTGGTAAAGAAAAGCGGGCTCAAGTTCAGCATGCGGCCTCCGGAACATTCTTGTTGGGGCCGTGATAGAAGATGGGGCGCCGGCCTGGTGCGCTCGAAACGGTTGGAAAAGAGGATCGCCAAGCGCACGCTGCGCCGCGTGGCTGCCGCGATCCTTGAGCGTATTCGTGGAGCCTATGGAAACCCGATCCAGCGCCTTCACGTCCTTGCTCTGATCAGGAGTCGCCTTGTCGTCGATCTGGAAGTAATCGTTTCCCAGCGACTGCTGCAGCATGTAGTCCACCGACGACTCCTGTGCTGAGATCACGAGGTCGAAGAGTCCCCCGCGCCACTTACCGAATCCGCGATCAAGGCTGGCGCCGCCACGAACGGTCGCACCGATCGTCATCGTGCCTATGGCGAGGACCCGAACCTGCGCACCCTGTTTTGGCGCGAGGAACGTCCTGACTTCGTGCAACCCGAACAGGCCAGGGGCGTTGCCCACCAATCCCCCATCTGCGAAGACACCGCGGTCGTTGCGTGCCAGAGGAAAGTAGACTGGCGCGGCGGCGGTAGCCAACGCAACATCGACGATCCTCATGCGGTGATCCAACTCAACGGAAGGATCGTGAGGCGTTTTGAAAAACTGCCCGCGACCTGTCGAGTAGTTAACTGCAGGCACTAGAATACGGTGCTTCAGGTCGCCGATCGTGGTCCCTTGGAAGCGCTCGGTCAGGACTTCTCGCAGTCCCGCTCGTCGATCGGTCCGTCAAAATCGGTTTGAACCGGCGGCTCTTCGATGCGTTTCATCAGCGGTGGATTGTGGTGTTCGCGTGCATCCGAGATAAACGGCACGATGTCGTTCGCGGCCACCGCTTCGACGTTGTCTGCACTGTAATACCCGGCATCGGCTAACAGCGCGATCGGCCGACCGATCGTCTCGCTCTGGTCACTCAGTTGCGCCAGGGTGGGATCGAGCTCGTGTTGATCGTTGCTCTGCTGGGTCACGTGACCACTGACAATCAAACCGGTATCGACGTCGACGCTGGCCTGGGCGTTGTAGCTTTGCTCAAAGCCGCCGCCGGACGTCGGCATGATGCGGGACTCGCTATCGGTCAGGTTGACCTGATCCTTGTCTCGTGGACCTGTCGTGGGCGGCGACGGCGGTTTGCCGCCCGGCTTGCGGCCGGTCTGCCGGGCTTTTTCGGCACGGCGCTCGAGCTTGGCTTCGTACTCGGCCTGAGCCTGCGCATCGCGTTCGTCCGCGCGCGCCTGAAGAGTGGCCTTGGCGGTGGCAATCGCGGCCAGCCGATCCTGACGGCGCTGAATCTCGGCTGGAATATCCAGCGCCTGGGGCAGCGGCGTATTGTCAGCGGCTTCGGCCAAGCGCATCAGTTCTTCGACTTCTTCGCGCAGCTGCGCTTCCAGCGCCTGGGCATGTGCCCAGCTCAATGCCTTGTGTTTGCTGGCATTGGCCTTGATCTTGGTGCCGTCCAGACTGACTGTGCCCAGCTGGAGCGTGCCCATCTCGTGGGCAATCACCAGTATTTCCACAAACAGGTCTTCCAACTCGGATAAAAAGCGTTGGCGAAACGCGCTGATGCTGTCGTGATCTGGATACTGATTGGCACAGATAAAGCGCATGGCCACGCTGTCGTAGCTGGCGGCTTCTAGCTTGCGGCTGGAAAACGTGCCCGTCGCGTAGCCGTAAAACAGCAGAGATACGAGCATCGCCGGATGCCATGCGGCCGACCCGCCTCGACCGCCATAGGCCCTCGTCAATGGACTTAGGTCCAGTTGATCGACAATATCGACCACGAACCGCGCCAGGTGATCGTCGGCCAGATAATCCTGCACCGTCGGCGGAAACAGATGCGGGGTATCACGGTTGATCGGTCGGAATCTATCGGCCATGAGAACCTCGAAATCCGGCGGGCTGCAGCTCTGTTATTTTATCAGGATCGCGATCGGTTGAGTCCGACAGACTC
>JAQIBT010000169.1 GCA_027858915.1 Salinisphaera sp.
GGCCTGCAGGCCGAGCGTGGCCGGCGCGCGGCGCGCATGGCCGGCAAGCTGGAAAAGATCGGGCTCGATGATGCGCTCGCGCGAGCGCAGGCGATGGCAGGTGACGGTCATATCGCCCGCCCGCACTTTGCTCGCCTACTGGTCGCCGACGGCCTCTGTCCCGATATGAATCAGGCCTTTAGGCGCTATCTCAAACCCGGTCGGCCCGGCCACGTCTGCGCCGAGTGGGCGGAACTGAAAGATGCGATCGGATGGATTCGTGGCGCTGGCGGTATCGCGGTTCTGGCCCATCCCTTTGGCTATAGATTCTCTGCGGCCTGGCGTCGGCGGGCTGTAACGGCATTTGCCGAAGCCGGGGGTCAGGCGCTGGAGATATGTACCGGCAGCTCCGACCCAGATCAGGAGTCTGCGGCCGCCGAAGACGCGCGCCGGCACGGCCTGCTCGCCTCCGTGGGCTCGGACTTCCATGCACCCGAGCAAATCTGGCTCAGGCTTGGCCGGTTGCGCCGCCCCCCTTCCGACTTGAGGACGGTCTGGCAGGATTCCAAATTCAGTAGGCTGCACGGATGACGCCTTCCAAACGAGCCCTCCGGTCGCTTGGCAGCACAGAATACGATCGCGCAACCGGCCCTCGTCCAAGCCGCATTCAGGCCTGCCTCGAAGGATCTGCAAGTTCGTTGCCGGGAAATTTCAGGCATTGGGACCGCGTCTTGTCAGGTGTTGTCACAAACTACTTTGGTCGTAGGGTCATTGTAGTTGCGCCAACGCAGCGCTACCGTAAATGTTCGACATAACGTCGCCGCCAAGAACACGATAGTGATCGCAGCTGTTCTTGAGTCGCTTCCCGGTCAGATCAGTTTCTGGTTTGTAGCGGCTGGCGATTCGCTATGACTGCATTCCTGCCACTCGGCTCGATTCCGCGTTGACGACCTGCTGGCGTACGCGCACACAGGTCGGCTGCAGGGGTTCACAACAACGTTGTACACGCATCGACACGCCGGACTCGCCGGCCGTCTGAATCAGTTAAAGAGGAGACCCAGCACGATGAAAAACCTTATCCGACAGACGAGCGTAGTTGTCTGCCTAGCATGTAGCCTATTGTTGCCCGTCAGCGCATTTGCCAAGTCGGATAGCAGCACCGCGCTGAACTTCCCCCCCATACCGGCGGTGAAAGGTGGTCCGGTCAATGCCGGCAGCCAGGACTTCACGATCAAATTCGGGATCGGCCTAGCCAAGGCGAGCGCCCAGTACCGTGGCCTGGAGTATTTCAAGAAAATCGTCGAGAAACGCAGTAACGGCCATATCACGGTCCATATATTCCCGAGCGCACAGCTCGGTGACGATCTGGAGATGACCAGCGCCCTGCAGTCCGGCACGGCCGAGATGACGCAGCCATCGACATCGCCGTTGATCAAGATGATGCCCGAGCTGGCCGTGTTCGACCTGCCCTTCCTGTTCGACAACACCAAGCAGGTCGACAAGGTGCTTGACGGACCGATCGGTACCGGCCTGCTGAAGCGCATCAGCAAACAGAACAACGGACTGATCGCATTGGGATGGGCCGAGAACGGCTTCCGCGAGTTGACCGACAACAAGGGTGCGATCACGTCTCCAGCCGGTCTGCACGGTCTCAAGATACGCACCATGCAAAGCCCGGTACAGCTCGATATCTGGAAGACACTGGGCGCCAATCCGACACCCATGTCCTTCGCCGAGCTGTTCACTGCGCTGGATCAGGGCACGGTCGACGGCCAGGAAAATCCCTGGGTGACAATCCTCACCTCAAAATTCTACGAGGTGCAGTCCCACGCCACCGCCACCCGGCATGTGTATACACCTTTCATCACGCTGGTCTCGCAACGTTTCTGGCAACAGCTACCCAAGCCATATCAGCAGCTGCTGCGCACGGCCAGTACCCAGATGGGCGTGTATGAACGCAAGGTCAGCCGCGATATCGACTCCCAGGCCAAGAAGAAACTCGAACAGAACGGTTTGAAGATCACCAATATCTCGGCTGCCCAGCGCGCGGCGTTCCGCAAGAAAGCGCGGCCGGTCTATAACAATTTCAAGAGCCAGATCGGTGAGCCGCTGTTCGACAACGTCATGAAGGCCACTGGACACGCGCAATAACGTCAGCAGGCGCCGGTCTGCTCGGCCGG
>JAQIBT010000154.1 GCA_027858915.1 Salinisphaera sp.
GGCTGTCATAGCCCGCTGCAGCAGCCAGGGCAAAAGCGACAAGCCCGGTGCCACGCTTCAGCCAGCGCGCATGCGAGCGCAAGGCGGCTTGCCATAGCAGCGCCGCAATGATCGTGAGCGTAACGAGAGTGTGGAATAAGGTAAATATCGACAACTGCATTCCTTGTTCGCGGCTAACTTGGGGCTCTCTTCATACGCGCCTTATAGGTGGCCGGCGTCACTCCTTGCGCAATTTTCCGAGAATTACAACGCCGTCAGTTACGCTATATCCGTAGCCGTATCCCCAATCGCCAGCCGACGATCCACCTGTATTAAATTCATGTATGCCATTCTCGATATCAATTATCGAATGGACGTCGTACCCATCCGTAAGTATAGGTTGGCTTGCTGTTTTCAGGCATTTGCGCTCCTTTCTAAAGACGAGCATCGGTCTGTGCTCATTGGGCTAATTTTGATAATGACTGCCGGCTGCGTGTCGAGAGCTTCATCCGTCATGGTGATCGCTCATCGGGCGGCTCTCTGTCCTCCATAGGTACAGCACGCCATGCCTCGAGAGTCTGGATCGTGCGTAACCGCTCGCTTGCCTGAGAAGCGGCACGGGCGAGTTCCTGTCGAGCCTGATTGTTTTCTTGATTGGCGGTAGCTCTGAGATCGTCCCGCTCGCTGCGCAGCGTGTCGGCTTGCTGGCGCATATGCCCCAGTTCGGCAGTCAGTTGTGTTTCGTGTGCTTGCAATGCCTGATTCGCTGCCACGAGACCCGTGTTCTCGCGCCGTTGCTCGTTCCAGGCGTCTCGCATGTCGACTAGCTGCGATGAGGTGGCGTCCAGTTTGGCGACCAGCGCGGCCTCCTTTTCCTCGGCGGTCTTCTCGGCACTCAACGTGGCCTGTCGTGCTTCGTCGACGCGCTGCGCCCACCACTGTTGCTGTTCTTCTGCGCGTCGTTGTTCGACCACTACGGCCGTTTTGTGCTGTGCGACTTCGGCATCACGAGCGGCAATGGCGTGTCGCTGATCGTGTCGCAGTCGTCTCAGGACCGCCGCCATCTCGGCGCGAGCAGTACGTAGCTCGTTGTCCAGATCCTTGTTCCTGCTCTCGGCCTGCGAGCGCTCCGCGGCGCACTCGTCACGCTGTTCGACAAGACTCTGGTTCTCGCTTTTGGCGACTTCAATACGGTCGTGGAGGTAGCCGATCTGGCTTTGTGCCGTCTCTAGTACCTCGGTGGCCGTGATCAGTAGGGCATTGAGCAGGGCCTCGCGTTCTGCGACTTCGGCTTTATGGGCCTCGAGATCCTCGCGCGCCACGTCACGCACTTCGTCGTAGATGCGCCGTGCGGCGTCGGCTACGAGAGGCGGCAAACCCTCGGGTACGCCGGTACCCAGCTGATCAGCGATCAGCTTCCATGCTGAATGCATGACCCCGCTGAGCGTCTGCTGTGACGCCGTGGTGTCCAGCGCGGTCCGTACCTTGTTCATGGACGGATAGGCGCCGCTGGCCATGATGTCGCGCATCGCATCGACGGCCTGCTGGGGGTCGAGATTGGTTCTGGTCATGGGCTTGCCCGTCGATACCGCGGCATGTCGTTGCCGCTGTCAGTTTGGTTGGTTGATTGCCGGCTCATGCGGTGGTGACATACCGGCGCTTCTTGCGCGCTTTTTTGGGTGGTCGCTGGACGCCGGCTGACTTCACCTTTGGTGTATTTCTTATCCTCTTCGGCGCCTCGCCACTCAGTTCCGGAAGCGCGTCGGACAGTTCCAACGCCGAGATCAGCCAGATCACTGCCGCAGCCGTAGCGTCGTGATCGTCTGCATACTTGTCGATCGCGAAATGCTTCACATGGCGGGTCTTGGCACGTGCCGTCACGGTCTTGGCGGTGACTTTGATCGTGCCGGGCAGGGGCAGGTCGGTCAGGACCAGAGGCTGGGCGCCTCGCTTTTCAATCGTGTACCGCATCAGGCGGACCCAGTCGCTTGCCTCGATAGGGCTAGCTTTTATACCGTTCTGTGACTCCCAAGCCAGCCGCGCCGATATGGCGCGATGGAGCGCGCCCGACAGGCCATATCTCTTGACCGAGAACGAAAGCCACTGCTTCTTCCTCGCCGTTGAGTAGAAGGCGATCACCTTCCAATAACGATCCCCTGTCGTCGCACTCTTTTCGATGCGCAGAGACACACCGTGTTTGCCCAGCGTGGTCGCGGCCTTTGACCTGCCAGCCCCGCGGCCGGCCACTACGGCGCTTTTTCGCCTGGGCTCGCCGACGTCTCTATAGCTAGCGGCGAATGCCTTGGCCGCCTGGTAGGCGTTCTTTGCGCCGCCATAAGCGCGGTGGCCGAAAAATAATGCTTTGCCTCTGACCCCACCCACGCTTTGCTTGGCCGCGTAGTAGCCATTACTCGTTGTGGCCGGATAAACCCTCGGCGTCCTTGGCATGCCCCAGCGATCAAAGCCTACGGCCGGTGTGTTTGCCATCAGCTCGTCTCCGCATCCGTTTGTCGGGCCAGTTTCGCCAGCGCGGCGGGCAGGGCACGCTCACCCAGCGAATAAAACCCTGTCCAGGGCTTGCCATCATGCCGCAGGCCGTCGTACACGCCGGCTGTGTCCCGGTAAATCACGGCTCGCTGCCCAAGTTCGCCCAGACGCTTTGCGATATGCGCGATGACCGCCGCCGCATCGTTCGTGACAGATGCGCCGATGTCGCAATCTTCGATCACGACGACCTCGCGTCCCTCCGACTCGGCGATGTTCCAACTGAAGGTGGCTTTGAGTTGACTGACCATGAGCGCGTTGAATCCCGATTTATGCATCAACAATATCGTATCGAATATTAATACGCAATACGTTCTATATGATACGGTAGAGAAGCATAAGTGACATAACTACACTTATGTTGTAAATGAGCCTGGCCGCTGCTATCTTCGTTGCAGCAGGTCATTGAGTCATATTCTTGAGGGGTAGACCCAACAGTCGTGTCACCAGCCGCCATCTGGATCACAGCAACGCCAGTCTGGCATTCATATCCTTGAGTGGCGCCGTGATGAGCCAAGCCCAGCCGTGAACGACAACCTCGACGAGCTACTGCTCGATATGGCACGCCGTTATATCTGGTGGAAAACACCAGAGCAGGCGTGTGCGTATCCGCTGCGAGTCGCAGCCCAGGTCATGAACATGGGCGATTTCGACGACGTGATTCGGTTGACCGATTGTTCTGGGGGCGATTTTCTATGCGCTGTTATTCGAGAGGCGGAGCCAGGCTGGTTTAGCCCGCGTTCCTGGCACTTCTGGCACTACCGTCTGGGTTTAGCGGCTGACGTGGTCGACATCCCTCCACTTCCGAAGCGGAGCTTCTAATGGCTGTCGTGGCGCCGAACCTACAGATACTTCCTCCGAATCAACGCTACCTCTGGCCGGATCTCGAGTTCACCAGGGCACACGGCATGGTGCTGTACGGCGGAACGGCGATCGCGCTTAGGGCTGGGCATCGTGAATCTATCGATTTTGACTTCTTCACGGACCGTCCTCTGGACAAGGCCGCGATCTTGAACGGCCCCCTGTTTATGCAAGACGCGGTAGTTTTGCAGGATGCTATTGACACGCTCACGGTTCGAATCCCATTCGGAAACGATCCCTCGGCAGCCGTGAAATTATCCTTCTTTGGAAACCTTGGCTTCGGGCATGTCGATGAGCCCGACCAGACCGATGATGACGTGCTCCTGATTGCGTCCCTGACTGACCTCATGGCAACGAAGCTCAAGGTGCTTTTTGATCGCGTCGAGGCTAAGGACTATCAGGATATCGCTGCCCTGCTTGAGTTAGGTGTCGACTTGCCGCGCGGCTTGGCCGCCGGCCGCGCGCTCTATGGCAACGCGTTTCAACCGGCCGAGGCGCTCAAGGCCGCAACCTACTTCAAGGGTGGGGATCTGGACACCCTGACTGGGGGTAGACCCAACAGTCGTGTCATCAGCCGCCATCTCAATTAAGGCAACATAAGGGCATACCCGGCGTTGGCGGGCTACCTCGCGCGTTCGCGACTCAAGATGTCGGCTTCCGGCCAAGAGAAATCGTCGCCGTTTCCGGCACGAAGCGTGCTGAAACAGCGTTGCAACATACGAGCGGGGTCGATAAATTCAAGATAATTGGCCTCGGAACTCTCGTGGCTCTATTTTTCGACCTGTTGTTTCATGCAGCTACGAGCGACAAGCAGTACTCAGTCAAGCCAAAGCCCACAATCGCGACCACGACGGCTAGACCCACATTGCCTGACCAACGAAGGATAAGCGCCGTGATGATTCCGCCCACACCGTAGGGGATTAGCGTAGACCAGTTCGTGCTGTCCATAATCGGCTGTGTGAGCGTCGCCACGGACAAGCCGACCAGCAGGGCTGGGCCGATGATTTTGGTGGTGGGATGGTCGCTCGACAGCAGTGTGAGCAAACGGCTTTTCGGAGGCAGCAGAAACGGGATGACACGACAGCAGGCCGTGACAACGGCCATCGCCGCGATCGCAACCAACAGTGTGGAATGATTCATGGCCGTGACTCTCGATACTGCCAGGAACAGACGGCGACGCTCGCGGCGATTGCGGCGAACAAGGCCACCGCAATGTTGCTCACCATGATCGCGCCCAGCGCGCCTATAGCGCCGGCGGCGAGCGGCCACGCATTGCCTCGGTGCAGATTGTCCAGCGATAACGCCAGAAACAGGGCCGGCAAGGCAAAATGCATGGCCTTCGTGACTGCGGGGGCGGCATCCTGAATGACCGTTCCCACGGCGCCGCCGACGGCCGTACTCAACACCCAACAGAGATAGGCGGCCACCGCAACGCCAGCCAGCCAGGCGGTAAGGTCTCGTGTGGGTTCCGCCTCACGCTGGGTAAGTGCGGTCGCGAAGACTTCATCGGTCAGCGACATCGCCAATGGCACGCGCGCAACGAGCGATTCCGGGAAAATGCGGCGGATCAGCGAGCCATAAATCACGTGTCTTGAATCGATCAGCGCGCATAGAGCCACGACGTATAGCCAGGGTGTCCCATTCTGCAGGGCGGCGAGCAGAATGAACTGGCTGCCGCCAGCGAAGATAGTCGCCGAAAACAGGATCGGCACATACAGCGGGTAGCCGAAGCTCGTAGCCACAGCACCGAAGGTGATCGCCACCGGAATGTAGCCCAGGCAGATCGGAATGGCCGCCCGCAGACCGCGTCCACTCGCGTGCAGGATGCTCATACCGCCTCGAGCGCGAAGACGTGCGTGCCCGCGTGCCACGGATCGCGGCCATGGGTCGCATAAATTCGACGATGGTTGATGAGTTGGAAGCCGATTTCGTTGGCAAGGTCTATGAAGCAGGCCGGCGAGGTCTTCTGTTCGACTTCGTAGTCCAGTCCCGCCACCAACGCCTCGAGTTCGAGCACATGAAATCGATAGAAGGCGAGTTCGGGAATCGAGGCTTGCGCCGGCAGATCGAGACGATGAATCTGGCTCAGCAGGCGCCGCGCCTGGCCAGCGGCTACTTCGCCTTCGCCGGCCAGCGCGTTATAGAGCGTGCTCGGCACGTTGCGACGGCAAAGCCGGACGAGCTCTGCCTCGTCCGGGGTGGTCCGGGCCAGATCTGTGTGGACCAGCGTGTCATGGATATAGCGCAAGTGATGTGCCAGCAGGTGATCGCCTCGTTGCCTTTTATTGCCGAACGGCGTGATCATCTCGTCGCTGACACAGAGCGTGCCGCCGACATTCATTCGGTCACGGATACTGCCCAGGAATACGGTCGTATCCAGATGATGCGAAGCCCCGATCGAGATGGCGTTGTTGTACTTCGGCTCGAGGGGGATATCCGCCACGCCCGCCATCATTGTTGATATATGGGAGCTGTTCGCGAACCGCTTCTCCAGATACCGATGCGCGGTGCGACTCGGATCGACGGCCAGAAACTCGGTGTTCGGGACCAGCTCGTCAATCATGGACAAAGGAAGCCCCGGCCCGGTGCCGACATCCAGTACACACCCGTGTTTTCGAGCGTCGACGGCATGTAGATGCGCGGCGACTTCGACGCACTGGCGGGCATAGGCCGGATGCACGAGTTCGAAAGCCGCGTAGCTGTCGACATCGATCCGATCTTCGAACAGAACATCAGACGTATCCGGTTCGTCCGATCGTGAGGTCGCGCTTTTCACGCCTACGTGGCTCGGGACTGTCGTGTAGCCGGCATTCGTCAGAACCTCGGCGGCCAGGGTGGAAAGGCAGATACCAGGACCAGCGGCATTTTCTCGGAGCGCGGCATAGTCGGTCTCGGTCAGCCGCACGCGCCGTGCCGCCCTATTGGCCAGATGAACGGCTTGCGAGAGCGTCGTCGGGTAGTCGCGATGCGGAATGCATTCATGGGTGCCCACATTGGCCAGCACGATCACTTCGGGGCTCTGGCTCCCTGCGTAAGTCATCGACATGCCGGGCCCCGTCTTCGACTCCGACCCGAGATTGTCTACGAGCGCGTCATACGCTTGGTCGAAGTCCATGTGACAGCCCGTGAACCGAAGTCGTCCGAACGGGATGCCGTGCTTGGAATCGACGCATAGACGAGTGACCAGGTCTTGCACGCCGGACCAGGCTTCGCGCGTTACAGGCCAATCGAGACGCGCCGCGTGCGAATCCTTGAAGGCGGATCGTTGATCCGGATAGATCACCGAGACGATCGCCTGAGCCCCGGACTCGGCCGCTTGGTAGAGGTGTTCCTGATCCGCCTTGAAGGTTTTCGACTGACCGGCGTATAGCATGGTGCGGTCGTCGATACCGCCGACCGTCAGCGCGCCGCTAAGCACGAGAACGTGTTCGGTCACACCCGACACATGCGCGTCGGCCTCTCTCAGCGAGGCAGCTTCAAACGTCATCCGGAACGTCTCGATCTTGCGCTCGGATTCTTCGTAGTTGATCAACTCGACCGAAACCCCCTCTGACGTGGAGGCTTGCGCCGGCGCTCTACCGACCAGGTCGCCGTACCCCACGTTCAACACCTGGGCCAGCTGCCATATGGTCTCGATCGTCGGATTGCCTTGGCCGCGCTCGAGGTTGGACAGGGTGGACTTGCCGATACCGGTCAGTTCCGATAGCCCCGTGAGCGTTATTTCACGCTCGGCACGATAGGCCTTGATGTTTGTCGCGATCTGTTCGTGCAGGTCATGGTTCGTCGTTGCGCTCAAGTCATACCCCTAATAATGCAAAATTCCACTATATTGGATAATCGATCCAGAATAGCAATTATGTCATGGGACTGGGCCCTGCTTTCGGCATTCAATGACAGATGCATTGGCACTACAGGCGCTGTTTGACAATCGTGGAGCATACACTATAGTGGAATTGCTCCAGTTTAATCACTTCCGGAGACAGTGTGACGCACGCGCTATCTGTAGTTCGCTCTAGCTTGAAGTGCGTCGCGCGTTCGGTAAGCGCCGTGGAGTCGAAATGATCGCCTTGATGGCTGGATTCGGTCTGGGTCTGTCACTGATCATGGCGATAGGCGCTCAAAACGCGTTCGTCCTTCGCAAAGGACTCCGGCGCGAGCATGTTTTGCCTATATGTCTCGTCTGTTCGATCTCCGACATGGCGCTCATCATAATGGGCGTGGTCGGATTCTCGACTGCAGCGGCCCACATCGAATGGCTCGCTAAGCCGATGGCGTTTTTCGGGGGCGTCTTTCTGCTTTGTTATGGCGCTAAAAGTCTATGGTCCGCTTTTCGTGGCAAGGAGCAGCTTGACCCTTCGGCCAACGGCCAAGCCTCACTCGCGGCCTCGCTGTCAACCTGCCTGGCGCTGACTTGGCTGAACCCCCATGTCTACCTAGACACGATGGTTCTGATTGGCTCGGTCTCCACGCAATACCGCGATCACACCATCGCCTTTGCAGCCGGCGCCTCGGCCGCGTCATTCGTTTTTTTCTTTGCGATCGGCTTCGGTGCACGACTGCTGCGCCCCGTATTCGCGAGCCCGACCGCATGGCGAGTCTTTGAGACGGTAATCGGCCTAACGATGTGGGCTATTGCAGCCCGGCTATTTCTCGTCATGTGAGTTCGCGAAA
>JAQIBT010000086.1 GCA_027858915.1 Salinisphaera sp.
GCGCGCCGCTCGCTGGGCAGGTCATCGTAGTTTGGCTATCCGTCTATCGGCCTGAAACGACCCGCCATGCGCGCCAGTCCTGCGCGCAACGCTGCCTGTTTCAACGGCGATGCGCCAAATTCCAGCCATACCGCCATGCCGGCTTCGCGTGCCGCCTTGCGGCAGAGCGCCCACCAGAGCTGGCCAACCATGCGCGCGAGCGCGCCTTGCGGATAACGTTGGCACCCCGCATTGGCACGCATCAGCGTCTCCAACCAACGTCTTGCCCAGCGAACATAGGCTATATCCATCGCGTGGCCGGTTCTTTCCCGAAAATGTCGGCGGCCCCGGTGCAGCAGCGCGTGGTAGCGCAGGTCTTGTTCGTCGAATATTACGCCCAACGCAGTCAATAGACGCGCGTGGATTTTTTGCCAGTCTTGTTCGATCGGCAGCTCGTCGGCGCTGGTGGCCTGCCCGGCATGACGACGGTAACTGGTAAGCTTCAGCGGCAGATTGGCCATACGACACGTGGCATTCATGCGTGCCCAGAGGTCGTAATCCTCGGCGTTTTGAAAGTGCTCGTCGTAGCCGTGTTCGCGCAGCGCGGCTGTGCGGGCCAGAACGGTGGGATTGTGCAGCGGACAACGGAACAGCATTTCGCAGCGCACCGCTTCCGGCGTGATCGGTTCGCGGCGCATGCTGTCCGGCAAGGGTCGGCCATCGGCATCAACTCGCCTGGACCAGCTGCCGACGACCGAGATGTCGGGATGTGCCTCGAGATACACCAGCTGGCGTTCGAGACGATCCGGCTCGCACCAGTCATCGGCATCGAGCATGGCGATATATTCACCGCGCGCGTGTTCCAGACATTGCCCGCGCGCATGCGGCCGACCCCGATTATGCGGCAGGATCACGACCCGCACGCGGGAGTCTGTTTTGTACTGCTGCATGATCGACAACGTGTCATCGCTTGATCCGTCGTCGACCAGCAGCAACTCGAAATCAGTCCAGGTCTGTGCCAACACGCTGTCGACCGCCTGGCCGATATAATCCGCCGAGTTGAACGCGGGCATGGCTACGGTAATCCGGGGTTTCGTCGCGGGCATGCGGTTTGCCTTGTGTTGCATATCTCGCGTGTCGAAAGACACTTGGATCAGCTTCCACCGGGAAAAAATCCCGTTGGAAGCCGGGCATGGTAGCAACTCAGTGGCCGCCGGTCTGGCCTGATGAAACGATCGCGATCAGCAACACAGCGTGCTTCGTATTAGGGCCTGTTGCCGTTTCGTCCGAGCGCCGCGTTGGAGTCCTAAAATCGTCTCAGGCAAGGCGCGAGTCGCCGGTCGTGGCGTGCCACGACCCAGACTTGCAACGCCGCCTGGGGCGATTTGAGGCCCAACCCTTCGGGACAAGGGCTGTATTGCGGCAATACAGCCCTTGGCGCGGCCACGCACGAAACGGCAACAGGCCCTAGCATCGGGAAATCTTCTTCCGCGCGAACTCGCGCCTGCCAGCACCTGCGCTGCCGTCGAGAGCCGAAAACCCGCGAACGAATTCGGGCTTTTTGAACCCGCACGCTACAGCTCGCTGGCACGCTAATCGCATCGACGCCAAGGCCCAGGCACACTGACGCTATCAATCCGCGCCCTGCATGCTTCGTACTCAAATCTGCGTCATCTGCGAAATCTGCGGATAAATTGCCTTTCTGTTTCGGGCTAACCCTAGATAGCAGTCACGAGCCGTCGTCGTCTTCCGCTCGACGCAATTTCTCACCGCAACGCCGGCAAACGTAGTCGGTGCCCTGTCGCGCACGCCTGTGGCGGATGCTGGTCAGCCACACCGGCTCGTCGCAGCCACACTGGTAGGCAAACCGCTTGAGCTGACGGGCAGGCTCGGCGGGTAGCGTATGACAAGGCGCGGGGTCGACGCCAAAGGCACGCATTACGGCTTTCCATTCCGCGCCGTGCGGCTTGGCCTTGCGGCCATAGAGTCGGAACACAACCACGTGTGCCACTTCATGGGGCACCGTGTCGTCGAGCATTTCCCGAGGATGCGAGGCCAGCAGGGTGGCGTTGATCCGGATACGGGTTTCACGGCTGCGGCGAGCGAATATCGCCTGCCCTGCCGCGCGTCCGCGCAGATCAAAAGCCACTTCGGGCACCGGCAGTTGCCCGGCGCTGCTGCCGGTCACCTGGCGCGCACGGCAGATCCAGTATTCGGTCAGCTCGATCACCTGCGCTTGCAGGTCGCCACCGTTATCCAGGGCCAGGTTGTATTGCCCGCTCGCGGTCATAGGCTGCGCTATTCAAACCCCACACTTGCGTAAGGATACCTGCTTATACAGACGCACATGGAGTTGCGATGGTTGATCTGCGACACGATGTGCTCGCTAACGCTGCGCGGCTCTTTCATGACCGTGGATAGCGACCCGGCGACGCATCGCCATGGCTCCGGCGATTTCTGAGAAGGCCGTGTCACGGCCTTGTGCGGTCGTCCGTATAATACGGGGTATACGAGACAGCGCGAATCTCGCATCTGCTTGTTCCGCGTGGCAGTACTTTAGTGAACAAAATCTGTAGTTGCAGGTCGGATAAGGGAAGCCCAGACTGCCATGGTTATTCGACAAAAGTCGCAGCCGCTGCATTGAACATGATCCAGATCAATACCCATACCGATATCCCCCGTTCGGCGCGCGACTGCTTTGCCTATCTGTCGGACTTTTCCACCTGCGAGCAATGGGATCCGGCAGTCTATCGCGCACGCAAGCTGACCCCTGGCAAGCCGCGTATCGGCACCGAATTCCGGGTTATCGTAAGCCTGCTCGGCCGTCGCAAGACGTTGCGCTACCGGATCACCGAACTGATGGCGGACGAGCGCATCACGCTGCGGGGGCGCGGTGCTGGTATTGCCACCACCGAGACGATCACGTTCGACGGTGACGACGGCCAGTGTCGCGTGGCTTATCGCGGCGAGTTCTCGTTGCGTGGCCCGACGGCCCGCGCCGGCAGGCTAGCGCACCCGTTTATCCACCGCATGATATCGCAGGCCATCAAAGGCTTGAAAGCCGCGCTCACCGTAGACGACAAACCGCGCCGTCAAGGCTGGCTCAGCTATGCCGCAGATCGCAGCGTGCTAGTCGGCGAAGCGCTGTTTACCGATCGCGGCTATTTTGCCATGAGCAATCGATCGCACGCCGAGTTCATGTCTGATCGCGTAGTCGCGGTGACTGGCGCGACTGGCGGCATCGGCCAGGCAATTGCCTCGGAGTATGCGCGCCTGGGCGCGCGCGTCGTGCTGATTGGCCGCGACAGCCAGCGTCTGGCGGATGCCGCACAGCGCGTGAGGGATGTGGCCGGTAGCGACCCCACGGCCGTCGAAACCATCGAGGCCGACCTTCTGAATATCGGCCAGGTACAACGCGCGGGCCAACAACTGCTGGCGCGGCACCCGCGCCTGGATGTGCTGATCAACAACGCCGGGGCCATGTTCCACGACTACGCCACCAGCGCTGACGGTATCGAGCGCACGGTAGCGGTCAATCTGGTGGCGCCGTTCGTACTGACCGAAACGGTCATGCCGGGATTGCTGGCGGCAGGCGGTCGGGTGGTCAACATGGCAAGCGGCGGCATGTATGCGGCGCGGCTGAATATCGATGCGCTATCTGGCCCGGCTGAAGCCCATGGCGGGCTGTCGGCCTATGCACGTGCCAAGCGGGCGCTGGTCGCCTTGAATTTTCACTGGTCGAGGCGCTACGGCGATGCCGGCATAATCTTCAATGCCATGCACCCCGGCTGGGTCGCCACGCCCGGTGTTGCCAAGGCGCTGCCGCGCTTCAATGCCCTGTTGCGCCCGGTTCTGCGCGATGCGCGCATGGGCGCCGATACGGCCGTTTGGCTCGGCGCATCGGCGGCGGCGCGTCATGCCAACGGCCAATTCTTTCTGGACCGTACACCGCGCCCGACGGCCGTCATTCCGGGTACCCGCTTCAAACCGAGTGAAGCACAGAGCCTGTATGGCTGGCTGCGCCAGACCTCGGGGATCGATGTTCATGGCCTCCGATAACTTCGACAGCCGAGATCAGGAAAAACGGCGCCGGCGCAAGATCCTGGGCGCCGGCCTGCGTAGTCTCGGTCGCGGCGCGATGCGAACCATGCCGGGCTATGACCGCGCCAAGAGCTGGCACAAGACCGGGCAGGACTGGTACGACACCCTTGGCGGGCTGAAAGGCGCCGCGATGAAACTCGGCCAGATCGCCTCGCAGTACCAAGACGTGCTGCCGCCGCAACTGGCCGAGCAGCTCGCGCGACTGCAGCGCGATGCCGAACCCTGGGATTTCGCTGATCTGGAGCCAGTGCTCGATGCCAACTGGACAGATGAGCAGCGAAACGAGGTAGCCACAATCGATCGCGCAGCGCTGGCTGCGGCCTCGATTGGCCAGGTCCATGCGGCAACGCTGGCAGATGGCCGCTCGGTAGTGATCAAGATCCGCTATCCCGGCGTAGCCGACTCCATCGACGCCGATATCGCCAATCTCGGGCGATTACTCAAGCTGTCGCGGTTTCTGCCGATTCGCGGCCGCGATCTGGATGCAGTGCTCGGCGAGCTGCGGGATCGCTTTGTCGAAGAAACCGACTACCGCCGCGAGGTGCTCAATCTGAAGGTTCTGCGCGGTATGCGTTTGCGTGATTTCGCCATGCCCGAGGCGGTCCCGCATCTGTGTACTGAAGCGGTGCTGGTCACCACGCGGCTGGATGCTTCACCGGTGGACGCGGCCGATCCGCATCTCGGGCAATCGATGATCGAAGCGATCAATCGCCAGGTATTCACGTTTGGCGCCCTGCACGCCGACCCGCACCCAGGCAATTTCGGGATCACGGACGACGGCCGCATCGCGCTCTACGATTATGGTTGCGTAAAGTATCTGGACGTGCCAACGCGGCTGGCTCTGCGCGATATCATCGCCGCGGCGCTGGTGGGCGACTGGCGCGGCGTTCACGATGGCATGGAGCGGCTGGGCGCGGTCGACCCCGGCAGCTGGGAGAAGCACGGCGACGTCTATGCCGAAATCTACGAACGCCATGCCCGCTCGGCCATCGACCCGCTGCGCGAGCAGCCGGTCTACACCTTCACCCGCGATAACCTGATCGAATCGATTCGCGGCGAGATCGGCCGCTCGCTGAAGTACTGGAAATACTTCAATGCCGCGCCCGAGATGGTATTTGTCATGCGCACGCTCAGCGGTTTGTACTGGATCCTGCGACGCATGGGCGGCCAAGCCAACCTCTACAACGAACTGGAGCGACTCGCAGCAGGCGAATACGGCCCGTACGAACCGTCGAAACGCGCGTCCAGCAATTGACCTAGGGCCTGTTGCCGTTTCGTGCGCGACCGCGCCAAGGGCTGTTTTTCGGCAAGACGAGGCGCCAGCAAGTGCCGCGTAGTCATTCTACGCCAGCGCGCTGAAACGCTGTATTGCCGCAAAACAGCCCTTGTCCCGAAGGGTTGGGCCTCAAATGGCCTCAGACGGCGTTGCAAGTCTTGATCGTGGCCAGCCACGACCGGCGACTCGCGCCTTGCCTGAGACCATTTGAGGACTCCAACGCGGCGCGCGCACGAAACGGCAACAGGCCCTAGGAGAAAAAGCCGGTCAGAGCGTATGTGTCGGCCTGTCAGACTCCAGCTGGCCCGCCAGTAATGTTTCGATTTTCTGCTGGGTCAGACCGCCATCCTTGGCCGAGAACTGTATACCGACTCCGGCCGGGCGCTGACTTGCTGCCGGCGCCTGCCAGACGACTTTCCCTTCGATCGGAAGACGTTGATTCTCGCTTATCAGGTTAAGCAGCAGAAACACATCGCTGCCAATGTCGTAGCGCACGTCGGCGAGATATTTCTGAGGCACAAACAAGCCGCCGTTCGTGATGAACGGCATGTAGGCGTTGTAGAGCGCATGGTTGTCAGCGACATCGAACCGGACAATGCCGGATTGGCTGGTAAGGTTGACTTCGACGTTCATCGGTTGGCAGTACTGGCGATACGTTGGCTGAGATCGATCAACAACGACTCTACCACCAGTCGCCAATCCGCGTTGGTCTGTTGCAGGCGTGTGGCTCGCACCACACCACGACACCAAGGCTCGATTACGCCGGCTCCCAGTCGACGGGCCGCTGCAGCCAGCGCTGCCTGATGATCGCCTGTCGGCGCTGCGTCCGCCAAGGTCAGGCTGGCTTGAAGCAGTGTCTGTGCACGCCGGTACAGCCAATCCGCCCAGAGCGTCGGGGGTTGTTTGGCCACGCGCTCAGCCACCGTCACCGGATTGGCCTTGACCTCCAGCAAACGGATCAGATCGCGGTCCCAATCGGCAACGAGCTCGTCGTAGCCCACTTCGATACGCGACAGAAATGCAAGCGGCGTGCGCATCAGGTCGTCGTCGCCCACGCTGGCGTCAACGCCCTGCGACATCAGCCAGGCGCGACCAGAAGCCGGCTCCGCAGACGGCACGCGCCAGAGCTGGCAGCGGCTGCGGATGGTGGCCATCAATGCCGACACGCGGTCGGTAATCAGAATGATATGGCACCCACCCGGCGGCTCCTCAAGGGTCTTAAGCAGGCTATTTGCCGCGCTCGGCGACAATTGCTCGGCCGGCTCAATCCAGCCCAAGCGCCCGGTATCGTACTGCGGCGTCAGATGCAGCGAATGCCCAAACGCCCGTACCTGGTCGACCTTGATCTGGCGACCGGCCTCCTCGGGTCGCAGCCGCGATATGTCTGGATGTGTGCCGGCCAGCCGCTGGCGACAGCGAGCGCATTCTCCACAGGCATCGCCGTTATCCTGCCGCTCGATGCACAGCAGTGCGGCCATCAGGCGTTCGGCAAAGCGCCGTTTGCCAACGCCCGTTGCACCACAGACGAGAATACCGTGGGCCACCGACTGCTGCGCCAGGGCGCGCGAGATCGGCGTCCAGACGGACTCGTGCCACGGCAGCTCAGTGTTGGAAGCGGCTCGAGCCGTCATGTCAACGACTCCAGGGCCTGGCGAATCGCCTGCTGGACTGAATCAGTGCTGGCCGAGGCATCGATGACGCGATAACGCTCGGGATCCGCAGACGCGCGCGCGCTGTAACCCCGACGGACGGCTTGGTGGAATGCCAGCGTTTCGCGATCAAACCGATTATCGCTTCCGCGCGCGCCGGCTCGTGCCAGCCCCATCTCTACCGGCAACTCCAGCAGCAGCACGCGATCAGGCCGAAGTTCGCCCTGCACCAACCGTTCGAGCGCGGCCACCGGCGCACTCCCTAGGCCCCGGGCCTCGCCCTGGTAGGCATAGCTGGCGTCGGTGAAGCGGTCGCACAGCACCCACGCACCGCGCGCCAAAGCGGGCTGGATAACCTGAGCCAGGTGAGCCGCACGGGCCGCAAACACCAGCAGCAGTTCTGTCATCGGCGGCATGGGATCGTCATATTCACGCATCAAGACCCCGCGCACCGCCTCCCCCAGTGCTGTACCGCCCGGCTCGCGCGTGACACAGACGTCGCGTCCCAGTCCGCGCAGCCAATCGGCCAGCGAAGCAATCTGCGTGCTCTTGCCGGCGCCTTCGCCGCCTTCAAGCGTGATCAATCGGCCGGACATCAGGACCCCCCGTTCAGCTGGTACTTACGTACGGCCTTGTCCTGTTCGGCCAACGTATTGGAAAACACGTGTGTGCCGTTACCGCGGGACACAAAATACAGTGCAGTCCCCTGATCGGGATGCAGTGCGGCAATGATGGAGGCACGCGACGGCGAGGCGATTGGCGTAGGCGGTAGTCCAGCCCGTGTGTACGTGTTGTACGGCGTGTCGTGTTCCAGATCTGATTTATGAATATTTCCGTCGTAGTTTTTTATACCGTAGATCACGCTGGGGTCGGTCTGCAGACGCATGCCTTTTTTAAGACGACGCGTGAACACGCCGGCGATACGCTCGCGCTCCTTCGGCGCGGCGGTCTCTTTTTCTATGATCGAGGCCAGAATCAAGGCCTGATACGGCGTCTTGACGGCCGTATTATCGGCCCGTTTCTGCCAGGCCTGCTGCAGGAACTGGTGCATGGCGTGGTATGCCCTTTGCAGGAACGCGACATCAGTGGTGCCGCGTGGGAACATGTACGTGTCTGGCATGAAGAGGCCTTCGGGTTTCTCGCCCGGATGTCCGATGGCTTTCATGATCTCGGCGTTATCGTCCTGGTCGAGCGTGTGCCGCAGTGCGGAATCGTTGCGCACCGCCTGCATGATCTCGGAGAAGCGCCAGCCTTCGACGATTGTCAGACGATGCTGGCGAATCTTGCCGGACACCAGTTGCGAGACCAACGCGATCGGCGTCTGGCCGACCGGTACGCGGTACTCTCCGCTCTTGATGCTGGTCGCCTGTCCTGTCAAACGGGCATACGTCGACAGATAGAGAATATCCCGTCGATCGGCAAGAATGCCTTCGTGTGCGAGGCGAGTCATCACAGCGCGAAAACTCATGCCGGGCTCGACCAAGATCAGCTGCGGCTTTGTGTTGGCAAGCGGCCGGTCAAAAAAACGCGCCACATCGGCGCCTGCCACACCGGCTGCCAGCATGAGCAGCAGGATCACTATCGAAACGACTCGCAATATCACGGGCTAGTGTCCTGTAATTTTAGTTTGCAACATGAGGCTTGGACAGAATCTTGCATTCACGAGCGCGCATCAGCTGCGATAACACAGACATCACGCGGCGTTTCCAAAGCAGGCCATCAGCTTTTTTCCAGCAAGCGCCGACAACGACGCGCGACGTTGTCGCTGGCACGAAATTCTGTTTCGGCAATACACGCGACCGACGCGATGCCGCCGATACTATTGCAGGCCATAACGGCATCGCAGTGTCGTATATCGTCGGTTCTAATCCGAGACTCGAGCACTGGCGTTCCGGCGCTTGCGAGGGCAGCCGCTAGCCGTTCACGCGTAGCCCCGCGAACGCCCGCCTGATCCAGCGCAGGCGTATGCCACTCGCCTCCTGCTGTTCGGAACATGAGATTACGCATGGTAGTGGCGATCAACCAGCCGTTGCTGTCGCGCATCACGGCATCTGCGATCCCGCGGCGCTGGCAATCAGCGCGCGCCAGTACCTGCTCGAGCCGATTGAGATGCTTTATGCCTGCCAGCAGTGGCTGGCGGCCCAGGGCGATAGAGGACCAGTCCAGCGCCAGGGACTCCGGATCATCACGCGCGTGGACCGGCAACGGATGGATAGACGACAGCCGTCTTACTGACGGCAAATCGGGCGGCGCATAACCGCGACCGCCGCTGCCTCGGGTGATGACGATCTTAAGCACGGCGTCGGCCGCGCCGGCGTCGAGAACCAGTCGTTGAGCGTCAGCAGCCAGCGTCGATTGTGCGGGCACGCGTAAAGCCAGTCGCGCACAATCGTCAAACAGGCGCTCCATGTGCGTTGCCCATGCTTCAACCCTGCCAGCCCGCACCCGCATGGTCCGAAAGACACCGTCGCCGTAGGCCAGCCCGCGATCGTCGGATGCCACATGCTGCGTGGCACGACCATCAATCAGCCAGCGACTAACCACCATGAAGCCGGTCCTGTTCGTCGACAAAAGCGCGGAGTACGCCGCGCGCCTTGTGCCGAGTCTCCTCCAGTTCGGCGCTCGGATTCGAATCCGCCACAATACCGGCGCCCGTGCGCAGTGTCAGTTGGCGACCACGCTGGGTCAGCGAGCGAATGACGATATTTGTATCCAGCTGACCACATCGGCTCAGATAACCAAAACTGCCCGTATAAGCACCTCGCCCGGAAGCTTCAAGTTCGGCGATGATCTCCATACACCGGACCTTGGGGCAGCCGGTAATCGTGCCGCCCGGGAAAACAGCTTTCAGCGCACTTCCGGGGCCAATGGCATCACGCAGCATGCCTTGCACGTCAGACACAATATGATGCACATGCGCATAGGACTCGACGCCCATCAATTCGCCCACGGCCACGGTCCCCGGCCGACAGACACGGCCCAGATCGTTACGTACCAGATCAATGAGCATGACGTGTTCTGCACGCTCCTTGGGATGCGCGATCAACTCTCGGACCATCGTATCGTCGGAACCCGGTATGCGCTGTCGGGTGCCGGCGATCGGTCTGACACTTGCGCGGCCAGCATGAATTGACAACAGACGTTCCGGCGACGAGCAGATAAGCGCGGCTTCACCCGCCTGCATCAAACCCGAGAACGGCGCCGGATTGGCCACGCGCAGCACAGCGTATATATCCGCGGCGGCGACATCGGTTACCAGCTCGCCGTGCCATGCACGTGCCAGGCTGGCCTGGAAGATATCGCCGGCCTGAATGTATTCACGAGCCTTGTCGACGGACGCCCGATAACGCGCTGGCGTCTCCTCTTGCCAGGCGGCAACCAGCGGGCTGACAGCCAGCGCCTGCGAGCGACGGGCTTCGAGATATGCCCGCATAGCCTCGATCTGGGCGTTGAATGCTTCCCCGGGGAATGCGAGCAACAAATCAAAGCGACTTTGCGCCAGGACTCCCGCACTGGACTCCGTGAAGAACGGATAGCGCAACGGATTGAGTGCGGACAGCCTGTCGAGCGGAGAATACCTATCCGCTCGCAGGCTGATCGCAACAACATCTGGCTGTGCGGCAATGTGTGCCGCATCAAGATTCACGGCAGCGATCAGAAAACGCGGCTAAACGCGCTTGAAGATCAGCGAACCATTCGTGCCACCGAAACCGAACGAATTCGAGAGTGCTGCATCGATTCTGGCATCGCGCGCGGTGTGCGCGACGTAATCGAGATGACAGCCTTCATCCGGATGGTCGAGATTGATCGTCGGCGGTGCGACCTGATCGCGGATCGCCAGCAATGTAAAGATCGCCTCTGCCGCACCGGCCGCGCCGAGCATATGACCGGTCATCGACTTGGTGGAACTCACCGGAGTCTTGTTGTCCGCTGCCTGCAGAACCTCGTCGATAGACTGACTTTCGGAAACGTCGCCGGCCTGCGTCGACGTACCGTGAGCATTGACGTAGTGAATATCCTCTGCGTTCAGGCCCGAGTTGAGCAAGGCGTTGCGCATGCACTGGCGGGCACCTCGCCCACTAGGCATGGTGATGTGGTGCGCATCGCCACTCATGCCAAAGCCAACGATCTCGCCGTAGATTTTGGCGCCTCGCGCCTTGGCGGCATCCATCTCCTCAAGTATGAGAACACCAGCGCCGTCAGACAGCACGAAGCCATCACGATCCTTGTCCCAGGGCCGGCTCGCCGCCTTTGGATCGTCATTGCGGGTAGACAGCGCACGAGCCGCACAGAAACCAGCCAAGCCGATCGGGTTGACCGCCATTTCACAGCCGCCGGCTACCATCGCGTCAGCGTCGCCGCCGGCGATCAGGCGTGCGGCCAGCCCGATATTGTGAACGCCTGTGGTACAGGCCGACACGGCCGCAATGTTCGGCCCGTGCAGATTGAGCTGTATCGAGACCTGGCCCGCGGCCATGTTCGCGATGCTGCTCGGAATAAAAAACGGGGACACCTTTTTAGGATTATATCCGGAGTTATGGAATCCGACACAGGTGGTCAAGATAGTGCCAATACCGCCGATACCAGAACCGACGGCGACACCGACCCGGTCGTTATAGTCGTCGTTGAGTTCAAGTCCGCTGTCAGCCAGCGCCTGCGTCGAGGCCGCCACGCCGTAGTGGACGAACGGATCGAAGTGCCTGGCTTCCTTGGCGGACATGTACTGGGTCGCCTCGAAATTCCGTATCGGGCCACCAAAGCGCGTCGGGTAGGCCGACACATCGAACGACTCGATTTCGGAAATACCGCTTTTGCCGGCCAGAATAGCCGACCAAGCGGTTTCGACATCCAGACCGAGAGGCGAAACCATGCCCAGCCCGGTGACCACTACGCGACGCTGTTTCAACGACGCCCCCTTTGGACGATTAAGCCGTCTCGCAAGACGACGGGAAATCTGTCGGCCGGACTATCCCGGCCGACCCGGTAACAACGCGATCAGCCTTCGGCGTGCGACTTGATGTAGTCGACGGCATCCTTGACGTTGACGATCTTCTCGGCTTCCTCGTCTGGGATGTCGATTTCGAACTCTTCTTCCAGCGCCATGACCAACTCGACGGTGTCAAGCGAATCGGCACCGAGGTCGTCTACGAAAGACGCTTCGGTGGTGACTTGATCTTCGCTCACCGAAAGCTGTTCGGCAATGATTTTCTGAACTCGGTCTTCCACGCTACTCATCGGATGTTCTCCTGTTAACTGTGTCTACGCGTTTTAACTTATGTCGACGCGTTGAATCAACGCAAATCCGCCCTAGCGAACCGCGCGCCATTCTAGGGAAAAAGGACGGCTACTGCCAGACAATCCCGGTCTGGGCATCAAGCTCCCATATACAACCCGCCGTTCACGTTCAGCGTCTCACCGGTAATATACGCGGCGGCGGGTGATGCTAGAAATGCAGCGGCGGCGGCGATATCGTCGACCGAGCCAAGCCGTTGCAAAGGTATCTGCCCGAGCATGGCAGCGCGCGTCTCTTCCTTGAGATCGCGCGTCATGTCGGTTTCGATGAATCCGGGGGCGATCGCGTTCACTGTGATGCCGCGCGACCCGACCTCGCGTGCCATGGAGCGCGTGAAGCCGAGCAGGCCGGCCTTGGCCGCGCTGTAGTTTACCTGGCCTGCGTTGCCCATGACGCCAACGACCGAGCTGATATTGACGATGCGCCCGCCGCGGGCTTTCATCATCCCCTTGAGCACAGCCTTGGAGATACGAAACACGCCGGAAAGATTGGCATCCATCACGGCGTCCCAATCCTCCTCCTTCATGCGAAGCAGCAGGGTGTCGCGCGTAATGGCCGCGTTATTGACGACGATTGTCGGCGCACCGAATTCGCTACCAATGCGCTTGACCAGCGCGTCCACGGCTGCAGAGTCGGTCACGTCGAGTTCGCGCCCGGCGCCGGGCGTACTGGCAGCTGACAGCCGATCCTGAATTCGCTCGGCCCCTGCCACACTGGTCGCCGTGCCGATAACCGTTGCACCATCGGCCGCAAGCCGGTCCGCAATCGCCGCTCCAATGCCGCGGCTGGCGCCGGTGACCAGGGCCACTTGGCCCGCTAGCGAATAACTTGTCATGAAAATCCGTTTCGGTGGTCGTAGTACGGTCGGAGAGCAGACTCTGCGTGCGTCATGTATCGGCGGCAGTCGTCGCCAGTGCTTCGTCGAACGCCAGGGGATCCGAGAGCGCCAGCGTCGTTGCCTGCTTGTCGATGCGTTTGTTCAAACCTGCAAGTACCTTGCCCGGTCCACATTCGCAGAACAATGCGCAATTGGCCGAACGCATGGCACGTATTGTGTCAGCCCAAAGAACCGACTGATCGAGCTGGGCGACCAGCGCTTTGCGAATGCCGTCAACCTCGTCGCGCGGACATGCATCTACGTTGTGATACACCGGCAGCCGAGGCTCGCGCAACGGAATTTCCTGCAGATGGGATCGCAACTGCTCGGCCGCCGGCTTCATTAAGCTGCAGTGTGACGGCACGCTCACTGCCAGCGACTTGACCAATTTCGCGCCGCGGTCCTTGGCGATGCCGCTGGCCGTGGCGACCGCTTGGGCATGTCCGGCAATCACAACTTGCAATGGCGCATTGAAATTGGCCGCCGACACCGAAAGCCGATCGGCGGCATGCGCGGCCTCGGCTTCAGCGCACAGGTCTCGCACCACATCGTCTTCGAGGCCAATCACCGCCGCCATCGCACCCTCGTTCGGACCGACTGCTGCCTGCATCGCCTGTCCGCGCAAGCGGGTCAACCGCACCGCATCGGCAAAATCGAGCACGTCGGCGGCAACCAGCGCGCTGTATTCGCCCAGGCTGTGGCCCGCGACGGCCGCTGGCAGGCTGCCGCCGGCTGCAAGCCAGGCACGCCATACGGCCACGCTTGACGTCACAAGCGCCGGCTGGGTGAACTCGGTCTGGTTCAGCTTTTCCGCTGGCCCGTTCTGGATCACGTCGGCCATATCGTAGCCGAGCGCCTCGTTGGCCTGGCTGAATGTCTCGGCAATAGCCGGATGGTGCTCGGCCAGACTAGCCAGCATTCCTACAGACTGGGCACCCTGCCCGGGAAACAGCATCGCAAAACGCGGCATAAATCATGACCAACCGTTCGAGCTTTCGATGCATCATACGCACCAAGCTGCGTCGGCGCCATGGTCGAATCGACCCATGCTCGTATTCGCAAAGAGCGTGTCCCGACGCCTGACATGATTGGGGAAACCTCCCAGCAGACGCTTTGATAGACTCAGGGCCGGGGTTTGCCTGTCGTTAGATCAGATCATGGTTCATGCGGAAATCACGGTAGCGGCGCTTGTCCGTCAAGGCGGGCGCCACCTTGTAGTCGAAGAAAATGTCCACGGTGCTTGCCTGATCAACCAACCAGCCGGGCATGTGGAGCCTGGTGAAACCCTCATTAATGCCGTGATTCGGGAAACGCGCGAAGAAACCGCCTGGCGTTTCACACCCACTGGACTGATCGGCATGTACTATTTTCCGCACGCCGACGGGCGCACGACATTACGGTTCGCGTTCTGTGGGGAAGTGGATGATCATCGCGCCGCGCAGATACTGGATGACGGGATCGTGGCCGCTCACTGGCTGACCGAGAACGAACTAGCCGCGTGCGACAACCTCAGAAGCCCACTGGTGCTGCAGTCGATTCGCGACTTGAACGCCAAACCCGCACTGGCCCTGGATCGAATCGTCCACATCTTACGTTGATATGAATTCATCTGCGCACCACCAGTTATCCAGTGCTACCCGCGTCATTGTGGGCATGTCAGGCGGCGTCGATTCCTCAGTCACGGCCCTCTCGCTGGTCGAAACCGGTTATCAGGTCGAAGGCCTGTTCATGTTCAACTGGAGCGAAGACGAGGCCGGGCGCTGTCAGGCCGCCGACGATTTCGACGATGCCGCCGCGGTTTGCGAGGTGCTGGATATTCCGCTGCACCGCGCGGATTTCTCCCGCGAATACAAATCGCGCGTGTTCCGTTATTTTCTGGACAGCTATGCTGCGGGTCGTACGCCCAATCCCGACGTGCTTTGCAACCGCGAAATCAAGTTCGATGCCTTCCTGCACCACGCCGAGCGTCTGGGCGCGGATCTGATTGCCACCGGACACTATGCGCGGCTCGATCACAGCGGCGGCACAACGCGCCTGCTACGCGGCGTCGACCCAAGCAAGGATCAATCGTATTTCCTGTCTGCGGTGCCCATGGCGGCACTATCTCGCACATTGTTTCCATTGGGCTGGGATGCCAAGACCGACGTACGAGCGCGCGCTCGAGCGGCTGGACTGCCAATCCATGACAAGCCAGACAGTACTGGCGTCTGCTTCATTGGCGAACGCGACTTCGAAGGTTTTCTTCGCGCATATCTGACCGGACGCGCTGGCCCCGTGCGGATATCAGGCGGTGAACTCGACGGCACCACAATCGCCGAACATTCCGGGCTGATCTACTACACCATTGGTCAGCGCCGCGGACTGGGTCTAGGCGGCGTGGCCGGTGCCGCACAAAGTCCCTGGTATGTGGTCGCCAAGGATATCGACACGGATACGCTCTGGGTGAGCCAGGATCGCGAGCACGCTGCGCTGCTCGAAACACGCTTGCAGGCCAGCCGGCCGCACTGGCTGATGACGCTACCGCCGGCCCTGCCGCTGCGCTGTCAGGCGCAGGTGCGTTATCGTCAACGCGCATTGGACTGCAACGTCCATCCGGCAGGCGACGGTGTCCAGGTAGTGTTCGACGAACCGCCGCGGGCAATTGCACCCGGCCAGTACGTCGTGTTCTATGACGGCGACCATTGTCTTGGCAGCGCCGAGATCCTCGCTGCAGGCGCCGAATCTGCCCTGTCTATTTCTCCTCAAGCCGAGAGCGCATGACCTCTTCGTCCCATACGCCCCGCGAGCAGGTGCTGGCCCTGGCCGGCGTCGCTCAGTTCACGCTCTATGCCCACGAGCTGGCGACCGACGGCCGCGACCTGCCGTCCCGCCTAGAGCTCGCTTCCCGGGCGATCTTCTGTACCGATCCCGATCAAGTGATGGACGTCTACGGCAGCGCCGGCGATATCAGCGATGGCAAACGCTATATGCGCGTGCAATTGTCCGGTCGGCGACCGGACGATCAGGCCGCGGTGATCGCGCGCTATATTGGCCAGGTATTGAAGATTTCCGGTCGATTGATGCGCGATGAGCAAGCGCTGGGCAAGATTCGCGGTGCGATCGACCGCGCACGGCTGGCAGAGACGGCCGATGTACCGGAGATTATGGATACGGCTTATCGAGACACCATCAGCCATATCAAACCGCGCATCATGCTGCAGGGCAACCCCACCTATCTCAAGAACGAATTCCTGCAGGCACGCATCCGCACCCAGCTGATGGCTGGCGTACGCTGCGGGATCATGTGGCGACAGTGTGGCGGCAACTTCCTGTCGTTGTTCTTCCGTCGAAAAGCACTGCTGGAAGCGCTGGACGCACGCGGCTCAGCATGACGACACCCGCCATTGAGGCCATTATGCGTTCTGTTTATGGCGCACTGCAGTAGATAACCTCAGACGTTATACTGCGTCTACTCAACCGACCCGCGGCCGTCTGCGGTTTCTTGTCACCTGGTGCGTAGGAGAACGATCCTCATGTCCGATAGCTTCCATACTCGCTCGCAGTTCACTGCCGGCGATCGCAGCTTCGATTATTTCAGCCTGAAGACCTTGGAAGAGCAGTTTCCAAGCGTGGCGCGATTGCCCTATGCGCAGAAAATTCTGCTGGAAAACCTGCTGCGTCACGAAGACGGCACCAGCGTCTCCAGCACCGATATCGAAGCGCTCGCCAAGTGGGACGCCAAGGCCGAGCCGGATACCGAAATCGCTTTTACACCGGCGCGTGTGGTGCTGCAGGATTTCACCGGCGTGCCGGCCGTGGTCGATCTGGCCGCGATGCGCGACGCGATGGCCAAGCTCGGCGGCAGCCCGGACAAGATCAACCCGCAGTCGCCCGCTGAACTGGTGATCGATCATTCGGTGATGGTTGACGAGTACGGCTCGGCCGGCGCCTTCGATCTGAACGCCAAGCTGGAATTCAATCGCAACAAGGAGCGCTATGCGTTCCTGCGCTGGGGCCAGGGGGCGTTCGACAATTTCAAGGTGGTGCCGCCGGATACCGGGATCGTGCATCAGGTCAATCTGGAATATCTGGCGCGCGTGGTCTTCGGCAACGAACAGAGCAATCTGGCCTACCCGGATACCCTGGTCGGCACTGATTCCCACACCACCATGATCAACGGCGTCGGTGTGCTCGGCTGGGGCGTAGGCGGCATCGAGGCCGAAGCTGCCATGCTGGGCCAGCCGATCACCATGCTGATTCCGCAGGTCGTGGGCTTCAAGCTCAAAGGCAAACTGGCAGAAGGCTGTACCGCCACCGACCTGGTGCTGACGGTCACCGAAATGCTGCGCGCCAAGGGCGTGGTCGGCAAGTTTGTCGAATTCTTCGGCGACGGCCTGGCCGACCTGCCGCTGGCCGATCGCGCGACGATTGCCAACATGGCGCCCGAATACGGCGCGACTTGCGGGATCTTCCCGGTCGACCGCGAGACCATCCGCTATATGGAGCTCACCGCTCGTCCGCAGGCACAGCTGGATCTGGTCGAGGCCTATGCCAAGGCGCAGGGCCTGTGGCGCGAAGACGGCCAGCCCGCTGCCGAATACACCGACGTGCTCGAACTGGATATGTCCACCGTGCAACCGTCGCTGGCCGGGCCCAAGCGCCCGCAGGATCGCGTGCTGCTGTCGGACATGCAGACGACCTACAAGCGCGAAGTCGAATCCTTCATCACAAATCGCCAGGACAAGAACGACAAGTCCATGGCCGAGGCCCGCGAGGAAGACGAAGGCGGCATCCCGAGCAAAAGCGTCGGCGGCAGCGCGCCGGTCAAGTACCGGGACGCCGAGTTCGATCTGCATGATGGCTCGGTCGTGATCGCGGCCATCACCTCTTGCACCAACACCTCCAACCCGGCGGTCATGCTGGCAGCGGGCCTGGTCGCGCGCAACGCCGTGGCCAAGGGCATGCAGGTCAAGCCGTGGGTCAAGACCTCGCTGGCACCCGGCTCCAAGGTGGTCACCGAGTATCTGGAAAAAGCCGGTCTGAACGTCGATCTCGACACCCTCGGCTTCCAGCTGGTCGGCTACGGCTGCACCACCTGCATCGGCAACTCTGGCCCGTTGCCGGAACCGATTGGCGAAGCTGTACGTGATCACAACCTCAACGTCGCCTCGGTCCTGTCGGGCAACCGCAACTTCGAAGGGCGCGTGCACGGCGATGTACGCATGAACTTCCTGGCCAGTCCCCCGCTGGTCGTGGCCTATGCGCTGGCCGGCACCATCGACACCGATCTCACCCAAGACCCGGTGGGCCAGGACAGCGACGGCAACGATGTATATCTCAAGGATCTATGGCCGTCGCAGAAAGAGATCTACGACACGATCGGCTCTTCCTTGTCGTCACAGATGTTCCTCGACAGCTACGGCGATGTGTTCGCCGGCGACTCTCGCTGGCAGGGGCTCGACACACCGGAAGGCGAGATCTATGCGTGGGACAAGGATTCCACCTACGTACAGAACCCGCCGTACTTCGAAGGCATGACGGTCGATGTCGGCGACATCCCGACCATATCCAAGGCACGCTGTCTGGCCCTGTTGGGCGACTCGATCACCACCGATCATATCTCGCCTGCTGGCTCGATCACCAAGGACAGCCCGGCCGGTCAGTATTTGCAGGAACAAGGCGTGAAGCCGTCGGACTTCAACAGTTATGGCTCGCGTCGTGGCAACCACGAAGTCATGATGCGTGGCACTTTTGCCAACGTGCGCCTGCGCAACCTGCTGGCACCCGGCACCGAAGGCGGCTGGACGCGCCATCAGCCCTCGGGAGACGAGATGTTCATCTACGACGCGGCCATGAAATATGCCGATGAAGACACGCCGCTGGTGGTGCTGGCCGGCAAGGAATACGGCACCGGTTCCTCGCGCGACTGGGCAGCCAAGGGCACTCTTCTGCTGGGCGTGAAAACCGTGATCGCGCAGTCGTTCGAGCGTATCCATCGCTCCAACCTGGTCGGCATGGGCGTCCTGCCGCTGCAGTTCAAAGACGGCGAGTCCGCCGATTCGCTGGGCCTGGATGGCAGCGAAACCTTTGACATTGAAGACCTGTCGGCGGGTGCGAAGACCGTCGAGGTCAAGGCTACCAGGGAAGACGGCAGCACCAGCAAGTTCGAGGCCCGCGTACGCATCGATACGCCGAAGGAGTGGGATTACTACCAGAACGGCGGCATCCTGCACTACGTGTTGCGCCAGCTGGCCAAGGCGGCCTGAGGTTTCGCCTCTAGTCGGTGATACGAGCCCCGCTTAGGCGGGGCTTTTTAACGCTCGTGAGTCGCCGACGGCCCTGCCTCAGCCGCCCACCGCGGCGACGAAATACAACATCAACCTTTCCAGCCAGTCGCGCGCTGGACGCCAACAACGACCGGCTGTTTTCGCCAGGGCATGTTGCCATTTCATACGGCGCCGCGTTGCGGCCCAAAATCGAGACAGACAAGGCGCAGAGCGCCGGCCGCAGTCCTCTGCGGTCAAGCTCTGCAACGCCGGATGGCGGGATTTTGGGCCGCAACCCCCAATAAATTTAGACGGGACGTCGGCTATTTTTCCGCAATCCTGCGTTGCAGCTCGCCCATGTAGCTCGGCTACAATGTGCTTCCTGCGCCTTGTCTTGCAAAAAAATAGCCGCCGGCGCGGGGTCGTATGAAACGGCAATAGACCCTAGAATAGCGCGCCTTGCCCTTCCGGATCACGCGCTGAATGAGCGGCCGTAACAAGAACGCCCTAGCGTTGGGCTACGCACTGATCTGCGTCCTACTCTGGAGTTTTATTCCCGTCTTCTCGAGGCTCTCGGAGTCGAGCCTCGATCATCTGCAGTATCTATTCTGGTCAAATGTGCTGTCCGTGTTTGCAGTGGGCTGCGTGTTTATCTTTCCGCGTGCGCGCCGGGAAATCGCCGCTGTGGGGCATTGGGGCCTGTTCCTCTGTCAGGCTAGTTTGATCGGCGTTCTGGATGGTCTGTATTACGCCCTGCTCTATTACGGGTTCAATCACGAGAACGCGTATGTCATCGCCGTCGCTCAATACAGCTGGCCGATCCTGTTGGCGGTTCTTGCGGCGATCGTGTTGTACGAGCGGCCAGGAGCCGACAAGATTCTGGCTATAGCGCTGGGGTTTTCGGGCCTGGTCGTCACCGTGACGCGAGGCCATATCCTCAGCCTGGAGATCAGCAATCCGCTGGCCGTGGGCGCAACCCTGATCGGTGCGTTCTCATTCGCCCTGCTATCGATGCTGTCGAAAAAATTCGCACTGCCGGCATCGCTTGGCTCATTGTTCCTGTTCGTCGCATCGACGATCTTTTCAGCCGTGCTGGTATCGGCCTTCAGTGGCTTTGGCTGGCCCGGTGCATCTGCCCTGCCCGGCGTAATCATCAACGGCGCGTTCATCAACGGCCTGTCATATATCCTGTGGATCAAGGCGCTGGCAAGCGGCGACTCGACCAGCGTTGCTGCCATGGTATTCCTTACCCCGGTTCTTTCCGGTCTCTGGGTCTATATAGTGTTCGCCGAGCCTTTCTATCCGGCCTATGGGGTCGGCATGCTTCTGGCCGTGCTGGGCGGCCTGCTTGCGACAGGGCTTATTGGATTGCCACGACGCAGAAAAAACGTCGGCCCATGAATCCGTAGTATCGATCAGAGTAGAGTCTGTCGACGCTACGATTGACGGACCGGCAACTGCCAGTCAGGCCGCACAAAATGGCAGGTATACCCGTTGGGGATACGTTCCAGATAATCCTGATGGCCCGGTTCAGCCTCCCAGAAGTCACCGGCCGGCTCGACCTCGGTGACGACCCTGCCCGGCCACAGACCGGAGGCATCGACGTCGGCGATGGTATCCAGGGCCACCTGTTTCTGGTCTTCGTTGGTGTAATAGATTGCCGAGCGATAGCTGGCGCCGCGGTCATTACCTTGTCGGTTCAACGTACTCGGGTCATGAATCTGGAAGAAAAACTCAAGCAGCTTGCGGTAGCTAATCTGCGCCGGATCGTAGATGATCTCGATCGCCTCGGCGTGATTGCCGTGGTTACGATAGGTCGCGTTTCTGACTTCGCCGCCAGTGTAACCGACGCGGCTCGTTACCACGCCCGGATATCGGCGCAGCAAATCCTGCATGCCCCAGAAACAGCCGCCCGCGAGAACGGCGCGCTCATTGGTTGTCGTCATCAAAAACTCCTGTAGCTGATGCGAGCGAGCGATCGGTACGTATTCCAGGTCGGCTCGGGATCATCTGATCAAACGCTCGCGGATTTAAAATCATGACCTCTAAGCTGTGTGCGGCACGGCGGTGTTTCAATGTCGAGCGCTGGCCACAGCGTCTGTAAAATAGTTTTCATACCGGCCTTGAGACCAAGTCGGGATCCAGAACGATGAGGCGTTTACATGCATGTACTGATAGTCGAAGACGACGTCGCGCTAGCGACCAATATCGGCGAATATCTGGAGCAGCAGGGCGATCAGCCAGATTTTGCCAGCGACGGCGCAATCGGACTGCAGCTGTGCAAGATTAACGCCTACGATGCCGTCATCCTGGATCTGCGCATGCCGCGTATCGACGGCATCAGCTTCTGCGGACGGCTGCGCGAGAAAATGCACAGTAGCTTGCCAGTCCTGATCCTGACCGCTCGAGATACCGTCGAGGACCGCATCGAGGGATTCGAGGCCGGAGCCGACGACTATCTGTGCAAGCCCTTCTCACTCCGCGAATTGTATCTGCGGCTGCAAGCGATTGTCCGGCGCGGACGACAAGCAGGCCACGTTGATCGGCTGGCCGCCGGCATCGTGGAGATCGAAGTTCATCAGCGTATCGTTCGCTGCGGCGATCAGGTAGTCGATTTGACGCCGATCGTGTTCCAGATGCTGGAAATGCTGGTCCGCGAGTATCCCGGCGTGGTGACGCGTACGCAATTCGAGCGCGAAATATGGAACGACGAACCTCCCGAATCAGACGCAGCGCTACGCGGTCATGTTCATCGTCTGCGCGAACTGCTTCGCCAGGCCGCCGGAGCCCAGGTGATTCGCACCATCCACGGCGTGGGGTACCAGATTGTCGACCCGCGCTGATCGGTGGCTCGGCTACGGTGTCGCCGGATGGCACAGGGCATGGCGCGTACCTGCACTACGCATGCGGCTTTTCCTGGGCATGCTCACTGTAACCCTCTGTGCTACTGCCGGATTCGCGCTGGCCGTGAACGAATTCGTTACCGTCCTCGAACAAGAATTGTTGCTGCAAACGATGTCGCGCGAGCTGGACGGCTTGGTGAGCGACTATCGACAGGGTGTGGACATCACCGGATCACGCGGCAAAACCGGAGTTGTATTCGTCCAAGGAGACGACGAGCCCAAGACTGTCTTGCCGCCAGTGCTGTCCCGATTGAGCCAGGCGCAACAGCATCTGAAGGTTCGTGTGGGCGGCAAGGAATATTACGCCGCGATGCGTAGAATCCCGGGTGCTGCGATTTATCTACTCGTGGACGTCGACCCAATCGATGCGCTCGAGAAAAGACTTGCGGTCATTGGCTGGAGCACACTGACGCTGACCGTGCTGGTTGCGCTTCTAATTTCGCTGGCGTGCTCGTTTCTGATATTGCGGCCGGTACGCAACCTGGCACGGCGGCTTTCATACATCGAGCCACAGACCGCACAGACCCCTATTGCTGAGGACTATCACGACAGCGATATGCACGAGATCGCTGCCAGTTTCGATGGACTGGTAGAGCGCTTTCAACGTTTTGTCGATCGCGAACGCGCCTTCACCGCCGATGCCGGCCACGAGCTGCGTACGCCGCTTTCGGTTGCGCTGAGCACGCACGAACTGTTGCTTGCCGCGGACGACCTACCGCCTCGGGTGCGTGAACGGCTACTCCGCAGCAACGCAGCCTGCCATCGAATGAGCCGCACCATAACCGCCCTGCTCTTTCTGGCCCGAGACAACCGGCCCGGGCAGTCCGGCTGTAACGCACGGGATATAGTGCGGGACCTGCAACCGTATTATCAGCGGATACTCGATATACGTGACAGCACGCTGGTACTGTATGTATCAGACATCACGGTGGCGGCCCCGCCTGAAGCGCTTAATACCCTGCTTCATAATCTGGTGGAGCATGCCATCAGCCATACGCGCAATGGCGTCATCGAACTTCACATCGACGCTCGGACAATCTGCATCAGTTACGGCGACGGTCATCATCTGCCATCCGATCTCGATGACGTCTTCGACCGTGAATATCAACCCGAGTCGGGCGGCGAGTTCGGTCTCGGCCTTTATCTGGTCGGACGTATCTGCGCGCGCCTCGGCTGGCCGGTGTGCGGACGGACAAGCGTTAACGGCAAACCATCAATACATATTGCCTGCGGGTCGCCGCCGGCTTAGATCCGGTTGGCGACGATCGCAGCCACGGATATTCTATCGTTAGCGCCGCTTGCCCGTTACTATCGATGTCTTGATATGACCACCGTGGAGCCAGCGCGCCCATGAGCCCAGCAGATAACACCCGCCCACCGAAAGAGCATGATAAGCCGCGCTGGCCGGCAGAAATCGGTTGGCGCGACTGGCTGTCGGTGCTTGGCCGGGTCGGGCATGGCGTGCGTCGCCATGAAGTCAGCATGGACGCGGCAGCAATCTCGTTTCTGGCGCTGTTCGCCATTTTTTCGGCCGTATCGGCGTTCGTGGCGTTCTACGGCCTGTTCTCCAATCCGGGGACCGTGGTTACCGATATGAAGGCATTGCAAGGTTTCGTGCCGGCAGACGTGGTGGTTTCCCTGATCGGCAACATGCAGTCGGTTTCTCTGCGACCCACGGCCACGCTCTGGGGCGCCGGTATATTCAGCGCGTTTATATCCATATGGTGTGCCCAGCAAGGCATTGATGCGCTGATGGTGGCCTTCAACATGGCATACGAGCAAACCATCGACCGCAGCGGATACGGCCATCTGTTGCACTCGCTCGCTTTGGCGCTGGCAGTCATCTGTGGCCTTGCAGTCGCCGCCTGCCTGGCGATCGGGCTCCCGGTGTTTGCCCGCATGGCGGGCGACAGTCTCGTAGTCGCCGAAGTCGTACGCGCCATTGGCATGACGGTGGCCGGCCTGTTGTTGTTCTTCGGGCTGGCTGCGCTGTACCGCTTCATACCCGACCGCCGGCCGCCACGTTGGCGCTGGGTGCGCTTCGGTGCCGGTATCGTGGTGGCGTTCTGGGCGATCGCCTCAATCCTGTTTTCGGTGCTTCTCTCCTACTCGAATTCCTACACCACCATGTACGGGTCATTGAGCGCGGTGGTACTGCTGCTTACCCTGACCTACGTCACCGTCGCCACCGTGCTGGTCGGGGTCGAATTCAACGCTCAGATAGAAGCACACTGCGGCGACACGAACGGCTGACACCTTAGTCGTTCGGCGCCTCCCCGGGTAGATGCGGCTCTTCCGCCAACACATCGCGAACATAACTCAATTGAATGATGACTGCGCCCACCAGAGCAATCGGTGTTGCGAGCGCCACGCCGAACACGCCGGCCAGCGCACCGCCGATGACCTGGGCACTCAGCAGAAATGCGGGCGCGATTGACACCGCTTTCCTCTGAATAAGAGGCGCCAGTACGTAGCCTTCGATCACGTGCAGGATCAAATACAACCCTGCAACATAAATCACGGCATTCAGTCCGTGCAGCGCAGCAACCAGCAGTGCCGGTACCGACGACACGATCGCACCGAGGTAGGGAATGAAGGTCAGCAGACCCGCAATCACGCCGAGCAGCAAAGCAAACGGAATACCATAGGCCCAGAGCCCAATGGCGCTTGCCACGCCGACGACCGTCATCGACGTCGCGCGTCCTGTGAGCCAGCGGCGCAGCGCCTTGGCCGCCTCGGCCGCCATATCGTCCGCGTATTGTTGCTGGTGGGGCGGAAACAGATGCAGCACGCCGCGACGATACAGCCCGGGCTCCAGCGCCAGATACAGGCCGATGATGACGATGATGAACACATCAGTCAGTGTGCCGAGCGTCGTCGACGCCGCGCCCGACATCTCATCCCTGAATTGCTGGCCGAGGCTGGAAGAGCCACCGTTACCGCCGGAACCCTGGACCGAATGGTCCAGAACCGTTTTCACAAACTGGTTGTGCTCCAACCGGGTGGATATCTGGTCGATCGAATGCGCAATCTGTTCGCGCAGCTGGGGGGCCTGCCGGTTGACGTTCATACCGCCGACGGTCAGTGCGGCGCCCAGCGCGAGAGCCAACAAGAGCGCGGTCACGATGACGGCCGCATGACGCGACATATGCGTTGGACGCGCTAACAGGCGCGCCAGTCCATCGAGGCCGACTGCAAACAGAGCGGCCGAGAATATCAGCAGCAATGCATGAACGGCCAACCACATGAAGCCCAGTAGGACGACCGTGATAATCACCGTAGCGGAGGCGATGACACAGCGCCGGATAAAAGAGCGTTCGTTATCTTGCTTATCGGTCATGGCCGTACGCGTCGGTTATCAAACAAAGCGGATACGCATAATCATGGACCGCTTCAATAAGCTGCGGCTATCCGCAAGAATAAGGATAGCCAGCGCCAGGATTGTCGGTCACAGTCTATGAAAAACGAGCGGGCGAGAAAGGCAGCGGATCGATATAAGGCGACTCGCCGTCGATCATCTCGCCGATCAGCCGGCCGGTGGCCGGACCGAGCGTGAACCCCTGATGGCCGTGGCCAAATGCAAACCACAATCCGGGGCGGTCAGGTGCGGCACCGATCACCGGCTTCATATCGCCCAGACAAGGCCGCGCGCCCTTCCAGGGCGTATCTTCCAAGCGCTCGGCGAGCGGAAACAGTTCGCGCGCGGCGGCTTCGGCTGCGTCCAGTTGCCCGCCTCGCGGCGGCGCGGCGAGACTGTTGAGTTCTGCGCCAGTGGTCAGACGGATACCGGCGCGCTTGGGCGTCAGCAGATAGCCCCGCTCGTAGTCCATCAACGCATAGCGCAGTTGCCGACCGGGCTGGGCGCCGTAGTGCATATGATAGCCACGCATAACAAAGAATGGCATCTGCAGATTCAGCCGTTTCAACCACTCGCTCGACCAGGGACCGGTTGCCAGCACGCACTGTTCGGCCTCGATCATCGCGCCGTCGGTCGCCAGCGTCCAGCCGGCCCCAGTCTTGTCCAGCCGGGTCGCCGCGGCCTGTACGATTTCGCCTCCGGCCGCCTTGAATGCGTCTGCGTAGCGCCCGACCAACGCGGCCGGGTCGCTCACCGACCAGGTATTCGTCCAGTGAATGGCACCCGCCATAGGCTGCACTAGATCCGGCTCGATCGCAGCGACGCCAGCGGTGTCCAGCGCCTGATAGGTCACGCCGAAACGTTCCCGATGACTGTCAGCAACCGGTAGCCGCTTATCCATAATCTCCGCGCTGCGATACAGCTCGAGCCAACCGTCCTTGTGAATCAGTTCAGCCGCACCCGCGACTTCAAACATCCGTTCATGCTCGGCCGTGCAGTGCATGATCAGCGACGCGTATTCCGGAATGATCCGGGCCAGCCGCTGTGGTGCCGAGTAGCGCCAGTACGTCCAGAGCGCCGACATGTTCTCGAGCATCGCCTTGCTCTGGTATCGAATATCGATGCTGCGATTGGGCAGAACGCGCCAGATTTCCGCCAGCTGTCGGGGAAACGGATGCGGTGAGACTGCCTCGCGCTGAATCAGCCCCGCGTTACCATAGGAAGTTTCATGCCCTGGCGGCTTGCGATCAACAAGAACGACGCGGTGACCGCGCCGGGCCAGATGATAGGCAATGGATACGCCCACCATCCCAGCGCCCAGTACAGCAATTTCACGAGCCATGAAGACATCCTTTTACGGTATAGGTTCTGGATTACGACCGCCGACGAACCGCCGAACAATCGGAGCGGCCACCCGCATCACGTTATATCTATCGTCGGGCCGAAGATCTTACTGAGTCAAAGTATGGGCCGGAAAACACCTGCCCGGCCAGTCCCGTCATTATTGGTAGCAGACCTGCCCGTATTCCGATCCCAGGCCGCAATCATGACGCCTTATGGCCAAGGTGCTACCGGCTGAATCGCAGGTTCGCCGAATAAAGATGCCATCGCCGAGCGGCCGCACTCGCACCCTGGACGTCATTGACGCGCCGCGCGTGTAGCGACCGGCAAACCGCTGCCTGCTGCCATTATCGAGCACGGCGTCGACCACACCGGAATCTTGACGTATACCGATCCGGCGGCGCCTTCCAAAGCACTCGGCGTGCCGATTCGCACCTGCGCACCGCGTGTATGTGCAAATCCCGCTTTGAACGCATCGAAGGTCTTGCCGCTGGCGTTGGGTTTATTTGTGCGGTCGTCTCTGGCAAACCACAGCCGATAGGCTGCGCGGTAGTCGCCCCTGTCGATCGCGCGATAATAGCGCTCGACGACCTTGCTCGCGGTCAGCGCCCAATCGCTTGGGCGGTCCAGATTGGGCGAGACACCGGCTGTAGCGAGCGTGCCAGCGACAAGACGCCGGCAAAAATTTGCCGTCCTGGCTGTTTCGGGCGCCTGAAACTTCGACGGTTTCGATCACCGTCCACCATCCGCGTTACCTCAAATTGCTGCCCGGCTCATTCAAACCGCCACTCGATCCGGTCACCTGCTCGACAAGTTGTTCACGCAGCCTAGGGCCTGTTGCCGTTTCGTGCGAGCGCCGCGTTGGAGTCCTCAAATCGTCTCAGGCAAGGCGCGAGTCGCCGGTCGTGGCGTGCCACGACCCAGACTTGCAACGCCGCCTGGGGCGATTTGAGGCCCAACCCTTCGGGACAAGGGCTGTTTTTCGGC
>JAQIBT010000010.1 GCA_027858915.1 Salinisphaera sp.
CGCAGAGCGCCGGCCGCAGTCATTCTGCGGTCAAGCTCTGCAACGCCGGATGGCGGGATTTTGGGCCGCAACCCGGAGGGACGGCGGCGCGGTGTCGTATGAAACGCCAACAGGCCCTAGCCGCAGGTCAGTGGCGTGACTCCGGCAAGGTGATGTTCAGTTCAAGGACCTCGAGGTCGCCTTCGCGCTCGATCTCCATCTGGACGGCGTCTTCGCCAACGTGGACGTATCTACGCAGAACGTCCAGCAGATCGCGCTGGAGCTGAGGGAAATAATCCGGATGGTCGCCACGCCCGGCCCGCCGATGGGCCACCACGACCTGCAGCCGCTCCTTGGCCATTTGCGCCGAGGAGCCTTTTTTCTCGGAACGAAATACGTCGAGCCAACCCATGGTTTATCTCCCCATCAGCCGGTTGAAGAAGCCTTTCTTCGTCGCTTCGATGAAACGCATTGGCCGATCCTCACCGAGAAAACGTGCCACCATGTCGATATAGGCGCCGCCTGCATCGGCATTGTTCTCAAGAACGACCGGCATGCCGGAGTTGGATGCATTGAGCACGGTTTCGGACTCGGGCACCACACCCAACAGCGGGATCGCCAGAATGTCGCCGACGTCTTCCAGCGAGAGCATCTCGCCCTTGCCGACACGCGAGGGCGCGTAACGCGTCACCACGAGATGCTCCTTGATCGGCGTCACGCCCTCGATCGCCCGCTTGGTCTTGGACGACAACATGCCCAGCACGCGATCCGAGTCACGAACCGAGGAGACTTCCGGGTTGGTCACGACCAACGCTTCATCGGCGTAGTACATCGCCATCAGCGCGCCGGTTTCGATACCGGCCGGCGAGTCGCAGATGATGTAGTCGAAGTCCTCGGACAGCTTGTCCAGCGTACGCTCGACCCCTTCCCTGTTCAGCGCGTCCTTGTCGCGGGTCTGGGACGCCGCCAGGATGTACAGGTTCTCGATGCGCTTGTCGCGGATCAGGGCCTGCTTGAGATTGGCTTCGCCGTTGATCACGTTGACGAAGTCGAACACCACACGGCGCTCGCATCCCATGATCAGGTCAAGGTTGCGCAGTCCCACATCGAAGTCGATGACGACGGTCTTGTGTCCCCGCATGGCAAGCCCGGCAGCAAACGACGCCGAGGTGGTGGTCTTGCCGACCCCGCCCTTGCCCGAGGTGACTACGATAATCTTGGTCACTCGTTACTCCTGCAATTCGATCATCAAATTATCATTATCCAGACGGACCTGAACCGTCTTGGACAGCACTCCCTCGTCCATCGCTTCGGCGACCTTGTAGCAGCCGGCAATCGCCACCAGATCGGGCTCGAAGCGGCGGCAGAATATCCGTGCCTCGGTATCACCCGATGCGCCGGCCAGCGCACGACCGCGCAGGGCACCGTAGACATGAATATGGCCATCGGCGAGCACTTCCGCGCCTTCGCTCACCGAGGTAGCGATGACCAGATCACCGCCGCGCGCATAGATCTGCTGGCCCGAGCGGACCGGTTTGGTGACAAGCCGCGTGGGACTCTTCGCACTGCTATCGGTGTCGCCGGCCGCGCGTGCCGGCTGCTCGTTACGCTCCGGTTTTTTCTCGGCCGGCTTGTCCTCCGGCGTCTTGTCCTCTGGCATCTTCGCATTTCGCCCGGGCGATGACATCAGGCCGAGGCCGGCTTCGCGCGCCGCCTCGGCGGCGGCCTTGCCGGCATCCAGCACGCCGACCACGCTCAGATCGGCCGCCTTGAGAATTTCGGTCACGCGTTTGAGATCCGGCAGACCGGCAGGCAACGACAACAACACCGGCATGCGGGAGAAAAATCCCGGCGCTCGAGCCAGCTGCTCGTCCACCAGACGAGCAATGCTGTCGCAATCGGTTTCGCGAATTTCAAGCACCGTCAAGGTCATCATCCGGCCCTTGAAAACAACGCCTGTATCGCTTGCAGTGGTCGTACCTGCCATATTCGAGTCGTCGATTAATGCAAGGGCGCGAGTCTAGCATGCAAAAAGACCGCCACGGTCTGCTTATCGCGGCAAAAACCGACGCGGTCATGGCGTATTTGCAGCCCCGAGCAACGATGCTTTCATCCATGGGACTATTGGGCGTCCGCCACGCTGTTGGCGAACACCTCTATGGCGGAAACACCTATCGACTGTCGGATCAATAAATGACCTGTTATCTCGATGCTGTCCAACACATGTCGCTGCGCGGATTGGAACACGCCTGGCGTGAGTTCGGTCCGCGCGATGCGCCTGCCCTTGTGCTGTTGCACGGTCTGATGGACAACGGCGCCAGTTTCGCGCCGCTGGTCGACGCACTCGCCGAGCGATTGCGCACGCCGCGGCGGATTCTTGCCCCCGATTGGCGTGGCCACGGCGCGACCGGCTGGGCGCCTGGGGGCCAGTACTGGTTTCCCGAGTATCTGGCCGATCTCGATGCGTTGCTTGGACAATGGGTCGGCGACGAACCGGTCACGCTGATCGGCCATAGCATGGGCGGCCAGATCGCCAGCCTGTTCGCCGGCACGCGCAGGGAGCGCGTATGCCGGCTGATCGCGCTCGATAGCCTCAACGTCCCCGATGCCGACCGGGGCAAGACGCCCGACCGGTATGCTCGCTGGCTACAGGCGCAGACACATCCACCACAGCTTCGGATATACGACGATCTCGAAGCGATCGCCGCGCGTATCGCACACCGCTATCCGGAACTGACGCTCGATCTGCGGAATTTTCTTGCCGAGCACTGGTCAACACCGGTCGACGGTGGACCGCGTCGTCGGATGCGCGTCGATCCATGGCACCGAATCAGCTTTCCATACGGTTTTCGCGCCGACGAGGCAATGTCAATATGGCGCCGGGTTTCGGCCCCGGTGCTATGCATCGACGGCGGCGCCTCGCGCGCGGCCTGGTTCACACCAGAGTCACAGATGCACCAACGGCGGGCATGCTTTATGCAGCTGCGCCGCGTCGTTGTCCCGGGCAGTGGCCATATGCTGCACCTACAGACACCCCAAGACGTGGCAGACCATATTGTCGGGTTCATCGAATAGACAGGCGATTCCAAGCGGTTCGAACGCTGACGCCGCGTATTTTCGGTAATCGAAAATACCTCGTTTGCGAGTCCGGGTGTGGTTGCCTATGCTCGACCATATAAGACATCAGAACGGCCATTACGGTCGCGGAGTGCCTCATGCTAGCTGTCCTCTGGATCGTGATTTTTCTGGCCGTTGTATTGACGCTTGCATACCAACGCGTTTCCTTGATTACCGCTACGGCGGTGATTGCGGTCACGCTTGCGGTGTGCACGCTGACCAGCACTGGCTGGGGGCTTGCTGTGTTTCTCTGGCTGGTGTTTGCCGCAATCTTTGCGCCGCTGAACATCACGGCTGTCCGCAAAGCGTGGCTCACCCGCCCCGCGCTGGATCTGTTTCGCAAGGTACTGCCCACCCTGTCAGCGACCGAACGTACCGCGCTGGATGCCGGCACCGTGTACTGGGAAGGCGAGATGTTTTCTGGCAAACCCAATTGGCGCCGCCTGGAGGAATTGCCGCCGCCGGAACTGTCGGACGAAGAACAGGCGTTTCTCGACGGTCCGGTTCAGACGCTGCTCGACATGTGCGACGAATGGCAGATCACGCACAAGGACGCCGATCTGACGCCCGAGGCCTGGCAATACATCAAGGACAATAAATTCTGGGGCATGATCATCCCCAGGCAGTACGGCGGCCTGGAATTTTCCGCCTACGCGCATTCCTGTGTGCTTGCCAAGGTCGGCTCCGGCCCAGCCGGCGGCACCGTAGGGCCCGTCGTTGCCGTACCCAACTCACTGGGCCCGGCCGAGCTGCTCATGCACTACGGTACCGAAGAGCAGAAAAATCATTACCTGCCACGACTTGCAGTCGGCGACGAGATTCCCTGCTTCGGCCTGACCAGCCCGCATGCCGGCTCCGACGCCGGTGCGATTCCCGACAAGGGCGTGGTCTGCCGTGGCACGTGGAAAGGCGAGGAAGTCGTCGGCATGAAGCTGACCTGGGACAAGCGCTATATCACGCTGGCACCCGTCGCCACGGTGCTTGGGCTGGCCTTCAAGATGTACGACCCAGACGGCCTGCTCGGCGATCAGAAAGCACTGGGCGTCACCTGTGCGCTGATTCCGACCGATACCGAGGGCTGTCATACCGGGCGGCGCCACTTTCCCTCGAGCTCGCCGTTCCAGAACGGCCCGACCTGGGGCGATGAGGTGTTCGTGCCCTTGTCGTACATCATTGGCGGACAGCCGATGATCGGCCAAGGCTGGCGCATGCTTATGGAGTGCCTGTCGGTCGGGCGGTCTATTTCCCTGCCGTCAGGTTCAACAGGCGATGCCATTTCCAACGCGCGGCTGACCGGCGCCTATGCGGTGATCCGGCGTCAGTTCAACGTGTCGATCGGTGCATTCGAAGGTATCCAGGAAGCGCTGGCGCGCATCGGCGGCAAGACCTATGCCTGTGAATCGGTACGACGCTTCACCGCGAACGCGGTCGATCTCGGCGAGAAACCGTCGGTAGCCTCGGCCATTGCCAAGTATCACGTCACCACCATGGCTCAGGAAGTCGCCAAGGACGCCATGGACGTGCATGCGGGCAAGGCCGTCATGATGGGGCCGTCCAATCCGATCGGGCGCAGCTTTCAGGCCGCGCCGGTCAATATCACGGTGGAAGGCGCGAACATTCTCACCCGATCGATGATGATCTTCGGCCAGGGGGCGATTCGTTGTCATCCGTATGTGCTGGACGAGATCGCCGCCGCCAACAACAGCGATCGCGCTGCCGCACTCGATGACTTCGATCGTCTGCTCTACCGCCATATCGGGCACGACCTCGCCGCGGCGGCCCGATCACTGGTCATGGGTCTGACCGGCGGCATGGGATCGGCTGTCGGCAAGACAAAAGAACTTGCGCCCTACTATCAGGCGATGAACCGCTATTCGGCAAATCTGGCCTTGCTGGCGGATATCGCGATGGCCACGCTCGGCGGCACGTTGAAGTTCCGCGAGTCCTTGTCTGCCCGGCTGGGCGACGTACTGTCGCATCTGTATATCGCCAGCGCCACGCTCAAGCGCTTCGTCGAGGACGGTGCACACGCTGAGGATCTGCCGCTGGTGCAGTGGGTTTGTGAAGACGCGTTTGCGCACATTGAAATCGCGCTGGCAGGGGTCTTGCGGCATCTGCCGAGCCGGCCAGCCGCCTGGCTTGCCGGCGGCCTGATCTTTCCACTGGGCCGCACGGCGCGCGTGCCCAGCGACACGTTGGGTGGTCGCGTGGCCGGGCTGGTTCAGACTCCGGGGGGCGTGCGCGATCGCTTGACGCCGCGGTGCTACATATCTCAGACAAAGACGACCCAGGGTGGCGCCCTGTTCGAGCAGGCCATGCTGGCCACTCTGGACTGCGCCGGGCTGCAGAAGACACTGGTCAAGGCTTGCAAGGACGCCACCGTGACGGTTGACCACCCGCGGGAACAGATCGAAGCCGCCGCCGCGGCAGGCGTGTTCAACGACGAGGAAGCCGATCGTATGCGCCAACTCTACGAACTGCAGATGGCCGTGATCCGGGTCGACGACTTCGATCCGTCGGAGATGCGCGCTTCGCGGCACGAGCCGCATCAAGTTGCTAACAGTGGCGCCGATGCCTAGTGCCGATGCCTAGTAGAGTGTGTTGGCGTAGCGAGCGCTCTGGGGGAGCTGTTTCGAGTTTCGAAACTAGGCTAATTCCGTTCGCATGATTCTGAGAAATGGGACGCTGCTCGCATGCTGCGCGTCTTGAACCAAAGGGAGAAACTGCCGTGAAACTCAAGCATTCCGACAGGATATGCAGGCCTGGTACGCCTGAGGCGTCCGCTGCTACCAATAATAATGATCTCAAGACAAGCCGTATCGTGCGTACCGCAATGGTCGGCGCCTCACTGGTCGCGGCGACGATGCTCGCCGGTTGCGGCAACGGTCACGGCGGCAGCAACGGCCATGCACCGGCACCGTCGCCGCAAGGCCTTACCTTTACCTATCCCTATGACGGCCAGCAGGACGTGGCGCTGACCAGCCAGATCGTGCTGGACTTTCCCGGCTCGCCGTCGAGCGCGGTCGCCAGCTCGCTATCGCTACGGGCCGGCAACCGCAGCGCCAAGGCTGCAACCGCCGCCACGTTCACGCAGGACAGCAAGAAAACGGGGGCGATACGGGTTACAACCGCCGACCCGCTGCTGCCGAACACCACTTATTACGTGGTCGCGACCCAAGCGATCAACGGCGGTGGCTCCTCGTTTGCCAACGGCGATACATTGTTTCAGTTCACCACGCGCCCGGCGCCGGGCCGGCCAGGCCAAGGCAAGTTCCGGGTAACCGAGGCCACGCCGGGCAACACTAACCCGGTGACCGGGCGCACCACGGTATTCACGCAGTTCAATACCGTACATATCGTGTTCTCGGAAGGCGTAAACCCGGCGACCGTGGTCGCTGGCAGCAGCTTCAAGTTTACCAACGCGGCCGGCAACGAAGTCCCGGGCGCGCTGCGCGTGGCGGGCCATGAATTAACCTTCGATCCAACCGACGATCTGGCACCCGGCAGCTACAAGATTGCGCTCAGCAGCGACGTCAAATCGGCGTTCGGCAAATCGCTGGCCGCTTACAGCACATCGCGCCAGGTGCTGAGCTATGGCAAACCGGTAGAGCAGAACCTCACGGTTTCAAGCTCGACCGACAACGTGGCCGAGTTGCCAACCAGTTCACTGACCGGCCAGCCTGACAATCTCGTCACACTCAGCAATCAGCTAATCGGCGCGAATCTGCAGCCGGCCAGCAACAGCCCAGCACGCGCAGGCGTGTTGACGCGACTTGCGCAGCCGAACCAGCCGGGCTTTGGCGATGTGTTCCCGTCGTCGATCCCCGCCGGCCAGAAGTTCCAGTTGACACCGCTTTCGCTGAAACTCAACGGCGACATCCGGACGCCAGTTAACAGCGGGCCGATCCAGGTCCAGTTCGGCAGCGATGCCAACGTCTACCTAATGTCCAACGATCTGCGCAACGTTGTCACGCCGACCGCTGTCCGGCTGCGTTTCGATCTCAACAACACGACGCTGGTCTCGGCGGCGCCAGGCTCGCCCCAGTACATCGTGCAGGCGCTGTCCAACGGTCTGATCAACCAGACTGCGCTCAACGTCCAGGCTGCCGGGCTGGCTATTCCACAGGACAACGGCGATCTGAAAATCACGACCGTGGGTACCTTCCCATTGCTGGTCAATCGCACCGATGGGCTGACCGTCGACTTCGCGTTGACCTTCCTCCTGCCGGCGGCCAACCAGACGCCGGTCAAGAACGACACGACTGCGCCGTTCGTGATCGCTCAGGGTCCGAGTGCCTGTCTGTATACCTTCGGCACACCGGCTTACGATGGCGTCTATGGCCAGACCGGTGCCGCACCGACTGCCTTGCCGGAGCAGAGCTGTGTCGGCGTTCTTCAGGCAGGCCGCGTCCTGGATACGAGTTCGGGCATCAACGACTACTCGGTCGAGGCCAGCCCCTCGGTCGTATTCAGCGAGCCGCTGGATCCGCTGTCGGTCAACGCCAGCAGCGTACAGCTGACCGGCGGCAGCGGCGATGTCAATGCATCGTACGAGGTCGACGGCTCGACGATCACGATCAACCCGACCCAGCCGCTCAAGCCCGACACCCAGTACACCATCAACCTGGGCAGTGGTTCGGCGCTGCGCGACTACGCGGGCAACACGCTGATCGGTTCCAGCCAGCCAATCAAGTTCACGACCGAACCGCTGGTAGCCGATAGTTCGGCGGCGCCACTGCTGGGCGAACTCAGTCCAGGGGTCCCTTGCGCACTCGATCCGGCACGCGGCAACTTTGCCAACGGCGGCGATACCGCTGGCCAGTGCGTGGGTGATACCGACAACAACACGGCCAGCGATCTACCGGTGTTCAAGAGCCCGGCGAACGTGCCCGTCACGGCGTCGTTCTCCACGCTAGTCAAGCGTGATTCAGTAGTCCTGGCCGATGGCTGTCTGACGCCTGGCAGCGGCAAGTCCAATACCGTCAGCGGTGCCACAGTCGCACTCGAACGCATGGATGGTGGCGGCCAGTGTACCGGCGTCGCCCCGGCCAGCCTGGCCTTCGGCAACGCCAACAGTGATACCACGCGTGGTTTCTCGATCCGCCCGATCGACGACCTCGCGGTCGGCAGCCGTTACTGGGTGGTCGTATGTGGCAATCAGGGCTCAACCTGCACCAACAGCATCGTCGGTGCCAACGGCGTCGCCCTGAACACCGACCCGCTCAGCGGGACTGGCTCTACACCGACCGCCCCCAGCGCTGCGGGCGGCCCGGATATCCTGATGCCGTTCGACGTGATCGCACGCAGCAGCGACTACTACGCCGAACAGTTCACCCTGCCGTCGACCGATACCAATGGCAACGGCCAGTTCGACGATGCGAATAATGACGGTGTCTACACCGCCGGCGGTACCGACGAACGGCCGCAGGCAGGTAACCGGACGCTGGTGGCATTGAGCTCGTCGCTGGCCGGGCAGTTCCTACCGATCAGCAACCCGAATCGACCAGATGGAAAATATCCGGCGTATCTGTCGCTGACCCGTCCGATCGTCATCGGCAAGACGCTCAATGATTGCAGCGTAGTCGACCGCGTTACCAACGACAACGGCGATCCGGCCGTCGGCACGACGCCGAGCCAGTGTATCCAGGTCGGGCTGCTCCCGGGTGGCGATACGGCGCTGACGAGTATCAAGATCGGTCAAGGCGCATTGACAGGCTTGCTCACCCAGGCGCTTGGCCTCAGTCAAATACAGTTAGCCGTTCAGAACGCTATCGCCGGCGGCAATGGCGCGGCTGGGGTCGGGGCTGTCGGCCTAGCCGATCCGCTCAAGAGCGTCGTTGCGGGGATTACTGGCGTGGTTGGCCCTGCCCTCGGCGCTGCCCCCGGAACTCCTCCTGCAAACATTATTACGGCGCTTAGTCAATCGGGTAACGCACCGTTAGTAGGCTTGGCAAGCACCCTGCAAAGCCTGCTGGATCCCAACACGCCGGTGAATAGTGTGGACGGACTGCTGAGTGCACTGCAGGCGCAGTTGCTCGGCGGCTTGGCGGGCAATCTCGCATCGCAGCCGTATCCTCTGCAAACCGGCCGCGTCATCCTGCGTTTCCCCAACGACGCAAGAGACACCACGCAGGCGCAGTCAGGCTATATCGTGCCGGAATGCAAGGGCATGTATGCCAGCGGCTCGGCCTACGACTATGCGCCGTGTTTCGTCGCGGCGTTGAATCTCACCGCCAACGCGCCGGATGCACAGGGTCTGGCGTTTGCCCAGCAGACCATCACCGCCAACGTCGTTGGCCCAGTCACGTTCGAGCAGAACGGCCGCCTGGTGATCTCGCTGCGCAACGTCAACAGCTTCGCGCTGAACGCCACTGCGCTTGGTACCCTGCCGGCAAAAGCGACCGTCAATCCAGGCGATCTGACCTACCAGCTGGTTGGCAACGAAGCCCACGGCGGCGTGGCCTTCCCGCAGAAGTAGCCAACGTCGCAACCCATTGGTGGGTTTGAACCCGGTCTCCAAAGAGGCCGGGTTTTTTAATGAACGCGAATAAGAAAAAGCAGCAGTGTCTCGAGCCGAACGACAAGACGTCTAGTTTTCGGCGGTCAGCCGCTGAGGATCAACAGCGACTGCCACACGCGCACGTGGAGCTTCGATGTATTATCCGCAGCCGACGAGTATCGAGGGTGACTCCTTCGAATCAAGGCGATCTACTGCAGTTCTCCAACGCGGCAAACCAACCGTGCAGCGCGGCGATTTATCGCCTAGCCGGCGGCCGATACGATCTGCAGTGCCAGCTCTCGAACCGCGGTCGACATCGCCTGTCCGACCGCCGAGGGCGATTGATGCCGCTTGGGCAGCGGCTCCTGGATCAGCGTATCGTCCCGCGTCACAAGCTTGTCCTTGGCGTTCAGCACTTTCCAGCTGGCCGACAACACCACATGCCCCGAGGGCTGCGGCTCGAAGGTATCGATATCGACATCGACGCGATAATGGCGATCCCGATGATTGACCAGCTTTTCATCAATCGTCTGTTGCAAAAGGCGAGTGACAGCCACCGGCAGCCGCTCGGCCCATTTGGCATCGGGCATCCGGGTCAACACATAATCCGCGGTGCGCAGCTGGATGTCGTAGTTGTCCAGATATTCCGGCATCTTCACGCGCCGCACTTCCCAGTTGCTCGGTCTGGCTGGCAAACGCTCGGTTTGCGGCGGCGAAAGCATGACGTGCTTGAGTGGCGGCGCACTGCTACAGGCCGCAAGCCCAGCCAGCATAACGGTGGCCAGGGCTAGCGCGCCGGCGCGGCGGGTCGGTGCCTGTTTCATCAGTTGGGGCTCCCATAGAGCAGAGTATGTGGATCGCGCTCGATGGTTTCCGAGAAGCGCCGCAGCGAGGCGGCGCTGGCCGAAAGATCGCGTAGCGTCGAGTCGATCGTCTGGCGCGTGCCGGAGTGCGGGTTGGTGAGATCCTTCAGGTTGTTCGACAGCACGCTCAGGTTATCGCTGGTCTTCTGAGCGCTCTTGAGCAGCGCCCCGATCTGGCGGTTACGATCGACGACCGCCTCGTTGGCGTTGTCGGATAGCGTATGCACGCTCTTGATCGTCGCCTGCAACTGCTTGTTGTTCTGCTGGATCGCCTGACGCACGGTATCGAGCGTCTCTTGCGTGGTCTGGCTGGTCTTGGCCAGACTCGGGCCCAACGTATTGATAGCCTGGTCCATATCGCTGGCGAGCTTGACCATCTGGGTCACAGCGTTGTTGACCGTATCCAGCGTCTTCTGCCACGGTAATTTCGCCACGGTGTCCTTGAGCTGTGATATCTCAGAGGGGATAGCTGGAATTTCCGGCGCTTCAAGCTGATTGGGGTCAACCACGAAATTTGGCTTGTTGTCGGGCTGGAAGTCGAGGTTGACCGCCAGTTGCGAGGTGACGTAGCTGTAGACCACGAGTTGCGCCCGCAGCCCTCGCTTGACCATTTCCTTGATTGTAAGCTGGCCCCGCGTTCGCTCGCCATTGAGACTGACGACATTATCGCTCGACATGTCGATGGTTACGGCGATGCGGGCATGGCTGCCGCTCGGCGCCAATCTCAGCTGCACCCGTTTGACCGTGCCCACCTGGACCCCTCGAAACAACACGCGCGAGCCATTGTTCAGGCCGAGGACCGACTGATTGAAGAATATGATCGCTTCGCGCCGCTGCTTGAACAAACCCGTGTGGCCAAACGTCAGCACCGCAGCAGCCAGGAGAATCAATGCGCCCAACAAGAAGGCACCAATGACCGTATAACTTCGGTTGCTCGCCATTCGATTATCTCTTGTCGGTCAGCAGGCGGCCGCTGTGCGATACACGCCGCCAGCGATTCCGGTCTTGATTATGCATCGTCATCAAGCGGCTCACGATTCAAGAACGCGCGCACGCTGGCAGAGGTCGAATGCCGTGCCAGTTCGCAGGGATCGCCGTGCGCAATCGCGGTGTGGGTCTGATTATCCAGATAGATACTATCGTCGGCGATTGTAAAGATACTTGGCAACTCGTGCGTTACCGCAATGACGCTCAATTGCAGCGCATCTCTTAGCCGCAGGATCAACGCATCCAGCCGCTGCGAGGTGATCGGATCGAGCCCCGCACTGGGTTCGTCGAGAAACAGATAGTCCGGATCCAGCGCAATCGCTCTGGCAAGCCCAGCGCGTTTCTGCATGCCGCCGGACAACTCGCTGGGCATCTTATCTTCCTGGCCGGCGAGACCGACCAGCGCCAACTTGAAAGCGACCTGGTCGCTGATCTCGCCCGGCCTTAGCGGTGTATGCAGCTGCAGAGGCAGCGCCACGTTTTCGCCGACGGTCATCGAACTCCAGAGTGCGGTGCTCTGAAACAATACGCCGATGCGCCGCTGCAACGCCGCGCGTTCGTTGCGATCGCTGGACCACAGCCGCTGGCCGTCAAAACTGATATCGCCGTTGCCCGAGTGTTGAAGATCAATCATGTGACGAAGCAGTGTGCTCTTGCCACAACCCGAGACACCCATGATCACGAAGATACTGGCGCGCTGTATGTGAAAACACAGGTCTTTCTGCACCAAGGCATCACCGAAGCGCATGGTCAGATCGCGCACGATCACGCCGTCATCGGCTGCGATATCGGATGTGAGTTCGGCCATCAGATACCCAAGGCGTTAGTACACAGCGCCGCCAACGCGTCGATCGAAATGATGCCGATGATGCAAGCCACTACGGTCCGGGTGGCTGCCCGCCCGACCTCCGCGGCGTTACGCCCGGCATGCAGCCCGATGTAGCAGCTGGTCAGCGCGATCAGCACACCAAAAGCGACCGACTTCACGAAGCCGATCACGAACTGCGTCCCGGAAACGGCATCCTGCAAGCGTTCAAAGAAACTGGCCGGCGGTGTGCCCAGTACGATGTTGGCCACCACCATGCCGCCAATAATCGCCAATACGGCACCGTAGAGATACAGCAACGGCATCATCAATGTCATGGCCGCCAGCCTGGGCAGCGCCAGGAATTCGAACGGGGAGACCCCGATCATGCGCAGGGCGTCAATCTCTTCGTTGGCCTCCATGGTCGCCAGATGCGCGGCAAACGTAGCGCCGATGCGACCGGCCATGATGAACGCCGTCATGATCGCGGCCATCTCGCGGGCCGAGGCTACGCCGACCAGATCGGCCAGATACATGCCGGCCCCGAAGGTCTTCAGCTGTACCGCACCGATAAAACCAATCACGGCGCCAATCAACAGATTGACCACGGTGACCACCGGCAGCGACGCGGCGCCGGTTTCATGAATCAGATCAACAAAATCGCGCCACCGCGTCTGCGCCCGTCCCGACACCAGTTTCGGTGTCAGCACCAGTGCTTCTCCGACCAGATGTGCAGTATCGGCCGCGGTGCCCCAGCGACGGCGAACGCGCATGCCCAGACGGGCCAGACTGTTCGGTCGTCGAGGAGCCGCAGCAGCGCGGGCCGGTGCCGGACGGGCCAGCTGCATCAGCGCACTGACGTTCTCTGGCAGATGCTGGAGTTCAACACCCATACCGCGCTGACTGAGCAGACCACGCAGCCCGTGAATGAACGCAGCGATCCGCGGGTGAGCGTTGTCCAGGGCACTGCCGTCGATCACCACGACAGCGGCCGCGCTACCGACGCTTTGCGCCACCGTCTCAGACGCTGGCGGATGCTCGGCTCGAGCCCAGTCGCCCGACAGCCAGATAATCGGCCGATCGGCGCTGTCTTCAAGCCGATAGAGAGCAGTCTTTACGCCGCGCCGCCCAGCCATCAGGCCTCCGTTGCAAGCAATAGACTATAGACAATACATGCCGTACGCGGCGCCGGCACGAACACCCAACTCATACCACCGACGCATTGCTCAATGACGCTTGCACGGCGCGAAAATCGAGCGGCTGTCCGGCGCCTCGAGCCGTCGAAAAAGCCGATTGTCACTGCGCCGGCTTGGCCGCCGGCGCTTTTTTCCCGTCCTTGGGCGACTTTGCGGCCGGCTGGTATTTGGCAGCTACAGCCTCCAGACGAGGACTCAGTGAATCACTGTCCCGGGTCCAGCCTCCGCCGAGCGCCTTGTAGAGGTTAGCCGTGGCGGTGAATCGATCCCGGATGGCACTGGCCAGATTCAGCTGACTGCTGAACAGCTGACGCTGGGCATCCAGAACGCTGAAGAAATCGGTCCGACCCACCTCATAGCGGATTTTGGCTAGCCGCAGAGTTTCACGATACGAGTCGACCTGGTTCTGAACAGCCGTCAATCGTTCACGGCTGTACTTGATTTCGTCGAGCGCATCATGCACTTCCTTGAAAGCCTGGCGTACCGTCTGACGGTACTGGATTATGGCCTCCCGCTTGCGTGCCTTGGCGCCGCGGTATTGCGCGTTGATACGCCCAAAATCGAGAATCGGCGCGGTAATCGATCCGCCGATACTCTCAGCCGTGGAGAACGGCTCAAAAAGATTCGACACGGACAATGCCTGGCTACCAATCATCGCCGACAGGTTGAAAGTGGGGAAGAACCGCGCCTTGGCCACGCCCACGCTTGCATTAGCTGCGATCAGGCTGGCTTCGGCCGCGCGGATGTCCGGTCGGCGCTCCACCAACAACGACGGCAGCACGACGGGCAGATCGGTCGGCAGCTTGATGCCATCGAAGTTACCCTTGGGAATCTCCGTATGCTGCAAAATCTGGCGCGGCGTCTTGCCGGTCAGAATCGCCAGCGACGTCCGCAGCTTGCTTTCTTGTTGCTCAAGCGGCGGTAATTGCGCACGGGCACTTTGCAGCAGGGATTTGGTCTGCAGCAGCGTCAGCTTGTCGATCGCGCCGTATTTGTAACGCTGCTGATCCAGGTGCAACCCTTTCTCCCGGGTGCGAATTGTGTCGTGAGTGACACGAATCTGGCGTTGCAGCGCCCGCAGCGACATATAATTGGTCACGACGTCGCTGACGACGGTCAGTCGAATCGAATCCTGAGTGTAAGCAGACGACAGCAGCTGCGCGCGCGCTTGCTGGCTGGCCCGTCGCAGGCCGCCGAACACGTCGAGCTCGTAGCTTAGCGTCGCAGCCACCGAGTAATAGTTGGATCGGCCGCCAGCGCCGCTCGCAGATCCACCGCCGCCTGCCGAGCTGCTGGGCGTTGAGCCGCCACCGCTTGACCCTGCGGAGAAACCGCTCGATTTCTGGCGCATACCCTGAGCCTGGCCAGAAATACTGGGATACAGATTAGCGTTCTGATAGCCAAGCTGTGCGCGGGCCTCACGGACGCGCTCGAATTGCAGCGCGATCTGCAGGTTCGAGTCGAGCGCTTGATCGATCAGCTTGTTGAGCGTCGGATCGTCGAAGCGTGTCCACCATGCAGTGAGCGCTTTTTGCTGCTGAGCGCTGAGCAACGTCGAGTCGAAGGCCGATTTCGGCAAGTCGACGTTCGGACGTTCGTAATCCGGCCCAACCGTGCAACCAGCCAGCAGTATTACTGCGGTCAGGATCAGCGCGTTACGCATTGTTGTCGTCTCCGTCATGCCGCTGATCCGTCAGCTTGTAGGCGCCGCTATCGTCGGTCAGCCGATGATCGTAGTCCGCGGTAGCAGGCGCGTCCGACCGCGACGATTGCGATCGTCGCGAGAAACGCTCGCTTCCGCGCTGTAGAAGATCATAGGCCAACGGCACGAACAGGATCGCAAACACCGTGGCCGAGAACATACCGCCGATGACACAGGTGCCAAGCGCGATACGACTATTCGAGGAGGCGCCACTAGCGGTAATCAGCGGGGTACTCGCCAGAATGAACGTCAACGACGTCATCACAATAGGCCGAAAACGAAGCCGCGCAGCCTGGCGGGCAGCATCGGCCGGCGTTCGGCCATTCTTGCGTTCTATTACGGCGAATTCGACGATCAGAATCGCATTCTTTGCCGCCAGTCCAATCAACACCAGCATGCCGACCGTGAAATAGATATCGTTATTGATACCCCGGAGCCAGACCGCGATGAACGCGCCCAGCGCGGCAAACGGCACCGCGGTGAGCACGGCCAGCGGCAGCGTCCATTGCTCGTACTGCGCCGCCAGGATAAGAAACACCATGACGACACCAAAACCCAACGCGAGAAGCGACGAACTACCGGCTTTCTGCGCCTGATACGCCGTACCCGTGAACTCGAACCGATAGTTCTGGCCCAGCACCTTCTGGGCGACCTGCTTCATCGCGGCATCCGCCTGGCCCGAACTGTAGCCGGACGCAGGGTTGCCACGAATCTTGGCCGCAGGAAAGACGTTATAGCGCTCAACGATATCTGCTGCGGTCGTGCGGTGGAATGACACCAGGGAACTGATTGGAATCATCTTCTGTGTGGTCGTCGACTGCACATACACACCAGCCAGATCCCCGGGCTTCATCCGGTACTTCGCATCGGATTGAATATTGACCTGGAAATTGCGGCCGAGTTTGTTGAAGTAGTTGACAAACAACTGCCCAAAGGTTGCCTGCAGCGTATCGAAGACGTTACTGATCGGCACGCCAAGCGCCTTGGCCTTTGCGCGGTCCAGTTTGACGTCAAAGCGCGGCACATCCGTGGTCAGCGTCGTGGCTACGCCGGTTAACGCCGGATTCTTTTTGGCGGCCGCGACCAGCTTATCGGCTTCCTTCTTGATGTCCTTGTAGCTGCCACCACTCACGTTTTGCAGATAACCCGAAAAGCCGCCGGTGGTCGACAAGCCCTGAATAGGCGGCGGATTGAATGCAAGCACCTGGGCCGCGGTGATCCCCGCGCCAATACCGAACAATGTCTTGACGTCCTGGAACGATGTCTCCGGTCGATTGCCCCAGTCCTTGAGTGTTAGAAACTGGACGCCAGCGAACGTTCGCGTCGAGCCTGCCAGCAGGTCGAAACCGGGCACGTCCACGACGTTGGCGACCCCTGGCATATTCTTGAGCACATGTGTAGAAAGGTCATCACCAACCTTGATCGTGCGCTGCAGAGAGGACGCCGGGGGCAAGGTGTATACCGAGAAAATATAGCCTTGATCCTCCTGCGGTACCAGCCCGGGCGGCACCTGATGCGCAACGATCCAGGTCGCGCCAACCACGCCGAAGAACAACAGAACGCCGATCACCGCATGTCGAAGCAGAAAGTTCACGCCCCATAAATAAGCGTGAGTCAACGCCGTGAAGCCGCGATTAAACCACCTGAGAGGTAGCCACGGCTTGCTTTGGCGAGGTTTCAGGAACGTTGCGCAAAGCGCCGGCGTCAACGTCAGCGCAACGAATCCGGAAATCGTGATCGCAATCGCAATAGTGATCGCGAACTGGGTATACATGCGTCCGGCCAGGCCACCCAGAAATCCGACAGGCAGGAAAACAGCATCCAGCGACAGAACAACCGCGATCACCGGCCCGGTCACCTCCTTCATGGCCTGGATCGCGGCGTTCCGCGCCGACAGGCCCTCATCGCTCATGTGTCGCTCGCAGTTCTCGATCACGACGATGGCATCGTCGACCACCATGCCGATCGCGAGAATCAAGCCGAACAGCGTCAGCAGATTGATCGAAAATCCAAGTACATAAATGCCGCCAATCGTACCCAGCAGCGACACCGGTACCGCCGCCATGGGAATCAGCGTGGCGCGGATGTTCTGCAGGAAGATGAAGATCACCGCCATCACCAGCAGCAATGAAATCACCAGCGTGAACAAGACTTCGTCAATCGAGGCCTTGACGAACTTGGTGGTATTGAACGGGATCTTGTACGTCAGATCGTTCGGCATCTCGGCGCCGAGCTGAGTCATGCGCTGACGGATGCGCTTCGCGGTCGCCAGGGCATTGGCCCCCGGCTCAAGGTAGATTGCAATCGGTACTGCAGGCTTGTTGTTGAAGTGCGGACTGGTGGCGTAGCTGGCCGCGCCCAGTTGCACCCGTGCGACATCTTTCAAGCGCAGTATTCTACCGCCGGACTTCGCACGCAGAATGATGTTTTCGAACTGCTTCGCGGTCGTGAATCGTCCCTGTGCCGCTGCCTTGAAGGTGAACGCAATGTCTGCACCGCCGTAGGGGCGGGCGCCGAACTTGCCGGCCGCAAACTGCGAATTCTGATCGCTGATCGCGTTCTTGATGTCGGTCGTGGTCAGGTTGTAGCGCGCCATCTTGGCCGGATTGAGCCAGATGCGCATGGAATAATTCTGCTGCGAGAAGAGCCGGGCCTGACCAACCCCGTTGACGCGCTTGAGCGCGCTGATCACATTGACCAGCCCGTAGTTGGCGATATAGGTCGGACTATAGGTCTGATGCGGCGAGTACAGCAGGATGACTTGTAGAATGCTGCTCGACTTCTTTCGCACCTTGAGACCGGTCGCCGTTACCGTCGCCGGCAGCTGCGATATCGCCGTCTGTACCCGGTTGTTGACGTTAATCGTGTCCTGGTCCGGATCGCTCCCGATCGCAAACGTCGCGGTGATAGTCGCCTGCCCTGCGTCTGACGACGTCGACGACAGATAAATCATATTGGGTGTGCCGTTGATCGCCTGTTCCAGCGGTGCGGCAACGGTACTGGCAATCGTCTCGGCGCTGGCACCCGGATAGCTCGCCTGAACCGAGACCTGCGGCGGCACCACCGAGGGATACTGCGAAATCGGCAGCACTCGGAGGCTGATCACACCGGCAAGCGCGATGATGATCGATATGACGGTGGCAAATACCGGTCTGTCGATGAAGAAACGGGAAATCATGAGCTAGCTCGCCTGGCGCGTTTCAACGGCGCGCTCGGCCAGTCCCTGAGCGCCCACCATATCGAGATCATCTGGCTTTTGCCGTGCCCCGAGACGGGCCGTTTTCACACCCGTCTGGCCAATCGACGCTTGCGGCGTACCATTTTCGCTCTTTGTTTCTTTGACGATCTTGACGGCGACTCCCTGCTTGACCTTGCCAAGCCCGGACACGACCACCTGATCACCGGCAGAAAGACCTTTGCTGATCACGTGTCCACCAGCAACTTCCGGACCAAGGGTGACCGACTGCTTGTTGGCCTTGCCGCTCTTCACGACGTAGACATAGGAATTCGCCTGCCCCGTGAACACGGCCTTGTTCGGCACCACAATAGCGTTGGACAAGGTTTGGATCCGCACCCGAACGCGCACGTAAAGACCCGGCATCAATTGGTTATCGGGATTTTTCACAATCGCTCGCATGTTCACGGTGCCGGTTTCCTGGTTGATCGTGCTCTGCGTGAAATCCACCTGGCCCTTGTGCGAATAGTCCTTGCCGCTATCCAGAATGATGGTCGCCTCGCGCTGGGTAGCGCCGCTGCTCTTCTTGCCCATCGCGCGCAGCGCCTTCTGGCGCGCGAAGGCGTCGTTTTCAGGCAATGCAAACAACACATACACGGGATTAGTCTGAGTGATCGTTGTCAACTGGGTCTGATTGGCCGTCACCAGCGAACCCAGATCCACATCACGCAGGCTGGTCACGCCGCTGATCGGCGCGCTGACACTCGTGTAGTTCAAATTGATCTGCGCCGACTGCAGATTGGCACGCGCCTGCATCACCGCCGCTCGATCCGACTGGTATGTCGCCAAATCCTGGTCCCGCGTCGCCTGGCTCACCGCATGCTCCTTGTAAAGCTTGCGGGTGCGGCGCAATACCCGGCCGGCGTTGGCATAAGCTGCCTTGGCGCTGGCAAGTGCTGCCTTGTTTTGATTCACAGCCGCCTGATAAGGCTTGGGATCAATCGTGAACAACGGGTCGCCCTGGTGCACGAACGCCCCTTCGTTGTAGTGCTTGGCCTGGAGAACGCCGGTGACCTGGCCGATCACCTTGGCGGTCTGCTTGCCCTGAACAGTGCCCGGAAATTCGTCATATACAGTCACCGCGTGGGGCTGGGCAGTCATCGCGTGGATCTTCATGGGCGGCTGCTTTTGCTGTGCCTGACCCGAGCCACTGCTGCCACAGGCCGCCAGCGTCGCCGTCATCGTCAGTACCAGCAGGGCACGCCAGGTAGATGCGCGCCCAGACACGCCAAACAAATTCATAGCCATGCTGCGAAGTCCCAGTGCAGAGGTTCCCTTATTCAGCCAATCATACATACAATCGCGTATGTATGTAAGATGACCGCCAGTGGCAGATGCAGTTTCGCCCGGCGGAGGACACATGGTACGTAAAACAAAGACCGAATCAGCGCAGACGCGCGAAGCCATACTGGATGCCGCAGAAGTCGAAATGATGGCACGGGGTGTCACGCACACGTCGCTGGATCGGATTGCACGGCGTGCCAACGTCACGCGCGGCGCAATCTACTGGCATTTTGCCGACAAGCCCGCCCTGCTCGAGGCCATGATACAGCGCACGAAACTCCCCTTGCGTGATCTGCGCAGCTGCCTGATCGAGCACATGCCCGGCGCCGACTCCGATCCATTGAATCTGCTGCGCGAGATGATGCTGCACGGCGTAGATCGTCTGGCCAACGATGAACAGCACCGCCGCGTCTGTCATATCGTGCTGCATCGCTGCGAGATGACGGATCAGGGCCACGCCACCGGCCGGCTTCTTGACGCCATGTTCAACGAAACCCGTGACGTGTTGTATTCACTCTGCCGCGATATCGCGGCCCGCGGCCAGCTGCGCGAGGGTCTGACCGTCATCAACGCCGTGGATATGCTGATTTCCTATATGGCAGGCATGTATCAGTGCAGCCTGCGTCATCCCGAAGCGTATCTCATCAGCGATCATCCCGAGCGCAAGATCGACGCTCTCTTCTACGGCCTGTTTGACCGCGAACCAGCTGCTGGCAGCGCTGCATCCCATGGCAGGAATGCGCCTGCCGCGATTGACGATCCGTCGGCCGATCCGTCATCGCCGATCAGATAGTCGTTCGACTCGGACGGTTCGAGGTCAATCGGACGCCTGGGGCCAAGAAAACGTGGCCGGGTATGCAGCACATACAGATCCAGCACTGCCTTGACGCGAGCCAGATACTCTCGCAACTCGGTACGCAACGGCTGCCGGCGGTCCTCGCCCGGCCAGATATAAGCCACCGCGTCTATGCCCTTGTGGCGCGCCAGAAACAGCGCACGGTAGTCGTGATAGCGCTGAGAGATGATGACGAACGATGGCAGCTCAAATATTCGGCGTGCGCGCACGATCGAATCCAACGTTCGAAAGCCGGCATAGTCGAGCGTGATGGCACTGCCGGGAACGCCCTTGCGACGCAGCGCCTGATACATCTTGCGTGGTTCGTTGTAGAAACGATCGGGATTGGCGCCCGAGACCAGCAGATGCCGAACCTTGCCATCGTGATACAGCTGGGCCGCTGCCTTGATCCGATTCGCAAACAGCTCGTTTGGATTGCCAGTATGCGTATAAGGGCTGGTTCCCAACACAAGGCCGACATCGTGAACCGTGACTTGGCTGGCATCGTCGTATATCGCGCCGCGGGTCGAGGTGATGATCCAGGCGTTGGCCAGCAGCGCTGCCGTCAGCAGCAGGCCGATGCCGGTCAGCGACCAGCGCATACAAGACATCAGGCGCCTCAGCTTGCGTGCTGAGCGTGTCCCGTTGTCGGCGCTCTCGAAGGTTATCATCAGTCGCCGCGCACGCTCGGGTGCATGCAACCACGATCACACCGTATGGCCAACTCACACACCGCCCGCCGGCCCCGCGGGCCGGCAATCGTCGCCGGGCGCGATGCCAGGACCTGTTGCCGTTTCATGCGACGCCGTATAAAACGGCAACAGGCCCTGCGCTGAAGAGCCGATGGCGCACGGATTCTCCTGTTCTGAATAGGCGCAGCTGAGGACAACTTTTGGCCAACCGCCATGGCTTGTCAACGCGTGCCGCAACGCGGGGCCGCATGAAACGCCAGCAAGGCCCTAAGCCGCCAGCGCGGCAATCGCGGCTGACAGCCCCTCGAGAGTCATTTCGTACATCCGATCGTTCATGAGCTCGCGCGTCATCTGGATCGACGGCGTGTATTGCCATCTCTGGCGCGGCTCGGGATTGATCCAGACCGACTGGGGGAACCCGTCGAGCAGTCGCTTGAGCCAGGTCGCGCCGGATTCGGCGTTCCAGTGTTCCACCGACCCGCCCGGGTAGGCAATCTCGTACGGGCTCATGGTGGCATCGCCGACGAAAATCGCCTTGTAGTCCCTGGAAAACGTTCGACAGACGTCCCAGGTGTCAAAGGTCTCGCTGCGTCGCCGGCTGTTGTCACGCCACAGGCTTTCGTAGGGAAAATTATGGAAATAGAAATAAGACAGATGACGGAATTCGGCACGCGCCGCCGAGAACAACATTTCGCAGGTGGCGACGTGGTCGTCCATCGAGCCTCCGACATCAAAGAAGATCAGCAGCTTGACCGCGTTTCGTCGCTCCGGCCGCATTTTCAGGTCGAGCCGACCGGCGTTGTGCGCCGTCGAGCGGATGGTATCGGGCAGGTCCAGCTCCTCGGCCATGCCCTCGCGGGCAAAACGCCGAAGTTTGCGCAAGGCCATCTTGATGTTGCGGGTCCCGATTTCCCGGTCGCTGTCCAGGTCAGAAAATTCGCGCCGATCCCAGACCTTCACCGCTCGTCGGTGATGGGAGCGATCCTGGCCAATACGAATCCCTTCGGGATTGAAACCGAAGGCGCCAAACGGTGACCGCCCGGCGGTGCCGATCCATTTGCTGCCGCCCTGGTGGCGTTCGTCCTGCTCTTCGAGACGTTTTTTCAGCGTCTCCATGAGCTTGTCCCAGCCCCCCATGGCTTCAACCTGGGCCTTCTGCTCGTCACTCAGCCGCAGCTGGTCGAGTTTTTTCAGCCATTCACTGGGCAGGTCGGTGGTCAGATCTTCGGTTGCGGCCTGAATACCGTCGAAATAATGGCCAAATACCTGGTCGAACCGATCGTATAGTGCTTCGTCCTTGATCAGCGTCGCACGCGACAGATAATAAAAATTGCTCATGCTCATGCCGCCGACGTGGGCCGACAACGCTTCCAGGAGCGTCAGGTATTCGGTGAGCGACGGCTTGAGCCCGGCCGCGCGCAGCTCATAGAAGAATTCAACGAGCATGGCGCAGGCGTCGCCCGTCGATCAGCGGGAGTCGCGCCGGCTCATGAAAGCCAGACGCTCGAACAGATGCACGTCTTGCTCGTTCTTGAGCAGCGCGCCGTGCATGGGCGGCAGCGCATCTTTCGCGCCACGGCTGTGCAACGCTTCGGGCGGGATATCCTCGGCCAGCAGCAATTTCAGCCAGTCGAGCAGCTCCGAGGTCGAGGGCTTCTTGCGAATGCCCGGCACGGCGCGTATGTCGAAGAACAGATCAAGCGCATCAGCCAGCAACCGCTTCTTGATGTCGGGAAAGTGCACGTCGACGATCTCGCGCATCGTATCCCTGTCCGGAAACGAGATGAAATGGAAGAAACAGCGGCGCAGAAAAGCGTCCGGCAGTTCCTTTTCATTGTTCGAGGTGATGATGATGATCGGTCGGTGCCGGGCTTCGATCGTCTGCCGTGTTTCATAGACATCGAAGGCCATACGATCGATCTCGCGTAGCAGATCGTTGGGGAACTCGATGTCTGCCTTGTCGATCTCGTCGATCAACAATACCGGCTGCTCATCCGCCGCGAAGCATTCCCAGAGTGGTCCCGGCACAATGTAGTGGCCGATATCCTGTACCTTCGGGTCCCCCAGCTGGGAGTCGCGAAGCCGCGAAACAGCATCGTATTCGTAAAGCCCTTGCTGTGCCTTGGTGGTGGATTTTATATGCCACTGGTACAGCGGCTTGTCCAGCGCAGACGCGACCTCCTCTGCCAGCATGGTCTTGCCGGTACCGGGCTCACCCTTGATCAACAAGGGACGCGCCAGCGTTGCGGCGGCGTTGACCGCAAGTTTGAGGTCGTCCGTCGCCACATAACGTTCGGTACCGGAAAATTGCTTGCTCATCGAGCCCCCGCTGTAGTCGGCTGGACCGCGCGATTACTTCGCGCGATCCTCCAGGACCGCAATCGCCGGCAGCGTCTTGCCTTCGAGGAACTCCAGGAACGCCCCGCCGCCGGTGGAGATATAAGACACTTGATCGCCGATCTCGTACTTCTCGATCGCAGCCAGCGTATCGCCGCCGCCGGCAATCGAGAACGCCGAACTTTCGGCGATGGCTTTTGCCAGGGCCTCGGTCCCGCCGCCGAACTGATCGATCTCGAACACGCCGACCGGACCGTTCCAGACGATCGTGCCAGCAGATTTCAGCACATCGGCCACGGCCTCGCGGGCCTTGCTGCCGATATCGAGGATCATCTCCTGACTTTCCACTTCGCTGACCGGGCGTTCACTCGCCTGGGCATCGGCTGAGACGTCAGTGGCCACGATAACGTCCTCGGGCAGCGGGATGTCTCCGCCGCGCGAACGGATATCCTCATGAATCGAGCGGGCCGAATCCACCAGGTCCTTTTCATACAGCGAGGCGCCCACGTCGTGCCCGGCGGCGGCCAGGAATGTATTAGCGATACCGCCGCCGACGATCAGCTGATCGGCCAGGGTCGACAAGGATTTCAACAGTTCCAGCTTGGACGAGACCTTGGAGCCACCGACGATCACCACCAGCGGGCGTTTCGGATCGTTCATCGCTGCCTGCAGGGCTTCCACCTCGCGGGTCAGCAACGGGCCGGCACAGGCGATCGGGGCAAATCGTGCCACGCCCTCAGTCGAGGCCTGGGCCCGGTGCGCGGTACCAAAGGCATCCATGACAAACACGTCGCACAAGGCCGCCATCTTCTTTGCCAGGTCCTCGTCGTTGGCTTTCTCGCCGACGTTGAAGCGGACGTTTTCGCAGACGACCAGTTCGCCCCCGCCTACTTCCACGTTGCCGTCCAGCCAGTCGCTGACCAGCGGCACGTCGCGGCCGATTTCTTTCGACAGCCACCTGGCGACCGGCGCCAGGCTGTCTTTCTCCGACGGCTCGCCCTCGGTCGGCCGGCCGAGATGCGCCATCACCATCACCCGGGCACCGGCTTCCATGGCTTTTTTCATGGTGGGTAGCGACGCACGCAGCCTGGCTGCAGAGCCTACCTCGCCGTCTTTTACCGGCACGTTCAGATCCTCGCGGATCAGTACGCGCTTGCCGGCCAGATCGACATCGTCCATCGAAAGCATTTTCATAATCCATCCTTCAGGCAGAGATCGCGCATGCAGCATGTCATCTGCGCGTCTGCCATACCGAGTTAGTATTTCAAGACCTGCAAAGACAAAGACCGGACAGTGTCCGGTCTTTGCGCAGGCTCGACTTAGAAGGCGTCAATCAGCCGACGTTGGCCATTGCCAGAGCCGTATCGAGCATACGGTTGGAAAAGCCCCACTCGTTGTCGTACCAGGAGCAGACCTTGATCATCCGCTTGCCGGCGACCTTGGTCAGTTTGGAATCCACCGTGGACGATACCGGATCGTGGTTGTAGTCCTGCGAGACCAGTTCTTCCTCGGTGTAGGCCAGCACGCCCTTCAACTCACCGTCGGCGGCAGACTTGAGCACCTTGTTGACTTCCTCGACGGTCACATCTTTCGAGACCATGGCTGACAAGTCGACAAACGACACGTTGATGGTCGGTACGCGCACCGCAAAACCGTCCAGCTTGCCGTTGAGGTCGGGCAGTACCAGACCCACCGCCGCGGCGGCGCCGGTCTTGGTGGGAATCATGTTCTGGGTGGCGCTGCGGGCCCGACGGACATCCTTGTGATAGACGTCGGACAACACCTGGTCATTGGTATACGAGTGGATGGTATTCATCAGCCCGTATTCGATACCGAATGCGTCGTGCAGCGGCTTGATCAACGGCGCCAGGCAGTTGGTGGTGCAGGACGCGTTTGAGACGATCTTGTCTTCCGGCGTCAGCGTCTGGTGATTGACGCCGTAGACGACAGTCTTGATATCGCCGGCCGGGGCCGAGATCAAAACTTTCTTGGCGCCACCCTTCAGATGGGCGCTTGCCTTTTCTTCGCTGGCAAACAGACCGGTGCATTCCAATACCACATCAACCCCGAGATCTCCCCAGGGCAGGTCTGCGGGATTGCGCTCGGAGAGCACCTTGATCTTGTCGCCGTTGACGACCAGGTCGTCGCCATCGACCGATACCTTGCCCGGGAACCGGCCGTGGGCGGTGTCGTACTGGGTCAGATGCGCATTCATCTTGGCATCGCCCAGGTCGTTGATGGCCACGATCTGAAGTTCGTCGGTGCGACCGCTTTCATAAAGCGCGCGCAGCACGTTGCGGCCAATACGACCATATCCGTTGATACCGACTTTTACTGCCATGATTACCTCTGCTTTGGTTGACTCGATGTGCGGCGATGCGCTGTCTTACAGCTGCTCACGCACCGCGCCGGCGACCGCATCCGCGGTCATGCCGAATGCTTCGTAAACTTCCTCGGCCGGCGCCGACAATCCGAAATGGTTCACGCCGACGACTTTCCCGGACAAACCTACCAGCCGATACCAGCTATCCGGCGAGCCGGCCTCTACCGCGACTCGCGCCTTGATGGCATCAGGCAACACAGATGCCTGATAGTTCGCGTCCTGTTCAAGAAACAGGTCCAGACACGGCATCGATACGACTCGCGTCGGCACACCCTCAGCGCTGAGCTTGTCGGCGGCGGCCATTGCCATTTCCACTTCGGAGCCCGTGCCGATGATCAACGCGCGGGCATCATCATCGGCGTCACGCAACACGTAGCCGCCGCGTGCAATGGCTTGCACCTGGTCAGCAGTACGCTCTTGGTGATCCATGTCCTGACGCGACAATGCCAGTGCCGTGGGGCCACTATCACGTTCGATCGCCGCCTGCCAGGCAACCGCAGTCTCAACGTCGTCGCCCGGGCGCCAGACATGCAGGTTGGGGATCAGCCGCAGACTGGCCAGATGCTCGACCGCCTGATGGGTTGGCCCGTCTTCGCCCAGACCAATGGAATCGTGTGTGTAGACCAGGATATTCCGTGCTTGCATGATCGCAGCCATGCGCACGGCATTACGGGCATAGTCCGAAAATGTCAGGAAGGTGGCGCCAAACGGGGTGAAACCACCGTGCAGACTCATGCCGTTGGTGATGGCCGTCATGCCGAATTCACGCACGCCATACTGCAGGTAGTTTCCAGCATAATCGCCGGCGGCCAACGGTTTGTAACCGTCGAAATCGGTACCGTTGGAGCCCGACAGATCCGCCGATCCGCCGAACAGCTCGGGCAGCGAAGCCGAGAGCACAGCCAATGCGGCCTTGGAAGCCTTGCGGGTCGCTGTACGCTTGCCGTCTGCCTGCATCTTTTCAATCAGATTGCCGCACACCTTTGCCCAATCAGCAGGCAAGGTGCCGGCCAATCGACGATCGAATTCGGCGGCCTTGTCGGCGTCGGCGCTGGCAAACACATCGTAGATGTCGCGCCACGCCTGTTCGGCGGCCTTGCCGGCCTCGCGATGATCCCAGCCGGCATAAATGTTGTCCGGAATGGCAAAGCGTGTTTCGTCCTTCCAGCCAAGTTCAGCGCGCGCTGCCTTGATCTCATCGTCGCCCAGGGCCGCGCCGTGGACGCCAGCGGTGCCTTTCTTGTTGGGCGAGCCCCAGCCGATGACTGTCTTGCAACAGATCAGCGTTGGCTTGCCGGTTTCTTTTTTGGCGGTCTCTATCGCGGTGTTGATCTCGGCCGAATCGTGACCGTCGACATTGCGCACGACCTGCCATCCATAGGCCTCGAAGCGCGCCGGCGTGTCGTCGGTGAACCAGCCCTTGGTCTCACCGTCAATCGAAATGCCGTTGTCGTCATAGAACACGACCAACTTGCCCAGACCGAGCGTGCCTGCGAGCGAGCACACCTCGTGTGAAATGCCTTCCATAAGACAGCCATCACCCGCAAAGCAATACGTGTGATGATCAACTATCTGGCTGTCGCCTGAATTGAACTGCGCGCCAAGAACCGCTTCCGCGAGCGCCATACCGACCGCATTACCCAGGCCCTGCCCCAGCGGGCCGGTCGTGGTCTCGACACCCGGCGTCATGAAGTTTTCCGGGTGGCCAGGGGTCTTGGAGTGAAATTGGCGGAAATTGCGAATATCGTCCAGCGACAGGTCGTAGCCCGTCAGATGAAGCACGGCATACTGCAGCATGGAACCGTGACCATTGGACAGCAAAAAACGATCTCGATCTGGCCAGGCCGGATTGGCCGGATTGAATTTCAGATGATCGTTGAACAACACCTCGGCGATATCGGCCATGCCCATCGGCATGCCTGGATGGCCCGAATTGGCCTGCTGGACGGCGTCCATCGACAGGATACGAATAGCGTTGGCTAGGTCACGGCGTGCAGGCATCGTTTGGTCCTGGGTGCAACTTGGCAAAGACGCATCATTGTCTATGAACGGAGACGGCCGGGCAACAGCCCGGCCGCTCTGCGGCTGTCGGGAATTCGGGCAGCGCATGAGCCGCATCACGGCCGCCTGACGCCTCGATCGGCCATATATCTCCATTTAATTTATTGTGTGCAATATATTTTCTAATAGTTTTTTGCAATGATCAGAAAGTGCAAAACATAACGTTTTCAAAACGTTTGCTCTGCACTGCCATATTACTGAACAACCAATGACACAACGGTTAAAAAAAACGACAAACCGCCGCATCTGCAGACCAGCAGGCGACATATTGTGTGATGAGGCTGCAAAAAGACCATGCATCGGCTGCGGTCGAACGCGGCAGCAATAGCTGTTAGGCAAGCTGGCATCCGCTCAAGGACTCAACGGGCCGCCATGAAAACCGCAACGCAGGCACGACGGCAATAGTCCGTTTCCACAAACAAAAAAAACAGGGTGACTCCAGATGAGCAAATCGAATATATCGAATGACAAAGCCCAGACCGTTGAAAGCGGCACAGCCGAGCGGCCAACCAGTTCGGGGCGGCGGCGCTTCCTCACCAACACCGGCATGTTTTCTGCCGGCCTTGTCGGCAGCACGCTTCTGGCCGCCTGCAACAGCAACAACAACGACAACGTCGCAATCGCCAGCAACAGCAATAATGTCTACATCGGCGGCCCGTCCGATGCCGACATTCTGAACTTCGCACTCAATCTGGAGTATCTCGAGGCCCAATACTATCTCTATGCGGTGACCGGCAACGGACTACAGCCGAAGGATATGGGAAGTAATCCCGGCAGTGTCATCGTGCCCGGCACCACCAAGGTTGATTTCAGCACCAACAAGCTGCTGGGTTTGTATGCGGCAGAAATCGCGCAGGATGAACTGCATCACGTACAGCTATTGCGCAGTGCTCTCGGCACGAGCGCTGTCGATCAACCGGCCATTGATCTCAAGAACTCGTTTGCCGCCCTCGGCGGCCTGATCGGGGTGCCCAACTTCGATCCGTTTTCCAGCCCAACCAACTTCCTGCTTGGCGCGTTCATCTTCGAAGACGTCGGCGTGACGGCTTATCACGGCGGCGCCCCCTTCATCAAGAGCCGCGCCTATCTCGATGCTGCCGCCGGCATTCTAGCGGTCGAGGCCTATCATGCCGGATTGATCCGCACCTTCCTGACTGCTGCAGATTATAACGCCGGGAATACGACATTCACCGATCTCGCCGATAAGATCTCGGCTGTGCGCGACGCGGTTGATGGCACGACGAGCAGCAAGGCGGATTATGCGAACGGTCTGCCGCCGATCGCGGCAAACGATGACCAGGGGATCAGTATTAATACCACCGGGGTCGATATCTATGGCAGCAATTACCCTGCCACCAATATCGTTCCGGCGGACGCGAACGGGCTGGTCTACAACCGCTCGATCGCACAGGTGCATAACGTGGTTTATGCCACGGCAGCCCAGGTCAGCAAGGGCGGTTTCTTCCCGAATGGAACCAACCTCCCGAGCAACCTGAAGATGAGCGCCAACAACAACGGTGGTTAATCGCGTTCTCGCCGCGTCACGATGAGGGAGGGACTACCCCGGCTTCGGCCGGGGTTTTTCATGAATGCCTGTTGCTTTATCGGCGATTGCGCTACACTCAACGTGTCTTCAGGGCGGGGTGCAATTCCCCACCGGTGGTATGGCCGCAAGGCCGAGCCCACGAGCGCTTTCGAACACCCGTTCGAAAGGTCAGCAGATCTGGTGAGATGCCAGAGCCGACGGTCACAGTCCGGATGAAAGAAGACGCGAAGTTGCTTGTCTGCGCAGATAACGCACAGACGTGCGCTCCGCTCGATGCCCTGAAACGTTGACTCATGCTAGCGAGGACGTTTCATGCCCTACCAGAATCTTACTTCCCCTAACACGGATTGCTATCCGATCGACCGCTCGCGTCATGCACGCCTTGCCGCGGCCGTTGATGCCTATCTTGCCGGCAGGCCGGTTCTGCTGCTGGACGACAGCGACCGCGAGAACGAAGCCGATATCGTCGCTGCCGCCGAGAATCTGACCCTCGATACCATGGTGCAGATGATTCGCGATGGCAGCGGCATTGTGTGTCTGTGCCTGACCAGCGACGACGTCGACCATCTGGGGCTGGAGCAGATGGTACGCAACAACCAGGCCGTCAACCGGACGGGTTTCACGGTCTCTATCGAGGCCTCCGAGGGCGTCACCACCGGCGTCTCGGCGCTCGACCGGACCACCACTATCCAGGCGGCCATGGCCTCGCTCGGCGACGGCCCGCGCCAGATCGTCAGTCCTGGCCACGTGTTTCCCCTGCGCGCGCGGGCAGGCGGCGTACTCGAGCGCCGCGGGCACACAGAAGGCTCGATCGAATTATCGAGCATCGCCGGCATGCAGCCGGCTGCCGTGCTGTGTGAACTCATGAACAACGACGGCACCATGGCCACAGACGGCGATATCCAACGCTATGCCGAACGCTACGACATGCCGATATTGACCATCGACGAAATCGCGCGTTACCGCAGTGAACAGCAGGCCCAGTGCGCCTGAACCGGTTGCCTGCAGGTCGTCAGCAATGGCAGAGCCGCTGACGCCGACGGCCGTCATCGACGGCGGCTGCGGCGCCGGGCGTTCCGAGTGTCCTGCCCGTACGCGCGACTACGCGCTGGCGTTCCTCAAGCAGGACCTGGCGGCCGTGCTCAATTGAGCGTCGCCGGACGCGCCAGTACATCTGGTTATTGATCGACCGGCAGCGAACGCGCCAGCGCGCTGTAAAGCGTCATACTCGATTCGACCACCGTATCCAGCGGCTCGCGATAATCGCTGAGCGTCCAGTACATGGCGATATGAATGGTAGAGCCGATCAGGCCGGTCGCCAGCAGGCGTGAGTCGACGCCCCGCAATCGCTCTACCCGGAACCAGGCTTTCAGCCGATCTTCGAGGAGCCGGGCAAAGCCAAGCGACGCCGACCGATACAGGCGATCGATATCGCCGCTGATTCCGAATATCTCGATCAACAGGATGCGAGCGATCAGCGGATCCTGCATGCGCTTGAAAAATACTGTGAGACCAGCGCGGGCCATGGCATCCGGATCGGGCTCGGCTGCGTTCACAGCAGCCAGCTGATCTCTTTCAAGGGCAAATACCAGCTCCTTGTAGACTGCTGCAAACAACGCTTCGCTGTTGGCGAACGACTCATAGAAATAGCGTTCGGTGAGACCGGCCTGCCGGCAGATCGATTTCACGGTGGCTGCACGAAAGCCATCGTTCCCGTATACCCGCACACCCGCATCGATCAACGCGCGTCGACGCATCTGTCGCCGCTGCTCCAGACTCCGCCCGCCGTAGGGCCGGCCCGCGTCCTGCTCACTCATGACTGCTCCGCGGCTCATGCCGGCAGTTTGACACGAATTGTTGTCAGACCTGGCCGACCCAAAGAACCCAGGAGCCTGGGCTTTCCCGCCAGCCCAGCAGCACACAAACGTCTGTTTGCTTTCATACTGGCGTCATCCCAGCTACTCTGGGTGATGGACAGCCCGCGGGGGTCTGCGAGCGAATGCCGGGAGGCAGCCCCTGCGTATGGCAGACAGCGATCAATATGAAGATCAGAGCGTGGCGCTGCGTCGTCCGCAGTGCATTGTCGCGGTCGGCGGCAGTGCAGGCAGCCTGAAGCCATTCGAAACGCTGCTCGATACCATCGGTCACGATGCAGGCCTGTGCGTGGTTATCGTGGCTCATCGTGGTCCAGGGCATGATGAGCTGCTGAGCGACTTGCTGACAAGACACACGCGAATGCCGGTGATCCAGATCAGCGGGCCGACCGTGGCGTGCGCTGATCACGTCTACATAGCGCCGCCGGATACGCACCTCGAAATAACAGACGGAGAGTTGTTGCTTTGCGATAACAACGATACAACAGGCGAGCGCACGCTGATCGATCGTTTCTTCCGGTCGGTAGCCGCCGATCTGGGCAGCGCGGCGATTGGCATCATCATGTCCGGCAGTGGCCGTGACGGCACCCGTGGCGCGCGTGCGATCCACGAGGCTGGCGGCCTGGTAATCGCCCAGCTGCCGGGAGAAGCCGAGTTTGCCAGCATGCCGGAACACGTGATTGCCAGCGGCCACGTAGGCCATGTGCTCAAAGTCCAGGCCATGCCTGAAGCGATGGCCGCTCATCTGGAGCGCGATACCGATCGCGCGCACGTTGGTAGCCGGTCCGACACGTGCTACGCGAGTGACCAGGACACCGCGACGTACGACCCTATCCTGAAACTGATCAAGTCTCGCCACGACCGCGATTTCTCGCACTACAAACCCGGTACCATCGGACGCCGCATCCGCCGCCGTATGGGCATTCGTCAATCACCCACAACCGCTGCCTATCTTGAGCTTCTCGAGAAAGACAGCGAGGAATCGGATGTCCTGCTAGGAGACCTGCGCATCGGGGTGACCGGGTTCTTCCGAGATCCGGACATCTTCGAGACCCTCGAACAATCGGTCATCCCAGAGATTCTGGCCGCCGAACACGACACCCATGCACCGGTCCGCGTCTGGGTGCCCGGCTGCGCCACTGGAGAAGAAGCCTACTCACTGGCGATTAGCTTTTCCGAAGCCGTCGAAGCGCACGGCGTTCAGCGCGATATCCAGGTGTTTGCTACAGACATCGACGAATCGGCCCTGAGCAAGGGCCGCGGCGGTTGCTATTCCGCGCATATCGCCGATCAGATCAGCGAACAGCGCCTGGCGCGCTGGTTCGAGCCAACATCCGACGGTTATCGGGTCAACAACGCCCTGCGATCACGCGTCTTATTTGCTGCGCAAAGCGTCATTGCCGACCCGCCCTTTTCACGGCTGGATATGGTGTCCTGCCGCAATCTGCTGATCTACCTCGACCGGACGATGCAACGACACGTCATCGGCCTGTTTCATTTTGCACTCAAGCCACAACGATGGTTGTTGCTCGGAAGCTCGGAGAATATCGACAACACATCGGCGCTGTTCGAACGGATCGCCGACAGCGCGCATATCTACCGCGCCCGCCGCAACGCGGCGGCAAGCCATTATCAGGTCGAGTGGACCCGGTCCTCGCCGCGTATCGAATCCCGCGATCCCACGCGGGCCGTCACATCCCGCGGCGAAGAGCGACTGTCAAACCTGGTCCCATCTCTGCTGACCGATATCTTCGTGCCGCCCAGCGTGGTCACCAACGGTCAATTCGATGCCCTGTATCTGCATGGTGAGCTCGAGGATTTTCTGAGTTTTCCCAACGGGCCGCATTCGAGTAATCTGCTCGGGCTGGCACGCCAGGGGTTGCAGGGGCGGCTGCGAAGTATTGTCCTTGAAGCCCTGAAGGACACATCCGATGTGGTCACCGCCCGGGCGCAGGTGTTGCGCAATGGCCGCTATCAGTTCGTTCTTCTGAAGGCGCGTCAGGTGCGCCTGGGCGCGCATCGCCCGCCGGCGGTGCTAGTCAATTTTCTGCATGCCGAGTCGACGCAGCAGACCGCCATGCACGTCGTCGCCGACATCGAACAGACCGCCCTCAATCAAAGCGCGGAGCTGGACTACGAACTGGAAATGGCGCGCGCCGAGATCGCTCGCATGAGCGATGAACTCGAAGCATCGCAGCAGGAGTTCGAGACCACGCACGAAGAAGCGCTGTCGACCAACGAGGAACTGCAGTCGTCGAACGAGGAACTTGAGTCTTCCAAAGAGGAGCTGCAATCGCTCAACGAGGAACTGACAACGGTCAACAGCGAACTGCAGGAGAAGATGCAGCTGCTGCGCGACGCCACCGACGATATTGCCAATCTGCTCGACAGCACCGATATTGCCACCCTGTTTCTCGACGAGCATGGCAACATCAAGCGTTTCACGCCAGCGACGCGGCGCTTGTTCAACCTGATCGACAGCGACGTCGGCCGCCCAGTCTCTGATATTTCTCACGTATTCATGGCGTCCGCGGATATTCTTGAGGACATCAGGCGCGTCCATCAGGCGCGCGAATCGATCGAGACCGAAGAACAGACTCGCGATAATCGGTGGTTTCTTCGTCGCGTCATGCCGTATCGAACAGTCGAGGGTGGCATTCGCGGCGTCGTGCTGAGCTTTCTGGACGTCACCAAGCTCAAGCAGGCCGAACGCCAATCGGCTGCCAGCAACGACCGCTTTCGATTGATCTATCACGATAATCCAGCCATGTACTTCATTGTCGACAGCGCCGGCCTGGTGTCTTCGGTCAATGATTTCGGCGCGTCACAGCTGGGCTACCAGGCCGATGACATTATCGGTCGTTCGTTTGCGGCCATGCATTCCCGCCCCGAAAAACTGCGCAATCGGCTGCAGCGCTGCCACTATCACCCCGGATCAGTCCATCGTTGGGAGCTGCAACTTCGCCGCCGCGATGACACGGTGCTCTGGGTGCGCGCCAATGCTCGCCGCACCGCTGACGTGCACGACAACCTCAGTGCCGTAGTGCTGGTGTCCTGCGAAGATATCAGTCTGGAAAAGAAACTGGGCGAAGAAGCCCGTTTTCACTCCACCCACGATTCGCTTACCGGACTGCTCAACCGGCGCGAGTTCGAACGCCTGCTGGGGCGTGCCATGAAAACCGCTCAGGCCGAAGATCGCCAGCATGTACTGGCTTATTTGGACCTCGATAAATTCAAGATCATCAACGATACCTACGGGCATCAGGCCGGCGACGAACTGCTGCGCCAGATTACCCGACGCATGCGCGAAACCCTCCAGCAGCGCGACCTGCTTGGCCGTATCGGAGGCGACGAATTCGCACTGCTGATGGAAGATCGCAGCATCGAACAGGCGCGAGCCATCGCCCAGCAGTTGGTCGCGGCGATAAAGAACAGCGATTTTCTATGGGAACGCTTTCATCTCAAGGTGGGGGCCTGCGTCGGTCTGGCTGTGGTCAACGCGGACGCGGGCAACGTCAGCGATGTTACCCGCGCCGCAGACGCAGCCTGCTTTGCCGCAAAGGATCTCGGATCGAGCTCGGTATATGCCTATAGCGACGAAGACAATCAGGTAAGCCAGCAGCGCAACGACATGAACTGGGCCGATCAGCTGCGCACGGCCTTGGCAGACGATCGCATCGAGATGGCCGCGCAGCCTATTGTCTGCCTCGACGACATCGATGGACCGCGCGGCCACGAAAGTCTCCTGCGCTTGCGGCTGCGAGACGGCACCCTGATAGCCGCCGAGCAGTTCATCGACGCTGCCAACCGGTACGGTCTGATCCGCGATCTCGATCGGCGAGCCTTGCACAAGACCCTGGCCTGCCTCCAGCAACCTGAACAGCGACTAACCCCGCTGCTATGGGTGGCGGTGAATGTATCCGCGACCTCGTTGATCCATCCAGAGTTTCTGGAACACACGCTGGCCGCGCTGGATCACTACGATGTCGCCCCCGACCAATTGTGTTTCGAAATCACCGAGACCTCGGTGATCTCCAACCTCACCCAGGCCCAGCAGGTGATGCAGGCACTGCAGAGTCGCGGCTGCCGGTTTGCTCTCGACGACTTCGGTACTGGTCTGTCGTCATTCAATTATCTGCGCGAGCTACCGGTGGAATACGTCAAGATCGACGGCAGCTTCGTTCGCGGCATGCTCACCAACCCGAGCGACTACGCCATGGTGAAGGCGATAGCCGACATCTCCAGACTGATGGGCAAGACCGTCATCGCAGAGGGCGTGGAAACCGAAGACTTGGCAGAAGCCGTGCAAGGGCTCGGAGTCAAGTACGCGCAAGGCCATCGATATGCGCACCCCGAGCCGATCGACATCGTCCTCGGCCGCCGCACCGGTTAACGCAGAATAGCTCCGAGCGCTTCGAGGCAGACAAAGCGCGGCCAATCGTCGTCAACTAGGGCCTGTTGCCATTTCGTGCGAGGCCGCGCCAAGGGCCGTTTTGCGGCAAGACGAGGCGCAGCAAGGGCGGTGTCGTCATTCTACATAAGCGCGCTGCAACGCTGTATTGCCGAAAAACAGCCCTTGTCCCGAAGGGTTGGGCCTCAAATCGCCCCAGGCGGCGTTGCAAGTCTGGGTCGTGGCACGCCACGAC
>JAQIBT010000019.1 GCA_027858915.1 Salinisphaera sp.
GCATTGTCTTATCTGGCAATCAACGCCCAACGCGCCCATCCACGACGGGACAGGCACAGCGGACGATTACAGATCGGACTGGAAAGTATAGGCGTGGCGGCTTAAGTACCTACCTATGACGGCCTGTTGCCGTTTCGTGCGAGGCCGCGCCAAGGGCTGTATTGCCGCAAAACAGCCCTTGTCCCGAAGGGTTGGGCCTCAAATCGCCCCAGGCAGCATTGCAAGTCTGGGTCGTGGCACGCCACGACCCAGACTCGCGCCTTGCCTGAGACGATTTCCTGAGACGATTTGAGGTCTCCAACGCGGCGCTCGCTCGAAACGGCAACAGGCCCTAGGCAGAGAAGCACACGTTTCAGACGCTCAAGAACGATAGCGTTGCTCCTTAAGATCCACTGTGATGCTTGGCTGTACGCGCTTTCAATTCGCGCAAGGTCTTCAATTCGTGGTCGTCTGGCTCGGCGGTGGTGGCGAGATCGGCCGAAAACCGGATCGCCCAGCCGGTGGCTTCGATGACTTCATCGCGGCTGACGCCGCGGTGCAGTGATGTCACCATAAGTTCGTGAGTTTGTGGATCGGGCTGCATCACACACAAATCGGTAATCACGCGCGTCGGGCCGGCGCCAATGTTGGGCACGTCGTCACGGGCCTTGCCGTCACGGCCGAAGCCGACCGTGGTCACGAAATCAACGGCCTCGACGAAAGTCCGTTTGGAATGCTTGAGTGTGATGAAGATCTCGCCGGTGCAGATGGCCATTTCCGGTGCCCCGCCGCCGCCCGGCAGGCGCACCTTGGGGTTTTCGTAGTCGCCGATCAGGGTGGTGTTGAGATTGGCGAAACGATCAATCTGGGCGGCGCCCAGAAAGCCGATATCGATCCTGCCGCCCTGAACCCAGTAGCGAAACATCTCGGGTACCGACACCGTGGTGAGTGCGGTCTCGCACAGCTCGCCGTCGCCGATCGACAGCGGCAGCACGTTCGGCTTGGTCTCCAGTGTCCCGGATTCGTAGATCAGCACTACGTCGGGGGCATGGGTCAGGCGCGCCAGGTTGGCCGCTTCGCTGGGCAGCCCGATGCCCACGAAACAGCTCTGGCGATTCTTGAGGGCGCGCGAGGCGGTGACCGTCATCATCTCGCCGGCGGTATAACGCTCGCTCATGACTCGTCTCCTTTGGCAAATACGTGGGCGTCCAGCCAGGCCGTGAAGGCTTCGCGGTCGCGGGCGATCGCATCCCAATCCTTGTAGAACTTGTTGGACCGCGGGTAATAGCCATGGGTATACGAGGGCCGGGCGCCGCCGGGCGCCACGGTGACGGCACTGATCACCCAGCCCGGAATGACACAGGCGTTGGGGCCACAGTCCAGCGTGTCGACGATTTCCTCGACGGTCACGATCGAATGTCTGGCCGCCAGCACAGCCTCTTTCTGTACGCCGATAATGCCCTCGACCAGCACGTTGCCGTGCTTGTCTGCCTTCTGGGCATGCACGATCGAGACATCGGGCCGGATCGAGGGCACCGCGGCCAGCCGCTCGCCGGTGAACGGACATTCGATAAACTTGATCTGGTCATTGACCTTGGGCAGATCAGAGCCGATGTAGCCGCGCAGGATCGCCAGCGGCAGGCCCGCTGCGCCGGCCTCGAAGGCGTTAGCCATGGCGGCATGGCTATGCTCGAGAATCTCGATGGCATGCGGCCAGCCTTTTTCGACTGCATCGCGTAGCCGGTGCAGCGAGCCGACGCCTGGGTTGCCGCCCCAGGAGAAGATCAGCTTCTTTGCACAGCCGGCGCCGATCATCTGATCGTAGATCAGGTCCGGCGTCATACGGATCAGCGTCAGGTCGCGCTTTTTCTGACGGATGATCTCGTGGCCGGCGGCGAAGGGGATGAGATGAGTGAAGCCCTCCATTGCGACGGTGGCGCCATCAATGACGTAACGCGATATGGAGTCTGGCAGGCTCAGGAAATCGGCCATTAAGCGGCCCCCTCAAATTTGCGTGTTCGCAAAACGGACACGTGTTTGCGATACGAATAAAATAAGCCGGGTTCGGGCATGCGTCAATGCTTGACGCGGATCTCTTCAGAACCCAATCGTTGGCTTAGCCAGTGCGCAGCCGGGCAAGCAGCCGTGCCACCTGGGCACGACTACTGCCCGTATGCAAGGCCGGATCGACGGCCTCGCGCAACATCTGCGCGTCCACGCACGCGGCTATTTCGGGGTCTTCGAGTAGCACATCGGCGTAGTCGCGTCCGCTGGCCACCGCCGTAAACGCGGCCTCGCGGGTCAGCGTCGCGGCGCGCTCCGTATCCAGGTAGTCGGCCAAAAGTCTCTTGGCGGGCGCGGCCATGATGGCACCGCCGGTCAGCGCCAGGTTCTTGCGCATGGCGTCTTCATGGACCTCCAGCCCGGCCAGCAGACGAGCGAGACTCTCGAGCGCGCCTTCGAGTAGCAGCACGGCGTCCATCAGCGGTGCCCATTCGGCGTGCCAGTCGCCCAGGCCGCGTTCTAAGGGTTGCGCGCCCACGTTGTTTATAGTGGCCGCCGCGGCCCTGATCTGATGGGCCGCGGCGCGAATACGGGCACAGGCGACCGGATTGCGCTTGTGCGGCATGGACGACGAGCTGCCCACGCCCTCGGCCGCCGGCTCGCTGAGCTCGCCGATCTCGTTCTGGCTCATCAGAGCGACGTCGAGTGAGATCTTCTCGGCGGCCACCGCCATGCCCGTCAGTGCATGCGCGATCGCGAGCACCGGCTGACGGTCGGTATGCCAGGGCAGCAGCGGGGCATTCAGATCCAGCTCTGCGGCCAGCGCATCCATCAGTCCCAGGCCGTCCGCCAGGCCCGAATGCACGCCGACCGCGCCGCCGAACTGCACGAAAAGGCCGTGGTGGGTGACTTCGGCCAGCCGCTGTTCGGCCTGTAGATAACCCCAGAGCCAGTCGGCCACCTTGCGGCCAAAGGTGATCGGCAACGCCTGCTGCATGAGCGTGCGTCCGACCATCGGAGTCGCTTCGAAGCGCCGCATCAGATCGGCGCCGGCGGCGTGTACTTGTTGGCCAAGTGCCAGGCAGTGCTGAAGACGTGGCTTGATCAGCAACATGATCGCGCTGTCGATCACGTCCTGGCTGGTGGCGCCAACGTGCAGGCTCGATGTCAGCTCGCCAGTCAACATGCCGCGCGCCTGTTTGACGAATGGGATCGCGACGTTGCCGCCGTTGGCCGTGGCATCGGCCAGCGATTCGATATCGAACTGGGTGGGACGCAGTTGCTGGGCCAGCTTGGCGGCGGTGCCGTGGGCGAGCAACCCGGTATTTTCCTGAATCTGGGCCAGCGCCAGTTCGAACGCGCACATGGCCGTGATCATGTCGCGGGCGTTGCAGGCGGCAAGGCCAGCGGCGCTCATGAAAGGGCGGCGTAGAAACAGGTCGTACATCAGGGGCTCCGGGATTGATATGCTGCTGATCGCCGCGCCGCGTCACCCCACCTCGGCCTCGATCTGGCGGCTGGTTTCCAGTAGCAGGGGCAGAAATTGCTCTTCCATAGTCTCACGCGGAATGCGCGCGGCATTGGTGCTGACGTTGATGGCCCCCAGCAGCTTGCCGTGCTGGTTATGGACCGGTACGGCCAGCGAACGCAGCCCTGATTCGAGCTCCTGATCTACGATACAGTAGCCACGTTCGCGGGCTGCGATGAGGATCTCTCGCAGCCGGTCGGAATCGGTGATGGTGGTGGGCGTATAACGTTCCAACGGTGTATTGGCCAGAATGATGTCGCGTTCAGCCGGCTCGGCCATTGCCAGCAGCATGCGGCCCATCGAGGTGACAACCGCCGGCAATCGGGAGCCGACGGCCAGGGCGACCGTCATCAGTCGGTGCGGGGCGGCCGAGCGGGCGACGTAGATCACGTCTGTACCGTCCAGCACGCCCATGGACGACGATTCGCCCGTGACTCCGGTCACATGTTCCAGCCGTTGCCGGATTACCGACTGATAGCCGTTACCCGACAGGAACGAATACCCGAGTCCGAGGGTGCGCGGGGTAAGTTCGAAATAGCGATCCTGTTTGCGGACATAACCGAGGCTGTGCAGCGTCAGCAGAAAGCGGCGCGCCTTGGCACGGTTGATGCCATTCTTGGCGGCCACCTCGCTGAGCGTCATGCGGGGATGATCGCGGTCGAACGCCCGGATAATGTCGAGTCCCGTGGCGAGAGCACTGACGAAGTCGCGATGCTCACGGTCGAGTACGGCAAGCGGGTCGTTGATCGGAGTCGGAGCCATGGTGCGGCTGGCAATTGATAAGTTGCTTATGATAGCAACACGGAATCGATGTGCGCAAAGCGAACAACCGCCCGTGCCTCGGCGACGAGCTTTCTGGTGCACGGGCAGATCAGCGCCTAAAAGAATCGAACGTAGCGCAATGGCAGAGCATCGCCTTCAGGGCGGTTTTCGGTAGATGTCTCGAATACATGTTGATGAAGTACGCCCGGCATTGGTCGTTTTGTCGTGATCGTATTTGCCCGTCGGGGCGACGAAATCCAGGGCTCTTGTGCAGTTGCTTGAGGTAATCATCCTGCGGCGGGATAGAGGGATAAGGGAGGTTCAAGGACAGCGGTCTGTCGAATTTTCAGTTTAAAGTACGCTTGATCGAGGAGCCCTCGGGCCCGTTTTC
>JAQIBT010000087.1 GCA_027858915.1 Salinisphaera sp.
TGCAACGGATACCGCGTCTTGATCTTGTGGAATACATCCCACGAGACCGTCCCTGCACGACTGCGACTGCTCAGCATCTTTCGCCAATACCGCTCGACGAAACGGTGAACCTTCGCTAAGGAGTAGCGCAAAAATAATATGAACATATTACATATTATCTGACGCTGTTCTCGGGTGCAGTCGATAGTTCCAGTCGCCGTGAAACGCATCGCGTTCGATCGCTAACTCGTCCAGTGTCTTCTGCGGTATCTTGATGCCGGTTTCGTAACGGTTGATGTCTAACTGGGCTTGGATACGCAGACCTTTCTGGGTCGTGGTGTGGCCGATGAGCTCGACCACCACCTCGCGGCTGGTCAATGGCCGACCCCGCCAGTTCTGCGTGATATGACAAAACATCCGATGCTCGATCTTGTTCCATTTGCTGGTTCCCGGCGGGAAATGACAGACCCGGATGGTTCGGTTCAATTCGTCAGCCAGTTGCTGTAACTCGACGCGCCATAAACGCTGCCGTGGCCCGTTGCTGGCGCCGCAATCCGCGGTGATCATCAAGTGATCGGCGTCGGGATAGCGCCACTGGCCCATCTCGACCCACCAGCGCCGAATACTTTCGACGGCGAACTGCGCGGTATCGTGATCCACCCCGACGCTGACCCAGCCCTGATTGGCCGCGATATCGTAGACACCATACGGCGCGACCTTGCCCAGGTCGGGATCCTTGAAATCGTGCACGCGAACCCGCTCGGGCTCGCCTTGCGGTTGCCATTCACGGCCGGGGTTCTTGAAGTCGCCGACCAGCGCTTTTTTCTTGGTGTCCACCGCGATGACGGGCGCGCCGGCGGCTTGATAAGCAGCGGTTTCATCGGCGATGTGGCGGAACTGCGTATCCCGATCCGGATGTTGGCGACCCTCTCGGGCCTTGCGCACCGACTGCAGGCGATAACCCAGATCAGCCAGCAGCGTACTCACGCTGCGCGGGCTCACGGTATGGCCCATGCGCTTGAGTTGGCGTGCCAGGGCCGACGTGCTTTTGCAGCTCCAGCGCAACGGCGAGGTCGGATCGCCACGCGCCGTGGGTTCAACAAGCGCGTCGAGATCGGCCAGCAACGTCGAATCCTTGTCGGTGAGTTTCTTGCGGCCACCGCCCGGGGCGCGAATCCGGCGCTTGCCGGACGCGCCGGACAAGCGCTCGGCTGACGCGTCTGGCGTCGATTCCAGATCTCTCATGCCGGCATAAACCGTGTTGCGCGATATCCCGAGTGCATGGGCAACCCGGCTCACGCCGCCCCGGCCGATGGCCCGGGCTTCGACGGCTGCCCACACGCGAAGCGCTGCTTCGTCCAGATAGCGCGCCAGCCCGTGATATTTGGCTTGGATGCGTTGAGTATCTGACATCTGCACATGGTGCCAGTACAATGCATTGTCGATCAACTTGTTTTTGCAGGGCTCCTAATGCCCGAAGGTTACCGCCGATACCGTAGGAGCCATAATGGCCGCGCAACACGCGATTCAGATTGATCGCCTGCTCTTTCACCGGCAAATGACGCATGCGCCGCATCAGGTCACCCAGATTCGCCATGCTCCGTTGAAGCCGAGACTTCTCCGTGCGAAAGCCAATCTTGAAGTTGCCTTTTCGGTTACGCGTGCAATACAAGGTGAAGCCCAGAAAGTAAATCGTTTCCGGGCGTTTTCGTCCTCGCTTGCCCGCGTGCCGAGCAGCAAAGCGACCAAACTCAACGAGCGCCGTCTTGGTCGGCTCCAGAGCCAGGCTGAACTTCTCAAAGCGTTTGCACAGTACATTCTGGAATCGGATGGCATCCTCACGATATTGAAAGCACACCACAAAGTCGTCGATGTAGCGCACCAGATACGCCTGGCCTCGTAACCGAGGTTTGACGACGTGCTCGAACCAAAGATCCAGCACATAGTGCAGATACAGGTTGCTCAGCAGAACGCTGATCGAACCGCCTTGCGGTGTACCCGCTTCGTTGGGATGCATTTCACCTTCTTCCAGTATGCCGGCTTTCAGCCATCGTCGTATCAGGCTGATGATGCGCGGATCACCGACCCGGTGTTCAACAAAGCGCAGCAGCCATTCATGATCCAGGCTGCCAAAGAAGTTCTTCACATCGGCCTCCAGCACCCAGCTCACCCGCTGGCCGGCAATCGTCTCATTGAGGGTTGCCAGTGCATGATGCGCGCCGCGACCGGCTCGACCGCCAAACGAACAGGCCAAGAAGTCCTGTTCGTAGATGGCCGACAGCACGTCCGCAACGCTGCGCTGAAGCGCCCGGTCACTTACACAGGGCACGCCCAACGGGCGTTTGTCCTGCTTGCCGGGCTTGGGGATATACACCCGCCGGATCGGCGGTGCCTGATACCCGCACCGATGAACCGATCCCAGCATGGGCTCAATCCACTGTTCGAACTCCGCTTTGGCTTGGTCCACCGTGATCCCATCACAACCGGGGGCCGAGCGGTTGGGAATCTTGTTCAGATTCGACTCCACCCGTGCCCGTGTGACGTGATGGGCCAGTGAGGTGAACCGGAGCTTGGGTTCACACCGAGCTTTCGCTGCTATTCGTTCTAATTCCGTTGCCATGACGGGTGTCTCTTCTCTTTGCATAGAAGACCGTGTCCTTCCATTGAATGAAGCTCATGTTTCCTTAGAACGATCCACTCCCTGCTGGCCGCTTCCCCACGCAATCGGCTCTCCCGATCTCAGAGTACTATCAGCCAGTCTGACTTCCGACAGGTCATGGGGCCATCCTCGCATTACTAGCTCGTCAGGCCCTACAAGCCTCGCTTGAACCCATCGGATCTCCCTTGTTCACATGAAATCCCTTGCATACATGCCGGCGGTACGAACCCCGGGAGTCTTCCAGCGCACTCGCCTGTCGCGCACGCTGAAGTGCTGCCTTCCGCATTGAGAGATTGCGTCGGCGACTCCGACCACGTTCGATTTCGGGGCTAGCTCTCCGTTCACTTGCGTTCCGGCCTGCATCCTCCCTGTCTACGCTTCGCAG
>JAQIBT010000039.1 GCA_027858915.1 Salinisphaera sp.
TCTTCAGCGAGTGATTTTACAGCGCAGAAATGGCTTGGAATTGCCGATATGGCAAGTACAGCCGAGGTTTCTGCAACGGATACCGCGTCTTGATCTTGTGGAATACATCCCACGAGACCGTCCCTGCACGACTGCGACTGCTCAGCATCTTTCGCCAATACCGCTCGACGAAACCAGTAGCTCACAGGGTCAGGTCTAGCTTCGTAGCATCTGACAGGGGTCAGATACGAGGTCTTGTGTTGTGCGCAGACGGCACGACCTGACCCCGAATTTTCTCCCGCCCAGACACAAGCAATCGGGCACGCGTCGATCAACGGCCGGACCCTGATCTCAAGGGCCGGTCATCGGGCGGCCCGTAAATCGCTTTACATGCCGGGCATGGTGGCTAAACGTCACAACCCGGTGATCATCGCGATGGCGAAACGCCTCGAGCAACGCGGGTTGGCACCGAAAGCCATCGTCGGCGCCAGTATGCGACGGCTGGACATATGATTTATGGCGTGATCGAATTAGGGCACCCATTTCAGGCCGATATCCCGATGGCCGGGCTTGACACTCAAGAGGGTATCTGACCCCGAGCATGCGTGTAGATAGGATGTCGATGATCTCTCGGGTGGCCGGGCGGGCGACCCGCTTCGCGAAAGCAGAGTGGGGAGGCTGCCCGCGACCCGTTCTCACGCAGGCGCATTGCTTGACCCACGGGATGGGCACCAGATGAATCCGTTGTTCCATGACCGGCTGAAAGTTGCCTTGCTGGCCGTTGCGCTGCTGGGTCTGGTATCCGGCCTCGGACTGCTGGCAGCCGGACAAGCAACGTTTGCCGGCATTGCATGGGCGGCAGGCGTCATCCCGGTACTTGTGGCCCTGGTCGTCGAGATCCTGCGCAGCCTGTCCAAGGGCGAGGTCGGGCTCGATATCGTGGCCGCACTGTCGATGTCGGCGGCACTTCTGTTCGGCGAAACGCTCGCCGCGGTGGTGGTCGCGCTCATGTACTCGGGCGGAACCTTCCTCGAGAGTTTTGCCGAAGGTCGCGCCCGGCGGGAGATGAGCGATCTGCTGTCCCGCGTGCCCCGGACGGCCACACGCGAGCGCGACGGCGTGCTCGATGACGTGCCGCTGGATGAGATTGCACCCGGGGATCTTCTTCTGATTCGTCAGGGCGATGTCGCGCCGGTGGACGGCATCGTCGAGAGTAAGCGCGCGATGCTCGACCAGTCGGCACTGACGGGCGAGTCCATGCCCGCGCGCCTGGAGCACGGGCATGACGTGATGAGCGGTTCGACCAACGCCGGGGAGGCCTTCCATCTTCGGGTCGCGCGCCGGGCTGCGGACAGCACCTACGCCGGAATCGTCCGGCTGGTCGAGACGGCGCAAGCTTCGAAAGCCCCGATGGCCCGCCTCGCCGACCGCTATTCCCTGCTGTTCCTGTCGGTGACGGTCGTGCTGGCGACCGCTGCATGGTGGTTTACCGGCGATCCCATCCGCGCGGTTGCGGTACTGGTGGTGGCAACGCCGTGCCCGTTGATCCTGGCCGTTCCGGTGGCGCTGGTCGCCGGACTCTCGCGGGCGGCGCATTTCGGGGTTCTGATCAAGGGAGCGAAACCGCTGGAGGCGCTGGCGCGGATCAAGACGTTGATCCTCGACAAGACCGGCACGCTGACCGAGGGGCGGCCGCAGATCGTGTCCATCGACCGGCATGGCGACATGTCCGAGGACGAGATCCTGTATTTCGCCGCGGCCCTCGATCAGGCATCCAAACACCCGATGGCACTGGCGATTGTTGCGGCGGCGCGTGCACGTGGCATCGCCTTGCCGATCCCGGAGAACGTGGTTGAAACGCCTGGCGAGGGTGTTGCGGGCAGCATCGACGGCCGAACAGTCGTCGTGGGCGGCGCGAAATTCGCCGCGGCACAGCGTGGTGTGGCCGACCCCGAAAACGCGCTGGTCGAGGCCGGGGCGGCGGTCGTCTCGCTTGACGTCGACGGTAAATTCATGGGATCTCTCGTCATGGCCGATGCACTGCGGTCTGGCACGGCAGAGATGCTGGCAGGGCTGCGCGGGTTGGGGATCCCCCGCATCCTTCTGGCCACGGGCGACCGTCGCGCCGTCGCCGAGGCGGTGACCCAGGGACTGGGTCTGGACGCCGTTCGGGCCGATCTGACCCCCGACCAGAAGGTGCTTCTGGTCCTGAGCGAGCGCAAGAATGGCCCGGTGATGATGGTGGGCGACGGCGTGAACGACGCGCCGGCACTCGCCGCTGCTGATATCGGCGTCGCCATGGGCGCGCGCGGCGCGGCGGCTTCGGCGGAGGCCGCGGATGTCGTGCTGCTCGTCGATCACCTGGATCGCCTGTTGCCCGGGATCGAAGTCGCGCAGCGCTCGCGCCGGATTGCCATTGAAAGTGTGGTGGCCGGGATCGGGCTATCGATACTCGGCATGATGGCCGCAGCGTTCGGGTTCCTGACGCCTGTGCAGGGTGCGCTATTGCAGGAACTGATCGATGTGGCGGTCATCCTGAACGCACTGCGGGCGCTCCGGATCGTGCCGCGACAAGCGGGGCGGATCGCGGGCGGCCCGGACGATGCACGTAGCTCAGGGTCAGGTCTAGCTTCGTAGCATCTGACAGGGGTCAGATACGAGGTCTAGCATCGTCGCATCTGTAACTGCGAGCTTGTACTACCACTATTCGGTCAGAATTTGCCTGTTGGCTGCTCGGTTGATCGGTTGATCGGTCCGACATCGAAGCGCATTGCGAGACCTGACCTGAACCACCCGACACGCCCTGGAAGGCTCGGGGTCAGGTCTTGTGTTGTGCGCAGACGGCACGACCTGACCCCGAATTTCCTCCTCTGTATTGAGACCTAGCACCGAGGAGTCACTCAAGACCTGATCCTGAGGTCCTTACTCGCCGGCATCGGTCAAGCGTGCGCCCTGCGCCTGCGCGCTCATCTCCTCGATGTCGAGTTCGGTGTCCAACCGCTCGGCAAGCGCAGCGCTCATCTGGCCCGCTCCGCGCAGCCGATGGACGACCGCGCGTTGTGCCTCCAGAGCTGCCACCAAGCGCGCACGGTCTTCCGGATGCTGGCCAGCGCCGCCAGCGCGTGCGATACCGACTTGTCCATCGGCGATGCGCGCGACCAACGTCCGGTGCCTGTCCGTCTGGCCAGTCCCCGGCTTCGCCGACTCCTCGCGCGAATACGTTTCCTGCGCGACCGCCGTGCCCTCGCGCCCGGCGATTGCGCGCGCTTCCTGTTCCTCGCGCTGTTCGCGCGCCACGTCGCCCACGCCCAGCCATTTAACCAGCGGCAGCAGCGTGCCCCCCTGGAACAACAGCGTCACCACGATGACCACGAGCGTCAGGAAAATGATCGTCGTGCGCAGCGAGCCGTCGCCGCCGAGTGATAACGGCAGCGCCAGCGCCAGGGCCAAGGAGACGACGCCGCGCATGCCGGCCCAGCCCATCACCAGTTGTTCGCCTAGGGTGGGCATGGGTCGCGGGGCGCGAAGCAGGCGCGCAACAAGGCGCGGCACCGCGAGCATCCACGCCAGCCGGATCGCGATGATCGCGCTGGCGAGCACCCCACCGGTCATCAGCAGTTCTCGGCTTGGCCACACCACGCTAATTTCACCCAGCAGCAAGCCGAGCAGCAGGAACACGATCGCCGTGCTGGCATAGCGCAGGAAGCTCCAGACCGTGCGCGCCGCCAGGCGCGCCACCGGCAACGACACTTTTAACGACGACGCGCGCAGCAGCAGGCCGAGGGTTACCACCGCCAGCACCGCTGAGCCGCCGATGCGATCGGCGATGTGGTAGGCCAGATAGGGCGCGACCAGCGAGATGCCGATTTCCAGTGGCACGCTGTCGGCGCGACGCCGAATAGCGCCCGCGCACCAACCCGCCGCCCAGCCCACCGCAACGCCAAGCGGCGCCTCGCGCATCAGGGACCACAACGCACCGGAGGCATTGAAATGACCCAGGACCAGCGCCTCCAGGGTGATGCTGTAGACGACGATCGCCACCGCGTCGTTAACCAGGCCTTCTCCCTCCAGGATTACCACCAGCCGCTGCGACAAGCCGGTCTTGCCGGCCACCGCCGTCGCCGCGACGGGATCGGGCGGCGCAAGGATCGCGCCCAGCAGGATCGCCGCCGCCCAGGGCAATCCCGCTAGCGCATGGCCGACCACCGCGGCCACGCCTATGGTGGCCACCACTAGGCCCACGGCCAACAGGCCGATCGGTAGCAGCTGGCGCCGGAATGCCTCCAGCGGCAGCCCGTATGCCGCCGTCGTCAGCAGGGGGGGCAGGAAGACGAACAGCACCAGATCCGGCGGCATCCTCACATCCGGCAGGGCCGGCACCAGGTGCCAGGCCGCGCCCGCAGCGATGCCGACGGCGGCAAAAACGATCGGCGTCGGGATGCTGGTCCGCCGCGCCACCAGGGACGTCATCAGGACCAGGCCAAACAGGAGGAAGCCAGCATCGATCGGTGTCATGGGCTAGTCTCGCGTGAACGATGTCCGGTGGACGCCGGCTACTCCAGCATCTTAGCGCGTGCCGAGGGTCAGGTCTTGCATTGCAACATTTCAATGTTCTCACGCAGAACGAAACGTACCCCGGGGACAATAGGGGGACAATAATAGGGGACAGACCACGGTTTTCGACACCCTCGCCTAGCCGGATTCCTTCTTTGGCCGCCCCGACGTCCCGCGGCTCACACGACGCCCCAGCGCCGCTGCGACTTCAGCCTCGAATCGCTCGGTACCTAGAACATAGTTGCCGTTCGTCGCCTTACGAATCTCATCGACCAAACCGGGATCAAGCTCATAACGAAATAATTCGCGATAGGCCGCCTGTCGCTCGCTCGGGGTTTGACCCAACGCATCGTAAAGGGAATGGGCTGTGATGAGACGGCTGTTCTCGCCCTGCCCGTTCACACGGTAACTCGACCATTGATATTCCGCGGGATGTTCAACCATACCTGCGCGAACCGGGTTGAGTTCGATGTATCGATAACATCCCATAACGTAATGTTCTTCTTGTGCCAGGCAGGATCGGAACCGGCCCTCCCAAAGCGTGCCGCTACGTTGGTAGGTGCGATTGATGTATTGCACATGGCGTTGCCCAAGTCGTTTCATCAACTGCCCCACGCCACCGGTTGTTTCCGCTGATAGCAAAAGATGGACGTGGTTCGTCATCAAGGCGTAGGCATGGACCACGCAACGCTCCGAATCGGCGTACTTCTGCAGCCATTCAAGGTAGAACCGATAGTCGTCTTCCGAATAGAAACAGGCTTGTCGGTTGTTGCCACGCTGGATGACGTGAACCGGAACTCGCGGAAGCATCACTCGCGGGCGTCTTGGCATAATTCGGATGAAACGCGACGGGTACCCGAACGAATATATCAATAAACCGTGGTCTGTCCCCTATTCCAACGCGGAGCTGATGTATGAAAACCGCATTTGAAAGCATCAAAGCCGGATTGCTGCAAGCGATAGCCCATCAGCAGAACGACCCCGTGGAAGTCGTTGTCGCCGGCTCGGTCTAGCGAGTCGACGTCGCCCGACACAAAATCTGAGGCCTCGCCAAAGTAACCGTGCGAGCCGTGCTATAAATATTCACAGGTATTACCTATCAATAGGTCTGCTATGGCCACATCGATCAAGATAGACGACGCGCTGAAGAGCCGGGTACGGCAGTTGGCCGAAAGTCGCCGCCGGTCATCCCACTGGATCATGCGCGAAGCCATCGAACAGTACGTCGAGCGCGAGGAAAAGCACGAAGCGTTCAAACAAGAGGCGTTGCAGGCCTGGACGGCTTACCGGGAAACCGGTGGTCACCTTACAGGCCAAGAGACCAACGATTGGCTAACTACCTGGGGTAGCGATGACGAAAGGCCGGCGCCCGAGTGCCACGAGTAGTTGTTACCGAGAACGCGGTAGAGGGTTTGACGCGTTGTCGTCGGTTTTGGAGACCAAGGCGCCTGAGGCGGCGCACCGAGCGGCTCAGGCAGTTATTGGACAGTTCGTGCGGCTAGAGACTGCGCCGGATATTGGGCGCCCTTTGTTGGATGCGCCGGAGTTGCGAGAGCTGGTTATTCGTTTTGGCGAGTCTGGGTATGTGGCGCTATATCGGTATGAGCCCGGGAACGATGCCGTTTATGTGTTGGCGTTTAGGCATCAGCGTGAGGTTGGGTCTTGAGGTGTGAAAGGGAGTTTCAGCTTGTGCCACGTTGGGGCCGGATAAAATTCGAGTTGATGCACGACGCAAGACCTGACCCCAATTCTTCGCGGTTCAATTCGTCCTGCGACGGCTATGATGGTCCTTTGACATATTCACGTCGGTCCGGACACCCTTGCCGCCGAGCAGCGCTTCATCAACAGGCGGTCATGCGTGCGCCCGGCGCGCTGCGTTCCGTGACCGGCACTCGATCCGCTTATCACCTGCTGACCTACTCGGGTCGGGGATAGAAGCTGAGGATCAGGTGCCCGAGTAATGATCAGCCGGAAGAGCGACCAGCGGCCGTCCAGTCATGCCGGCTGACTGCGCCTTCCGCCGAACTATGGAAGTAACCTCATGCTCATCAATGCTGATTTTATGCGGCGCGCTACGGTGGCGCCCGAAAACTATGAATGGGTTGCCTCCCCCCAAAGGGGCGTCGAGCGTGTGATGCTTGATCGCGTGGGTGCAGAGAAAGCCCGTGCGACCAGCATCGTGCGATATGCCCCTGATTCTTTTTTTCCACGCCACGAACATCCAGGTGGAGAAGAAATTCTTGTGTTATCGGGAACCTTCTCTGATGAAGAAGGCGATTATCCGGCCGGCTGGTATTTGCGCAATCCGCCCGGCTCGTCGCACAAGCCATCCAGCGTGGACGGCGCGATGATTTTCGTGAAGCTCTGGCAGATGACGCACGACCAGAATCGCCAGGTACGCGTTGATACCCGTGATCCATCGTCCTGGGAGCAGCGAAATGGCCGTGATATCTGCCCGCTGTTCTCCGACGTCGCTGAGCAGGTCTCGCTGCGACGCATCGCGCCGGGCGAGTCCTTGTTTGCCGACCCGATAGACAGCGCTGAGCTGCTGGTTCTGGACGGGGATGTGATGGCCGACGGTCGGTCGTATCCACGCGGCGGCTGGATTCGCCTCCCCGAAGGCAGCTACCCGGAGATCGTTGCCGGCGCCCAGGGCGCCACCATCTACCTCAAGACTGGGCACCTCGCCCATGTGGCCTCGGAGAAATAGGGATGCAGACGGAGCGTATCGCTATCGTCGGCGGCGGTCTGGCGGGTCTGTATGCTGCCTTCCTGCTGGAACGGAAGGGTATCGAGGACATCGTGCTTATGGAGGCGCGCGATGTCCTCGGGGGGCGCATCGCGTCCGCTTCCGCGTCGGCATACGGGACGCTCGAGTCTGCGACCGACAGCATTGATGACTTCGATTTGGGGCCCACCTGGTTCTGGCCGGGATTCCAGCGACAGCTGGACCGTGTCGTCCAGGACCTGGAACTTGATCGATTCGAGCAGTTTGAGACCGGCGACATGATGATGGAGCGCTCGCCGGATGAGGCGCCCGTCCGGATGCGGGGCTACCAGAGCTCGCCGCCGTCGATGCGTCTCGTCGGCGGAATGAGCGCGCTGACCGGCGCCTTGCGCCGGCGACTGGATACGACGCGGATCATGACCGGTCAGACGGTGTGTCGTCTGCGCGCGACAGATCCATATATCGAACTCGACAGCACAGATGCCGATGGCGGCGTCACGACCTGGCGCGCCGAGCATGTGTTGCTGGCGATGCCGCCGCGTCTGGTTGAGGACCGTATCGAATTCTCACCCGCCTTGCCGGAGGCACTTGCCCGGCAATGGCGTGGCACCGCCACATGGATGGCGGCCCACGCCAAGTACGTTGCCATCTACGACAGCCCGTTCTGGCGCGAGCAGGGGCTGTCTGGGGCGGCTCGAAGCGCGATCGGCCCGCTGGCCGAGATTCACGATGCCTCGATGCCCGGCGGTAGCGCGGCGCTGTTTGGCTTTTTTGGAGTGCCGGCACAGGTGCGTAGGCGTGTCCCCGAAGACGAACTGCGGGCCCATTGTCGCGCGCAGTTCGCGCGTCTTTTCGGCTCGCAGGCGGCGACGCCGACAGCCGAATTCATCAAAGACTGGGCACAGGAACCGTACACGGCTACCGCCGCCGACCAGCAGCCGAGCGGCCATCATGCCAGCGCACCGTCTACGACGGCTGATGCCGGTCCGTGGAATACCCGCCTGACCGGAATCGCCAGTGAGTGGTCGCCGCAGTTCCCGGGCTATATCGCCGGCGCCATCGAAGCCGCGAGCCTGGGCGTCGCAGCATGGGTCGCATCCGCCGTGCCGGGGTAAGTCTATTCGGCAGACCGTGTGCCATTGACGAACGAGTTACGCTCGTTTCTGGTGTATGAGCGATTGAAGGAGGCGGCACCCAACTGCTGAAATAAGCGATGACAAAGTCACTGATTTCAAGCAAAGAGGAGTGCCACCCATGTCCAACGATACGACGATTCCCTTCGCCGATCCAAGCTTTGCAGATGCTCTGTCCGATCTGGTGCGTGACGGCGCACAACGGATTATCAAACAGGCCGTACAAGCCGAGCTGGATGCGTTTCTACAGGCGAATACGGATCAAGACGATGATGGCCGGCGTGCCGTAGTACGAAACGGTTATCAACCCGAACGCGACGTGCTCACTAGCGTTGGCCGGTGGCGCTCGGCCATCCGGTGGCGTTCCCATATCCGATCCAGTAGATGCAGATAGAGATTGGCCAGCAACGGTGAAATGACACCGCCCTGCGGTGTGCCCTTGCGATTGCCTTTGCCACCGCCGATCGTTCAACGCCGTCCCTTATCGTCCTCTTCGACGACCGCCGCCTTGAGCCATTGCTGGATCAGCGCGAGGACGGCCCCATCACTGATCCGCTCGGCCACGGTGGCCATGAGCTTGGCGTGCGGTATTGTGTCGAAATATTGGGACAGGTCGGCGTCGATCACTTGATGTCGCCGTCTGAGCAGGCTGTGGGTCACCGCGTCTACCGCGTCGTGAGCCGATCGTTGCGGCCGGAATCCATACGAGTGTTCGCAGAAGTCGGCCTCGAAAATCGGTTCGATGACAAGCTTGGCTGCCATCTGAACCACCCGATCGGCCACCGTGGGTATCCCCAGGGGCCTCAGACTTCCGTCCGGCTTGGGCAACTCGACGCGACGCACCGCATTCGCACGATAGGTCTTGTCTTTGAGTTGCCCGCCCAGATCAGCGATGAATGCGGCTTTGCCTTGTTGCGCCTCGATCGCCTGAAAGGTTTGCCCGTCAATGCCGGGCGCCCCTCGGTTGGCTCGTACCCGGTCATAGGCATGACTCAGGATGTCCGCTCGGCCAAGTTTGTCGTAGAGCGCATAGAAGCGAAATCCTGGCATTTGCTTGGCTTTGGTATAGAGCTTCCTCTGTAGCGTCTTGATCGTTTCCGGAGTTGATAGCGTCATCGCAATCTCCTGATCCTCCGCTCGTTGGTTGCATGAACAAAGTAGGGTCCCTTCCCTCGGGCTTGGGTTGTGTTGTCCCAAACCCTCGATCGGTACTATGAACCCCTCCGACTTCCGCGACGATCCGGTTCGGTTTCGGCGTTGGCCTTATACGTCCCAGTCGGCAGTATCTGCACTGCCATCGCCGCGGATCTCCCGTACTGCACTGTCTATCTTCCGTTGCATGCCACCCGTGCGACCCCGGAGGATCCGATGAAACGATTCCGTTATCTGATTTCATCGGCAGCGGCCTTCCCCTTCTGACCACAGGGTCGGCATCCTCGAGTAAGTGACGAGGCTACATGTCGGTTCACTCGCGTTGCGGCCTGCAACTTTGCCCATGGGAAACTCACAACCCCTAGTTACCCAATCGCTGCTTCCCGGTGCTACATAGGTGGACGGATAACTCCTTTGGCGGGACTTTAACCCGCAAGATAAACAGCCGGTTACGGCATACGGTCAGGTCTTGTGTTGCAACATTTCAATGTTCTCACGCAGAACGAAACGTGCCCCGACCCCGCCTTTTGGTCCAAGTCTTGCGCTTGGCGTCAAGCGACCTCGCTACGATGTACTTCTTCAAGATCGTAGTCAGCCTGCAAACCCATCCAGAATTTTTCGCTGGTCCCAAAATAACGGGCTGCGCGAGTCAGTTATCTTGCTTGCCCAATATAAGTAACCAACAGAAGGGCACCCTGTCTTGCGTCGATGCTACGCATCGATGCCCTGAGCGGTTCCCGGCCGAAAGAGGACAGCCGGAAACTCGCCGCGCTACGCACGACTCAGACACCCGGCCGCCTTTTTCTCTTTCCGCCTCCACTGCTCGGCGCTACGCTTGGTAACGCCAAGCCTCTCACGCAGTACGCGCGAGAGGCTTTTTGCCAAGTGATTCGGGGTCAACGCACGAACCGGGGTCTATTTCCGTAGCACGTAGAACGCTGGACTCGAGACCTAGGCGCGACGCGAGACCTGACCTGAACCACCCGACACGCCCAGAGAAACGTGACCCCGTTATTCCCCTCAAGTCCTCTCGGAATTAGCCGATATACCCGCTCCAGTTGTAAGTTCTTGGACTTATAGGAGGCTTTATGAACGCAGCAAGTGTGAACTCGACGGTTGGTACAGCGCTGGCATTGCAGCAAAACAACCAAAACCAGGATGTACAGACGAATCTATTGCGGAAGTCGCTGGATAGCCAGGCCTCGCAGATGGGCCAGCTGATGTCTTCGCTGGAATCTCAGCCGACTCTGGCGACGACCGGATCGGTCGGTACGAACATCAATACGTACGCCTGAAAGTTAACTGTTTTAGTGAATCTTCAAAGACCAGAAGCCGCAGATAATGCGGCTTTTTTACTTTCGATGAAGTTCGCGATTCCAGCCGCCTAGGGCCTGTTGCCGTTTCGTGCGAGTGCAATTCTCCGCTTACAGCGTCAACGCAGCGGCCGTTCGCTGTGTTCCAGCACGCCAGGGATGACGAGTTCTTCTTCATCGCCCAGGTGCTGCTCGAGCAGCGCAAGCAGGCGATCTGCGGTATCGGCGTAGGTATCTGCGCTGTGCCGGGCGGCGTTGTGGCCACGTGCAAGATCCTGCCGGAAGGTACGGGCACTGTCGGCCGTGCCGAGCAGCGCGTCGTGGATGATTTCGTGGTCGTTTTCGAGCAGGTCGAAGCCGTAGACCATGCGCGGGTCCAGGCCGCGAAAACGCGGGAAGTAGTGGGCGTCCTCGATATGATGGTGACCTTCAAGATGCTGCAGATACTGTCCCAGCCGCGGCATGAAGTATCGCTGGAAACGTGTGGCATCCGAGCGGCCTTCACGGAAATCGAGGGTGGCCTGTTGCAGTACACGCCCCTGCTCGCGCAGGGCGTCGTGTATCTGCAGCCAGAAAGCGGCGAGCTCGCCGTAGTTGGCATGCGCGCGCCACTGCGGCATCGGGTACTTGTCGCGCAGGTAGGCGATTTCGGCCGGCAGCGCGAGGCGGTTGGGTAGAAGCAGTGCTTCGGGAAAGTTGTGCATGTGTAGGGCTGGGCCAGCTTGAAAGGAGCCTGCCGCGCCGCGGTGGGTGATTCAGGACAACGCGCAAGCGGCTCGATCGGAAATCGGAGCGGCGGCTCGCGAATTCGGAATCACGCCATCGTACAGTGCTCGGCCAGAGGGCACTCCATTACAAGTTCATCAACCGATGATGTCGCATCGCACCCGGATCTGGCGAGGCTGAGGTCATCTTCGTAGCATCTTGCCGCCGCGTCAGTCTGAACCCTATTTACGTCCGTCCTGCTCGAACTCCGCCATGGCGCTCATCACGTCATCGAATTCCGCGTCTTGGCCTGCGGCAGCATCGGCCATGGCATCGAGGTCGTCGGTGGGGATAGCGTCGGTGCGCGGCGGCGCAGGCACGTATTCATCGATGCCTGGTGGTGGTTTGTCATCGCTTGCGCTGATCTGTTTCGGTGCTGCCTGATTGACCGGTTTTGGCGTAGAAGCACCCGGCTTCTTGCTGCTCTGGTCCTGATTCTGGCTCGCGGTTTCACAGATGCAGATTTGATCGTCCGTCCACACAATCTGTGTGATCTCGGCGCGCCACTGTTTTTTGGCGCGGGTGACGATTTGCACGGTGTCACCGACATTGACGGGTACGGTGGTCTTGCAGCCCCAGTCGCCGTTGCGCAGTTTGCAGGGGCTGGCTTCGATCAGGTCTTGTTCGCTCATGGGATTCTTGTTGCCGGGATAATGGGATTGCGAGGGGTTTCAGTGTGCACGCTATGTGTCGTCTTCTGCGCAGAAACAGGCCTGCCGATTGTTTCCTCGCTGGATGATTATGAACCGTTTATTGCGTTTATTGTATGAGCCGCGCGATAGCTGATAGGTTCGATTGACAGTCTGCTTAACGTGTCTGTTCCGGAGCTTTCATGGCGAGTTCTTTACACAAGATCGAAACGTTGATCGATGGATTGTCCTATACCGAAGTTCCCCGCTGGCATAACGGCCGACTCTGGTTCGCCGACTTCTACACCTACCGAGTACTGGCGGTAGACCCGGATAGCCCGGGGCAGACCGAAACTATCGCGGACATCCCCGACCAGCCGTCAGGTATCGGCTTCCTTCCCGACGGCGACGCTTTAATCGTATCCATGCGCGATCGCCGCCTGATGCGCCGATCAGCCAACGGCGCCCTCTGCGAATACGCCGATCTTTCCGGGCTGGCGCCCTGGCATCTCAATGACATGGTGGTGGACAGCCAAGGCCGGGCCTGGGTCGGCAACTTCGGTTTCGACCTGATGGCCGGCAAGCCGATGACGAGCACCAATCTCATCCGCGTCGATCCGAACGGCCAGGCGACAGAGGTTGCCGACGGCCTGAGATTCCCAAACGGCATGGTCGTCACGCCAGACGGCAAGCGCCTGATTGTTGCGGAAACCTTTGGGCAGCAGCTCACAGCGTACAATATCGGCGCCGACGGCAGCCTGTCGGGCAAACGCGCATGGGCCAAACTCGGCCCCGATCCCGAAACGGACGACTTGACGGAATTCGTCGGCGGCGCGACTTTTATGCCCGACGGTATCTGTCTGGACGCCGAAGGCGCGGTCTGGGCCGCCGACGCAGGCCACAACCGCGTGCTGCGGCTGGCCGACGGCGGCGAAATCCTGGATGAGATATCGACCGGCGATATGGGCGTATTCGCCTGCATGCTCGGCGGTGGCGACGCGCGCACGCTGTTCTTGTGCACCGCGCCTTCTTTCCACGAAGAAGAACGCAAGCGCACGCGCGAATCCGCAATAAAAATGGTTCGCGTCAATGTGCCGGGCGACGGATTGCCGTGAACGCGGCGTCCAGGAGCCGGCAATTCTCATCATGAAGAATGAGAATCGGCCTGCGCTTGCTCGCGCCCACGCTGACGAGCTTCGGCTTCGCGCCGAGCTTCTTCAATCTGATCCAGCACAGCGTCCACGTCGGCCACCGTCTCGTCACGCGTAAATAGTCCGGTTAACGGTGTTTCCGGATCGAGTTCCGCCGCCTCGTACAACCCCCATATCTCGAGTGCATATTCTGTTTCCAACAACTCAGGTGCTGCCCGGCCGAAGGTGGCACGCAGGTTGTTGACATCGCGAGCAAGCATGCGAAAGGCATTGTTATTGCCGGCCGCGTCCACCGCCTGCGGTAAATCGATAATAACCGGGCCCTCCGGGCCAATCAGCACGTTGTATTCCGACAAATCACCGTGAATCAGCCCAGCACAAAGCATGCGGACAATTTGCCGGATCATATACTCGTGCCAGTCAACCGCTTGCGCGGCCGTCATTTCGACTTCGCCAAGTCTGGGCGCGGGACCCCCATCGGCATCGAGTACGAGCTCCATCAGCAGCACGCCGTCGAATACGCCAAATGGTTTCGGAACACGAACACCTGCCCCGTACAATTTGTACAAGGCATCAACCTCGGCGTTTTTCCACTCTGCTTCCTGAACCTTGCGGCCGTATTGAGTCCGCTTGCCGGCAGCACGCACATTGCGGCTACCCCGGGCCTTGCGCCCCTCGGTATATTCGGCGGCTTTGTGAAAGCTGCGTTGCTGCGAGTGTTTGTAAACCTTGGCACAGCGGGTTGCGGACCCGCTGGTCACGATATAAACAGTCGCTTCCTTGCCGCTCTGCAGCCGGCTGACCACCGCATCTATAATCCCGTCGTCAAATAAAGGAAGCAGCGCTTTGGGTGTTTTCATAGTGCAACAGGTAGGTCATTAGGGACATTATTTGCGCGCTGCGGTCACGGTAATTTCAACCTTGAGTTCCTTGGCCGGCATCGGGGCCGTGATGCAGGTTCGCGCCGGTGCGTGTCCGTCCGGTACCCAGGCATCCCATACGGCATTCATGGCAGCGACATCCTCGCCGTCAGCGAGATAGATCGTGGCCGACAGCATGTGTTCGCGATCGGAGCCGATCTCCTGTAGCAATGCATCGACTCGGGAGAGTACGCTGGTGGTCTGCTCGGTGATATCGCCTGTACGCGCATCGGGACCAGGGACCTGGCCGCACAGATAGGCCGTATCGTTGTGAATGACGGCACGGCTCATGCGCGTCTGCGTGTCATGGCGTTGAATGGTCATGCAAGGCTCCGGAGTGGGCGCGATCAATCTGAGCACGCGCAGGAATTCAAGGGCCTGCCATCTTACCCGAGCGCATCAATGAAAAGGAACAGGCAATGATCGTGGTGTCCGGAACAGCTGAAGTTCAGCCCAGCAAGCGTCAACAAGCCATCGAGCTCTTCAAGCGGCTGATGAGCGAAACCACCAAGGAGGACGGCAACATCAGTTACCGTTTCTATATCGACATCGAAAACGAGAATGTTTTTCGCGTGTTCGAGCAGTGGCAGTCACAGGCGGCGCTGGAAGCGCATTTCGCCACCGACCACATGGCCGAACTCAACCGCGAGCTGCCAAAGCTGATCGCCGCGCCACCCGAGCTGACTCGCTACGACATTGCCGACAGCGCGCCACTGCCACTTTAACGTCATGGTGAGATGGCTCGATTGAACTGCGAAATCGAGGAAGTCCCCACTGCACAACCCAAATGGGCGCCCGAAGGCGCCCCATGATCAGACCACTGGCGGTCTGTCTTTCAGTCCTGCTGCGCAGCCTGCATGCCGTGCTGGCTGACCTGACCCCGCTGGGAGCCGGGGGTGGCGCTATCGATCGATACGTTGTCGTACGCAACCTCGCCTTTGCTCTGGGCCACGTGGCCGCCAGCCTGCTGCGTGGCGTTCGGATGCATGCCGTGATTGCTCTCGGCAGAGGTAGTGAGCCCACTGTCGATGGAAACACTGCCGGGGCCAACGCGGTTCACGGGTGCCGGGTCCTGCCGATCATGATGGGCGTCGCGCCCCGTGTAGGCGATCGGCTGCATGCCATGATTGCTGCCGCCGGTACTGACGAGTCCGCTGTCCACCGATGTCTCACCGAGGGTCTGCGCACTGGCGGTCGATACGGCCGTTACCCCACCAACCAATACGGCGGTTAGCGCGATCGTCGAAGCGACGGATTTCATTGAAGTCTTGTTGAATAACATAGTGCAGTCTCCTGATGTGCTGCGGCCGGTTGGCAAACTGCGGTGCCGCCCGGCAAGAAAAAACGGGTAGATAAAACGTTTTGAAAAGGATCTGCATACGCTTCACCGAACCGCCTTATCGCCGCGCCGGCCTGCATGAGGGCAGTAACTCGGACCTTGATTTGGCGTGAAGAGGCATAGGTGCAGATGAATAAATCTGTGTGGTACATGCATCTAGATAAGGACAGGTCGCCTTCTTTCAAGAGCCGACTCGAAAATAAGTTGCGCGCAATCAAATTGGCGCAATAAACAGTGAAACGCGCATCGGCGATGGCGCTCGGTACGGCATCAGGAGACACGAAAACCACATGAGCACAACTAAACCGCGCACCCCAGCCACGAATCGCGGTCACCGGCTATCGGCGCTGCTTGGCTTGTGGCCTTTTCTGCGGCCGCACCGCGGGCTCGCGCTGAGCTGGCTGGCAGCGCTGGCTCTTTCTTCGGCAGCAAGCCTTACGCTTCCGGTCGCCATACGTCACATGATCGACCGTGGTTTTTCTGCCGATAGCGCGGCTGCCGTCGACCGGACATTTGCGGCGCTTTTTCTGGTCGCTCTCGTCTATGCGCTGGCCATGGCGCTGCGTTACTTCTGCATCACGCTGCTGGGGGAGCGCGCACTGGCCTCGCTACGCCGATCGCTGTATCGCCACCTCATGTTTCTGGACATGGCCTTCTTCGATACCAGCCGCGTGGGCGAGCTGATCTCGCGCCTGGGCACAGACGCCGAACTGGTGCAGACGTTGATCGGCTCAGGGATATCGACCGCACTGCGCTCGATCGTGATGCTCGTAGGCGCCAGCGTGGCCATGGTGTGGACCAGTCCGCATCTGGCCGGCCTGACCGCGCTGATCATTCCGGTGGTCGTGGTGCCGATCCTTGTGTTCGGGCGGCAGGTACAACGGCTTTCGCGCAGCAGTCAGGATCGGCTGGCGGACGCCAGCGCGATCAGCAACGAAACACTCAACGCTGTCGCCACGGTAAAGGCCTACGGCCGCGAAGATCTCGAAGGCGAACGTTATGGGCAGGCCATCGGTCGTGCCCTGGATACCGCACGTCGACGCATCGGCATGCGGGCCGCGCTAATCGCCGGCGTTGTAGTCCTGGTGTTCGGCGCCATCACGCTTGTGCTCTGGATCGGCGCGCTCAACGTGCTGGCAGGGACGCTCGAAGTGGGCGTGCTGAGCCAGTTCGTGCTGTATGCCGTATTTGCCGCCAGCGCGGTGGGCTCGATCAGCAATGTCTGGGGTTCGGTGCTGCGAGCCGCCGGCGCGATGGGACGGATCGACGATCTGTTTGCCGAGCACCCTCGCATCGTTTCGCCGTCCCTGCCGATACCGCTGCCGACGCCTCGGCAGGCGCATATCCAGTTCACCCGAGTGGCTTTCGCTTATGCCACACGTGCCAGTCGACGCGTGCTCGACGATATCGAACTGGATATTGCCCCCGGCCAGACGGTAGCGCTGGTCGGGCCGTCGGGTGCCGGCAAGAGCACGTTGCTGTCGCTGTTGCTTCGGTTTCACGACCCGGTCGCCGGATCGATCAGCTGGAACGGGGTCGGCCTGAAGATGTTGTCGGTGGCCGAACTGCGTGACTTGATCGCACTGGTCCCCCAGGAGACCGTGATCTTCGCGGCCAGCGTGGCAGACAATATTCGCTTCGGCCGGCCCGAGGCCAGCGACGTTGAAGTGCGCGATGCGGCGCGTGCGGCTGAAGCCCATGGCTTCATTGATGCCTTGCCCCAGGGCTACGCTACGATCATCGGCGAGCGCGGCGTGGGGCTGTCCGGTGGCCAGCGGCAACGCCTGGCGATCGCCCGTGCAATCCTGCGCGATGCCCCACTGCTGCTGCTGGATGAAGCCACCTCGTCGCTCGACGCCCAGTCGGAAGCCGCCATTCAACAAGCACTCGCGCGACTGGCGGCCGGACGCACCACGTTGGTCATCGCTCATCGTCTATCGACCGTCCAGCGCGCTGACCGCATTGTGGTCATGGATGAAGGCCGCATCATCGCTCAGGGAACACATGCCAGCCTGCTGCGCGAAAACGGCCTGTATGCCGAACTGGCGCGACTGCAATTCGCCGCCTGATCGAATTCGGCTTTGTCCTAAAGTCGAAGCGCGGTTAGCGCCGATTGCGTGTAGGTTCATCGCACTAGATTTAACCCCACGGCTTACGCCCCCCGTTCAACCGGTCAGGGCGCTGCGTGTCCTGGAGACCGTCAAACTGTCCGGAACCGCGAACCTGACCGACGCACGAGTTGCCACCACCCTGCTTTAGGCATAGACGCTTTGATTGCCGGATACGCCGCCTCATGGAGGCCGTCCAGCGGTTTACAACGCGATCAGTGATGCGCACCACGCCGTATCGCCGCAACATTGACTTGCGGTGAACTCGTGATGCATGGCGGGAACGGACGGCCGCCGCCGAGCCGGTCGTGTTCAAACCCGTCTCCTGCTCGAGACCCAAGAAAAAACCCAACATCTGATTCGAGCAAGAGTTCTACCCGCGAAACGAGGAGATCCAAGTGCAACTATCCAGAATAACCGGCAACCTGTTCAAGATCCTGCTGTGCGCAGTATTGATCACCGGCAGCACGCTGGCGTTTTCCAAACAGCTGATCCTGGCGGATTCGTTCCCTACATCGCATTGGCTGTCCAAGGACGGCACGGTCTGGTGGATGCACCGGGTCGAGAAGCTTAGCGGCGGCGATCTGACCTTCCAGCATTTCCCGGCCGGCCAGTTGGCCAAGGCAAGTGAGTTGCTGCAGAAAGTGCAGGACAACGTTGCTCAGGCCGGCTATGTCGGCACCGGCTATGCAAGCGCCGAACTGCCGCTGAACAACGCTCCCATGCTGCCGGGCCAGGTCGACGACGTGGTCGCCGCGAGCCAGGCGTACTGGAAGTTGCTCAAGAGCGACAGCCTCATGCGCAAGGAATTCATCAACGCGGGCGTGGTGCCGGTCTATGCGATTCTGCTGCCGCCCTATCAGATGGTGCTCAATCGGCCGCCGGCCATGAGCCTGGCGGCCTTCAAGGGCCTGAAGCTGCGCACCACCGGCAGCATTGCGTTGGTGGCTGAGGCGCTGGGCGCGAGCCCGGTGAACATGGCCTCGCCGGAGAGTTATCTGGCCATGCAGCGGGGCACCCTTGACGGCACCGTGCTGTCGGTTACCAGCGTCGAGCCTTACAAGCTCAATGAGGTAACCAAAAGTATCAGCACCAACGGCAAGTTCGGCAGCTTCGGCATCACCGTGGTAATGAACGCCGATACCTATAATAATCTATCGCAGAAAGACAAGAACGCCATTGCCAAGGCTGGCGACGAAACCACGACCCACCTGGCGCAAGTGGCCCAGGAACAGGTCAAGATTGCGCTGTCGCACTTTCGCCAGCAGGGGTTGAAGGTCTATGAGTTCCCGCCAAAGATGCTGAAGGCGCTGCAACCGAAGTACGAACAGGCCCAGACCATGTGGCTCAAGCGCATGGACGAACGCGGTCTCGATGGCAAGGAAGCACTCAAGGAATATCGCGACGCGCTCGCAGCCGAGCAATAGCTCGTCCTGTTAACGTTGCCGCGGGCGCTGTGCGTGCCCGCGGCCTTCTGTGCTTTGTCGCCATCCGGGACTAATGATGATCAAGCAACTGCATGCGCTGACCGAACAGGCGATGTTCTGGCTCGCGGGGATGGCCCTGTTTGTCATGATGATGCTGGTGAGCGCCGACGTGCTCGCCCGCTATCTGTTCAATTCACCACTGACTTTCCAGTTCGAGTTCACCACCAACTATCTGATGGTGATGGTGGCCACGCTTGGCTTGCCCTGGTGCGAGCGCAAGGGTTCTTTCATCCGTCTGAGCGTGATCCGGCGTTTTTTGAGCCCGAGCGCCGGGCGCTGGCTCGATGCATTCAATTTTCTGGTCGCCGCCCTCGTTCTGTATGCTATTGCATGGTTCTCTGGCCATCGCACCTGGGAGAAATTCCTCGACGGCAACTCCTATTTCGGGGTCGTTGACTGGCCCGTATGGCTGTCACTGATCTGGGTGCCGGTCGGCTGCTTCATGCTCGCCCTGCGGCTCAACGTCAACGCCGTGCTGTATGCGTTTCGCCCCGACGCGATCGAGCGCGCGGACAGCGACGATCCCGAAGACACCGCGCTATGACCATCGCCATCCCACTGGGAGTGCTGTTGATGCTGCTGGTGCTGGAAATGCCCATCGCTTTCGCGATGATGGTGTCCGCGACCCTGGGTCTGTGGCTGATCGGCGGCGAGTCCTTTGTCTCAAGTTATCTCAGCGATGTCTTCCACGACGTCTCGGCGTCGTACGTATTTCTCACTATTCCCATGTATGTGCTGCTTGCGCAGTACATGGCCAAGAGCGGTATGGCACGCGACGTCATCCAGGCCAGCGATCTTTGGCTCGGACGCATGCGCGGCGGCCTCGCCATGGCCTGCGTAATGGCCAGCGCCTTTATGGCTGCCATCATCGGCTCAAGCACAGCTTCCTGCGCCACCATGTCGGCCGCGGCCTATCCGACCATGCGCGAGGTCGGCTACGACCGACGCGTCGCGGTGGGCGTGATCGCCATCTCGGGCACGCTCGCGATCATGATTCCGCCGAGCATCATCCTGATCATCTACGGCATTCTCACCGAGCAATCGATCGGCAAGCTGCTGATTGCCGGCCTGGTGCCGGGCGTGCTCACGGCCGTGGGCTATATCATCACCATCGCGATTCTCGGCTTTCGCCATCCAGCGCGCATGCCGGCCACCTCGTCCTTCGATTTCGGCCAGGCGATGCGCTCACTCGGGCCAGTCTGGCCGGTGGTTGTGCTCATGCTGCTGATCATTGGCGGGCTGTATAGCGGCGCGGCCACGCCCACGGAGATCGGCGCCATCGGCGCGGCCGCCGCGCTGTTGATCACCCTGCTGCTGCGCCGTTTGGACAAGGAAGCGTTCTTCGGCGCCCTCGAGGACACTCTCAGCACCACGGTGATGATCGTCACCATCATCATTGGCGCGATGATGTTTGGCTACTTCCTGACCCTGAGCCAGGCTACCCAGTCGCTGTTTGTGGCGATCACCGCCGCCGGCCTCGATCCGTGGATGGTCATGGGCCTGTTGGTGGTGATCTATCTGATTCTGGGCATGTTCATGGACCAGATCGCAATTCTGGTACTCACCGTACCGATCACCTATGCGCTGGTCACACAGATGGGCTACAACGGCATCTGGTACGGGATCGTGATCACAAAGACCGTGGAGATCGGACTGGTCACACCGCCGCTGGGACTGAACGTGTTCGTCACCTCTGGCATCACCAAGGTGCCGGTCTCAGACTGCTTCCGCGGTGTGGCGCCGTTCTTGCTCGTGGAACTGGTCGTGCTCGGGCTGTTGCTGGCCTTCCCGCAGATCTCACTGTTTCTGCCCAACCTCATGAGCGGGCATTAGGCGGCCACAAACTTTCGCGCACGGCGGTCATCACAGCGTCGTCGACCGCCTGCTGCTCCGAACTCAGATCGTCGAGCGCTGCAAAGAAAGCTTGGATTTCATGCAGGAAAACTCTTGCGGAGACAATCCGCTACCGACACCCTGAGCTTGGCTATTATTCGATGTCCCTAGTGTCCTGTCACGTGTATTTTGTCGCGTTCAGCGAGGCGGCGCGCGTGCGTGGCAAGGCGCGGTGCGCAGGCAATGGCCATAGCCCTTGCCGCCGCAACGCAGACCACGGGCGCGCGCAGTCTCGCCCAATGTTTAATGATCAGGGCCACGGGAACGCCTGTGCGCGGCAAAATACGCGTGACAGGACACTAGGCTCGCCGCCGCTAACGCGAGCAAGTTTGGGGGGCAGATTCCGGGAACGGTAAAGGCTGCGACGCTGTCTATATTGATACCAACGCACTCACGTACCAGGCTTGGCCGGGCCGAGGAGATATCCCATGAATGAACACGCAATCGATGGCGAATCACCCAAACAGCCCGAGCGACCTGCGGACATCGTCACGCGCCACAGCCTGGTGCTCGACGGCGAGACGATCGAC
>JAQIBT010000118.1 GCA_027858915.1 Salinisphaera sp.
GGTCATGCATCATGACCGGCGCATTGATGTCTCGGAAGCCTGGGTCTGGCTCACTGGCGCGCGAATGCTGGCTCGGCGCCTGACAGCGACGGCTTGATTTTGTAAACACCCTCTAAGGCTGATAGCCAATACCAACGGATTACGGCGAGAGAGGGACGACTGGAACATCCCCCTACTATCAGGCTAAATGCCGCTTCTAATTTTCACCCACAAAAGTTAGGAACGGGACAGAAACAGAACTATGATGAATCATTTCGAGAACAGGCTTCGGCGAAGGCTTATGGCCGAGGCCAGCGCTCTTTGCTGCGCGCGGCGGCCCGGATCAGATTCAAGCCAACGATCTCTCCGAGCCGCGCCAGCCCGCGCGGCAAGAAGATGACGAATATCACCAGCAGCGCGCCGTAGATCATCAGCCGGTAATCGCCCAGCACGCGCAGCTCCTCTAGGCCGAACGTGACCAAGAACGCGCCTGCCACCGGCCCGAGGACGGTACCGATCCCGCCGATCAGGGTGATCACAAGAATCGTGATCATAATGTGGATTCCGATCGCCGATTCAGGGGTGAGGATATGCAGATAGTGCGCATAGAAGGCGCCGGTCACGCCCGCGATAAACGAACTGACGACGAACGCTAGCATCTTGTAGCGCACCAGCCGAATACCCAGGCTGTCGGCGGCCTGCTCCGAATCGCGTATCGCCTTGAGTGCTAGGCCGGTGCGGCTGTTAACCAGCCAGGCCAAACCGACCAACGTAACCGACAGCAACGCCCACGCCAGGTAATAGTAGGAGGCACCGTCCCCGGCGCCGAACGACACCTCGCCCAGCCCCGTAATGGAGAACGCAGTAAAAGGCGGAATGCCGCTCAGTCCCAACGTGCCCCGGGTCAGGTCGGTGAGGTTGGAAACGATGAGCTTGACGATCTCGGCGAATGCCAGGGTCACGATCGCGACGTGCGCCACCGAACGTATCCGCAGCACGGGTAGGCCGATTAGAATACCTGCCGCAGCAGCGACCACCCCCCCGCCCCACATGGTGACCCAAGGGCTGAGGCCGGAATGTATTGCGAGTAGCGCCGAGGTGTAGGCGCCCAGGCCGAAGAACGCTTGGTGGCCAAAGGTGAAAATACCGCCGTAGCCGTTTATGAGATTCCAACTCAGCGCCAGCAGGGCGAACACCATGCTCATGATGAACAGATGCAGCAGGTACGGATTGCCGACTACGAGCGGCACCGCCGCCAGCCCGACAAGCACGATCACCAACAGGCCGCCACGAATCGAGACACCGCCGATGCTAGCGGGCATCAGTTACGCTCCTCGACGCCGAGCAGCCCCCACGGCCGCACCCAGATGATGAGCACCAGAAAGCCGAACGCGATGACGTCGCCCCATTCGGTCGATGTATACAGAACCCCGAGGCTTTCGATCACCCCGAGCATCAGCCCGCCGAGAATCGCCCCGCTGAAGCTGCCCAGTCCGCCGAGAATGACGACCACGAAGCCCTTGAGGAGCGGACTGAGCCCCATGTACGGATTGACCCCCATGATCGGAGACAGCATGACAGCCGCCAGCGCGGCAAGCGCGGCCGAGATACCGAAGGTCAGGGTATAGACCGCCAGCACGTTGACGCCGTATAGCTGGGCGGCATCGGAATCCTGGGACGTTGCTCGCAGCGCCAGCCCGAACCGGGTGTGCTTGAGCAGGAACCACATCAACGAGATCGAGACCACCGATACCCCAAAGATCAGCAGACGCTGATAGGCGATCCGGATACCGAAGATGTTGGCCACACCGTTGATGAAATACGGCACGTTCTGGAAATCCGGCCCCCAGATATGCAGCGCCACGTTCTGCAGGAATATGGAGATCCCGAGCGTGGCGATGATGGTAGACAACTGCCAGACCGGACTCGAAAGCAGATGCTGGATCACGACCCGCTCGATCAGCATGCCCAGCACGAACACAATTCCCACCGCCAGCAACGCGGCGATCGCCGGATTGAGCCCGAGCACAGCGTAGAAATAGTAGACCAGATAGCCGCCCAACATGAAGAATTCGCCGTGCGCGAAATTGAGCATCTTCATGGTGCCCCAGATCAGCGTCAGGCCGCTGGCGAACAGGGCATACATCGAGCCCGCGATGAGCCCATTTATGATTTGAGCGATGATCAGCGGTAGCGGCATATCCATCGATCACACTCCAAGGTAGGCCCGTCGGATGTCTTCGTCCTGCAGAAACGAGGCGGTCTCTCCACTCTTGATCATATGCCCGTTCTCCAGCAGATAGGCGCGGGTCGCAAGCTTGAGCGCCAGCTGCACGTTCTGCTCGACGACAAGCACGGCGACGCCCTCGCCGTTGATGCGCTCGATGATGGTGAACAGCGTTTTGACAATCTTGGGCGCCAGACCCAGGGAGGGCTCGTCCAGCATCAGCAGGCGCGGCCGGCTCATTAACGCGCGCGCGGTCGCCAGCATCTGACGCTCGCCCCCCGACAGCGTGCCGGCGTACTGGCCGATACGTTCGCGCAGGCGGGGGAACAGATCACACATCTCGTCGATCAGACTACGCCGACTTTTCCAAGTCGATGCGCCATAGGCGCCCATCAACAGATTCTCGCGTACCGACATCTGCGGGAACAGGCGACGACCTTCCGGTACGTGCGCGATGCCGAGCTCGATACGTCGGTGGGCCGGCATCTTCAGAATCGACATGCCCTCGAAAGAGATATCGCCAGCATGCGGCTTGATGAGACCGGACACGGTGCGCAGCGTTGTGGTCTTGCCGGCGCCGTTGGAACCGATGACAGCAATGATCTCACCGTCGCCGATCTCCAAACTCACGTCATGAAGCGCGCGCGCGTCACCATAGTAACTCGACAGCGAATCAACCTGCAGCAGCGTCATCCAGCGCGCCTCCCAGATAGGCTTCGATCACTTCCGGCCTGGATGCCACCTCGCGCGGGAGGCCGTCGGCAATCAATCTACCCTGGTGCAGAACCACGATGCGGTCGGCCACACTCATGACCGCGCGCATGACGTGCTCGACGATCACGATGGCCATATGCTCGTTTCTGAGTTCGCGTATGATCGCACAGACCTCGTCGACCTCTTCCGGCGAGAGACCGCCCATGACCTCGTCGAGCAGAATGACGCGGGGTTCGGTCGCTAGCGCGCGCGCCAATTCGAGCTTTTTCCGGGCGCCGAGGGTAAGCGAAGACGCGGGCGCATCCCGCCAGCGCGCGAGTCCAACCCGCTCGAGCCAGTGGCCGGCACTCGCGCCGCTGCGATCGCGACCAAGACGCCCGAATCGCTGCGCCACCTCCACGTTCTCGAGTACGGTGAGATCGACGAACGGCTGCGATATCTGGAAGGTTCGCGCAATACCCAGATGACAGCGCTGATGAGGGCGCAATCGGGTGATATCGCGGCCTTCGAACATGATCCGCCCGCCGCTCGCGCGCATGGCACCGGCGATGATGTTGAACAAGGTCGTCTTGCCGGCGCCGTTGGGTCCGATCAGGGCCAGCGACTCACCCGCATAGGCATTCAGGGAAAGATCGCTCAGGACCTCGAGACCGCCGAACGCCTTGCGAATGCGCTCCGCACTCAGAACCGGCTCTGCCTGGGCCGCCACCGCTGTGACTATTGCGCAGCGGGAGGCTGATACTGGCCGGTCGCAAACTTCTTCGGCCAAACGACCACGTTCTTGCCACCCTTTCGAATCTGAGCGGTGGGCACGGGGATATAGTCCGACCCGTATTTGACCGTATGGTTTTTCAAATCGAACACGTACAGTCCGAGAACGCCCTTGTAATCGGTGCCCGCCATCGCCTTGGTCAGCGCTTCGGGCTGGGCCGAGTGCGCTTTCTTGAAAGCGTTGAGTACGATACTCATACAGTCATAGCCATAGGCATGGTCGGTGGTCGCCGAGGTATTGAAGCGCTTGCTGATCTTATGATTTAGAACCTTGTCGGCTTGGCGCTGGGATGGATCGAACAGCAGGGGCGCCCACAGCAGGCCGTTGGCGTTGCTGCCTGCGCCGTTCATGAAGTTGGGCCGGCTCGGGTAGAAGATCGCGAACTGCGAGGCCTGCATCCCCTGTTCATTGAACTGGTGCGACAGCGCGATACCCGAATCTGCCGAAGTGAAGATCGAAACAAGTACGTCGGGATGGCGGTAGCTCAGTTTCGTGAGCGCGGTATTGAAGTTGGTATCGCCAAGCGCGACTGTGTTATTGGAAATTACCTTCCAGCCGGCCTGCTGAAACAGCTTCGCGGCCTTTGCAGAGATCGATCGACCGTAATCGGTATCTTCGTCAATGAAGGCGATGGTTTTGCTTTTGGGCTTGAACTTGCCGCTCTTGATCAGCGATTTGTAGGTATCGAAGATTGTCGACGCATAGGCTTCGCTGCCGAAATCAGCCTTCCAATAATATTTGTATTTGTCGGGGTGTTGTTCGACCTTGTTCGACAGGATCGAGCCCACCGGTTCGCAACTCATCATGGGCATCTTGTACTGCCCGGACAGATCCATTTCCGCAACCGTCACCGAGGTGGAGAAGGCATCGCCGATCAGAAAGTCGACTTTATTGTCGGTGATTAGCTTCTGCGCAGCACTCACGCCCTGCGCCGGATTGTCCTGGGTGTCCTCAAACAACAGCTTGATCTTTTCCTTTTTGCCATTGACCGTTAGCCCGCCGTGTTCGTTCGCCTCAGCGGCGGCGGTCTCCATGCCTTGGCGAAGCGCCAATCCAGATTGGGCCGCCGGACCCGAGAATGGGCCGGTTACACCGATCTGCACCGTCTGCGCGGACCAGGCCAGCGGACAAGCCGCCACCCCGGCCAGCAACAGGCCGATCGTACTGGAATGCAACAACTTCGAAGAGTTTTTCATGGCACGATTCCCGAGTCTGACTCACGGTTGATCTTGTTACGCAGCAAGCCGATGGGCGAGACATCAACGTACCGCTTTCGCTGTTACGGATATCTTCGCAATTATCGGCTTCCCCAGACTCATCTAGGCACGATTCATAGCCCAGTTGTCAATACGATTTTGGTAATTCACGTTGCCTTACGAGGCTGGGCGATGATTCGCGTAACTCCGTAAGTCAAGTTTACTTTCTGTATTGAGCGGCCGGCCGCGCGGTCGCCGAGTTCGTGGTTGGAGCCGTTCTCCCAGTCGCCCTGCTAGCGCCCGCGCCGATGATTCGGGCTCACCCGCCGAGTAGCGAGCCAACGCTTCAAGCGAGGATCCGATCAATATCGAGCACTGCCCCGGCCAACGTTTGTGCGCCAGCAGCGGCGTGCTGTGGCTCGATGGATTCGGCCTCGTTATGGCTGATACCTTTCTCGCAGGGTACGAAGATCATGCTTGTGGGAGCGACGCGCGATATGTAGACGGCATCGTGGCCGGCTCCGGAAACGATGTCTCGATGCGAAAAACCTGCTCGGCGCGCGGCGCTGCGAACAGCCTCGACGCAGCGCGTATCGAACGTTACCGGCGCGCTGTCCCAGATTCGGCTCAGGCTCGGCGCCAGATCGAGTTCGTCGCAGAGGGCATTGATACGTGTCTCCATCCGCTGCTCGAGATCGCCCAGGCATTCGGAAGAAGGATGGCGCAGATCGATGGTCATGGTGACGCGCCCGGGAACGACATTGCGCGAGCCGGGCTCCGGACGCAAAATGCCGACGGTCGCGACCGCCTGATCATCAAGGCTACGCGCGAGCGCATCGAGCGCATGCACGACGCGCGCCGCACCCACCAGCGCGTCGCGCCGCAGTGCCATCGGCGTAGTCCCAGAATGCCCGGCGAACCCATCGATCGCAAGCTCGTACCAACGCATGCCCTGCACGCCCGTGACCACGCCGATATCGTCGCCGCCCGCCTCGAGTACCGGCCCCTGCTCGATATGCAGTTCCAAGTAGCCTGCCAACGCCTTGTCGCCGCAGCGTAACGGCCCGCGGTAGCCGATTCGCTCCAGTTCGTCGCCGAAACGCAGACCATCCGCGTCCTCGTGACCGTAAGCCTCCTCGGTGGAAAAAACGCCGGCAAACACGCCAGAAGACAGCATCGCGGGCGGGAAACGCGCGCCTTCCTCGTTGGTCCAGTTCACTACTTCGATCGGATGATCGGTCTGGATTTGCGCATCGTTGAGCGCACGCACGGCCTCCAGCGCCGCCAGTACGCCCAGCACGCCATCGAAGCGCCCGCCCAATGGCTGGCTATCGAGATGGCTGCCGATAAGGATCGGCGCCAGACGCTCATTGCGCCCAGGCCGGCGCGCGAACATATTGCCCATATCATCGACGCTGACCTCGCAACCGGCCTGGCGACAGGCGTCTGCGAACCAGTCGCGCACGGCGCGGTCCGAATCGCTCAGCGCCAATCGCGTCAGGCCGCCGGCCGGCGTCGCGCCGATCTTGGCGGTTTCCATGATCGTCGTCCACAGGCGTTCGCCATCGATCGCCACGTCCATCACCTGCCTCCCGACGCGGAATCGATGCGCTCGAGACCGCACCAGTGGGCAACAAAAAGCGCAATGGTTCCAGTGATGCGCTTGACCGAGGTCAGACTGACGCGCTCATCGAAACCGTGGATGTTCTCGGAATAAGGGCCGTATACCAGACAGGGGGTATCGCCATAGAGCATGAATACCCGCGCGTCCAGATAACCGGGCGTGGTGAACGTCTCCAAATCGGCGCCGAAACTCTTGGCGTGAGCGCTGGCGAGCGCGGTCTCGGCGTCGCTGCCTTCTTCCAGCACGTAGCCTTCCGCGAAGAAGCCGTTGTATTCGATTTCCGGCGGGTTGTCGGCCAGAAAGGCGTCGGCCCGGGCGGCCGACGCCACGCAGGCTTCGATCTCCGTCGCCGCATCGGCAGCACGGGTGCCCGGATAGATCGACACCCGCACGTCGAAGTTACACCAGGCGGGCACGCTGGACGCCCAGTCCCCGCCTTCGATCTTGCCGATATTCAGGTTGATGGGATGATCGAGGGTTTCGAAATAGCGATGCTCGCCTTGGCGGGTATTCCAATCCGTCTCCATTTCGCGCAGTGCCTGAATCAAACGGTAGGCCGCCTCGATCGCGTTGGCGCCCTGCCCGGCCTCGCGGACATGCACCGGCGCCCCACGCACCTTGACCCGGAACCACAGTACACCGGTATTGGCACGTACCAGACGGTTGTCTTCGGGCTCGGGTATCAAAGCCGCATCGGCCCGATAACCGCGCGCCAGGCAGGAGAGCGCACCATTGCCAGTGCACTCCTCCTCGACAACGGATTGCAGATGCACGGTCGCCGCCGGCTGATACCCCAGATGGCGCAATGCGTCGAGTGCCGCGATATTGGCGACCAGCCCCGCCTTCATATCGCCGGCACCGCGACCGTAAAGCCAATCGCGATCACGCTTGCCAGAAAATGGTGCATCGGTCCACATGTCATGAGGGCCTTCCGGCACCACGTCGATATGGCCATTGAGAATCAGCGAGGCACCCAACTCGTCGCGGGGTCGATGCGTACCGACGACGTTCAAGGCGTTTGCGTAATCGATCGTGACTGGCGAAAAGCCGGGATGATCGGCGATTTCGCTGATATCGATCGCCCAGCGATCCATGGCGTAGCCGCGCTCGCGCATCTGTTGGAACAAAAAATCCTGCGCGGTATGTTCGCGACCGCGCAGAGAGGCGAAACGCACCAGCTCTTCAGTCAAACTGACCTGCTTCTCGAAGCAGGTGTCGACAGCCGATAGAATATCGGCTTCGAGGGCGGAATCAATGGCCATGCAGAAATCTCTATGCTCTGCGAACCGGAATAATTATCATCGCAGAAAACTTCGCGGCGACACAAAGTTAAGAGCGGACGACCCGATTACGCTACGCAACAGGCCCAGCGTAACCGGCGCCAAGCATAGGCGAACTGGCTGATTGCTATCGATAATGAATTCAACATCGGAAACGCGGTGGCCTCGAGCTCGCGTTGAATAATCAGCGAAGGCAAGACGAGCACGTTGCCGACCGAGAATCCGAATATCGCACAGGCGACCTGCAGTGCCGAGCTATTCGTCATCCAGATCATGGCAACTAGGAGAACCCGCCCCGCGAGCGGCGCGCTGTCGCGCAGGAAACATGGGTCATGGTATGACAGCAGATGCGCGGACCCTGTCAAGGCCGATCAGCCATTGGTGTGCTTGCACCCGACT
>JAQIBT010000071.1 GCA_027858915.1 Salinisphaera sp.
ATGAACTTCATGTACTCGTCGAACATGGCAGCGTTGAGGCCCAGCACGCCGCGGGGCATGGTGTCGTGGGCGTATTCGATTTCCAGATGCATGGCTTCGTCGATCATGGCGCGCACTTCGGTCTGGAAGGCGTCGGTCCAGAGATGGGGGTTTTCGATCTTGATCTGGTTGATGACGTCGATGCCGAAGTTCAGGTGCATGGACTCGTCGCGCATGATGTATTGCATCTGCTCGGCGGTGCCGGTCATCTTGTTGCGGCGGCCGAAGCTCAGGTACTGCACGAAGCCGGCATAGAACCAGATGCCCTCGAAGATGCAGTAGAAGGCGATGAGGTCGCGCAGGAAGGTCTGGTCGGCTTCGGGGGTGCCGGTCTTGAAGTCGGGGTCGTTGAGGCTCTGGGTGTACTGCATGGCCCAGGCGGCCTTGTTGTGCACGCTGGGCAGCTCGCGGTACATGTTGAAGATCTCGCCCTCGTCGAGGTTGAGGCTCTCTACGATGTACTGGAAGGTATGCCCGTGTACGGCTTCCTCGAAGGCCTGGCGCAGCAGGTACTGGCGGCATTCGGGGTTGGTGACGTGCTTGTAGACGCCAAGCACGATGTTATTGGCGACCAGCGACTCGCTGGAGGCAAAGAAGCCGAAACCTCTTTTAAGAATCGTGCGTTCGTCGTCGGTGAGCGCGTCTGGGTCGTTCCACATGGCGATATCGGCCGACATGTTCACTTCCTGCGGCATCCAGTGGTTGGCGCAGGCGTTGAGATATTTTTCCCAGGCCCAGGTGTACTTGAACGGCACCAATTGGTTGACGTCGGCGCGGCAGTTGATAATGCGCTTGTCATCGGCCGAGATCCGGTCGCCGCCGAGTTCGACCTGTTCCAGGCCGGTGACGGCTTCGGTGTTTTCGGCGTGCTTGCGCGGCTCGGGTTCCTTGTCCAGCGCAAACGGGTCCGGGGTGGCGCCGGCCGGGTTCGGGTTGGTCGAAGTCGTGGTGTGCATTCCCTCGCGAGGCGTGTCTTCGAAGTCGAGCATGGTGGTTTCCTTTTGCTGTGCTTCGTTAAAAGCGTTGTTCTGTTATCGGCTGGCGGTTCGAAGGAAAGAAGGTGTGTCTGCAAATGAACGCGAATGGACGCAAATACAATCAGCGGTGGATTGCTTGTCTTTCATCTGCGTCCTTCTGTGTCCATCCGCGGATAGCCGTCTTCATGACTTGCGCCGTTCCTTAGTTTTATTACTGGGTACTTAGGCAGCGAATTGGCGGATCTCGACCTCGACACCGGCGCTTAAAGCCGAGTCGGCGATCTCATAGGTCTTCTGGGCAACGCTGCTGGCCAGGTAGTATTCGCCGCAGTTGTCGCAGACATCGGCTGGGACGTGTCTGAGAACAACGGTTGCTTTTTCACGCTGGAGCACGACGTTGGCGTAGCCTGATCGTGTTTGGCCGGTTTTACAGATCGCACAGTTCACTTGGTCGATCGCTCAGCGGCCTGCACTATTTCGATGTCTTTCTTGAGCATCTGATTGGCCAAATCTTGCGTGTCGATACCTTGTTCTCGCGCCCTCGTAGTCAGAAATTCCATAACGTCGCTGTCGAGATATAACGGTATGCGATATGTGGCATTCGGCCGATAGAACTTGCCGCGTTCGCCGTTTGAAAAATCATATTCATCTTTCATATCTGCCACCTTCGTAGTCGCGTCGTTCCCGATTGTTAGCTCGTCTGGCGGAAATGATTCGCACTTCAATTTCGTTTGCTATTGACTCGTTGTATGTATGAACTACGACCAACAAACCTCTTCCAGGTGCTTCACCGAGTGTAATCCAGCGATCTTCGGTTTGACTGTGCTCTGGATCCGCAATGGTTATCGCTAACGGATCATCAAACACACCCACGGCCGAATTGAAACCGACACCGTGCTTACGCTGATTGGATCTCGCCTTCGCGATGTCCCATTCGAAACGAAAACACGGTATCGACATAAAATACTCGGCCCGTAACCACCCGACTGATACTCAATCACCCGAGTCTCAAAGAAGTTCTTCTCCTATCTAAACGCGAACTCATTAATTACTGACAGGCCTCAATTACTGACAGGCCTCGCAGTCTGGATCGTCAATAGCACAGGCCATCGGCGCGGTTGGTTTACCAGCCGGCGCCGGGGACGCCGCGCCGTTGCCGTTGGCTTTTGCATGGCCGTTGGCCGATGCTCTGGCGGTCGGACTACTGCCGCCGTTCTTTGCGCCCATCACCGAGCCGCTGGCGCCTGCACCGCCGCCGCTGCCCTGGCCAGCATTACCAACGGCGTTCAACCGATGATCGGAAATAGTGGATTTCTCGGTGTGCGTGGCACTGGTCGAGCGCAGGTAGTAAGTCGTCTTGAGGCCTTTCTTCCAGGCGAACTTGTACAGCTCGTCCAGCTTGCGGCCCGACGGCTCGGCCATGTAGAGATTCAGGCTCTGGGCCTGATCCAGCCATTTCTGGCGACGCGAGCCGGCTTCGACCAACCAGCGCGGATCGATTTCGAAGGCACATTTGTAGAGCACCTTGAGATCGTCCGGGATACGGTCGATCGCCTGCACAGAGCCGTCGTAGTACTTCAGATCATTGGCCATGACCTCGTCCCAAAGATCCAGCGCCTTGAGGTCTTCAACCAGATACGGATTGGCCACGGTGAACTCGCCCGACAGGTTCGATTTGACGTACAGGTTCTGATACGTCGGCTCGATCGATTGGGATACACCGGTGATGTTGGCGATGGTCGCGGTGGGAGCGATAGCCATGCAGTTGGAGTTGCGCATACCGACGTTCATGACGCGATGACGCAGGGTTTCCCAATCCAGGGTCTGGCCTTCGTCCTGATCGAGGTATAGTTCTCCACTTGGGGCGGCGCCGCGGTTCTCGCGCAGGATCTGGATGGAATCGATCGGCAGGATGCCTTGATCCCACAGGCTGCCCTTGAAGGTGCTGTAGGCGCCGCGCTCTTCGGCCAGATTGGTGGAGGCCTTGATCGCGAGATAGCTGATCTGCTCCATCGAGCGATCAGCAAAGTCCACGGCCTGGTCGGATTCGTAGGGCAGCTTCAACTTGTACAACGCGTCCTGGAAGCCCATGAGGCCCAAGCCGACCGGGCGATGACGCAGGTTGGAGTCGCGTGCGGTCTTGACGCTGTAGTAGTTGTACTCGATGACGTTGTCGAGCATGCGCATGGCCGTGTTGATGGTCGCTTCGAGCTTGGCGACGTTCAACTGGCCATCTTCGATGTGCTGCGGCAGGTTGATCGAGCCCAGGTTGCAGACGGCGATCTCCTTGCCCGGCGACGTGTTGAGCGTGATCTCCGTGCACAGATTCGATGAATGCACCACGCCCTTGTGCTGTTGCGGGCTCCGCAGGTTGCACGGGTCCTTGAAGGTGAACCAGGGGTGGCCTGTTTCGAACAACAGGCTGAGCATCTTGCGCCACAGGTTCACCGCCGACAGGGTCTTGGTGTTCTTGATCTCGCCTCTAGCGGCTTTTTCTTCGTAGCCGGCATAGGCTTCTTCGAACGCCTTGCCGGTGAGATCGTGCAGGTCCGGCACGTCGTTGGGCGAGAACAGCGTCCACGGCTCGTCGTTGAGCACGCGCTTGACGAACAGATCGGGGATCCAGTTCGCAGTATTCATATCGTGACACCGTCGACGGTCGTCGCCGGTGTTCTTGCGCAGGTCGAGGAATTCCTCGATGTCCTTGTGCCAGGTTTCCAGATAGGCACAGACCGCGCCCTTGCGCTTGCCGCCCTGGTTGACCGCCACGGCGGTGTCGTTGACGACCTTGAGGAACGGTACGACGCCCTGCGACTTGCCGTTGGTGCCCTTGATATGAGCGCCCATGGCACGCACTGGCGTCCAGTCGTTACCGAGCCCGCCGGCAAACTTGGACAGCATGGCGTTGTCGCGCACCGCGCCGTAGATGCCGTGCAGATCGTCCGCAACCGACGTCAGATAGCAAGACGACAGCTGCGGCCGCAGGGTGCCGGAGTTGAACAGCGTCGGCGTCGACGACATGAAGTCGAAGCTCGACAGCAGCTTGTAGAACTCGATGGCTTTGTCTTCGCGCTCGATCTCGTTGATCGCCAGGCCCATGGCCACGCGCATGTAGAACGCCTGCGGCAGTTCGAAGCGATGGCCTTCGTGATGGATGAAGTAGCGGTCGTAGAGCGTCTGCAGGCCCAGATAAGTAAAGGTCAGGTCGCGATCGGCGATCAGGGCGCGGCCCAATCGATCCAGGTCATATTCCAGCAGTTCCGGGTCGATCAGCTCGTGCTCGACGCCGGCAGCAATGAAGCTCTTGAAATACGCCGGATACTGCTCGGCCATCTCGGCGTGGGTCGCATACTCGACCTGGCCATCGGCCAGGAAGGTCAGACCTTCGTGGCGCAGCTTGTCCATCAGCAGGCGGGCAGCGACCTGGCCGTAGTTGGGCTCGGCTTCCAGACGCTGACGGGCCGACAATACGAGAGCAGTCGACAGCTCGTCCTCGGAGATGCCGTCGAAGGCGTTCTTGAGCGTGTCCTTGACCACCTGCTCGGCGGTCACGCCCTGGACGCCGGCACAGGCTTCATCGATTACGCGCGTCAGGCGATCGCGATCCAGCGCCCTGGTAGTGCCGTCCTTGAAGGCCACGTTGATATCGGCCGCTTCCACCACGGCACCGCCGGCTGCGCTCTTCTCGGCCTGCTTGGCGGCGCGCTCGTGGGCGCGTTCCTCGCGATACAGCACGTAGGAGCGCGCGACCTTGTGCTCGCCCGAGCGCATGAGCGCCAGCTCAACGTAGTCCTGGATATCCTCGATATGCACCGCACCGCCGCCTGGCAGGCTGCGGGTCACGCCCTGCACGACCTGGCGGCTGATTTCCTTGACCGTGTCGCGGATACGCGAGGACGCCGCGCCCTGCTGGCCTTCGACGTCGATGAAGGCCTTGGTGACGGCCAGCTCGATCTTGGATGCATCGAACGGCGTGACCTTGCCGTTACGACGAATCACCTTGTGTGCGCCCGGGGCGGTGGCTTCGATGCTGGCGCCGTAGGCGCTGTGATCGGACGACTGTGCGGTCTGCTGGCTGCGCGTATCGGACGCGCGCTCGGGCACCTGTGATTGTTCCATATTCTCTCCGCGCTGGTTCGGCCCGTGACAACACACGCACCGTAGAAAATCGACCGTTTGGCGACGCGCGCGTGCTGGTCGCGCGGCGTCGTTGAGCAGATACAATACCCCACTAGATACTGTGGTCAAGCACGGTTTTCCGCGCATGTAATCACTACATGTTGTGTTTCTCGGTGAACAAGTTGGTGCATAAGGCTGTGGATAAACTGGGCGTTAAATTCCGCAATTGGCCGACAGTCAAGGCCTGGCAGGACTGGCCAGAATTTCACCGCGGTGAGCGCCGAGGCCCTCTTGTAGCCTTGCCAAACCTAAGCGCGGAGAAACGCCCTTTTTTGTGCGCTTTTCAGCGCTTTGAATTTAAACGTCGGACAAAACAGTCGCTTGGCGCAGGCGGCGCCGGCGCCATCTAATCCATCTTCAACTGATTGTTTTTTGTCGCCGCGCCGAGGGCCTTGTCTGTACGCGCTGGCCGCGTCTCGATTTACCCGCCACAATAGCGCCATGGATATCATCGTCATTCGTCACGGCATCGCGCTGGATGCCAGCGCGGCCCAGCAGCTTGGCCTGTCGGACGCCGAGCGCCCGCTCACGCCCCGGGGCGAGCGGCGTACCCGCGCGGCCGCCATCGGCCTGCGCGCCACGCTGACGGATATGCCGGTTGACGATATTCTTACCAGCCCGCTGCTGCGCGCGCGCCAGACCGCTGACATCCTGGCCAGTTATCTCGACGACCCGCCGGTAGACGAAGCCGATGTGCTGGCGCCACCGGTCGACATGGCCAGACTCGACGCCTGGCTGCATCAGCACTTTGGCGATCGACGCGTGATGCTGGTGGGCCACGAGCCAGACCTGGCGACCTGGGTATCGTGGAGCCTCACCCGCCGACGTGATCGCCTGATGGCGTTCAAGAAAGCGGGCGCTGCCCTGCTGGAATTCCCCGGTACGCCCGAAGGCGGCACCGGCACCCTGCGCTGGCTGCTGACCGCGGCGCAACTACGCGCGCTCGGCTAGGGCCCGACGGGCGGACGCCGCCCAAGCGCGCGGGTCCTAGACCGTCACCCCGAACAACAGACCCACCCCGGCCGTGATACCCATCGCGATCGCGCCCCAGAGCGTGACCCGTGCCACCGACTTGAATATGGGGGCACCGCCGGCCCGCGCCGACAACGTGCCCAGTACGATCAAGGCCAGCAGCACACTGATCGCGACCGCCGGCAGAACCGCCGCACGGCTCACGATCAGCACCACGATCAACGGCACCGCCGCGCCCACGACAAACGATGCCGCCGATGCCAGAGCAGCCTGGAGCGGCCGCGCGGCCGTATTGTCCGACAGACCCAGTTCATCGCGGGCATGCGCCCCCAGCGCATCATGGGCCATCAGCTGGCTGGCAACCTGACCGGCGAGCTGCTCGTCGAGACCGCGTTTGATATAGATGCCCTTCAGTTCGGCATGTTCGGCCTCCGGATGCGCCTCGATTTCGCGCTGCTCCATCTCCAGGTCGGCGCGCTCGGTGTCGGACTGCGAACTGACCGAGACATACTCACCGGCGGCCATGGACAACGCGCCGGCCACCAGGCCGGCGATCCCCGCCAGCAGCACGCTCTTCGCGTCCGCCTGACCGGCGGCGACGCCGAGCACCAGACTGGAAACCGACACGATGCCGTCGTTCGCGCCCAGCACCGAGGCCCGCAGCCACCCCAGTCGATGACTGTTGTGGTGTTCGTGATGACGATGATGGCGATGACTCGACATATGGCTTCTCGTGCGCCGGCGGCCGAGCGTCGCCGCGCGGCCGATGTTCCAGACTGCGAGCCGACGGCGCGGCTCGCCCAACAGGGCGGCTTTTTAACATAGCTCATTGACCGATGTTTGAGCCGTTCTGATTCCGATTATCAATCCGCCAAGACGACGCACGACATGCGGCATACGGAGTGGCCCGCTCGGTCGTGTGCGGTGGCGAATGATAGGATCGCGATCATTCAAGAGCGCGCCGAACACGCGGATATGACGGCGACCGCATGAGGCCGACGGGACGCTCCATGACCGATTACGACTGGCTGATCATCGGCGGCGGCCCGCATGGTCGATTCATCGCCGCCTCGATCGCGCGGGCGGCCCCCGCGGCGCGGCTCGCGATTGTCGATCCGCTGGCGGCCATGGCCGTCTGGCGCGCCCGGGCCACAGCCTGTGGCATGCGTTACCTGCGCTCCTCCAACGCGCATCATCTGGGCGCACGCGCCGACAGTCTGCGCCGTTTCGCTGCCGAGCATGGCTACGACGACGCCCACATGCTCGGCTACTATCGCCGGCCTTCGCTGGGCCTGTTCGATGCCCATGCCGCGGCCGAACTCGGCGCGCCGACACATATCCGGCGCAGCGCGCACGGTCTGGCCCGCGATGACGGCGCCTGGCGCGTGCAACTGGACACAGGCGATTCACTGACCGCGGAGCGCGTGGTGCTGGCCACTGGCCCGGGCCGCCCCTCTCGTCCGGCCGGATTCGAGACAACCGAACATGTCTTCGATCCGGATTTCGCGCTGGGCGAGCCGGGCCGGGCCACGGTGATCGTCGGCGGCGGCATCACCGGCGCCCAGCTCGCGCTGCGGGCGGCCGAAGCCGGCCATCGTGTGTGCTGGCTCACCCGCCACAAGCCGGTGCGCGCGGACTTCGATTCCGACCCCTGCTACGCCGGCCCGCGCTGCCTGGTGCCGTTTGCCGATACGCCGCTGGCCGAGCGTACCGCGCTGCTCGCCGAGGCCCGGTTTCCGGGCACGCTGCCGCCGGACATTTACAGCGCAATCACCGCGGCTCTTGCCGCCGGCGAGATCGCCTGGCGCCAGGGCCACCCGACGCGGCTAACCGAAACCGGCGTGGCGTTGGCCGACGGGCGCATCATCGACGCCGAACGCGTGATCCTGGCCACCGGTTTTGCCCACCGACCCGCGCCGGACAGCGTGCTGGGCCGCACGATCGCGGATCTCCGTCTGGTCACCGATACCGCCGGCCATCTGCATCTGGATTCCGAACTCGCCGCCGCGCCGGGCTTGCATGTTGCCGGCAGGCCCGCCAGCCTGCAGCTGGGCCCGATGGCCGGCAATATCAAGGGCGCACGCCTGGCCGGGCAAACGCTGGCCGACGTTGCCCGGCGCGATACGTTGCTGCGGCAGGCTAACGCTTAGCGCACAAAGCACAGCGTATTCTTGCCACCGATTCTCGGAGAAACACTGTGTCTGATGCCCTGATTGCTTTTGTCGAGCACTACGGCCTGTTGGCCGTGTTCGTGCTGAGCGCGCTGGAAAGCGCCTGTATTCCGATTCCCAGTGAAGTCGTGATACCGGCGGCGGGATTCATGGCATTCCAGGGCGCGCTGTCGCTGTGGAGCGTGGTGGCGGTGGCCACGCTGGGTAATGTGGCCGGCAGCTGGCTCGCCTATGCCATCGGCCGGCGCGGCGGCCGTCCGTTGATCCTGCGTTACGGGCGCTATGTATGGCTCAATCAGCGGCATCTGGATATGGCCGAGAACTGGTTTGCCCGCCGCGGCCAGATCACGGTGTTCGTGGCCCGGCTGCTACCGGCGTTTCGTACCTTTATCTCGGTACCAGCCGGTATCGGCCAGATGCCGCTGGGACGTTTTCTGATCTATTCCCTGCTGGGCTCGCTGCCGTGGAATCTAGGCCTGGCTGTCGCTGGCTACGAGCTCGGCGCTCACTGGACCGAGCTTGACACCTATCTCAAGCCGGTGTCATACGTCGGCGCGCTGTTGTTCGTCGCCGCCGTGCTCTGGTTCTGGCTCAGCCAGCGTCGCGCGCGGAATTGACGCGTTCCATATGCCTCAAGACGCAGCATAGGAAATACGGGCAAACTATCCGCGGATTGCGCAGATGAAAACAAAAGCAGGAAGGGCCTGTCTTTAATCTGCGTTTATCTGTGCAATCTGCGGATAGATTCTTGTCTTAAAGGATTTCAAACGTCGAAGTCGCTACTCCATCAATGCCGGCGCTTCCTTTAGATAATCGCGTCGCTTGCTGGTGGCCTCACCGGTGAGCGCAAAGCCGAGCAGCTTGCCGGATTTATCGACGAACCGGGCCTCGATAGCCGTGCCGTGGCCTTCGACCTGCCATTCGCCGTGCTTGTTGACCGGCGGACAGACGATCACCGGACATAGATGGGTCTTGATGATGATCGGCAGGGTGGGGTATTTCACCTGGCCCGGGGTGTCGTCCTTGCCGCCGGCCAATGTCTTGCCAAGCGTACGCGCGCACTGCATGAGCGGTGCCACATAAGGCCGCCAGTGGCCATCGACCTCGGCGCAGTCGCCCAGTGCGAATACATGCGGATCGGAGGTGCGCAGCGTCCGGTCAACCACGATGCCGCGGTCGACCGCCAGCCCGGCTTTCTCGGCCAGTTTCACACCGACCCGCAAGCCGACCGCCGACAGCACCACGTCGGCACGAATACTGTCCTTGTTATCAAGCTCGACACGCAGATCGCCGTTGTCCGCGCGATGCACGCCAACCGCTGCCTGACCGAGATGCCATTCCACACCACCGTGCGCCAGTTCCTTGCGTACCGCATTGCCGGCCTCTTTTGGCAGCAGTTGCTGCAGCGGCCATTCGGCCGGATCGGCCACCGACACCTTGTGGCCGGCCCCAATGAGATCGTTGGCGAACTCGCAGCCAATCAGACCAGCGCCCAGAACCGCGACCCGCGCCTTGTCCGGAAGGCTGTCGCGGAACGCACGATAATCCATCAGGTTGTTGACCTTGTGGACGGCCTCCACGGCATCACCGCTCAGGTTGAGCGTGATCGGCTCGGCGCCCCAGGCCAAAACCAGTCGACCATAGGTCAGGGTCTCGCCCCCCACCAGCCGAATCTGGCGCTGTTCGCGGTCGATGGCCTCGACCTGCTCGTGCGTTTTCACGGTCGCACCCAGCATCTCGGCCATCTCCTCGGCGCTCTTCTGGACCAGTTCCTCGGACGTCTTGTCCTTGGCATACGCTTCGGAGATATCCGGCTTGTAATAACTCGCGCCGTCGTCGCGGGTGATCAGGATGACCGGGGTGTCCTTATCGTGCTTGCGAAACTCACGAGCGACGCTGTAGCCGGCAAGTCCGGTGCCGATGATGATGATCGGGTCCATGCTGCTGTCCTGTAACTGACAAGAACGGGCCCAACATGACCCGTCCCTGGGTGAGACGTCCGACCTGGTTTGACTTTCCGTGGTGTGGTCGTCTTGCCACGGCTGTGCTGCAGACGCTGCGCGCTGCCGAATGACCGTCTATTCGACTTCCATCATTTCGAAATCGTCCTTCGGCGCGCCGCAGTCCGGGCAGGTCCAGTCGTCCGGAATATCGGCCCATTTGGTGCCGGGCTCAACGCCCTCGTCCGGCATGCCCTCAGCTTCGTCGTATTCAAAACCGCAGACAATGCATTGCCATTTCTTCATCGTTTATCTTCCGTCGAGTTCAGTATCAAAAGAACGGTCGCTACCCCGTGAGCGACTGCGCAGCCCGCGAGGGTAGCAAAACCGCGTGCCGGCCACGATTCTGCCCTGTCCATCAGACCGGTGCCGGGGGCATTGGAAATTTGCTGAGCATACGTGCCTCATGCCCCGGCTGGATGTTCGCGCGCTGGATATCGCCGCCGTAGTGTTCGGCCACGCGCCGATCCATGACCGCAAACCACAACGCAGGAAGATAAGCCAATACCATCATGCCGGCATAGCCGGTCGGCAACTGCGGCGCCTGGTCGAAATGCCGCAGCGCTGGTCGAAATGCCGCAGCGACTGATAACGCCGCGAGGGATGCGCATGATGATCCGAGTGACACTGGAGATGAAACAACAGGATATTGGTGACGATATGATCGTTGTTCCAGGAATGCTCGGGCCGCTGAACATAAGGCGCGTGACGCTCTGCCACCAGCCGAGCAGGGCCGTACCGGCGACGACAATCACGATGCCGAAAGCCATAGGCCACAGCCAACGCTTGCGATCATGCAGGCGTGCTTCTGCCGGGGTCATTCGTGAAATCGTCATGCCCGCCTCTGTTACCGCGTTATCGGCTGTTGATATTTTGACACCCTCCCAACTGCCGAGCTACGCGGCCTGATAGCGACCGACCACGCCAAAACGCTGATTGCCTGTTGCGGCCCGACCCTGTAGACAATAGAGCCCAAGCGCTTGCATGCCGCCTGATCCGGCCCGGCAACGCCACCCATCGACCGTGCGGGCGCAAACTTCAAGCCCGTATCGGCAACAGGAGACTCATCCATGACTACGGCCACCTCGTCGGACGCCCCCTCCCGCTCGGCCGCGATTCAGGAGCTAGGCGATACCGACAAGCGAGAGATCCAACGCGTGTTTGAAGCCCAACGCCTCCGGGCGTTGGCGCTGCGCACGTCGACGGCTGCCGAGCGCATCGAAAAATTGCAGCGCCTGCGCCAGCTGATGTTCGAACGCCGCAAGGACATCCACGCGGCTTGTTTCACCGACTTTGCCAAACCGGCATCCGAGGTAGAAGCCACCGAAATCCTGCCGGTGGTCGGCGAGGCCCACCACGCCATGCGCAGCCTCAAGCGCTGGATGAAGCCCGACCGCAAGCGCCCGACGCTGTTGATGTTCGGCACCACGGCCGAGGTCCGTTACGAGCCGCGCGGCGTGTGCCTGATCATCTCGCCCTGGAACTATCCCATCAACCTGTCGTTCGGGCCGCTGGTGTCGGCGATTGCCGCCGGCAATACAGTCATCCTAAAACCGTCAGAGCTGACCCCTGCCTGTGCGAAGCTCATGGAATCGTTCGTACGCGAACTGTTCGACGAAGACGAAATTACGGTGATCCAGGGCGCAGTGGACACCTCGCAGGCGCTGCTGGCGCTGCCGTTCGATCATATTTTCTTCACCGGCTCGCCGGCCGTAGGCAAGATTGTGATGCAGGCAGCAGCTGCGCATCTGACCTCGGTCACCCTGGAACTGGGCGGCAAGTCGCCGGTGATCGTCGACAAGAGCGCCAATCTCAAGCAGACCGCCACCACGTTGGTCTGGGGCAAGTTCGCCAACAATGGCCAGACCTGCATCGCGCCCGACTACGTCTATGTGCACGCCGACGTCAAAGAGGACTTCATCGCGGCCTGTCGCGAGGCTCTGGTCAAGCTCTACGGGCACGCCGACGCCATGCAGGACAACGCCGACTATTGCCGGATCGTCAACGACAAGCACTACCAGCGCGTCCGCGGTCTGCTGGACGACGCGGTCGAGCGCGGGGCAAAGCAGCTGACCGCCGCCACGCCGGCCAACGACGATCGCTATATCGCCCCGGTCATGCTGACCGACGTACCCGATGACGCCCGCATTCTCGAAGAAGAGATCTTCGGGCCGTTGATGCCAATCCTGAGCTATATCGATCTGGCCGCGCCGCTGGCCGCGATCAACGCCCGGCCCAAGCCGCTGGCCTTGTATATCTATTCCAAGGACAAGGAGGTAGTCGAGCAGATCATCAGCCAGACCAGCGCGGGTGGCACCTGTGTGAATCAGGCGATGCTGCATTTCCTGCACGGCCAGATGCCGTTTGGCGGTGTGAACAACTCCGGCATTGGCAACTCGCACGGCCACTACGGCTTCAAGGCGTTCTCGCACGAGCGCGGCGTATTACGCGAGAAATTCTCGCTGGCTTTCCTGTTCCTGCCGCCTTACAAGGGCTTCACCAAGTGGTTCATTCGGTTCGCGGTGCGCTGGCTGAGCTGATTTGAATACAGGCACGTATCCGCAGATTGCGCGAAGCTTGCGTTAAGCTTGGCTTAGCCATTCCAAGCTGAGCCTGTCGTCATGACTGCACCGCAACGTTTTACCACCGCGCTGAAGACCGAAACCCCGCTGCAGATAGCCGGCGCTATCAATGCCTATTCGGCCTTGTTGGCCGAGCACTCTGGTTTTCAAGCGCTATATTTATCCGGCGGCGGCGTAGCGAACTGGTCTTATGGCCTGCCGGATCTGGGCATGACGACGATGAACGACGTGCTGGAGGACGCCCGGCGCATCACCGACGCCACCGACGTGCCGCTGCTGGTAGACATCGATACCGGCTGGGGCAGCGCGTTCAATATCGCGCGTACCGTCCGACAGATGGAAGCCGCGGGTGCGGCCTGTGTGCATATAGAAGATCAGGTCGCGGCCAAGCGCTGTGGCCATCGGCCGGGCAAAGCGATCATCTCGCAGGCCGAGATGGTTGAGCGCATTACCGCGGCCGTCGACGCCCGCGACGAGATGAAGATCATGGCGCGTACCGATGCGCTGGCAGTCGAAGGCCTGGACAGCGCGGTGGAGCGGGCGGCAGCCTGCGTGGCAGCCGGCGCGGATTATATCTTCGCCGAGGCGATGACCGATCTGGCGATGTACCGGCGTTTCACCGATCTCGGCGTGCCGGTGCTGGCCAATATCACCGAGTTTGGCGCTACCGAACTCTATAGCACCACCCAGCTCGCCGATCAGGGCGTGGCGATGGTGCTCTATCCGCTGTCGGCCTCGCGCGCCATGGCCACCGCAGCGCTCGACGTCTACAAGACAATTCGCGAGCACGGCAGCCAGCAGCCGGTGGTTGATCGTATGCAGACGCGAGAGGAGCTGTACGCGCATCTGGGCTATCACGAATACGAAGACAAGCTCGATGCCCTGTTCGGCGCTCAGAAAGATTGATTGATCGTCCGATAGCAGTTGAACCTGAACGTATCAGCTGAGCTGATCGCGAAAACCCGCCGCGTTAAGCGCTCGGCCGTTGCCTGAAAGTCTGCGACCTCGGAACCAAAATCCGGCCGGCGGCCAGTTGCGTATCGACACCTCTATTCGAAGTTCATAGACAGCCATGAAAAAAACCCCGTTGAGCGTGTTTCTGGTTTTTGGCGGCCTGACGCTTGTGGTCGCCGTCGCGGCGGGTCTGTACGAATACAGCCAGAAACCCGAGCGCGCGCCAGCGCAGCCGACCGGGCAAGGAAAGCCCCCGCAAGCTGCGCCATCAGAAAGCAGCCAACAACCCGAAGCCCCGCCCCCCGCCGAACAGCCAAGCAAAGAATCATCTGGTCAGCACAACACCCCCGCATCTCCGACGAACGAGCAGGCACGTCAGAAGTCTCCGGCCGAACAGTTCTGCGGCCGTGACTTTTCGGATGTCTCGTCCCGCACATCGGATGCTGCTGCGCTGGCAAAGGCCGGCGGCCTGGTGCAGATATTCCAGCACGAGGCAGCGCTGTCCGATCCCTATGGCTGTGCGGATTTCTATCTCAAGCACGGCCTGAACATTGATGCCGCAGATCCGCGATCAGACAGCCAGCATCTGACACCGCTGCTGTTTGCCATCAAGCGCAACGACCCGAAGATGGTGACGTTCATGCTGGACCACGGCGCCGATCTCAAGCAGCGCGGCGGGCCAGAAAAGATCAAACCCTATGGCTATGCGGTTTATCTTGCCCTGCATAACCGCAGCACGAACTACAACCCGGTGATCGGCTTGTTGGATCAGGCACTGACAAAGCAGTCAGCCAAAGCCAGCGCTAACCAATAGCGAGCATGGTTATCGCCCGGGTCCAGCTTGAGACGATTGACAATGATTGATGAATCATCAGCCCGCCGCCGTTTTCTGAAACACATGTTGCTCACGACCGGCGTAACCGCGTTGTCGTTGATGGCTGCGAGCCCGGCCGCCTATTCCGCGGACAAGGCCTCAAAGAAAAACGTTCATTATCGGCCAAAACCGAATGACGGCGAACACTGCGGCCAGTGTCTTTACTTCCTTGCGCCCACGTCGAACGCCAGCGAGGGGCATTGCATGGCGGTTCAGGGCGCTATCGATCCGAACGGATGGTGCAGGCTCTTTGAGGCCGATCCCAGTTCCTGAGCGGTCATGTGGCTAACGCTGCATGGGCGCGGCACAAGTGGGCCGTCTGGCCGAGCGTCGTGGGTTCCACAACAGGCAGCAAACCTCTGGCAGTGGCTATAAAAAAGCGAAGCCGCAGCCGCGACTTCGCCCTGGGCAATCACGATACGAGGCTACGGCACGTTGATGTCAAAACTGGCCTTGGCGTTACTGTTGACCACAACCTGCACCTGGTACTCACCAGAATCCATATTGACGTTGTTACCATAGTGCATGGTTTTCTTGCCCTTGCCGGCTACCCACATCCGAGTGACCGGTACACTCGTCATCTTAGCGCTTGAGCTATTCTTGTTTTTGTAGGCCATGGTGACGTCGGCATTCTCTACCGTCTTACCGTCTTTCTTTATGAACACCACGATATGATGGTTGGGCGCCTTGGGGCTGTCTTTGGCCATTGGTTCGACCCCACCGCCGTTCACCATCGCACCGGCGCTGGCCGATTTTTTGGCATCGGCGACGCTGACGAACGGTTCTGCTGGCAACACTTTCAACGCGATGGTGTAGCCGTCAACGGTTTGCGTCAGATTATTGTTCGCCTTGGCGAACGCCGTTGTGGTGCCGAAAAGGCACAGTGCCGCGACTGCAGTCAGGACCGACATCAGGAATGTACGTTTTGAGATCATGGCGGGGTTTCTCGCTTTGAATCGTGTTCTTGCAATATACACGCTTCACGAGCAGGGCCCAATCAGGCGCGTGCAGGCGTCGCGATACTTCGCCGCGGTGTGATCGATCACCGTCTGCGGCAGGCGCGGGCCCGGTGCGGTCTTGTCCCAGTCCAGCGTTTCCAGATAGTCGCGCACATACTGCTTGTCGAAGCTGGGCGGGCTGATGCCGGTGGCGTATTCATCCGCCGGCCAGAAACGCGAGGAATCGGGCGTCAGCATCTCGTCAATCAGGGTGAGCTCATCGTTGTGGTCGACGCCGAACTCGAACTTGGTATCGGCAATGATGATGCCGCGCTTGGCGGCATAGGTCGCCGCCCGGCTGTACAGATCAATGGCAATCTCACGGATCTGTGCGGCGCGCTCGCGGCCGATGATGTTGGCCATCCGATCGAAGCTGATGGTTTCGTCGTGATCGCCGGCTTCGGCCTTGGTCGCTGGCGTAAAGATAGGCTCGGCCAGTTTTTCTGCCTGCTTCAGGCCGGCCGGCAGTTCGATACCCGAGATTGCGCCGGTCGCCTGATAATCCTTCCAGCCGCTGCCGATCACGTGCCCGCGTACGACCGCCTCGACCGGCAGCGCGTCCAGACGCTTGACGATGACAGCGCGGCCTTCGACCTGCACCAGCTCGTCGGCCGCCAACGCCTGTTCCAGCGGAATCTCGGCACGGTGATCGGCCACCGTGCCGGCGAAATACTCGAACCAGAAGTTCGACACACGGGTCAGCACCCGGCCCTTGCCGGGAATCGGATCCGGCAGAATCACGTCGAAGGCCGACAGCCGATCGGTAGCCACGATCAACAGATGATCCACGCCCACCGCATACACATCGCGCACCTTGCCGCGCATGAGCAGCGGCAGGCTGTGCAGCTCGGATTCGAACAGGGTATCGGCCATGGCGGATCTCTAGGGTCTGAACATCATTGGTCTGAACAGCGGCGCAGGGCCAGTGTCACGGGAGTAAATTCTAGGGCAGTTTACAACAGCCCGTAGCTGCCTCCGCTGGCCACCGCCACGATGATCAGCCCCAGCACCAGACTGAGCGTGGCAAAGAATCGCAGTTGGTTCATGGCGCGGCCGGCATCGCCGATGGCTCCGGCGTTCAACCCGGCACGCACGCGCCGCCAGGGCGAGAAGAACATATGGCCATAGATCAGGAACATGACCCAAGCCAGGCCCTGCATGACGTTGATATAAAACGGGACGACGGCCATGCCACCCAGCAGGCCGGTCATCGCGTAGCCGGTGACCAGCAGCACGATGATGGCAATCCATACCCATAGAAAGAAACGCCCGAGAACAACCGACAACAACGGCAGGCGTTCGCCCAGCGGCACGCTGGAAGCCGCCGGGCGCAGGAGGCCCACCACGAAAAACAGTCCACCCACCCAGATCGTGGCGGCCAGTGCATGCAGGGCGATGAGATAAGCCATCGAATCGTCTCTTGAATTGAAAATCGCCGGCCCGTGACCAGTCGCCGTCATGCCTTGCGTTTGGCTGCCGTGCGGCCGGCCATCGATCATCGTAGATTCAGGCGCCGGCGAATGCAGGGGGGCAGGCCTCGGCGTGAAGCGTTGTCTTGACTCGCGACGGCGTTTGTCAGAGCGTACCCGAGCCGCCCACTGCAATCCATGATTGATCCCATGCCACGCTCACCTTTTGCCCCACTGATCGCTCCATCTATCCTGGCAGCCGATCTGGCCGCGCTCGGCGACGAGTGCGAAGCCGTGCTCGACGCCGGCGCAGAATGGATTCATTTCGACGTAATGGACAATCATTACGTACCCAATCTGACTTTCGGGCCGCCGGTCTGTAAGGCACTCGCCCGGCGGCTCAAGCGTCATCACCCCGAGGTACCGATCGACGTACATCTGATGTGCGAGCCGGTCGATGATCTGATCAACGGCTTCATCGACGCCGGTGCGAGTTCGATCACCTTCCATCCGGAAGCTACTCGCCACGTCGATCGCAGCCTGGCGCTGGCCCGCGACGGCGGTGTAAAGACCGGGCTGGTGTTCAATCCGGCGACCTCGCTGGAGTGGATGAAATACGTGCTCGACAAGATCGATATCGTGCAGATCATGTCGGTGAATCCGGGTTTTGGCGGCCAGAGCTTCATCCATGAATCGCTGGCCAAGATCGCCGAGGCGCGTGAGATCAT
>JAQIBT010000061.1 GCA_027858915.1 Salinisphaera sp.
GGGTTGGGCCTCAAATCGCCCCAGGCGGCGTTGCAAGTCTGGGTCGTGGCACGCCACGACCGGCGACTCGCGCCTTGCCTGAGACGATTTGAGGTCTCCAACGCGGCGCTCGCACGAAACGGCAACAGGCCCTAATGTAACTGTCGGCTATCGACCCAAAGCGGACAGGATGACTTCAATTTTCCTAAGGCGCAGGCTGCTGCCCCGCCCAGTCGCGCGCGAATTGCTCGGCGGTGCGGCCGCTTCGATTGCCGCGTGCCAGCGCCCATTGCAGAGCCGCGCGTTCCCAAGGCTGATCGCTGCCGATCTCGCAGTTCAGGCCGTGCGCGCCCAGATGGCGCCTGGCGATTTCCAGATAGTTCTGCTGGTCGAACGGATAGAACGACAGCCATAGCCCGAAGCGCTCGGACAGGGATATCTTTTCCTCGACTGCTTCGCTGTGGTGTATTTCGCCGTCGACCTGATGGGTTGCCTGATTTTCCGACTGATACTCGGGCAGCAGATGCCGGCGATTCGATGTGGCATAGATCAGCACGTTGGGCGGCGCTGCGGCGAGAGAGCCATCGAGTACTGCCTTGAGCGCCTTGTAACTGCCGTCGCCAGCTTCAAAGGAAAGATCGTCGGAGAATACGATAAACTTCTCGGGTCGATCAGCAAGAATCGTGACCAGATCCGGCAGATCGACCAGCCGATGCGCTGGCACCTCGACCATTCGCAGCCCCTGATCGGCCAATTCGCCCAGCAGCGCGCGCACGATCGACGACTTGCCGGTCCCGCGTGAACCCCAGAGCAGGACGTTGTTCGCGGGTCGGCCGCTCACGAACTGGCGGGTGTTGGCGAGCAGGCGTTCTTTCTGTCGATCGATGCCGTGCAGCCGATCCAACGGCAGCAGGCTGGGCGCGGGCACGGCCTGCAATCGGCCATCGTCGCGCCAGCGAAATGCGATCGCGGACCAGTCGATATCGCGGCTGACCGCATGCCGTGCTTCAGCCAGTCGTGCTTCCTGCACATCGGCCAGCCTTGTGAGCTGAACAGCCATGGCTTTCAAGATGTCTGTATTTTGCATCGGCGCAGTGTAGCCAAAGTTCGGGGGCCAATGCATATCAAGTTCGCAGCCGCCTGTGTTTCGCCCTGCGTCGACACGGCCGGCTCGGCAAACGCGCAAGCATGACTGGCGCCCGTCTCAGGTCTATGCTCAAGGGGCCGGTTCCATGACTGTTGCTCCGGAACGTTTGACACACCATCATTGCTGCAAGGTACATTGAGTCGCTATACCCGACGGATATATCAAACCTCTGACGGAGAGGGAAAAACCATGAAAAAAACGCTTTTTTTACATCCGCCGTCCTTCGACGGTTTCGACGGCGGCGCCGGTTCGCGCTATCAGGCCAAGCGCGAGATCAAGTCGTTCTGGTATCCGACCTGGCTGGCGCAACCGGCCGCGATGGTTGACGGCAGCCGCCTGGTGGACGCGCCCGCCGACGGCTTAAGCCTGGCCACGGTGCTTGATATCGCAGCCGACTACGAACTGATCATCATGCACACCAGTTCGCCGTCGTTCCCGACCGACGTCAAGGTGGCCGAGGCGCTCAAGCAAGCCGATCCGGACGTCATGATCGGCATGGTCGGCGCCGCGGTCGCGGTTGATCCGGATGGGTCGCTGGCGGCATCCGAGTCGATCGACTTCGTCGGCCGCGAGGAGTTCGACTACACCTGCAAGGAAGTTGCCGAGGGCCGTGCGCTGTCGCAAGTGCTGGGGCTGAACTGGCGCAATCCCGAGAACGGCCGGTTCGTGCGCAATCCCGATCGGCCGATGATCGAGAACATGGACGAACTGCCGTTCGTGTCCGAGGTGTATCAGCGCGACCTGAAGATCGAGAACTATTTCATCGGCTATCTCGAACATCCCTACGTATCGTTTTACACCGGCCGCGGTTGTCGCTCGAAGTGTACTTTCTGCCTTTGGCCGCAGACCGTGGGCGGGCACCGCTATCGGGTGCGCAGCGCCGAGAGCGTAGTTGCCGAGGTCGCCTATATTCAGCGCACCATGCCCCAGGTCAAGGAGATATTCTTCGACGACGACACCTTCACCGACTTCAAGCCGCGGGTTGAAGAGATTGCGCGCGGGTTGGGCAAACTGGGCGTGACCTGGTCCTGTAATGCCAAGGCCAATGTGCCGTACAAGACCCTCAAGATCATGAAGGACAACGGTTGTCGTCTGCTGCTGGTTGGCTATGAGTCTGGCAACAACCAGATCCTTCACAACATCAAGAAAGGCCTGCGAACCGACATCGCGCGCGAATTTACAAAGAACTGTCGCAAGCTCGGTATCACGATCCACGGCACATTCATTCTTGGTCTGCCCGGCGAGACGCGCGAAACTATCGCCGAAACGATCCAGTACGCGCGCGAGATCAATCCGCATACGATTCAGGTGTCGCTGGCGGCGCCTTATCCGGGTACCTATCTGTACAACCAGGCGATGGAAAACGGCTGGCTGGAGGCCACGACCGCCGACGAGCTGGTCAACGAGGATGGTGTGCAGCTGTCGCCGATCAGCTATCCGCATCTGGACAGCAAGGAAATATTCGACTCGGTGGAGACGTTCTACAAGAAATTCTATTTTCGGCCCGGCAAGATCGCCGAGCTGACGGCAGAGATGGTCCGTCATCCAAGCATGATCGGGCGTCGCCTGCGGGAAGGCCGCGAGTTTGCCCAGTTCCTGAGTCAGCGCTGATATTGCGGTAGAAACGCCGGCGCGTGTCGAAGCGCGCCGGTGTGGCCGTGATGGCCGAAAGACGTCCGGCCTTGATGGCGGTCACGTCATGGACGGTGTTCGTCGGCGGCGCGCCGGCTGTGCGCCTTGGCCTCGAATCCGCGTGGAATAGTCAGCACAGCACCCAACGTAACGACAGCGACTATCAGCAGTCCCACATACAGATGATGTGTCGCGCCGTAGATGGCATGACGCAGATAGCTGGCCGCGTGGTCCGACAGACCGGGTCGCTTCAGTGCGGTCATGATGTTATTCACGTCGTGCGGCAGGCGGTCGGTCAGGTTGGCCGGCGCATTGGTGAGTCGACCAATGAGACCGGCGTTGAATATCGCGCCGAATACGGCCACGCCCAGGCTCTGACCAAGGAAACGCGAGAACATGTTGGCCCCGGTCACTACGCCGCGACTGCGCCAATCGGTAGATGTTTGAGCGCCGACCAGTAACGACGTCGACAACAGGCCAAAACCCGCGCCGAGTGTGACCTGATCGACCACCACCATCCATAGCGGCACACGGTAGGGCAGTGCCAGAAAAGCCGCAGCGGCCACGCAGATCAATACGCTGCCGATCAATGCGGTATCGCGAAAACCAATGCGCAGATACAGCCGACCGGATAGCGCCGACGCCGTCGGCCAGCCGATGCTCATCGACGCCAGTACCAGTCCCGCGGCTACCGCGCCCAGGCCGAACACCGATTGGGCAAAAGTTGGTAGATAGGCGCTGGGGCCCATGACGACGAAACCCATGCCGACCATGGCCAGATTGGCACCGGCCAGAGACCGATGGCGCCACAGCCAGCCCGGCATGATCGGCTCTGCCGCGCGGCGTTCTACCCACACGGCGAGCACGACCAGCAGTGCACCACAGCCGAACACGATCAAGCTGGGGGTCGACAGCCAGGGCCAGGCGGTGCCCCCTTGCAGCAAGCCAAAAATCAGCGCACCGACCGCTGCCAGCACGGCGGCCGAGCCGGCAAAGTCGATCTGATGCGGCTCACGGTCTACCGATTCGTGCAGAAAGAGCAGCAGCAGAACGATAGCCCCGGCGCCGATCGGCAGGTTCACCAGAAAGATCCAGCGCCACGACAGATATTCTGCAAACGCGCCGCCCAGGGTTGGCCCGATCACGGCTGCCATGCCCCAGACGCTGGCCAGAAACCCCTGAATTCGCGCGCGCTCGCGCAGGTTGTACATATCGCCGGCCAGGGTATTAACCGTGGCCATGATCGACCCGGCACCCAGGCCCTGAACCGCGCGAAACGCAATCAGCGACGGCATGTTCCAGGCGGCGGCCGAAGCCGCAGAGCCGGCAAGGAAGAGCAGACTCCCGGCGATCAATACCGGCTTGCGGCCGTAGATGTCGGCCAGCTTGCCGTAGATCGGGATTGTTACCGTCTGCGCCAGCAGATAGATCGAAAACACCCAGGTGAACAACGCAAAACCGCCAAGGTCGGCGACCACCTGCGGCACCGCTGTTGACACGATGGTGGTATCCATCGCGGCCAACATCATCGACAGCATCAAGGCTGCGAGAATCCAGGGGCGACGGTCGGTTGGTACATTGGAATCCGTCACGCAGGCTCCGGTGGGATGGCAAGGATCCCGGAGGCTGTTGGACTCAAGGCCACTCTACTGCTCAGGCGCGATAACGGCGCAAAAAGTCGTTTTTTTGCCCTCATTCTAGCCCCTTGCTCGCTACGATCGCCTGAGTCCGAGAGCCTCCAGGCAACTGGCCGCTGCAGACATCAGCCACAGAGCGAGTTGACCAGCGGTCACAAGCCCGCTGCGATAAGCCGCCTATGGTAGCGCCTTGAGGAATGAAAGGTCGGCCTCGACTGAGTTTTTATCTGCTCACCGGGCAATTTGCGCTGTTGCCGTTATCGGCCTGGCTGTCGGCGCTTTGCGGATGGCGTACGTCGCTGATGGGTTCTCATGTGCTTGGCTCAGATCAGACGTTCAGGCCAGCTTGCGATGCTTGGCCTTGGCCGAGCCTTCGGCTGCACTGCCCAGACGACGTTTCCGATCGGCCTCGAAGTCCTGATAGTTGCCTTCGATGAATACCACCTCGTCGTCTTCGAACGCCAGGATATGCGTGGCGATACGATCGAGGAACCAACGATCATGTGAGATGACCATCACGCAGCCGGGAAATTCCAGCAGCGCTTCTTCCAGCGCGCGCAAGGTTTCCACGTCCAGATCGTTGGTGGGCTCATCGAGTAGCAGGACGTTGCCGCCTTTCTGCAGCAGCTTGGCCAGCTGCAGGCGATTGCGTTCGCCACCGGACAGCTCGGAGACGCGTTTCTGCTGATCGCCGCCCTTGAAGTTGAAGCGGCCGATGTACGCGCGGGACGGAATCTCGTAGTTGCCGATCTGCAGAATATCCTGGCCGCCGGAGACTTCCTCCCACACGGTCTTGGACGAATCCAGTTCCTCTCGGGACTGGGTCACATAGGCCAGATCGACCGTGTCGCCGATACGGATCTCGCCAGCGTCCGGTGTTTCCTCGCCGTTGAGCATCCGAAACAGGGTGGTCTTGCCGGCGCCGTTGGGGCCGATAATGCCGACGATGGCGCCCTGGGGTACCTTGATCGACAGGTCTTCATACAATGTGCGATCGCCGTAGGATTTGGCGACGTCGTTCATCTCGAAGACCAGATCGCCCAGGCGCGGGCCCGGCGGGATATAGATCTCGTTGGTCTCGGTGCGCTTCTGATATTCCCTGGACTGCAATTCCTCGAACTGCTTGAGACGCGCCTTGGACTTGGACTGGCGGCCCTTGGCGTTCGAGCGCACCCATTCCAGCTCGGACTTGATCGCTTTCTGGTGGGCGCTTTCGGATTTCTCCTCCTGCTCGAGGCGTTTTTCCTTCTGCTCCAGCCATGAGGAGTAGTTGCCCTCGTAGGGAATGCCGTGGCCGCGGTCGAGTTCGAGAATCCAGCCAGCGACGTTGTCGAGGAAGTAACGATCATGGGTGACCGCCACGACGGTCCCGGAGAAATCCTTCAGAAAACGTTCCAGCCACGCCACCGATTCGGCGTCCAGATGGTTGGTGGGCTCGTCCAGCAGCAGCATGTCCGGCTTGGACAGCAGCAGACGGCAGAGCGCGACGCGCCGCCGCTCACCGCCGGATAGTTTGGCGACATCGGCCTCCCACGGCGGCAGATTGAGCGCTTCGCCGGCACGATCCAAGGTGTTGTTGATCTCCCACCCGTTGGCGGTGTCGATGGCTTCCTGCAGTTCGGCCTGTTCGGTCAGCAGCGCGTCGAAATCGGCGTCTGGTTCAGCAAAGGCCTCGCTGATCTCGTTGAAGCGCTCGAGTTTGTCGGCAATTTCGCCCAGGCCTTCCATGACGTTGCCGCGAACGTCCTTGGATTCGTCGAGCTGTGGCTCCTGGGGCAGATAGCCGATGTTGATGCCGGGCATCGGGCGCGCTTCGCCTTCGATCTCGGTGTCGATGCCGGCCATGATGCGCAGCAGGGTGGACTTGCCGGCGCCGTTGTAGCCGAGCACGCCGATCTTGGCGCCCGGATAGAAGGACAGATAGATATCTCGAAGAATATGTTTCTTCGGCGGGACGACCTTGCCCACGCCGTTCATGGTGTAGATGTATTGGGCCATAACGTTGGGCTGGCGAACGTGAAATCAGACCAACAAGTTTAGGGCCTGCGGCCGTTTTATGCGACACCTACTCGTCGAATGGCACGCTGACGTCGAGGATAAGCTTATAACCAAAGAGTATTCAATACGGTATTTAAAATAACTCAAAAGCAATTAAGATTACGTTCAATTCTAAACAGCGGCGCCAAAAGCCGCTGCGCTTTACGACAAGGAATTGGATATGCAGATCGATATCGCGAAAGCCAATCAGGCTCTGGCGGGCAAGCACCCGCAGGAAATCGTCAACTGGGCCACCGGGCTGAACGGCAAGACGATTGTGACGACCAACTTCGGCCCCTATGAAGCCGTGATCCTGCATCTGGCAGTGCAGGCACAGCCTGATATGCAGGTGGTCTGGATCGATTCCGGCTACGCCACACGCAAGACTTATCTGTTTGCCGAGCAGTTGATCCGCGATCTCGGCTTGAACGTGGAAGTGTTCAACCCGTTGATGTCGGCAGCGCGTCGCGACGTCCTGATGGGTATTCCCGACGTGGACGATCCGCAGCACGAAGAATTCACCAACCAGGTCAAGCTCGAGCCGTTCGGCCGTGCCATGCGTGAAACCGCACCGGATGTTTGGCTGACGGCCTTGCGTCGCGATCAGACGGCTTTCCGCCAGAACATGGATCTGATCTCGCAAGACAAGCCCGGCGGTGTGATCAAGGTCGCCCCCGTGCTGGAGTGGGCCGAACTCGACATGGAGCGGTATCTGCACGAGCATGATCTGCCGAACGAGAAAAATTACTACGACCCGACCAAGGTGCTTGGCAACCGCGAATGCGGATTGCACAACCGCTTTTCTGCCTGATTCAATTTCTACGCCGACCAAAAACACGTGGAGCCGAGGCTCCACGTGTTTTTCAAAACGCCGGAGACTTGATAGAGATATCCGGCAGCGGCTCGCTGTCGGCGTCATCGGCGCCGGCTGACGATGGCTTTTCATCCAGCGAGGTCGGCTTGGGTTTCTTCGATTTCTTGTCGGTCATCCAAGTGAGAATATCGTAGTAGGCGCGGATATCGCCGACATAGGCGGCTGCCTGCTTGCCTTGGGCATAGCCGTAGCGGGTCTTGTCCAGATACCGTTTCTGTGACAGCCAGCCCAGCGCCTGGCGCAGGTTTACCCATACATTCGGATCTCTGCCTGCCAGACGCAGCAGATGACGAGCGTCCAGCACGTGGCCGAGCCCGACGTTGTAGGCGGCCAGGGCGAACCAGGTCCGGTCGGGGGGCTTGATCTCTGCGGGCAGGCGGCTGCGGACGCTCAGCAGATAGCGCGTGCCTCCATCGACGCTCTGTTCGGGGTCGCGTCGATTGTCAACATCCATCTGCTGGGCCGTGGAGCGGGTCAGCATCATCATGCCGCGGACCATCGTCGGGCTTTTTGCGTGCTGATCCCAGTGCGATTCCTGATACGCAACCGCTGCAATCAGCCGCCAGTCCAACCCATATTGCCGGCCTGTCTTTTTGAACAACGGCTTCCATTTCTGCAGGCGGGCCTTGACCTGGCGGGCGAACTCGGCGCCGCCGACAAAGCCGAGCCGGGCTGCGTGCCCGAAGTATCGATCGTGCAGGAGATGCACGCGTCCGTCCTGTTTGGCTTGTTCCAGATAGGCAATGGTCTTGTCATACAGCCCGTTGTCCACGCCGTGACCTTGCGCTGGCGGGAAAGCCCAGGCGAGGCGTTGACGTACGCCCTTCAGGGTAAAGGCGACTCGCAGGTTGGGATAATAGCGCTGGTTCATGGCCACCAGGTCGGCGTTGGCAATGGTGGTGGCGATCTCGCCGTCCGAGATCCGGGCCATGAGCTGCTCGGTGTTGGCATCGGCCTCGGTAGCAAATGCCACCGGCGGCTGTCGATCGGACAGCCACTCGCCTACCGCTGTATCGTCCGGAAGCACCAGCTGTCCCGACAGGTCGGCGGGGCTGTGCGGCTGATCGTTGCCATGGAGATAGACGGCCTGTAGCTTCGACTCGCTAAAGACCGGCGTGAAGCGCAGATCCGCTTGCCGCTGCTTGCTGACTGCCAGTCCCACGCCTAGTTGAGCCTGCCCGTTTGCGATCGCCGCAATCAGGGCACGGCGGTCCGCCACGATCACGAGCTTGAGCTTTACGCCGAGCTCGCTGGCCAGGCCCTTCGCCAGATCGTACTCGAAACCGCGCGGGCCGTTGGCGCCGAGATAGTAAGTACTGGCGGAATTGACGGTGGCGACCCGCAACGCGCCAAGTTCACGGACTTGCGCCAGCGCTGGCGGGCGATGTTGAAACGTGGTGAGCAGAGCGACCAGGCCCAGCAGCAACCCTGTTTTTATAAGGCATGCCGTCAACCGCACGGAATGCCGTTTACAGGATTGCAAGCCGCCGTGAGGAGCCGACGGATGACCGATAGGGAGCACATGAGTCAAACGATTATGAAATCAAGTATTGGGAAAGCGGCACCAATCGTTTAACATACGCGACTTCGCCGGCGGTCGTCAGCTATCTGATGCACCATCGGCGGGCGACGGAGAGGTACCGAAGCGGTCATAACGGCACCGACTCGAAATCGGTTGGGGGCGGAAGTCCCACGTGGGTTCGAATCCCACCCTCTCCGCCATTTATTCCTGATCGCATCCGCCGTGTCCTGGCACGCTTCACGATTCCGGCGCTTTTTCCGGCCATGCGGTGTCGCAACACCTCGCCTGGAACGAGATTGGCGTTCTTCGTTGTCTCGAGCGCTGGTGTGCGAAGCGACCTAACAGAGTACTGACTGGTATGGCTGACGCACATCGTTTGTATCGCGTGGCGTTCTACAACCAGGGTGAGGTCTACGAAGTCTATGCACGTTCTGTGTCCCAGGGCGGCCTGTTCGGCTTCGTTGAAATCGAGCAACTGGTATTCGGCGAGCGCACCACGCTGGTCATCGACCCGGCAGAAGAAAAACTTGCCGACGAATTTGCCGACGTCGAGCGTTCGTACATTCCCATGCATTCGGTCATCCGGATCGACGAAGTGACCCGTCGCGGCACGGCCAAAATCACCCCGGCCGATGGCGACTCGAAGGTGCGTTCGTTTGCGCTGTATAGCCGTCAAGGCCAGGGCCGGGGCAAGGGTGATGGTCCGGGTGGCCCCGGTTCGAGCCGATGAGCAGCGGCGCGCTGCGCTTTGCGCTGCTGGGCAGCGGGAGCAAAGGCAACGCGTTGGTGGTGGAGTATGCCGGTACGCGCCTGCTCATCGATTGCGGTTTCTCGGCGCGCGAGATCGAAAAACGGCTGGCGCGGCTGGACCTGATGCCGGCCGATATCAACGCGATAATCATTACCCACGAACATGACGACCACTGGAAGGGCGTATCGCGTTTCTCGCGAGTGCATGATATCCCGGTATTCCTGACCCCCGGCACGCAGGCAGCCAAGGCCGACGATGGGCTGGCGGCGATCGAACTGTATTCGCCGCATGAGCTGTTTTCGATCGGTGAACTCGAATTATTCCCCTACCCGGTGCCGCACGATGCGCGCGAGCCCGCGCAGCTGATAATCGGCAACGGCGACAAGCGCCTGGGCGTGCTGTCTGATATCGGCCATGCCACGCCGCATGTGCGCGCCATGATTGATGCCTGCGACGGGCTGGTCATCGAATGCAATCACGATCCCGAGCTGTTGGCGCGCGGCCCGTATCCGCGGTCGCTCAAGGCGCGGGTCGGTGGCCGTCTGGGCCATCTGAGCAACGCCCAGGCGGCCGCGCTCATCGGCGAGATCGACGCCAGTCATCTGCAGCAGGTGGTCGTGGCGCATATTTCCGAATCCAATAATCGCCCGGAACTGGCGCAGGCCGCGCTGTCCGAGGCGCTGTCCTGTGCCCCGGACTGGGTGCATGTGGCTAATCAACACGAGGGTCTGGCGTGGCGCAGTCTGGTGAATCGATAGCAAATTCGGTGGCAACGGTCGAACTGCTGGCGGGCGAGAGCGCATTGGCGGATAGCGAGCGTGAACGTCTTGTTCGCCAATTGTCGGCGGTGGGCATCGACGTCGGCACGCTCGAGGCGAGCGCGGTATATGTGGTCGCTTTCGCCGAAGCGCCGGACGTCGAGTCTCGACAACGACTGTATGCCTTGCTGGGAGTCGACGGTCGGGCGCCGGACTTTGGACAGGCGATTGTCGTACCGCGTGTGGGGACTTTGTCTGCCTGGTCGAGCAAGGCCCAGGACATTGCACAAAACAGCGGCCTGAAGACACTGGTGCGGCTGGAACGCGCGATCAGCTATCGCTTTAGGGATGTGCCTGATCTGACCGATCTGGAACAGGCAAGAGTGCTGCACGATCCGATGACGGAATCGCTGCTGGTCGATCCGAACCTGCTCGAGACCTTGTTCGCTGTTCCGGAAAGACGTCATCTGCGGCGTGTGCCGCTGGCCGCCAAGGGCGAGGCGGCATTGCATGCGGCCAATCGTGATTGGGGCCTGGCTCTGGCCGACGAGGAGATCGTTTATCTGGCCGAGCAGTATCAAGCATTGAAACGCGATCCGACCGACGTCGAACTGATGATGTTTGGCCAGATCAACTCCGAGCACTGCCGGCACAAGATATTCAACGCGGCTTTCACGATCGACGGCGAGACGCAGGACAAGTCGTTGTTCGAAATGATTCGCGATTCCTATCGCGCCGCACCCGAGGGCGTGCTGTCGGCCTATCGCGACAATGCTGCCGTGGTCGAAGGCCCAGCGGCAACGCGATTCGCGGTCGACCGCGAACGCGTCTACCGGTTGTACGAGGAACCGGTGCATCTGTTGATGAAGGTCGAGACGCATAACCATCCGACCGCTATTGCGCCGTCGCCGGGGGCGGCGACCGGCGCTGGCGGCGAGATCCGCGACGAGGCGGCCACTGGCCGCGGTGGCAAGCCCAAAGCGGGGATGACGGGTTTTTCCGTATCCGACCTGCGGATTCCGGGCCATCCCCAGCCTTGGGAGACCGACGCCGACAGGCCACCGAATCTGGCCAGCGCGCTGGGCATCATGCTGGAAGGCCCGATCGGTGCGGCGCGCTACAACAACGAATTCGGCCGGCCTGCGTTGACCGGTTATTTCCGGTGTTTCCAGCATCAATCCGACGCCTGTGGTCTGCGGGGCTATCACAAGCCGATCATGATGGCCGGCGGCATGGGCAACGTCCGCCCCGGCCACGTCGAGAAGCACGAAGTGCCGGTGGAAGCCTGCCTGATCGTACTTGGCGGGCCCGCCATGCTGATCGGCCTGGGCGGCGGCGCTGCGTCTTCGATGACCAGCGGCAGCTCGTCTGCAGCGCTTGATTTTGCCTCGGTCCAGCGCGCCAATCCGGAAATGGAACGGCGAGCGCAGGAAGTGGTGGAAGGCTGCATCGCACTCGGCGACGATAATCCGATTGCCTCGATCCACGACGTCGGCGCCGGCGGGCTGTCCAACGCGCTGCCCGAGATTATCGACGCTGACGATCGCGGTGGTTCGATTCGTCTGCGGGATATCGGTTCGGCCGACCCCAGCCTGTCGCCGATGGAAATCTGGTGCAACGAATCCCAGGAGCGCTACGTGCTGGCAGTGCCGGCGGAGCGTCTGGGGGAGTTCAAGGCGCTTTGTGAGCGCGAGCGTTGCCCGTATGCGGTGGTTGGGCGCGCGACAGCTGATTCCATGCTGGTGCTGGAAGACAGCGACGCAAAATCGCCCGAGAACGCGCGCCCGGTGGATATGCCAATGGGCGTGCTGCTGGGGCGCACCCCGCAGATGCAACGCGACGTCATGCACCAGTCGGTTGAACACCCCGAGTGGGATCGCAGCGGTATCGATGTGGCCGAGGCCGCAAAGCGCGTGTTGAACCTGCCGACAGTCGCCAGCAAGTCGTTTTTGATCACCATCGGCGATCGCAGCGTAGGCGGTATGACGGCCCGCGATCAGATGGTTGGCCCCTGGCAGGTCCCGGTCGCTGATGTGGCGGTCACCACGACTTCCTACACCGGCGATACCGGTGAAGCGATGGCGATGGGCGAACGCGCGCCGATTGCACTGCTCGATGCGCCGGCGTCTGGGCGCATGGCGGTGGCCGAAGCCGTCACCAACATCGCAGCCGCGCGAATCGACAAACTCCGCGATATCCGGCTGTCGGCAAACTGGATGGCTGCCTGTGGCGAACCCGGCGAGGACGCGCGCCTCTACGACACGGTGCGCGCCGTCGGTGAGCAACTGTGCAGTGAACTCGGGCTGGCGATTCCGGTTGGCAAGGACTCGTTGTCGATGCGCAGCCGCTGGTCGTCCGACGCTGGTGATCGCAGCATGAGCGCCCCCTTGTCTGTGGTGATCTCGGCGTTTGCGCCGACAGTCGCTGCCCGCGCTACGCTCACGCCGCAGTTGGTCGCGCCGGATGTCGTGGCCGACACACGATTGGTACTTGCAGATCTCGGCAATGGCCGTAACCGGCTGGGCGGCTCGGCGCTGGCGCAGGTTTACTCGGCACTCGGCAGCATGCCGCCCGATCTCGATAGTCCAGGTGCCCTGCAGGGTTTCTTCGAGGTCATACAGACGCTGGCCAGCGAGCAGCGGATTCTTGCTTATCACGACCGCAGCGATGGCGGCCTGTTTGCCTGTATTGCGGAGATGTGTTTTGCCGGCCATATGGGCGTGAACGTCGCGCTGGACGGTCTTGGCAGCGACGATCTGCCGGCGTTGTTCGCTGAAGAACTCGGCGCTGTGCTGCAGGTAGGCGGCGACGATGCCGATGCGGTGGTCGAGACGCTGCGCGACGCCGGGGTCGCAGCCCACGTTATCGGGTCGGTCATAACCGATCAAACCCTTACGTTCAGCCGCGGCGATACCCCGATATTCAGCGCGGCCCGCGTCGATCTGATGCGCCAGTGGGCGTCGACCAGTCATGCGCTGGCCGCCCTGCGGGACGATCCGGTCGCGGCCGACAGCGAATACGATCGCCTGCTCGATGCGCACGATCCGGGCCTGCCGGCCGAGGTCACCTTCGATGTTGATGATGAGGTTGCCGCGCCGTTCATCAATACCACGCGTCCGCGCGTAGCCATCCTGCGCGAGCAGGGCGTGAACGGTCACAACGAAATGGCCTATGTGTTCACCCGCGCCGGCTTCGACGCCGTCGACGTGCATATGAGCGAAGTGCTCGCGGGTCGCCAGACGCTCGCTGATATGCAGGGTATCGCCGCCTGTGGCGGTTTCTCCTACGGCGACGTGCTGGGCGCCGGGCAGGGTTGGGCCAAGTCGATCCTGTTCAACCGTAAGGCGCGTTCAGCGTTTGCCCAGTTCTTCGAGCGCGACCAGACGTTTACGCTCGGAGTTTGCAACGGCTGTCAGATGCTGGCGGCGCTGGCCGAAATCATTCCTGGAACCGAGGACTGGCCGATATTTGCTGCCAATGCTTCGCGCCAGTTCGAGGCGCGCACCGGCGGGGTAGAAATCATGCCCTCGCGCGCGGTATTGCTTGCTGGTATGGCCGGTACACGCGTGCCGATCGCGATCGCCCATGGCGAAGGCAGGGCGGTATTTTCCGAACAGGGTGCGCTTGAACGCCTGCAGGACAACAACCAGATTGGCCTGCGTTATACCGATAATGCAGGCGGCGCGGCGTCGGCCTATCCAGCGAATCCGAATGGATCGCCGGAGGGCGTGACCGGTTTGTGTAACGACGATGGCCGAGTGTTCATCTGCATGCCGCACCCCGAACGGGTGACGCGCAGCGTCAACCTGTCCTGGGCGCCGTCGACCTGGGGTGAATACAGTCCCTGGGCGCGCCTGTTTGCCAACGCGCGGCGTTTCGTCGGGTAAAGGACGCGCGGCCTTGACGGCTGCACTGACTGCGTCTGATCTTGGTCGTCACTCTTCAGCAGGAGAACGGCCATGGGTCTAAAAGCGACGCGTCGGTTATATGCCTTGATGGTCGGATCGATGTTGATCGCGGTTATGCCGGCCGCGATGGCATTGTCGTTGCGATCTCCGGCATTCAGTAATGGCCAGGCCATCCCGTCGCGCTATACCTGCGACGGCGCTGGCGTGTCGCCCGCGCTGATCGTCGCCGACGTGCCCGATGGTACGCAGAGCCTGGCGCTGCTGGTGGAAGATCCGGATGCGCCCGGAGGTATCTGGATCCACTGGGTGGTCTATGACCTGCCGCCCGAGACGGGTCAGCTAGCCAGCACCCGTACCTCTGACGACCTGCCGCCGGGAACGGTGACCAGCGAAAACAGCTTCGGTCATACCCGCTATGGTGGGATGTGTCCGCCGTCGGGCCAGCAGCACCGATACATCTTCAGTTTGTTTGCACTCGATACACGCCTGGCTGACGATTTGCATAGCGCAGCTGCTGTGCGTGCCGGCATGCAGGGTCATGTTCTGGCCGCCGCGAAGCTGATCGGACACTATCGCCGACGCGAATAGCTTGCGTTGGCCACCGCCTCGTTCGCCGGGCCCCGTAGGCTGCAGCAAACCGCAGCAAGATCGGAGGCTAGGCTGCCCCGGCTCTTGCGCTTGTGGCAGGCCGGCGTCAGCCCGGTTGTTGTGTGACCGTAATCACTTCGTTCAGGCCGCAGAAGTCGATGATCGCGCGCATCTGAGATGGGGCATTGCTGAAACGCAGCTTGGCACCGGCTTGCTGGGCGTCGCGTATCCACTCCAGCAGCAGGGCGACGCCCGCGCTGTCTGAGTGGGTCACGCCGCTGAGATCGATCACGGTCTCCTGACCGTCCGCGAACCAGCCTGCGGACTTGCGCAGGCGTGCGGGTACGTTGTCCACATCCAACTGGCCTTCGACTCGGACGGTCTGCACGTTGTGACTCTGGGCATGGGCGTCGGTCATTGTCAGATCATTTGCTGTTGTAGCGCTGTTCCATCTTGTCGATCAGGCTTTCCAGACCATTTCGACGTATCTCCGAGCTGAACTGGCCGCGATAGTTGGTGACGAACGACAGATTGCCCACGCTGCCGTCATAGACTTTCCACTGGCCGTCGACCAGGTGCATCTTCAGGCTTATCCGTGTATCCGGCTCGCTCCCGGTGCCTTTGACGATGGCATTGAATGTCACCTCCTTGGCATCGTCCGGCGCGCGTACCGGCAGGTAATCGATCTTTACGTCGTCGTTGAAGCCGAGGAGGGCGCTGCCGTAGGTCCGGACCAGCATGTTCTTGAAGGCAACCTGAAAACGCTTGCGCTGCTCGGGGGAGGCCTGCCGCCAGTAGCGGCCGAGTACCAGTTGCGACATGTAGCGCAGGTCGAGCAACGGCACCAGATCGCGATCAATCAGCTTGTAAAGCTTCTGTGGGTCGTTACGCAATTCCGGGCGATGCCCGTTCATGTCGCTCAGCACTTTCTGAACCGTTTGTTTGGCCAGCTGATCCGGAGGCGTTGGCGCGGCGAGAGCCAGCGTCGGTACGAGCAGGGCGATAGCGGTCAATCGAGCAATACTACGGGTCCAACGAATCATGGATAATTCCCTGTGTGTCTGCCAATCGGCCAGATCATGGGCCGACGTGATGAATTGGTCCTGAATCTAGTGTCCTGTCACGGGTATTTTGTCGCATTCAGCGAGGCTGCGCGTGTCTGTGGCAAGGCGTGTCGCGCCGGCAAGGGTCATTCCCTTGCCGAGCGGCGCAACGCAGACCACGACGGCAAAATACCCGTGACAGGACACTAGGAGTCTGCCGGGCTCAAGGCCAAGCTACTCAGCCGGTAGGATAATGGCGCAAATACGCCGCTTTTCTCCCCAGAAGAAACGACCATCATAGAACGACTATTAACATTCGCTTGGGTCTGCAAAAATCGACATATTTTCACTCAGTATCCCACCTTGCTCGCTACGATCGCTTGAGTCCGACAGCCTCCTGGCGGCTCCCGTTCAGCCACGCTTGAAACATCAGCACGTTCCAAAGCTTGACTTGCCAATTACGACGCCCTTGCAGGTGCT
>JAQIBT010000129.1 GCA_027858915.1 Salinisphaera sp.
TCCAGATTCGCCAGGGTGGCCGACAATCCCCAGGTGGTCATCGTCGGCTGGATCGCACGCAGCCGGGCCAGCGCCAGCTCCAATTGCACGCCACGCTTGCTCGACAACAGCTCGTGCCACTCGTCGACCACCACGCAGGCTACATCGGCAAATGCTTTCTCGTGCCCGGCATACGACAACAACAGGCTCAGGCTTTCCGGGGTCGTCACCAATGCGCTAGGCAGTTTCTTGCGCTGACGGGCCTTGATATGGGACTTGGTATCGCCCGTACGACGCTCGATCGTCCAGCCCAGCCCCAGCTCGGCCGCGCTTGCGGCCAGATGCTGGGTGGTATCGGCCGCCAATGCCCGCAACGGCGTAATCCAGAGCACCGTCAGCCCCGGCGTGTCGGCCGGATCTTCGGTCTCTGCCAGCCAGCGATCGACGGCACCAAACCAGGCCGCCAGCGTCTTGCCGGTGCCGGTCGGCGCATGGATCAGCCCGGATTCGCCGCGCGCCTGAGCGGCCCAGGCTTCGCGCTGGAAGTCGAAAATCTGCCAGTCGCGCTCGGCAAACCATGTCTCGATCCGGCCATCGACCGCCGTGGGCGGCGCCGGCCTATTCATCCGCCGGTTTTTTCTTGCTCCAGCGTCTGGTTATCCCACGGGCCTTGTCGGCGATCCATGGGAACTTCGCCTCAAACTTCAGCAATTGCTTTTGTACCCAGACCGAATACGGCGCCAGCAGGATCGCCGAGACAATCAGGAACAGCACGCCCTGCAGAATCGGCAACACCAGCCCTGCCACGCCGAGCAGAAAAAAGAAGATACCGGCGCCGACCCGCAGATAATCGCGCGAGGTCATGTCTGACCAGCGAATGCGCGCCGGCTGGGCGGGCGTCTGTGCTGCCCCGGATTTGCGTTTGACGTGTTCGTTGACCATGGCCTGATCATGGGGGCAAGTGGCTGAATACAAGATGGCAGCCAAGCGAATGGCAGCTAGGGCCTGGCCTATTTGCCGCTGTCGGCCGCGGTCTGGTTCATCAACCGATAAGCCAGAATGACCGGAATGACAGTAGCGAGCATCACCACCGTGACCACGACGTTGACCTCGGGCAGTCGCTGGCCCAGCCGGATCGCACCGAAGATCCACAGCGGCAAGGTGTTCTGGGCGCCGGCAGTGAAGGTCGTGACGATGACCTCATCCAGCGATAGCGCAAACGCCAGCAAGGCGCCCGACAGCAGGGCCGTGGAAAGCATTGGCAGCGTGATGCGGCGGAAGGTGGCAAAACCGTCGGCGCCCAGGTCCATCGACGCATCGCGCAACGAGCCCGGAATACGCCGCAAACGCGCGATCACGTTGTTGTAGACAATGACAATACAGAACGTCGTATGGCCGATCACGATGGTCCAATACGACAGACCAAAATGCCAGAAGCCGAAGAACGAATTAAGCGCGATACCGGTGATCACGCCCGGCAGCGCAATTGGCAATACGACGATGAACGACACCGCATCGCGCCCAAAGAAGCGGAACCGGTGCACCGCCAGTGCGGCCGCCGAGCCCAGCAGCACCGATAGCGTTGTCGCCAGCAAGGCCGCCTTGATCGACAGCCACAGCGCAGTCCTGACCTCCTGGTTGTGCCAGGTCGAACCAAACCATTTCAGCGACAGCCCGGGAATCGGCCAGCTCTGGATATTGGAAGAATTGAACGCATAGACAACGATGATCGCTACCGGTACGAACAGGAACAACAGCACCAGAAACGTCCAGATACCGAGCAGCCAGCGTGTAAGTCGGCTTTCCATCACAGCATCTCGAAGGCGCCAAGACGGCGCGCAATGCTCAAGTAGATCAACATCACCACCGCCGGAATGGTGGCGAACGCAGCGGCGAACGGAATATCGTTGGCAATGCCGACGTTGGCATAGACCACGTTGCCGATGAACGACGACCCGGTGCCGCCAATCAGCACCGGCGTGATGTAATCACCGAGCGTGAGCGAGAAGGTGAAGATCGAGCCAGCGATGATCCCTGGTACGACCAGCGGCAGCGTGACCTTCGTGAACGTCCGCAGGCCGCGGGCACCCAGATCAGCCGAGGCTTCGAACAACGAGCCCGGCACGCGTTCGATCGCCGCATAGATCGGCGTGATCATGAACGGCAGCCAGATATAAGAGAACACCAGCCACATCGCGATATTGGTATAGCCGATATTCGCCGGTGGCAAGCCTACTTCGCCAAGCGCCCAGTTGAGCACACCGTCGTGCGCCAGGATCAGCCGCCAAGCATAGACCCGGGCGATATAGCTCAGCCAGATCGGCAGCAGCATCAGCGTGAACAGCGTCGCGCGCAGCTTTGGCCCGGCGATACGCGCCATGAAATAGGCACAGGGGAAGGCCAGCACGATATCGGTGACGGTCACGGCCGCCGCAATACCCACGGTGCGCAGCGCAATGGTTCGGTAGGTCGGGCTGGTCGCCAGCGTCTCGAAATTGCGCAGCGTCCAGCGATGGATGATCTCGCCGGTGAAATCATCCACCTGCCAGAACGCGGCCACGAATAACGTGACCAGCGCTGCCAGATAGATCAGCACGAACCAGCCCATCGGCGGCACCAGCAACGCCGCCGCGGCCCAGCGTGGCCGACGCCAGAGCATGGCTGACAGGCGCCGCCCAAGCCGGGCGGGCGGCGCGTGATCGATGGCCGCGCCTTGACTCATGCTGTAGCTCCCAGGCATCGACCGCGGCGCACCGCAGCAGGCACGTATCCAGACATCGCCGGGATCCTAGCCTTTCACTCGCTGCCAGGCGCGTTGCCAGTCACGATAGCTGGTGCAATTCCGCTTGCCGTTGCTGCACTCGATGCGCGGCGTCTGCCAGAAATGGATCTGATCAAAATAGGACGCCGGCGCGTCCAGATGATACTTGTGGCAGGCGCCGGGCTCGATCTTGTTCATCGCGCTACAGGCGTTCTTGTTGGCCGGCGTCTCGCCGAAATAGATGGCCTGCTGGGCCTGCACCTTGGGCGTGGAAACGTATTTCATCCATTGGTAGGCGCAGTTCGGATGCTTGGCCTTTGCCGATAGCATCCAGGTATCGGACCAGCCGGTGGCGCCTTCGCTGGGGATGACATCGGCCACCGGCACACCGTCTTTTGCGAGCGTGTTGGTCTGATACGGCCAGGCCGCACCGATCACTGCATCGCCGTTCTTGAACAGCCCGATCTCGTCGGAGGCCTGGGCCCAGTATTTCTTGATCAGTGGACGCTGGGCCTGGAGCAGCTGCACGGCCGCGGCCAGCTGTTTCTGGGTCAGCTCATACGGATCCTTGATGCCCAGCTCCGGCTTGTGGGCCTTAAGATACAGGGCGGCATCGGCGATCTGGATCGGGTTGTCGGGCACCGTCACCTGGCCCTTGTACTGGTCGCTGTAGATCGCCGCCCAGCTGGTCGGTTTCGGCTTGACCTTGTCGGTGTTGTAGAGCAGCACATTCGGCCCCCATTCATAGGACACGCCGTAATGCACGCCCTTGATGGTGTTGTTCGGCGGCGATTTGAGCTGCGGCAGAAAATCCTGCCAGGCCGGAATGAGTTTCATGTTCACCGGCTGCACATCGCCGCCATAGATCAGGCGCAGCGATGCATCGCCGGAAGCCGACACCAGATCGTATTCACTACCGCCGCCCTGGCGCATGAGGGCAACCATCTCGTCCGAGGAGCCAGCGTATTTACGATGGACCTGGCAGCCGGTCTGCTGCTCGAACGGCTTGACCCAGGCATCCTGCGCATAGCCTTCCCAGGCCACGATATTGAGCTGGCCCTCGCCCGGGCCGATCTTTGCCGGGTAGTTGGCCTTGGCCGGCGCTGCCATGGCCGGCAACGCCACCAGAGCGACCGTCGTGGCAGCCGCCGCCACCGCAGTACTCATCCAGTATCCAAGTCGCTTGTTCATCGTCCTGTCTCCCTGATTGATCAGACCGCATCCATTTTGTCGAAATAGCAAACGCTGTTCTTGTGCCAGGCCAGTGCAACCTGGCTGCCTGGGCGTACATCGACACCCAGGCCAAAGCCCGGCAGATTCTGTTCGTGCGCGATCAGCCGCTGGCCGTCGCGGAGTTCGAGCCCGTAACGCGTATACATGCCAACGAATTCGGCATCTGTCAGGCGTGCGGGCTCACCGTGCCAGTCGGGGCCGTCCAAACACTCGCCCGCCGCCAGCCGGATCTTTTCCGGCCGGATCATCAGCCGGCGCCCGTCGCGCTCGATGAAATTGGAACTGCCCAGAAAACGCGCCACGAATTCGCTGGCCGGTCGGTCATAGAGCGCTGCGGCGCTGCCAACCTGCTCCACACGGCCAGCATTGAACACAGCGATCCGATCGCTCATGGTCAGCGCTTCTTCTTGATCGTGGGTGACATAGATAAAGGTGATGTTCACCTCGGCCTGAATCCGCTTGAGCTCGCGCTGCATTTCCTGGCGCAGCTTGAGATCGAGCGCGCCGAGCGGCTCGTCGAGCAACAACACGGCCGGCCGATTGACGATGGCACGCGCCAGGGCTACGCGCTGGCGCTGGCCACCGGACAGCTGGGCCGGGTTGCGGTGGCCAAAATCAGTGAGCTGGACCATGTCGAGTGCGTCGCTTACCCGGCCGGGAATCTCGCCGCGTGGCACGCGCTTGGCCTCGAGCCCATAGGCCAGGTTCTCGGCTACCGTCATATGCGGAAACAGCGCGTAGTCCTGAAAGATAGTGTTCAGATCGCGCTCGTAGGGCGGCACGCGGGTAACGTCCTTGCCGTCTATCTGCACCATGCCCTCGCTTGGCCGCTCGAAGCCCGCGATCATGCGCAGCGTCGTGGTCTTGCCGGAGCCGGACGGCCCGAGCAGCGTGAAGAACTCGCCGCGTGCGATATCCAGATCCAGCGTATCGACGGCGAGCGTATCGCCATATCGCCGGGCCACACCGCGCAGCGATACGATCGGCTCGCCGGTCGCCGGCGCGCTGTCGCTGCGCATGGCAGCCGCCGGGTTCATCCGTGCTTGACCATCACATGACGTACCGCGGTGTAATCTTCCAGCGAATACATCGACAGATCCTTGCCGTAGCCGGACTGCTTGATACCGCCGTGCGGCATTTCGTTGCACAGCATGAAATGACAGTTCACCCAGGTGCAGCCATAGCGCATACGCGCTGCGGTCTCCATCGCCCGGCCGACGTTTTCGGTCCAGATCGACGAGGCCAGGCCGTAGTCGGAGTCGTTAGCCCAGGCTACGGCTTGATCGACGTCGTCGAACGGCGTGATCGATACCACCGGCCCGAACACCTCGCGCCGGACAATCTCGTCTTCCTGACGGGCGCCGGCGATGACGGTCGGCTGATAGAAATAGCCGTCACCGTCTGCTACCCGGCCGCCGGTGGTGATTTCGGTATGCGTCAGTTCGGACGCACGCTCGACAAAACTGGCTACCCGGTCACGCTGGCGCTGGGAGATCAGGGGTGGAATCTCGTTGGCGCTGTCGTCATCGTGTGCATAGGCAATACTCGATACGGCTGAACTCAAATCGGCGACCAGCCGCTCGTAGATCTTCGGCCCGGCATAGACGCGACAGGCCGCGGTGCAATCCTGTCCGGCGTTGAAATAACCAAACGTGCGCACGCTCTCGACCACCGCGTCCAGATCGGCGTCGTCAAACACCACGACCGGCGCCTTGCCGCCCAGCTCCAGATGCGTACGTTTCACGCTCTTGGACGCTGCGTTAAGGATTTTCTTGCCGGTAGCGATATCCCCGGTCAGCGAGATCATGTCCACATCGGCATGATTGACCAACCGATCGCCCACCGTGCCACCGCGTCCGGTCAGGATATTGAGCACCCCGGCCGGCAGCACGTCGGCCACCACCTGGGCCAGCAGCAAGGCCGACAGCGGCGTCTGTTCGGATGCCTTGAGGACAACGGTGTTGCCAGCGGCAATAGCGGCCGCGAACTTCCAGGCCGCCATCATCAACGGATAGTTCCAGGGCACGATCGAGGCCACCACGCCGACCGCGTCCCGGCGTACCATCGACGTGAATCCGGCCATGTATTCGCCGGCTGCGCTCGCCGACATACAACGTGCCGCACCGGCAAAATAACGGATCACGTCGACCGTGGCCGGCAGTTCCTCGGCGGCTACGATATGTGCCGGCTTGCCGCAGTTGAGCGACTCCAGCCGTACGAAATCGTCGGCTCGTGCCTCGATCGCGTCGGCCAGGCGCAACAAGGCGGCCGAGCGTTCGCCGGGTGTGACGCGTGACCAGCTGACAAAAGCCGTTCGGGCCGCGGCAACCGCCGCATCGACCTGATCCGCCGAAGCCTCCGCGATGTCGGCAATCCGAGCGCCGCTGAACGGGCTGATGATAGCTTCGGCATCGCCCTGCCCATCGACGAGCTCGTCGCCAATCCGCAGCGCGGTTTCAATCGAATGCGGGTTCTGATTAGCCATCTACGGGCTCCTTTGACGACTGCCGATACGCCGCCGGGAAGCGGACTCAGCCAGTATTGGCAGAGCCCATGAGCCATCGCAATAACAAAAAACAGAAAATAAATATCGGTTTTTCCGATAAGTCGCTAACGCCTTGTTTGTTTTGACAACACGACAACGCGTACGCGCCGTTGGGCGACCATGGTCTGATAGGTCAGATCGACCGCATACTCGGTTTTTCCAAGGCAACATCAATAAAGGCAGCAGCCGTATCGCTGAGCGCGATACCGCGCCGGGAGACCAGCCCGACCTTCACCGGCGGCAAGGGGCTGGCCAACTCGACCACGCCAATCTGATCCCCTTCCAGCGACCAGGGCCGATACAACAGATCGGGCAGCACAGACACCCCGGCCCCGGTTGCCACCAGGCTGCGTACGGCTTCGACGGTAGTGGTACGAAACGCGACCTGGGGGTCACGATAACCGCTGGCGCCCTGCCAGAGCGCATCGGTGGCTGCATGAATCTCGTCGACATCGAGCAGGATATAGCGCTCGTCGAGCAATCGCCGCCGGGATACCAGCCCCTCCTCGGCCAGTCGATGCCCGACCGGCACCCAGAGCCGGAAGCCACAGGTCTCGATCACCTCGGCGTTGAACGCCGAAGGCTCGCGCATCGCCGACAAGAACATCAGCACCACGTCGAGCTCGCCGTTGAGCAGATAGTGTTCAAGATACTCCGGCCGGTCTTCATGCACCGATACGGCCGTGCCCGGAAAAGCACGCCGATAACGAGCCAGTAACTCCGGCAACGCATAGCCAGCGACCAGCGAAGTCACGCCCAGATTCAGCCGGCCGGTGATCCGCGGCCCAGCGGTAAACGCCGACCGCGCCAGGCCGACTTCCGCGAGAATTCGCTGCGCATGGCGCAGAAAGGTATGACCACGATGGCTCAGCGCCATGCCGCGGGCATGGCGTCGTACCAGTTGGACCCCGAGATCGGCCTCCAGTGTCTTGATCGCCTCGGTGATGGTCGACTGCGACACCACCAACTCGCGCGCTGCGCCGGTGATCGAGCGGATCTCGGCGACCGCCACGAAATAGCGCAGTTGTTGGAAGGAAAAACTCATCGTGGCCGAATCATCGCGCATCGCTCTGGGCCAACGCTAGCGGCTGACCAAGTGCCTTGGTGCCCGCAGTGCCCAAGCCGGGCGCGAATTCCAGCCCGAGGCCGGGCGAGCGCTGCTCGTATCAAGCTTGGGACTCGTGTTGATGAACACCAACTCACGAAAATGAAAAAGAAAACCGACCTCGACCTATATGAATCGCGTGGGCGCAACACAATCGCCATTGTTAATGGCCATCTGCTTGTGATGCTCAACAAAGCGGCTTAAATTAGAACGCAAGTGGATCGGGGGTGCTCGGTCGGCGTCTATGCCTCGGTGGGTTCATCGGGGCTTTTCGCTTTCTGGCGCGGCAGTTTTCCGACGGCTAGTCGGGCAGGCGTTTCAGACCGACGCCTTCGTACCCTTCGCCGACGTGTTCGCGATTCAAGCCGTTGGCGCCGTCGCAGATTCGGCGGAATTCCAGCTCCAGATCACGGTCCTCTTTCTTGCCGCGACACTCGACCACGGCATGCGTGTCGCGATCGACTTGCCCCTTCTCCTCAATGAAGCAGACCAGCTGTTCCAGCCCATATCGCAGCGCGTAGTGATACGGGTTGTCCACCGCAACTTCGCCGCGCTCTTTCAGTGCGGGCTTGTCGATAACGCAGGCGATGAGGATGAAGTTGCTCTCATCGATCAGCGTTGTAAGCTCATCCATGAAAGCGCGTCGCTCGACCGCGCTGCGAAATATATTGAAGTCGCCTTTTCCTTCCGTATATCGCGTTCGTGCAGCACCACGATGTCGTGGCCGAAGTGCTTGAATTTGAACTTCTGCAGAGCCGGGACCACGGTGTCGCAGTAGTAGCGCCTGGAATTCCGTTAGTTCTCTGTTTTCTTGATGGGCAGCAATCCGCTTCTGCAGCATAGCTGCTGCGAGGTCGTCAAACGTTTCAAGCATGGCGTTCGAACAGGCGACTCAGTACAGATGCTGCTGAAATCCGACGAAGACCTCGCGGATATGACCCGCCGGGCCGAGTTCGCGCACTGCATCGCTCATGCTGTGGTACCTCAGTTCGATCAACTGCGGCAGCTTGTCGGTTGCCAGCTCGCCCACACCGCGCGCCACATAGTGACCAAGCACAAAGCGAAGGAATTCCGTTTGCCGGTAGTCGCGATCCCGAAAGATGGCTTCGCGGTGTGAATCCACCCGCTGGGCGCGAGTCACCGGGGCCTGATTGAAGGCGATATAGGCCAGCACGTCATAGAGGTCACTGTTCTCGGCCTGGATCAGCTTGCCCACCCCGGCCAGTTGTTCCACGCCGTAGCCCTTTTCTTGCAACCCCTCCAGCAGTTTGCGGCGGGTATCCGGCTGGCCCCACACAGCGCGCAACTCATCCTCGTCGACAAACAGTGCGGGCAATTCGCCGAACAGGCGCTGGATAAACTCGGCGGCGGAGATGGGCTTGCCGTCCGGGCTCCAGAAGCTGGTGGCGCTCATGTGCTGGATGGTGCGCTCCTTGCCGTCGGCCAGCTTCACCTTCACCTTGCGGCGTTTCTCGCACACGCAGGGTTGTTCGCCGCAAACCTC
>JAQIBT010000003.1 GCA_027858915.1 Salinisphaera sp.
TTGATCATGAATAAAGTCCTGATTGCCAACCGCAGCGAGATCGCGGTCCGTATCGTGCGCGCCTGCCGGGATGCGGGGCTGCAGTCGGTGGCCGTGTATGCCGACAACGATGCCGATGCGCTGCATGTGCGCCTGGCCGATGAGGCCTATGGTCTGGGCGGCCAGTCGAGCGAAGACAGCTATCTGAATATCGACAAGCTGCTGCAGGCCGCCGAGCGCGCCAGCGCCGATGCCGTGCATCCGGGATACGGCTTTCTATCCGAAAACGCCGATTTCGCCCAGGCCGTGATGGACGCGGGGCTGGTCTGGATCGGCCCATCGCCGACGGCCATACGCGAGCTGGGCAACAAGGTCACAGCCCGCGAGATCGCCGTACGTGCGGGCGCGCCATTGGTGCCTGGCAGCGACGGCCCGGTGGACAACGCCGATGCCGTGCGGGCATTTGCCGACGAACACGGCCTGCCGATTGTAATCAAGGCGGCGTTTGGCGGCGGCGGCCGCGGCATGAAGATCGTGAAGCGCGCCGAGGACATCGACGATGCTTTCGATTCGGCGGTGCGCGAGGCCAGGTCGGCGTTCGGTCGTGGTGAATGTTTCGTCGAGCGCTTTCTCGACCGGCCCCGCCACGTCGAGGCCCAGATACTGGCCGACACGCACGGCCACATCATCGTGGTCGGCACCCGCGACTGCTCACTGCAACGGCGCAATCAGAAGCTCATCGAAGAAGCCCCAGCGCCGTTTCTCAGCGATGAACAGCGCGACAAGATCCATACATCGGCCAAGGCCATCTGCAAGGAAGCCGGCTATACCAACGCCGGCACAGTGGAATACCTGGTCGCCCCCGACGGCGTGATCTCGTTTCTGGAGGTCAACACCCGGCTGCAGGTCGAACACCCCGTCACCGAGGAAACAAGCGGCATCGATCTGGTGCTTGAACAGTTCCGGATCGCCGACGGCCAGCCGCTGCGCGTTCAGACCGATCCGGCGCCCCAGGGCCACGCCATCGAGTTCCGGCTCAACGCCGAGGATCCGGCCCGCGGGTTTCTGCCTTTTCCGGGCACGATCGATACGTTTGAAGCGCCTACCGGCCGCGGCATCCGCGTGGATACCGGCGTGCGCTCGGGCTCGACCGTTCCCGACGCCTTCGATTCGCTGCTCGCCAAACTGATCGTCACCGGCGACACGCGCCAGCAGGCCTTGCAGCGTGCCCGGGCCGCACTCGACGAACTGGTCATCAAGGGCGTGCCGACCGTTGTGCCGTTCCACCGCGCGGTGCTTAACGAACCTGCCTTCACGGCCACTGATGCGTTGCACGTCTATACCGGCTGGATCGAGAACGAATTTAGCGCACGGCTGGCGGCGGCGCCAGAGCTCGCAGCGGCCGCGCCCGGCGCCGAGCGTACGACCCTGACGGTCCATATCGATGGCAAGGCAGTACAGCTCGGCCTGCCGTCGAAAATTGTAGCGGCCCTGCTGAACCCCGGGCACTCCAGTCAAGGCGAGAGCGGCGGCGCCGATCTGTTGGCCGAGAACGCACCAAACAGCGCCAACGTCAACGCCTCGATCAGCGGCAATCTGGTGAAATGGCAGGCGGAAGACGGCGCCAGCGTTTCCGAGGGAGATGCGCTTGCCGTACTCGAAGCCATGAAGATGGAAACGACGGTCGCCGCCCACCGATCCGGCACGTTCAAGCGCGCCGCCCAACAGGCCGGCGAGAAAATCACCAACGGCGACGTGCTTGGCACGATCGACTAGGCGCCCTACACTAGCGTCGGTTCGCGCCGCCGCCGCCCGTCCTGTGGCCGGTGGCGACGCATGGTTCTCGGGAATCGCAGACGGTCGGCTGGTTATGGACGCAACGAAGGTCGTGGGCGACATTGAAGGTCAGGCCCGCGCCGAACACGCACATACCGGCGCCTGGGTGGCAGATATTCTGCGTTCGCGTATTGCCAACGGCAAACTCATACCAGGCTCGCGGCTGTCCGAGCAAGCACTCGCCGATGCACTCAGCGTGTCCCGCAACACCCTGCGCGAAGCATTCACCACCCTGGCGGGCGAATCAATCGTCAAACGCATCCCGAACAGAGGCGTGTTCGTGGCCTCCCCCGGCCCGGACGATGTCCGCGAGATCTACAACGTTCGCCGCGCGATCGAGCCCGGCGCCCTTCTCTGGGGCGGCCTGACCCACAGCGCGCTGGCCCACATGCAACAGGTCGTCGAACACGCCCAGATGGCCCGCGATCAGGGCGATATCAGGGCCATGGCCGATGCCAACCAGGCATTCCACAAGGCCATCGTCGCGCTCACCGGCAGCCGCACGCTCGAGCATGTCATGGAGCGGGTGCTGGCCGAGATGCGATTGGTGTTCCATGCCATGTCCGCCATCCCTGATTTCCACAGCCACTACGTAGAACGCAACATCGCGCTGGTCG